>NZ_JAAFZB010000095.1 GCF_010692725.1 Flavihumibacter soli | reverse complement strand
ACCGATCCGAATCACTCTCCTCCGCTGGCGGAGGTGGATCCCTCTATCGGGAGACGGAGGTGGTGAACCTGGCCTTGGTGCGAAATTCTAAACTAACAAATACTTGACCACCTCCGCCCTGCGGGCACCTCCGCCAGCGGAGGACAGAAAGCCGTACCCATTAGCAAATTAGCAAATTGCCGAATTAGCAAATTACTTAAGCGCCGGCAGTTTCAGATTATCAAACACACTCTTTTCAGCAATCGCCTTTTCAACATCCGAAGCCTTCCTGGCTAAGAATCCTGATAACACATTTCCCTGGGTCTTCCCGATTAAAACATCGTCTTCCAGGCGGACAGCAATGCCCCACCACTTTTTATCACAAGGGCTGTTTTCAGGAATATAGATACCCGGCTCAACGGTGAGAAGCATATTCTCTTTCAGGATACTGCTTGCTGACGGATCGTGCACATCCAATCCGAGATGGTGCGATACACCATGCGGGCTATAGCGGCGCAGGTCATCATCGCTGCTGATGATGCCCAATTTTTTCAGGCCGGCAGCCAGCACTTCCTTCGACTTGTTATTCAAAGCCGAAAATGGTGTTCCTTCCTTACAGATCTTAAACACTTCTTCCTGCGCTTCATAGACGATGTCGTAGATCGCTTTCTGATCCGCAGTGAACTTACCATTGGCAGGGATCGTCCGGGTTATGTCTGCGGTATAGCCATGGTATTCGGCACCCACATCCATTAAGACCATATCCTGGCCGCTTTTCGTCTTGCTATTCTCTATATAGTGCAGGATACAGCCATTGTTTCCGGCTCCTACGATGGAAGGATAGCCGACACTCTCTGAGCCATACTTTTTATGAACGTATTCATGTAATCCCTGGATCTCCATTTCAGACATGGCCGGATTGATGGCTTTCATCACCTCGAGCTGCCCGATGCAGGAGATCTCGATGGCCTTTTTCAGCAAGCTGATCTCCGCAGGAGTTTTTATCTCCCGTAAGGCTGCAATGTGACCCTCCAGGCCGGCAAACCGCGGCGATTGCAGCTTTTGCTGAAAAGCACGCAACTCAACCGAGTCTTTCAGACTGGCAAATTCCGTTAGCTCAGGCTGCGGACTGGTCTTTGCGACGCTCGCAAAATACCGCTGCATGCGCCCCATATCCGCAAACTTCAGGTTCTTCAGGTTGGAAATACCCCGGCTTACCTGGTGATCATATTCGGCCGGAAGCCCAACTTTTTGTTTGAATACTTTTACCAGGTCATACAGATCGGCAGCATCCCTTTTGTTATCGCTTGCCTCGGGAAGCTCACTGAAAAGTACCTGGTCAAAACGTGACATATCAAGAGGCAGATCTTTAAAAGATTCGCCATTCAGTACCTGCTCAAAACCGAGATTCTTCTTAACGCCTTCAACTCCCAGGCGGCGCCCGTTCCATTGCTCTGCTGCCGGATTTCGCTTCTGCACGAAGAAAAGCTCGTTAAAGGTTTCGCCCTTCTCATTTTTTTGCGGCTCCTTAAATACTAACAGCACGCTGTTTCCCTCCTTGTACCCGGAAAAGTAATAGAGGTCCGGATTCTGATGGTAAGGATAAGTCACATCATTGGAATAGACCTTTTCCGGGAACGCGAACACAACCGCGACCGAGCGGGCCGGCATCCGGTCTCTCAGGGCCTGGCGCCGTCCGGCATGAAATTCTTTTGGCAGATAATCAGTAGGCAAGTCCTGCTGTGCTAATAGGCACGGAGATACAAGGCAGGCCAGGATCAGGAAGGAGTAGAATTTGAACATTTTTGTTTAGAGGTTTAGGGTTTAGAGGTTTAGGGAGGTCAATCGACAATCCCTTCCTACTAGCAAATTGACCCCATTAGCAAATTAGCTCATTGAAGTCAGGGCACTATTATAAGCATTCTTTTCCTTGTAATTTCAGGCACTTTACTCCTGGTTACAAAAATGTTACGTGGAAGGCTGGAAGGCAGACGTCAGCTGATACCTGATATCTGAAACCTGACAGCGGAGGGGAGGTAGTTAACCTGGCCTTGTTCCAAAACTTTATACAAGGCAAATTTCCTGACCACCTCCGCCCTTCGGGCACCTCCGCCAGCGGAGGATAGAGTGTCGGTTTCCGTAAAGACCTTTTCCAAAAGAAATTTAAATGAGAAGCACCTTTCAAGGTAGCACGAAAAACAAACATTAATAATCCGAATGCCGATCCGAAGCATTGTCCTCCGCTGGCGGAGGTGGATCCCTCTATCGGGAGACGGAGGTGGTCAGTAAGGTTGAAAGCGGCTCCGAGTCACCGCGAGACGGAGCAAATTGCCGAATCAGCAAATTAGCTCATTAATTCATAGAATATAAAATACGTCATCGCCAAATTAAACCCCGCATGACTGATGACCGCTCCCCATATCGACCCTGTTTTTCGCTTGCAGTAGCCGAAAGTCAGGCCGCTGGCAAACATCAATATGATCCACAAAACTGCGGGCAGCGGCAGTAAGCTCCATTGTCCCAGCGAGTAGATCAGTCCGAAGTGTGCCAGGTGCGTGATGCCGAAGGCGGCGCTGTCGATGACAGAAGCCTTCACCTCTCCAAATTTGCTGCGCAGACTTTCATGGACCATCCCCCGGTAAAACAGCTCCTCCCCAATAGGACTAAAGGTCATTCCGATGATCGCATAAATGATAAAGTAGATCAGCTTATCTCCTTCCTGAAGGGAAGCCGGATTAACCGGGTAGGTATTGCCTATCGCGTAAAACCAGTTGCTGCCGGTTTTCTGAAAAAGCAGCATGCCGATCCAGTAAACCAGGAAGCAAGCCCCTGCGCCGAGCAAAAATGAAATGCCAAGCCATTTGTAGCTGGCCGGTTTGCAGATCCCAATTTCCCGTCGGCCGTTCCGGTTCAGCAGCAGGAAGGGCAATAAAACCATCGCCACGAAGATCAACGAAACCTTACTGTAGTCGGAGGTGATGGTGGCGTTCAGAACGACCAGGAAGCGGATCAGCCCGAATAACAGGATGAGGGTGAGGCCGAGCTTGTAATCAAAACGGAGGGTCTGGGGAAGGTAGTTTCGTAACATCTTATTTGGTCTCTTTAGGCTAAGGCCCCAGGAATCTTTTAAAGGGGACAAGGCTTAAATATATAAGTTAAATTGGGTTTATGAGAGTCTGACCACCTCCGCCCTTCGGGCATCCCGATTGATCGGGAACAGAGTGCGTGCCATCGGAAAAGCCGTTTCCGTAAGAAATGTAAATGAGAAGCAATCTTCAGGTGGACACGAAAACAACCATCAATATCCTTTAGGGCGTTCCGAAGTACTATCCTCCGCTGGCGGAGGTGGATCCCGATTTTTTATCGGGAGACGGAGGTGGTTCTATCGAGTGCTATTTTAAAGATTGCCTATCAACCCAATTTTCTAAATAAGCGAGTACTGCATCAATATCTTTCAGGACCTCTTCGTCAGAAAATCTCAAAATGCTAAACCCTGCAGCTTCAAGCTCCTGCTCTCTTTTACGGTCTCTTTTATGCGTTTCTTCCCAATCATGTGTTATTCCATCAACCTCAATGATGAGCATTAACTCCATGCACATAAAGTCAGCGATATACCGAAGTACAGGTCTTTGCCTTCTGAACTGGTAGCCCCGAAGTTTACGCGCTTTCAAGACATATTTCCACAGGCATGCCTCTGCCTTTGTCATCTGCTTTCGAAGTGATGACGCGTAGGGTTGTAGATGGGTATTATAGGCGTATTGATTCTCTTTATTAGCTTCCATATCTGAATTTAATGAAAGAATCGTGTTCCCGGGTTGAATGCTTTGCTGACTTAACTGTTTTACCACCTCCGCCCTGCGGGCACCTCCGCCAGCGGAGGATAGTAGTGCGTTACACCGTAAAGGGAGTTTTCATAAGGAATGTAATTGAGATAAAACCTTCCAAGTGGCCTATCAACAAACTTTAATATCCTTAAAGACGATCCGAAGAACTATCCTTCGCTGGCAGAGGTGGTCTCGATTCATCGGGAACGGAAGTGGTTGACCTTGGCCTTACTCCAAAACTTTAACCAAAACAAATGCCCTGACCACCTCCGCCCTTCGGGCACCTCCGCCAGCGGAGGATAGACCTCGTTTATTCCGGACAGTACCTTTCCATAAGAAATTGAATTTCGTGGTGCCTTGCAAACAAACGTTAATAACCCAAAAGCCGTTCCGAAGCATTGTCCTCCGCTGGCGGAGGTGGATCCCGATTCTTCATCGGGAGACGGAGGTGGTTGCCTTTGCCTTATTCCAAAACTTTACTGAAAACAAATATCCCGACCACCTCCGCCCTGCGGGCATCCCGATTGATCGGGAACAGAGTGCGTGCCACCGGAAAATTCGTTTTCATAAGGAATGTAATTGAGAAAAAACCTTTGCGACCTCTGCGTCTTAATCTTTGCGACCTTGGCGTGAAATAAATAGCCTCCTAAAACTATCGTCAATCTGAATTAAAAAATTATGTTTGACTTTATTTCAGAAGAATTTAGGGGTGTATGGGTTCAGAGGTTTATGAAAGTGGTTAAGTTCAAGATCTGTGTTAATCCTTTAAATCTGTGGTGAATACTTTCTCCTTAGCTGATAGCTGACGGCTGATAGCTGATAGCTGATACCTAATCATTAGCAAATTGACAAATTTTAAAAAGATCCTTCCCGTCATCGTCATCACCCAATTCTTTTGCACCTCCTTATGGTTTGCAGGCAATGCGGTGCTGCCTGACATCGTCCAAATATTCCATTTAGCGCCTTCCTTCCTGGCGCATCTTACCAGTGCGGTGCAGTTCGGCTTTATCACTGGAACGCTGGTCTTTGCCGTACTCGCTATATCCGACCGGTTTTCGCCGGTTAAAGTTTTCTTTTTTAGTTCCGTAGTGGCGGCCCTGTTCAACTTGCTAATTCTCTATGACGGGATCAACCTGGCCGGACTGCTCGGCTCACGCTTTCTCACCGGCTTCTTCCTTGCGGGCATCTATCCGGTAGGCATGAAGATCGCTTCTGACCATTACAAGGAAGGCCTCAGCAAATCGCTCGGCTTCCTGGTGGGCGCCCTCGTCGTCGGGACGGCATTTCCCCACCTGCTGAAAAGCCTCACCTATGACCTTCCCTGGCGCTATGTCATCGTTTGCACCTCGGCGCTTGCCCTTGCCGGCGGACTGATCATGCTGCTGCTTGTGCCCGATGGTCCGCACAGAAAAGCCGGTCAGCAGATGCGTTTCACATCGGTCCTCCGCATCTTCCGGAACGGAAATTTCCGCTCCGCGGCATTCGGCTATTTCGGCCATATGTGGGAGCTGTATGCTTTCTGGGCATTCCTGCCGGTAATGCTGACGCTCTATAAACAGCAGCACCCGGCGACGGATCTCAGTATTCCTTTCTTCTCCTTTCTTATCATCGCTTCCGGCGGACTGGCCTGCGTCATCGGAGGCCTGCTTTCCCAGAAGTTCGGTCAGCGCAGGATAGCGGCCATCGCACTTTCTCTTTCCGGAATCTGCTGTGTTGTTTCGCCCCTGTTTCTGTTTAACGCGCCGCTTATCCCGTTCCTGGCATTCCTCTTCTTCTGGGGACTCGCCGTCGTTGCCGACTCGCCCTTGTTTTCCACGCTGGTTGCCCATAATGCTCCCGGCGAATCGCGGGGCAGCGCCCTAACCATAGTCAATTGTATCGGCTTCAGCATTACCATTGTGAGTATCCAGTTCCTCAATGCGGCGGCAAACTATGTCGATGCGCAATACCTGTATATGCTCCTGGCTATGGGACCAGCAGCGGGATTGGCGGCTATGTACACTGGTGTTGACCACCTCCGCCCTTCGGGCACCTCCGCCAGCGGAGGACAGTAGTGCTACACCGTAAAGGGCGTTTCCATAAGAAATGTAAATGAAACACAAACTTTGAGGTAGATTGACAAGCAACCTTTGATATTCTTAGGAACGATCCGAAGCATTATCCTCCGCTGGCGGAGGTGGCTCCCTCTATCGGGAGACGGAGGTGGTTGACCTTGGCCTTATTCCAAAACTTTAATCAAGGCAAATTTCCTGGCCACCTCCGCCCTTCGGGCATCCCGATTAATCGGGAACAGAGGCACCGGTATCCGCTGAAGCAGTTTCCATAAGATATGAGAATGAATCGGAACTTTTCGCGGAGCTTGACAAACACCCTTTCATATTTATAATGCCACACCGAAGCATTATCCTCCGCTGGCGGAGGTGGCTGCCCCTATCGGCAGACGGAGGTGGTTAGGCATATTATCCGAGTTCACGCAATCCGTCTTCTCAACGTGCTTTGCGTGAAACCCCCGAGTCCCCATTCATTCGCATACCCCAGGCTTGAAAACCGGAGGGATAACAAGCTGACACCTGATAGCTGATAGCTGAAAGCTCTACCAACCGGAGGGACCAACAAGCTGATACCTGATACCTGATAGCTCCTAGCTGACACCTGACAGCTGTTTATGGAATTAACATTCTTTCGTCATCCATTAATAAACTTTCATGTATGGCAGAGCTAAACACCAGTCGGGGACAAGCCAAAGGCAGAAACCCGAAAGAGGCACCTAGGGTAGATCTAACAGCGATGGTCGATCTGGCCTTTCTTCTGATCACATTTTTCATGCTAACCACGACGCTGGCTAAACAGAATTCCATGATGCTTGCCATGCCGGTTGATGGGCCGTCGCAGCCGGTCTCCGAAGCCCGGACCATAACGATCTGCATAGGCAAAGACGATATGCTGCAATGGTACGCCGGAACCATGGAGAAGCCACTCACATCGCCCGCTTTGACGTCTGCAGCAGGTATTCGCCGGGTATTACAGGAGCAGTCACTGCGGGTTTATACCGGCACCGGAAAAGACCTGATGGTCCTGATAAAGCCAAGTGATAAGTCTAAATACCACAACCTGGTTGATCTGCTGGATGAAATGGCGGTAAATAAGATCTCGCGATATGCCGTTGCTGCTGTTACCCAACCGGAGTTAGATATGATGAAATCGAAGAGGATCTATTAGGGTTAGAGGAGCTTAAAGCTTAAAGCCGAAAGCTTAAAGCTGAGGGCCTATCAAGGATTGAAGGGATAGACAGTCGTTATCAGGCTTGTAAACCGCGGGGATTTGTTTCACGCAAAGGCCGCAAAGAAGAGATTTAGCTGGCTTGTTAAAGCACGCAAAGAAAAGGTTTACCACATCAAGCCTTCTCTGCTTTGCGGCTTCTCTGCGTGCTTTGCGTGAAACCCCTGAGTACCCCATTCATATAGCTTGAAAACCGCAGGGATATACAAGCTGATACCTGATAGCTGAAAGCTGTTAGCTCTACCAACCGCAGGGATAAACAAGCTGATAGCTGACGGCTGATAGCTGATAGCTTTTTTTTACTATCTATGTACTCCCATCTTTGCTCGCGCCTAAGACTTATTTATTTAAATGAAGAAACTCTTTAGCCTTGCTCTGCTGTTCTTAGGTACCTTTTCAGTAAATGCACAGCAGCCTGCGCCAGGCGCCAGATCTATTAAGCAGCCTGTCGTTCAGTTGAGCCGCCAGGAAAGTGCGGTTGCAGATACCAGTCTGTCCGGCAGCATTGCAGATCCGGAAGGCCGGGCGGTTCCATTCGCGACCATCTCACTTTTGGAAGACGGGGTTCACGTAGGTGGTATCGTCGGCAGCGAGCAGGGCGACTTCCAGTTTACTTATGCACTGAAACCCAGCAAAAAATATACGCTGAAAATATCAGCGATGGGCTACGAGATCTTAACCGTTAGCGTCCCTGAGGCGGAAAATGGTGCTACGGGCAGAGCATTTGGCACGCTGAAGCTAACACCCACCGCCGAACTTTTAAAAGAAGTAAAAGTTACCGGCAGCCAGAAGCTGATAGAGATGGAGGGCGGAAATATCGTCTTCAATGTGGCGGGGAGCATCACCGCACAGGGATCAAACGCACTGGAACTGTTGGGAAGGGCACCCGGCGTAAGCGTGGGCACGGATAACAGCATCTCCCTCAATGGCAAGTCCGGTGCTTCTATACTCATCGACGGCAAACAGACCTATCTGTCCGGGAAAGAAATTGCCGAGCTGCTGCGGTCGATGTCTTCCTCGAACATCCGGTCCATTGAGATCATCAACAACCCGGGTCCAAAATATGATGCTTCCGGCACCGCGGGCATTATCAATATCCGAACGTTAAAGTCGCTTGCCCAGGGCTTTAGCGCTGCCCTCACCACCGGTTTCAGCTATGGCGTATACCTGAAGAACAACCAGGACCTCTCGCTAAGCCTGCGGAAAAACCGGCTTAACCTTTATGGCAACTACAGTCATTTCCTGGGAAACTATTCCTATCTCTACGGCGCCGACCGTTTACAGGAAGGGAAATTCTACAACAGCTTTACCGACGACGTCGACAAGCGGAAAAAAATGAACTCCAGGCTGGGTGCCGATTATGCCCTGGATAAGAACCAAACCCTGGGCATCATGCTGAACGGCAATTTTATTTTCGGGGGCGGGATAACCGATACCCGGACGGAAATCGGTATAGCCCAAAGCCCTGAAGTCGACCAGGTGCTGACGGCCATCAATGATTACTATTACCAGCAGACCGGGCGCTACAACGTCAACCTCAACTATAAATACGAAGACACGCTGGGAAGGATCATCAATATTGACGCAGATTACGGCGATTTCGCCAAGGGCTCCGGGAACATGCAGTCTAACAGGTATACGGCCGGTGATGATGCTGTTCTGAGCGATAACCTTTACCGTTCGCTGAATGCCATTGATATCGGGATGAAGGCCATAAAGGCAGATTACACAAGCAAGTTTTTGAAAGGGAAGCTGGAGACCGGGGCCAAATACTCCTCCGTGGCCGCAGATACCGACTCCAAATTCCTGGAAGTGCAAGCCGAGGGCGAAACCCTGGACCAGTCGCGCTCCAACCGCTTTGCCTACCGGGAAGCGATCGCGAGTGCCTACCTGAATTACAAAAGGGGCCTGGGCAAATGGCAGCTCGAGGGCGGCTTGCGGGTAGAAAATTCATCGTCGCAAGGAAAGCTGGATTACAGCTCACCCATTGCCGGCAACGCCCGCGCCACTTCCCGGAATTACACGAACCTATTCCCGTTCTTTTCGGCTACCGTGAAACCCTCTCCATCGCATAGTCTTTCCATGAGCTATTCCCGGCGGATCGACCGTCCGGCTTACCAGAACCTGAATCCTTTTATTTACCTCTTAGACGAACTTTCTTACTGGCAGGGAAATCCCTTCCTGGAACCGCAGTTAAGCCACCGGGGCCAGCTGCAGTATGCCTATAAAAGCTCCGGCACCTTAGGACTGAGCTATACCTACACCGACAATTTTAGTGTCGAAGTAACCGATACCATCAGCCAGACCCGGATTGTCATGGTTCCCCGCAACCTGGGTGTGCAGCAGCACCTGGCACTGACACTCACCCAAAACTTTACAGCTAATCGCTGGTGGGAAATGACCTTTAACGGCACCCTGTTTGGCCTGCACAACCAGGTAGATTTTGGGGCGGGCCGGAAGCTTGAACTTCGGCAAAACGCAGCGAGATTAAGCCTCCAGCAAACCTTTAAATTACCCTACAAGCTAAGCGCGGAAATGATCGGGGTATACAACTCACGTCGCCTGGCCGGCGCCAACCAGTTTTCGGAACCAACGAGCCAGGTAAATATTGGCATTCAGCGCAGTTTCTTAGCCAATAAAGCGAACCTGAAACTAGCTTTTAACGATGTTTATAAAGGCAACAAGGCCAGTTCGGTACAAAGCGTCGACGGACTTTACATCCATAACTACAGCTATTTTGAAACCCGCCAGGTTAAACTGAATTTCAGCTACCGGTTCTCTACCGGCCAAACCAAAGGACCAAGGACCAATAGCTCGGCACTCGAAAATGAAAACGGAAGGATCAAGTAGGCGCGCGTGCCGGTTCACGAATTAGGTTTCACCCAAAGGCCGCAAAGACGAATTAATTAGCTGGTTTGCTAAAAGGGCGCAAAGCTTGACAACCGGAGGGATAAGAACCTGATACCTGATGCCTGATACCTGTTAGCTCTCAGCTGATACCTGATAGCTTTATCCTTCCCTTCTTTGCGTCTCCTTAGCGTGCTTTGCGTGAAACTCCCGCCCCCATTCATTTACGACATCAAGACTTAAAACCGGAGGGATAAGCAAGCTGATAGCTGACGGCTGATAGCTGAAAGCCAACGAGCCTCTTTTAGAAAAATGATTTTCATTATATTGTCGCTGACCGGGGAACTAAAATATTCAATCCAGATGGCCATATTAAAGAACTGCGATAAAGAGATCAGGGGACAGATCGAAAAAACCGTTGTGGTAAAACAGTATAAGGACGGGCGGACGGTCCTGACAAAGTTCCCGGATATGTCGAAAGTGAAACTCTCCGAAGCGCAGCTTGCCCACCGGGTAGCTTTTAAGGAAGCGCAGGAATACGCCGTTCAATTTCTTTCCATCCCCGAAAACAAGGCCGCTTACCAGGCCATGTGCAAACCCGGCCAGAGGCCCCACAACCTGCTGGTGGCTGAACTGCTGCGAAAGGAAAAACCGGCAGCCGAAACTCCCCCATCAGGAATTGTGACCGTCTTTGGTAAGGCCAGGTAGCAGACTCCTTCGACCATCCTTAGATCAACCGACTTTTGGTCTTAGGATGGTCGAACCATTCCCGAACAAGACTCTAAGAAGAATGGTCGGTTTTTGGAGGCTTTATATGCAGTATACTGACTGGTAAAAAATTTAAAGACCTAGTTGTTAGGAAGTTGAATACTGTTGATAAGTACCTATCCAAGGTTTAACTATTTTTGCTTAATATTCATCTAGTTAGCGGGAAAACAGTAAAATGAAAATAAGCTTTTCAGGCCACGAAACCTTTGTTTGTCGACAATTCTGGCTTAAAAAAGGATACGACTTTATTGAAAATGGACAATCGTTTTTAAACGAAGATGCAGTTGTGCATCTCGGGGTGGGAAAGAATATGGTTACAGCGATTCGATTCTGGCTTAAAGGCTTTAATATCCTTGATAAAGAAACCGAAAAGCCAACACGTCTTGGCGAATATATCTTAAAAGCTAAAGATCCCTTTTTGGAAGATATTGCCTCTCTCTGGCTACTACATTATT
This sequence comes from Flavihumibacter soli, assembly GCF_010692725.1. Taxonomy (GTDB): domain Bacteria; phylum Bacteroidota; class Bacteroidia; order Sphingobacteriales; family Sphingobacteriaceae; genus Daejeonella; species Daejeonella soli. The sequence goes on along the minus strand of NZ_JAAFZB010000095.1, from coordinate 775,678 downwards.
CAATAGTAGTCAACGAACGAGTTTTTATATTTAATGCGTTTTTTAATCAGTTCACTAAGGAACGGAGTGAATTTACTAAAGAACAACTTTTGGGCTTCCTTAAGCGAAAAACCGAAGAGAATGAATTGTCACTTTACAGTGAAAAAACATATGGATCCGATATCAACGTCTTTTTAAGAACATATGTTCGTTCAAACGATGGGAAAGTTGATTTAGAAGACGAAACCTCAAACCTATTAATTGATTTAAATCTTATCACCCCTTTTACCAAGCAAGATCTGGAAAATAAACAAATGGATTGGTATAGGGCATTCAGAGAAGAACGACTAGACCTACCTATTCATGTGATATTGTTTTGCATTTTAGATAAATATCCGAAAGAAAAAGCGCTATCGTTTTATGAACTTCTGGAAGGCTACAACTCCCCGGGTGTGATATTTGGGCTTTCCGAGAAAGGACTTGAAGGAAAGCTAAAAGAAGTTGTGGAAACATGGCCAACCACATATAGTTTTACGAGCACTGCTGGCAATAGGATGTTTCAAATAATCAAGGATATAGATAAGTGGGAGGTATTAAATGAATATTATGGTTAACCAATTTCATCCATCAACTAATATTCTGAATAGTGAGTTTGACCTTCTTCGATATATTAAAACGGAGAATGTCCAGTCAGTGTTTAATGATATCACAGCAAATTATAGCTCCGGGACTAGAGCTTTCAATCTTATTGGCGCCTATGGTACTGGTAAATCTACATTCCTAACGGCATTTGAATCTCACATAAATGAGAAACAGGTATTTGATGAAAGGGGAAGCTGGACCAAATACACCCGTTTCGAGGTAATAAAAATAGTAGGCGAGTATACATCTCTCTTGGATTCCTTGGCAGAACATTTTAATTGCGCCGCTAGGCCAAGAGAAATACTTGAATCTATTCGGGAATTTACTACGAAACAAAACGATACGAATAAGGGAGTTCTCTTAATCATTGACGAGTTTGGCAAATTTCTCGAATATTCTTCTAAACATGATCCGGAAGTCGAGCTTTACTTTCTTCAGCAGTTAGCGGAGTACGCTAATAATGGAGGGGATGAATTGCTTTTTATTTCTACCCTTCATCAAGATTTTTCAGGTTATGGATCCTCATTGACCAAATTTCAACGGAATGAGTGGCTTAAGGTAAAAGGTAGATTTAAGGAAATTAGTTTCAACGAACCCGTTGAGCAGTTAATTGATTTGGCCGGCAAAAGAATCAAAGGTAAAGTCCCGAGAGAATTGGAGGTTAGTTTTGATTCACTTTTTAAGTGCATAAGGGATGCCAAAGCATTTCCATTAAAAGATTACTTCGAAATAGAAAAAGCGAAGTTACTTTATCCGTTAGATATCCTTTCAAGTTCAGTTCTTGCTCTTTCGTTGCAGCATTATGGCCAAAACGAGCGATCCTTATTCACGTTTTTAGATTCCCACAATCATTTAGGGTTGCATGAATTTGACAAAGGTAAATTCGCCTTTTATTCTATTAAAAATGTACATGATTATTTACACCACAACTTCAATTCTTTTTTAAAGTCAAAAGCTAATCCAGACTATTCTAAATGGGCATCAATCCGAATAGCTCTTGAGCGTGTGGAAGGCGAGTTTGAATATGAACAAATAGCGCTCTACCAGACAATAATTAAGACTGTAGGACTTCTTAATATCTTTTCTCACGCGGGCTCAAGGTTAGATGAAAAGTTTTTAGATGACTATATCAATATTACTTCAGGTCTAAGCGGCACAACTACAGCGCTAAAAGATTTAGAACGCAAAAAAGTTATCCGGTTCTATAAAAATGCGAAGCGATTTGTGCTGTTTGATAGTACCGAAGTAGATATCGATGTAGAACTAGAAGAAGCGTCTACTCAACTAAATAGGAATAATGACGTTGTTACTTATTTAAGTAAGTATTTTTCTTTTCCAACAATATCTGCCAAAAGAGCCTATTTTTCTAAAGGTACGCCAAGAATTTTCCAGTTTAAAATCACTGAAACGCCATATAACTCTTCACCTCCTCAGGGTGAAATTGACGGGTTTATAAACTTAGTTTTTGATGGAAATCTATCGGAGCAAGAGATTAAAGAAATCTCGGCGTCAAGCTCTGAAGCAGTTATCTACGGCGTTTTTAAAAATACCGAAGACATCAAGGCACTTATCGAAGAAATTGAAAAAGCTGAAATAGTTAAGGAGCGACATTTAGAAGATCGAATTGTTCAGAGGGAGATCAATCAAATAATTGACATTCAAAAGCATCTTCTAAATCATTATGTATTTGGCAGTTTTTACAATTCAAAAACGGTTAGGTGGTACTTTGGTGGAAATGAGCTACTGGTAAATAATAGCAGAAATTTCAATTCGGAATTGTCGAAAATTTGTGAGGAGATTTATGACGCTTCGCCAATCTTCAAGAGCGAATTAGCAAATAGATCAAAGCATTCACCTGCAGTGTCTACTGCTCGAAAAAATTTTATTGAAAGACTATTTGTAAACATATCTGAAGAGGATTTGGGTATTCAAGGTTTTCCACCTGAGAAAAGCATATATCGCTCACTGTTAAAAGAAAGTAAAATTCATTCTCAAAAGGATGGCTTATGGCAACTCACGGAACCACAGAACGACCACTATAATTTCAATCCACTTTTTAAAGTATGCGACCGGTTTATTGAATCATCCATCAATTCGAGGAGAGCTATATCAGAATTATACGATCTACTAGGCAAGCGTCCATTTAAATTAAAAAAAGGTTTTCTGGATTTTATAGTTCCGACCATTCTGTTTCTTAAAAGATCTGATTTTGCTTTGTATGGGAAAAATGGATTTATACCAGAGATTGATGCGGAGGTATTAGAGCTACTTGTCAGAAATCCAAAGGACTACAGCGTAAAGGCTTTTGATGTTGGAGGGGTTAAAATCGATCTTTTCAACGAGTATAGACATCTTTTAAGTTTAAATGAGGAACACAAAACTTCAACAGCATCCTTTATCCAGACAATTTCACCCTTTATAAAATTCTACAAGGAATTGCCAGAGTATACGAAGAGGACAAAAAGGCTACAAAAAGAAACGATACAAGTAAGAAACGCCTTGATTGAGGCAACTGATCCTGAAAAGCTTTTCTTCGAAGATTTTCCAAACGCTCTTGGCTTTGATATAAACCAATTAAACAACAACCCTGTGCTTCTTAAAGGCTTTACAGAGGCTTTCCATGTTGCCGTCAAAGAGCTGCAGTTCGCGTTAGTAAATCTAGAGTTTAGATTCGAGGAAGTGATAAACTCACTTTGGAACAAAAAGTTCGACTTCGAAGAATATAAGGAACAGTTTAGAAGACGCTACGTGGGTTTAAATCAACATTTACTTTTAGCTCCGCAAAAATCATTTTATCAACGATTATGTTCCCCATTGGACGACAGAAGTGCATGGCTATCATCCATTTGTCAAGCCGCAATCGGTAAGACGCTTGATAAAATAAGTGATACAGAAGAGTTAAAGCTTCAAGGAGCATTTCTTTTCCTGATTCACGAACTGGATAATCTGAATGAAATGTCCGCTCAAAATATCGATCTGGAACATGAGGACGTTTTCAAATTAGAAATTACTACTCCTAAAAAAGGTCTAAGCAATAAGATAATTAGAATTCCAAAGAAGCGAAATCAACAATTAATAGACCTTGAAAGAGAGTTAACAGTGCTTTTGCGGGAAGAAAATAAATTTACTAAAATCGCTATATTGGGAGAGTTATTGAGAAAGGAGATTGACGAAAGTGAATAAGGATAAGAATGTAAGACATGTATTAGGTATCTCCGGCGGGAAAGATAGTGCTGCCTTAGCAATCTATATGAAAAGCTTATATCCAGGAATGGATATTGAATTTTACACATGCGATACAGGTAAAGAGCTGGATGAAACTTACCAACTTATCCTTAATCTAGAAACTTATCTGGGTGTCAAAATTAGAAAGCTATATGCAAAGACAGCTGACCATGATAATCCCTTTGATTTCTATCATCAAGTTTATGGAGGATTTTTGCCGTCCTCTAATGCGAGGTGGTGTACTCAAAAGCTCAAGATAGAACCTTTCGAAAATTATATAGGTTCCACACCAGTAATTTCTTACGTCGGAATTCGCGGAGACGAAGAGCGAGAAGGCTACATCTCTACAAAACCCCACGTACAATCAATATTTCCATTCAGGAAAAATATTTGGAGCGAGGAGGTTGTAAATCAAGCTTTAAAGAATGTCAATACAGAGCTTCTATATAAGCTATATAAAGAATTTCTACCTTCTCAGCTCTTTGAAAGAGCATCTGAAATTATAAAAACTCCTTTGTCGTTCACATTCAATTTGAATGAGAAAAGGAATTTATTATTGAATTTAGGTTCGAAAGAATTTAATAATGTGATCTTTCAAATTTCAAAAGGCAGCAACTTACCTATAGCATTGTTAGATGATTTTCCTTTACTTAATAATGAGGATGTTTTAGTGCGAGACGATATCTTTCGAATTCTTAGGGAAAGCGGAGTAGGGGTTCCTGCTTACTATGAGGAAATTCCGTATGAGGTTAATGGAAAAACTGGAAACTACAATAGAAGTCGCTCAGGTTGTTTCTTCTGTTTCTTTCAGCGAAAAATAGAATGGGTGTGGCTGTATGAGCAGAATCCCACAAAATTCTTTTTGGCAATGGAGTACGAGAAAGAAGGGTATACTTGGATGCAGGACGAACGCTTGGAAGAACTGATTAATCCAGAGCGTATAAAACAAATCAAAGAAGATTTTTTAATCAAACAACAAACTGCTGCGAAAAACTATCGATCTAACAAGCTGATTGACATTCTTGAGGCTGAAGATGAAGGTTGTGCGGCTTGTTTCATTTAATATGGTGACCAAAATATATTTAGCTGGCGGGATGAATACTTTTGATTGGCAATCAAAAGTGATCAGCGATGTAAACGCAACTAATTTACTGTTTTATAATCCCCGTGAGCATAACTTAGACAAGAGTGCTGAATACACAGTGTGGGACATGTTTTACGTAAAAAAATGTGATATTGTGTTTGCCTACATGCAAAAGGAAAATCCTTCTGGTATAGGATTGACTTTAGAGGTGGGGTTTGCGAAGGCATTGGACAAAACCATAATTCTTGTCGACGAAAGGTCCGCTAACGACACTGTCTTCGCTAATAAATTTGAAATTGTAAGGCAAAGTGCTTCAATTGTTTTCGACAATCTTGACGAAGCAATTGATTTCTTGTCAAAATTTAAAAATGGTCTTTTTTATAAATAATCCCGACATCAGTAATTTTGACTGGGCTACATGGGTGTCCAGCGTAGGAGCTATTTTAGTAGGACTGGGGGCAATTTACTTTTCTTATCTCCAGTTTAAAAATACGTTGAGAGCAAAAAAGGATGAAGAGAAAAGGGGGGATATTTATAAGAAGTTAGATGAATTTTATGGCCCTTTATTGCAACTTAGAAATAAAAGCAATCTTCTTTACGAAAAATTTACTTCCTTTTATACTCCCAATAATCCTAATTTTAGTACCTTATTATATCTTTTGGATGGAAATGATGTCATTGGGAATGAAAAAGTTCTCTTGGATGAAATTATTAAAATTGGAGAGCAATGTGAAAGGCTTATTCACGAAAAATCTGGACTTATTGACGACGATACTTTGAGGAATTCCATTTTTCCTCAGGTAACGACCCATTTTTTAATTTTGCGCCTAGCATATAATAAAGCTTTGGTAGGTGAAGCGACGAAATATCGTGACTTAACCTTTCCCAAGAATCTTGACCAGACTCTTAAAGAACGAATTACAGATTTGGAACGGCAGCTTAAGTAAAATTATATGTCGTTTAAAACATCATCAATATCCCCCTGATATGCGATTGCAGCCGCATATTTTAATTTAATAGTGGCAAGTTCAAACGATCTTATTAGAGTTGGAGAATACAAATAGATAAGAAACAGTTTAGTCAGCCCCTGATTATTCATTATCATTGTGTGTTCATAATTGTTCCAGATGACCTGGGGCCACGGGCTTATATTAAGGGTTAGATTAATTTCATTTAGTTTTCTAAATATCTCTTGAAATGAAACCTTCTCTCTCTTATGTATCTCGATTGCAGCTTGAACCATTGGTAAAAGACCTACAGGCCTAAAAAGAAGATTGCCTCCATTCTCAGAATTCCTGAAGATTGTAGCAGGAGCTATAGTTTCATTGCTTAGATAATCACCAATCACAGTAAATTCAGCACTGAACACAGACCAAAAGTTAAAACAAAATTCATTGAAAAGATTAAGTTCGTCATCTATCGGTCTGAACTTTAAATATTCCTTTAACGTTTTATTATCTCTTTCAGCGTTTGGATGTTCATTCCTCCTTTTCCTTCTAAATAGTTTTAAGAGTTCATAATTACAATCATATAATGTTATTATCGAGGTAAAGGACACTTTGTCTGAATCGTGAATTGCCTTGTTCTTATTTTTAGTAACCCGTTTATTCGTAAAGAGATTGAAATTCTCTAGAAGCTCCCTTGTTACTATAGCGATGCTATCATCCTCGTCTAAGGCAATTATGTCATCCATCGTGACAGGTTTTGCGTACCTATTTAGAGTGGAGAATAGTCTCCTTGAGCGTTGCATCCCCGCTTCGTCGTTTTTATGCCCAACAAAAATTGCCGCAATCTGCTGATTTCCTAATGAGGGATTCTCTGCCAAAGCAGCTCTAATACCTTCTACTCGATGCTGCCCATCTAAAGGAAATATTTTGTGATTACTGGGGAAGTCCAGTAATCCTAATTGATAAGTTTCTCCATTATCGTATGTAACTTCAATTTCCGACCAATCTGGATAATTGTCATAAACAGCCAAAACTAACGCGTTAAAAAATAGCTCAGGTTGCTTCACTATATATTCCTTAATACTTAGATAATTGCTTGTAACGCTTCTCTGAATAAGTTCTTTTAAGCTTTCGCTCTTATGTAGGTGATCGTCAACCTTTGAAATATTCTGACTTACTTGTTCAAATGTGAGTGTTGTAACATAGTACGTCCAGTCACCAATTTTAGATCTTAAAGCAGGAATTTTCATATGTCAAAAGCTTTAATTGCTTGTTTTGTTTGTTTGTCTGGTATTAAGTCGTTCATTGGAAGCAGTAGTGAGTTTATTATGTCCCTTTCAACATTAATAATATGCTCGTTTTCTGGCAACGGATAATACGCCAAGTATAGATCTGCGCCCCAATACCTGATCATTCTTGTAATTTTCGGCCGTTCATCATCCTTTGCAAACTTTTGGAAATACTCTTTTACTCTTTTCTGTAGATTCTGACCACTTGTTAATTGCGCACGTCCAATATAGAATGGGAATTCGGTCATTCCCGTTATGATTTTGCATTTAACGTAGAATAGATAGAGGCCTCCAATATTACGTGGGATAGTTGCAATGTCATCATTTAAATCAGATTCATCGGAATTAAGATATTTGATAGACCGCCACTTAGAAAAATCTAGATCGATGTCCGGATAGATGAATTTATCCCACAAATTGCTATAAAGGACATACCTTATCTTTCTATTGTTAATTTCTTCGCCTAATGTAAATGCTGATGAGTTCATCTAAAAGTTATATACACAATTATTCACTAATCATTTGCAGTAAGTCATTACTACCAAAATTTAATATAAACTCAGAGTAAAAGCTGGAAAACACATCTCGTAAATAAGACTCTAGATCAACAACCTTTTCAGTGTTGCCTTCTTCCTGAAGAATTGAATATTTGCGGTTTTTTGTTATCGTGTATAAGAATAAAGTATGAAAATACACGGAAGAAATATACTTCCTTTCTGCAACCTCAAGCTGCGCCTGCTCCTTGTACTTAGACTTAAAATTCTTCAGTACATGGCTATCCATGTTGATTATAATCTTGTCAAGATTCCCTCCGCTCACCTGTGGAGCCATTACTGTATCATAGTCAATTTCTGAGTCTACTCCAATCGAGACTTCTTCCCATGTTTGGAATCCATCCGTAGGCTCCTTATAAACTAGTACAAAGGGCGGTAACCCGATATTCTGATCATCTTCCTTATCTTCCCTTTTTATCTCTTCTTTCTTTAGTTCAGGGTCTACAATCTTGACCCAAAATAACTCCTCGAACTCTTCTCCGGCTCCGGTTAAGCTGACACTCATTTTAATTTCGTCGCCCACCCTTACTCCATTTTTAGTTGTTAAGTTTAGGCGTATAGTACCTTCATGAGGACTTGAAGTACTTATGTTAAATATGTCAGTGACCTTCTCTGATTTCCCAGGTGCTTTTCCACCTGTCGTTTCGTTTTCCTTAGGTTGATATGAAACTAGGCCTATTTTTAATTCTCCAGGCTCTTCAACACGGTCAAAATAGTGATTCTCTACATCGGTCTTGAAATGTATCACTTTCTCTTGTCCACGAGGAAGGTTAATTAACGTCTTGTCTCCGTTAGCACTCGCTTTCACTTTTAAAAATGAGGGAAATCGCTCCGGTTTAAAAGCTTCCTTCGCTTCTTTGTGGTGCTTTTTTTCTGCCTCCTTTTTCTTCGGCTTATCTTCCTTTTGCTCAAGTTTGAATGTTTGAGTAAGCAATTTCATTAGGGAGCTATCCATTGGAAGGTTCTTGGAAAAGGATTTAAGCATTTCCTGAGTATCCTTCGAATCCACTGAAATAGAGTCTTTTCGCTTTTTCTCTATCTCCGCCAGTCTGCCTTTACTGCTTCCTAGCTTGGTTGCTAAGAATTTCCTTAATTGTGAAGTCTCATCTCCTTCTTTCAGCCTATCCCTTGATGCCATGAATAACTCCTTCCGAAAGTTATAATTCATGTGAGTACATTCGACGTGAATTAAGAGATGGTATTTAAGCAGGTTGAATTTTAAAGATCGTGTTATAAATTCGGCTGTAAAATGTCCATGAACTTGGCCATTCATCGAAAATAAAACAGACATATTGTTCTTGAAAAACTCCCGCTGTATTGTCTCCTTGGTTTCCTTTATATTCTTATCATCAACACGGGTATTAAAAACATAACAGGTGACTTTAAATTTGCCAAAGGGGTCTTCGTTATAATCATAGGAAAATAGGTCCTCGATATACTTGTTATCTTCAACTTCCAATCTTCGCTTTAAACCATAGAGGTCTCGTTCCAAGTTTCGATCCTCTGGATACCGGTCTTTCCTGTCCACTGTTAAAATTGGCAGGGCAGGATCAAATAGAAATTCGTTAATACTCTGATTTAAATCTCTCGAAATAACTGAGCGACTTCCAGATGGTAAGTCATAAGAATACAGCTTGATAATTGACCCCGTTTCAAATAGGCGATCATGAAGTCGGAGATCCAATTTATCGATAGGAAATGAAGGGATTCGACCGCCAATCTTTAAATACTCATACCAGGTATTCTTCTTACGTCCTTCTTCGCTTTTGCTTAAAGGGTGTTGTCTTATTAACGTAAATCCGAATTCACCGCTCTTATCATACTTTTTTGAAGCAATTAACTGGTATCCTTTCTTGCCGCAGAACACTATAGCTCCGCTACCCCCCATATTGTATTTCCCTTGTACAAAGTGGATTTCGTTTTTATTTCCTCTCAAGAGGGATAAAAAAGATTTTTCGAAATCATGAGGATGTTGACCTTCACCGTTGTCGTAAATTGTTAATGAAGTGTTACCACGCGGGCCATCTGCCAATATTTGGATATCTTTAGCTTGATTCTTTCTATGGCCACTTAAATCCCAATTCTTATAATTTGAGAAAAACCTTTCTTTGGCAGCTTCAATTGTTCTCGGGGCATCTTCTGATGTAGGATCAATGTTAGCCTCATAACATTTCTTCATTAGGGTAGCATCAATTGAATTTGTTATCTTTTCAATTAGCGCTGCTATTGGAGAAGCTTGTTGGTTTTCTATAACTCCATAATTATTCTCATTCCCCCCGAGTGGTGACCAATTTTCTTGATCGAATATCTCTGGGAGGCTGTTAATTACTTCGTCAACTTGTTCTTGAGTATGAGCGTTAAATAGGCGTCCGAAAAGCTCTTTCGGGGTAATAGCGAATAATGACATAGGTAGGTTTTAGTTTCGGAATATAGGAAAGTTTAAGTAAATATCATTATAGGAAATAATTGTACACCCGTAATTGGATTCCCTAGCTGCTTGTAAGTGACTAGTAACTTATGTCGGTAATTCGACCGGTTGAAAGAGATCTGCTGGATCCATCCTAATATTAAGGCAGTTTGAGCTGGAAATGAGGCGTGTAAATAAATACTCTGTGAGGGATATGAACGGATGGTCAGAATGTCAGCGCTGTTAATTTATAACACAAGATCTAGAAACCGAATGATTATAGATCTTTGTTTGACATCAGCTCGCGATGTAGTTCTAGGTATTGATAGTTCGCACTATTCAAGTTCAATATTTTGCTTGAACTCCCGATATCTAAGAGTGCCAGGTCTTGCCACGAGATTCGATTGCCCTTAATTAAGTTTCCTGTTTTGGAAAATGAGATTAGGAATTTGTCAAAAAGAGCGTTGAAATTTGGACTCAACAGAAGTCCATTATCGGGATTTAACCTATCCTCGTTACTGCTAATAGCCCAAGGTTTAATGTGGGATGCTATTAACAAGCCCACTATTGAGAATTTAGTAACTGCGCATTGACTATTCCATTGTGCTATCAAGTCACGTCTAAATTTACCTTGACCAACTCTCGCTTGTATAATAGCTTCTTTAGTAGTTTTATTAGCAGCCCTATTTAATTGACCACTGTTTAATCCGATGCTCTGTATAGCTGGGATTGCAAGTTTGCTAAGAATGAGTTCACCTAGCTTTTCAGGAACCTCAAAGAGATAGCCTTGATTCGCCTTAGCAGTATTTCTGTGGAGAGGAGCGTATTTTTGAGGCCATTTGCCCCTAGTTGTATCATATATTTCCTTAATCGATATTGGGTTTTGCGTTCCGTAATATTCAATGTCAATTCTTCTACCTTCGTTTTCCCATAGCTTAAAGTTTCCAGGCTTTTGAAACGTATATGGCTCATTTAAAGCAATACCAGCTTTCTTTATAAATCCATTTACATAGGAAAAAATTATATCACCGCTTTGCACCTCGGCCATATTCTGCCAATGAAAAAGGGTTTGGAACTTAGAATTTGATATGGGAGCCCACAAAAAGCCTCCATTGTATTCCTCTTTATAAGTTTGTCCTTGATTTACCCACCAAAACCGCATTAGTTTCCTCCCTCTTCAGTAAAATCAATTCCAAAATCAATTAAGTTTTTGGGGTGGGTTTTCAGCATTTTTGCAAGGGCGATTATTGTTGAGAGCCGGGGTTCTCTTTTGCCGTTCTCATACTTGGAGATATTACTATTGTCAAAGTTTGAGTGATGACCTGCTTGTAATAAGGAAAGCTCTTCTTGTTCCCGAAGCCTTTTAAGATTTTCTCCAAAAAGCTTCTTTATCTTTTGAAGTTCTTCATCCTTTAATGATTCCATGCAGAGTGGTTATAAGATGAAGGTGCTGTCTTTATTCAACATAACCACGGTCTTAATAGACCGCAAGCTAAAAAACTTTCCTAGCAGTATTATACAACTACTCGAATCGGGATAAAATGTAGACTAAACTTAAATTTCTTAATGGAGTAATTGAACGATTACAGGAGGTCTACGTTATTCACTCGTCCCTGCTTATAAAACCCGCCCAACATCTTAAATATCTCCGGATGCTCCCCCTTCATTAATTCCGGCTGCTGGAAAAAGTACTCGGACACAACGGCGAAGAATTCGGCATCGCCGGTCAGGGCGTAGGGGAAGAAAAAGATTAAAGATAAAGGAGCAAGGAACAATGAAGCCGATCAACCCTGCCTATAAATGCCTTCAACATCTTAAAGATCTCCGGATACTCCCTGCCATAACTAGCGGCTGCTGGAAAAAGTATTCGGCATCGCCGGGCAACGTATTGAATATATATCCGATTCTCCCGGGCATGTTCGTGTATGTTTGAAATGGGGCTTATATTTCTATATTTAGATTCAGAAATTAAGCACTTTATGAAGATCCTTACTTACTCCGTTTTACTTTTCCTGTGTTTATCGACAACGAAAACCTTCGCACAGGTTGATATCCCCATGTTTACCACGCATTTCCCGGCGGAAGAATTTGCCGCCCGGCGCAACAAAGTTTATGATGCGATCGGTAAGGATGCCATTGCTGTATTGCAGGGCGCACCCTCACCGGCAGGTTATGTACGGTTCAGGCAGAATAACGAATTCTATTACCTGTCAGGGATTGAGGTACCGCATGCTTACCTGGTATTGAACGGTGCCAGCCGGACGGCCAGCCTGTATCTGCCGCACCGCCATGAAGGGCGCGAACGCAGCGAAGGCAAAATGCTTGCTGCTGAAGACGCCGACCTGATCAAAAAATTGAGCGGCATTGAAAATGTATATGGGGCGGAACTCATGACTGAAGGCCTGAGCAGGACGACTAAAACCGTCTTTACACCTTTTGCCCCGGCCGAGGGAATGGCCATGAGCCGTGACCTGGCAGTGCGGGCTTTGGCTGATGCGGCATCCGATTCGTGGGATGGCAGCGGATCAAGGGAAGGTTCGTTCGTAAATAAACTCAAGTCGCGCTTTCCGAAGCTTGACATCCAGGATCTGACGCCCACACTGGATGCCCTGCGCCTGATTAAGAGTCCGCTGGAAATTGAGCAGATAAAAAAGGCCAGCCGCCTTTCCGGTCTCTCACTTATGGAAGCGATGCGTTCGGTCGAGCCGGGCATGTATGAGTACGAACTGGACGCTGCAGCCAAATATATCTATTACCGTAACGGCGCCCAGGGCGATGCGTACTACTCGCTGATCGCCAGTGCCGAAAATGCGTACTATCCGCATTACAATGCCGGGAAACGTTTAATGAAAGACGGCGACTTCCTGCTGATGGACTATTCGCCGGATTATGCCTATTACATGAGTGACCTCACCCGCATGATGCCGGTGAACGGAAAGTTCAGCGCCGTGCAGCGGGAGCTCTATGGTTTCTACCTGGGCTGTTATAAAGCCATCTTAAAACACATTAAACCCGGCGAAACTGCCCAGGCCATTAAGAAACTGGCTGCCGCCGACATGAAGGAGATCCTCGCGGCGAGTAAATTTTCAAAACCTATTTATGCGGATGCAGCCAAGCGCTTTGTGGAGAGCTACGATCGCAGCACTGCCAATGCGAAATCTAACCTTGGACACTGGATCGGCATGTCAACCCACGATGTGGGCGGCTATGACGGAAGTCCCCTGCGGGCGGGAATGGTATTTACCATTGAACCGGCACTGACCGTTCCGGAAGAGCGGATCTACATCCGCCTGGAGGATGCGATTGTGATCACGGAGAAGGGTGCCGAAATTATCAGTGACTTTATTCCCATGGAAATGGCGGAAATTGAAAAGCTGATGAAGGAAAAGGGGATCTTGCAGGCATATCCGAAGAATTAATATGCTAATGTGGTAATATGCTAATGGGGTAATAAGGTAATGAGCGAATGTGATAATATGCTAGTGTGGTAATTCCCTTTCCTTCACCCAATCCTGCTTATAGAACAGGCACAGCATTTTGTAGATCTCCGGGTGATTCTCCGCCATCAATTGCGGTTGCTGGAAAAAGTATTCGGACACGACAGCGAAGAATTCGGCATCGCCGGTCAGGGCATAGGCGTTAATGTCCGATTCGCTCTGGCTGATCCTGATCATCTCCCGGTGCATGAGATCTAACCAGGGGTCTACTGTACTTTCTTCCATCAGATACTCGGGAATGCCATCGGTGGCGCCGTCGGTTTTATCCAGCAGGTGCACAAATTCATGGATAGGGGTGTGGTGTTTTGTATCCTCCAGGGCATAAGCGGCATGCAGTGCCGGCTTGCTCAGGATCATCTGCCCGTTCATGTAACCGCTTCCCACCATCCCCATCGTACTGCGCCCCGCACCCTCATACTGGAATTTCTCATTAAAGGTATGGGGATACAGGATGATGTTTGTCAGGTTGGGGTATTTCCAGTCGCCGAAACCAAAGACCGGGATGATGGCACTGGCCGCCACCAGGATCTTGTCGGTCAGATCGATCTCTGTGCCCACCCCCTCAATATGTACCTGCTTCAGGAATGCCGCAACACGTTGGGTAAAAACCTCCTGCTGTGCCGGGCTTAAGTTGCGGTAATACTTTACATGCATTTGAAGCAGGTGGGAATACTCTGCGGGTATACGGTCAGGTAAAGCCGGCCTTTTAGATCGACGGATCCAGAACCACGTGAGCGCTGTCAGCAAGGCCAAAGAAAGAAGGATAATAAGGATCATTTAAATTAAAGGTACGGCTTATCCGGCAGCTAAGTCAATTGCCGGACTCGCGTTTTCTTTTCGGCTACTACCCGCGTATTTCGCAAGACCTGCAGTAAGCCGAGTGAAATGAATGGATTGGGACCACTCGCGAACAACCCGGCTATTTCACATATCTATACAAACTTTCCGTGTCGAAAACATAAAAGTCACTGGTCAGATTGTTATTTACTCTATAAGCGGTGGCTGACCTGGCGTCGACGGTCGTCATGAATTCCAGCAAATGAGGTACTACGTTGCAGGACATCAGGGTAGCAGACCTGTTATAGTCCAGGAGCTGCAGAAATTTTCCGTCGGAATGAAATATGATGTTCTCATCGCTGGCCCGGTAGCTGAAATCTACACTGGAATCGTAGACAGGGTTTAGATACGATAACAGACTTGTCTTACCGTTTAGGTTCATAATAAACTGGTCTATCAGGTGCCCGAAAAAGATATTCCCATCCTTCCTGCTGGGCGCAATGTAGCCGCTTCGGGTACAGGTTGGGGTCCGCAGCAGTGACACTTTTTGAGTTTGGCCGTCAAATATTCCGTAGTCGCAGGAACCGATGTAGGTCTGGGTAATGATCAGCTTGCTTTGATCGTGGTTCATATAGAGTCCGTCAAAGTAATTCGTACCACTGATCGTCCCGGGATATTCGGTGACTTCATGGTTGTTCCTGGAATCTACCAATTTCCAACGCATGATGCTGGCTCCGGAAGCTCTTAAGAGAACCATGCCCATGCCCGACCTGGTGAATGCGATATCGTAGGGCACAATAGCCGGGTGTTGTGGATGATCGTCCTGGTCACTCCTTAGGGTTATTTCTTTGACAATCTGCCCGCTTGCCGGATTCAAGGTATATATATCCGGCACGCTAAACGGAGCATTGGCCCAGTCGTCACCGGGATCGCCGCCCATGATATAGACCCTTGAATTATAGGGGTTGTACGACAGTTTCATCGGGGAGATCTTTTTAGAAAGATCGTAGATCTGTAGAACGGAGTCCTGCTCAATGGAATACCTGACTAGCGTGGCTGGTAATATGGTCGCTATCAGAACCTCCTTCTCATCCCTGATGTATAAGTAATCTTTAATGTTGCCCTGCACCGCTAATCTGGATCTATAAAAAGGTACAGACACTTTTTCGATGTAGGTTTTGCCTTCTTCATCTGTCAGCGTAATGGTGAAGGGGTATGTCCCGCCCAGGTCAGCACATGGATAGGAGAATTTAATTCCGCGCCGGTCAGTTGCATAGCTCATCCTGATCTCCGAAAGGCAAAGGTTCCAGTTACTTTCAACTGTCGCATAAACTATGCGCTTGTTGAAATGCACATAGACGGAATCCGCGATCTTCAGTTCGCCATTACCGATCCGTCCTTCAACCGATGTTATTTTAGTTACCGATCCCTGGACCACAAGCAGTTGCTTCACGACAGATCCGGAACGAAAATGTACGGTGTCGATGCGATTTGCCACCTCGTTCTTGCTATAGTTTAACGTGACCAGCATGTCGCCCGTGCCGCCCCTGGTGTCGCTGCTCAACCAGGAGGACGAATAATCCAGCACCCATCCGCCGTTCGACAGCACGTTGACATTTAAAGTACCCGAGCCCGGCGGAATGCTTATGATTGAATCAGAGAGATAAATGTACTGCTCACCGGCTATTAATTTGAGATCCAGGGTATTCTGCACCGAAGGCACGATTTTCATCTTCGTGACCTGGGAAATATATGATCTGGCGGATATAGAAACGGTTTGTTCGACCGCAGGCAGCTCTGCAAAACTATATTTCCCCTCGGCATCTGTGATGGATGTAAGAGTACCGATCTCTACTAAAGCACCTCGAACCGGCTGATTGGATTCATTTCGTATGACACCTTGCAGACTTCCTCGTTCTGCTTCTTTTGTGTTCGGGTCTTTTTTGCATGAAATGAAAGAAACGGATAGGATCAGCAGGATGAGGGAAATGTATTTCATAAAGTTTTAGGAGCGCCAAAGGTATTTCTTTATTTAATAATGAATTGATATTTCGTTCACATTCATATCCCTATGAGGAAGGCTGGTTTCTACCTTCCATCCCTCCCCCTTCAACCATTCCCCCTCCAATCTTACTAGCTTTCAGAAATCAGAAACTTACTTTCACCTTCCATCCTTCCACCTTCTACCTTCCATCCTTCCACCTTCAACCGTTCACCCCCCAATCCCGACCGTTCACCCCTTTTATAGTTCTGGAATTTTGCTGGCCTGTGCAAAAGATTACCTTGCAGCAAATTTTCCTGAATGAAGAAAATATTTACTCTTAACATCGTCTTCCTTATCGTGGTGTCACTCTTATTCTCCTGTAAGAAAGAACCCACTCTGCCCGTTGGTGTGAAATTGCCTACACTGAGCATTAACAGAATAAGCGAACTTCCTTTTTCTAATACGGAGTGGAAGCATGTTTTTGGTGGCATGGCGGAAGTTAAATACATCAAAGGAACTTCGACAATCATAGACAGCCTGGATCTGGCGAAGCTTGCCTCCTACCAGAAGACCCTGGAACTGGGAACTTATGATGTACAGCTGCGAAGCAAGAGTACTGCTACGGCGGATACCTTTATACGCTTTTCAGCCGAACTGAAAGGTTTGGTGGTTGATCAGGGACAGGCTATCTCACTAACGGCAAGTACCAATGATGGCTTGATAACCATTAAAAAGGAGTCCGTTAAAGATAATTCGGTTCCCACCTTTACCCCCTCACAGGCAGGTGCCAAAACCTATAAACTGGGATTGATTGATGGTTATTATTTTATTTATGTAAAAGCTGGCACAACCGGTCAGGTGGCCTTTGATTCAAAAGCAACCGACGATCCGATCACGAAGAATTTGACTATTGTGGCGGCTAACCATTATAACCTGGTGGTGGTAACAAGCGGTACCAGCTCCATTCGAGTGGAGTTGCAGAAGTTTACTTATAATGAAGTGCAGGTCTTTTCCACGACACTGATCACGATCCAACCAGCCAATTATAACCTGGGTCCGGATTATGAATATACTTTTTTGCTGGCCGATCAGGCAGGTAAAATACTTAGTAGTGCCAGGTATCAGCATGGAGATCCAGCTATCAAGCTTGGTTCGAAGGAGCCTTATTTGAAAGACCGCGTGTCTGTGTTTATGCTTTCCAAACCTCAGAACAGCAGCGTTAAGCCACGCATTGATGCCTATATGAATGTCAAAAAAGGAAGCACATGGGTGATGACGCATACGTCACTACCGACAAAACACCATAATGCACCGCGTCCGGTGAATTTATTAAGTGTGCCGGCCTACGATCTGATGGTGCTCAGCAGCGATGTGTGGGGAAAGACTGTCCTGCCAGGACAGGATCACACAACAACCGGCTTTAACACTTATGCGTCTACTGAGGGCAGCAAATTCTTTTTCCAGGTGGAGAACCAGGGTAAGGCCTTCTACCATTTTTTTAATATTCCCACCGTAGGCTCGACCATCGATATTGATCCGGCCTTATGCACCACCCCTTCTTTAGCAAAAAACATAAGTCTTCCCGGTGATGGGGATGTACATGTATATGCGAAGAAGGATAAGAACTTTTATGAAGACTTCTTTCTTGGACAAAAGCGAATTACGGGTGGTTCGGGCGTCTACTTCCATCCAAATGAACCGTTTGAACAGTATTACACGCTTTTAACCTACGATCTGTTCGGGATCTACCATGCAGATGGCTACATAGGATCATCGATACCTGAAACAACAAGTCCGCTTAACGTAAGTTTTGAGGCCAACGGGCGATCGCTCGCCACCTTCCAGCCGACCTTTACCGGCCAGTTTGATTTTTACAGGGCTTCTTTTGAGAACGCCAACCTGACCATGGAAGTAAATTCGCCCTCCACTGCTGTGTCTTCCCGGCTAGTATATCCGGACCTCGCAACTTTTGCAGGCTTTTCGGAATTCAACAACGCCAGCCTGGCATTGAAATCCATGAAGGTCTATGACTATGATGGCTTTGCCGAGAATAAGTTGAATTACAAGACCTGGCAGAATTATCAGTTGCAGGGAAAGGCAATGAGTAAGGTGTATTTCTAGAAGCTATCAGGCATCAGGTTTCAGGTATCAGCTTGTTCATCCCTCCAATAAGCTTATTCTAAATACTGTTACCAGGAAGGCTTTAAAGGCTGAACAACATTTCTCCTCCGCTGGCGGAGGTGCCCGAAGGGCGGAGGTGGTTGAACAGCTGTCAGGTATCAGGTGTGAGGTATCAGGTGTCAGGTAACAGGTAACAGGTATCAGGTATCAGGTATCAGGGGTGAACGAATAACTTTTAATAAATCTTATAAATGAAGAAAATATATACTTTAAACTTAGCTGCTTGCCTACTGCTGGTACTGTTGTTCGGCTGCAAGAAAGATCCCGGGCTGCCCGATGGTTTAAAACTGCCCACACTGACCATTAACAGAATAAGCGAGCTGCCTTTCTCCAATACGGAGTGGGATCATGTCTTTGGCGGGATGGCTGAAGTGAAATTTATCAAAGGCTCTTCGACGATCACGGACAGTCTGGATATGGCGAAGCTTGCTGGTTACGGAAAGACCCTGGAATTAGGGACTTATGATATCCAGCTGCGCAGTAAGAGTACCGCTGCCGCGGATAGTTTCATCCGTTTTTCGGCTGAACTGAAAGGCCTGGTAGTCGATAAGGGGCAGTCGCTGTCATTTGCCGGCAGTACGACTGATGGCTTAATTACCATCCGGAAGGAAGTAGTCAGTGCTAATTCGGTTCCCACCTTTACACCCGCACAGGCGGGTGCCAAAAGCTATAAGTTTGGCCTGATAGACGGCTATTACTTTATTTATGTAAAAGCCGGTACAACGGGCCAGGTTGCCTTTGATTCTAAAGCCACTGACGATCAGATCACCAAGAACCTGACCATTGCGGCGACTAACCATTATAACCTGGTGGTGGTAACCAGCGGTACCAGCTCATTTGCTGTAGAGCTGCAGAAATTCGCTTACAATGAAGTACAGGTTTCTGGCCCTGCGCTGCTAAGGCTCGAAACTCCCGAATTTATGAAGCCGGGGTTTGACTATACGTTTGTGATTGCCGACGATGCGGGTAGAATACTGAACAGCTTCAGGTACGAGCAGGGAACCAAATCCATGCAGGTCGCTTCCAATGTACCTTTTACAAAGGATCGCCTGTCGGTTTTCCTGCTTTCCCTGGACCTAAATAATGTATTCCCGCCACGCATTGATGCCTACATGAATGTAAAAAAAGGTAGTACCTGGACAGTACCGGCGAAACCCGCTATGAGACCTTATTCCTCGCCCCTTCAGGTTAGCTTTAAGTATGTTCCGGCATATGAATCAATGACCTTTAGTACCGACAGGCGCGGATGGGCCATTAGTGCTTCTCATGCGGCTGGTATGGCTCTTTTTACCAGCGCGATCTTCAGTTACTCAGAGGTAAGCAAAGTATACCTCCAGATAGAGAACGCAGGTAGGGCCTTTTACAATTTTTTCGACATCAGTAAGGGAACTGCCAGTTTCGAAATCGATCCCGCCTTATGTACCATTCCTTCCGCATCGAAAATCATCACCCTGCCTCCCGGCGGCACCATTGAAGTATCGGCTAAAAAGGATAAGAATTATAATGAAGACTATAATTTGGGAGGCAAAGAATTTGAAAACGGCACGGGCGTCTATTTTTATCCAAATGAGCCTTTTGAAGAATATTCGACTATTTTCCGTTATGAAAGCAACGGGATATCCTATGCTGATATCTATCAGGGATCGGATATTCCCCAAACAACTAGTCCAATAAACCTGAGTTTAGAAGCCAATGGGAACTCGCTTGCCGCATTCGCGCCTACTGTTACGGGTCAATTTGACCACTATAAAGCTGAGTTTAAACGTGGCTCCCTGAGGATAGCAGTAATTTCGCCATCCACGGCCATGCCTGGCAAACTCAGTTACCCTGACCTGGCAGTCTTTCCAGGCTTTTCTGAATTTAGTACTTCCACCATGTATCTGCAATCGATGGAGGCATTCCAATACGAAGGATTTGCAGAAAATCAATTGCCTTATAAGGATTGGCATAATTACGACCTGCCTGGCAAAGCTGTGCAGAAGTGGTATTAGATAGCTGTCAGGTATCAGCTTGTCTATCCCTCCGGTTCTTTTGTCCTCCGCTGGCGGAGGTGCCCAAAGGGCGGAGGTGGTTGTATAGCTTTCAGGTATCAGGTGACAGGTATCAGGGGTGAATGAATAATTTTTAAACAAATTCTGTTAATGAAGAGAATATATACTTTAAACATTGCTGCCTGCCTTCTGCTCGTAATGTTGTTCGCCTGCACGAAAGAGCCCCGTCTGCCTGAGGGTGTTAATTTGCCTACGCTGACCATTAACAGAATAAGCGAGCTTCCTTTCTCCAATACAGAGTGGAAGCATGTCTTTGGCGGGATGGCGGAAGTGAAGTACATCAAAGGCACTTCAGCGATAACGGACAGCCTGGACCTGGCAAAGCTTGCCGCCTATCAAAAGACGCTGGAACTGGGGACCTATGATATTCAGTTGCGGAGCAGGAGTACCGCGACGGCAGATACCTTCATCCGCTTTTCGGCCGAACTGAAAGGCCTTGTGGTTGATCAGGGTCAGGCTATATCTTTAGACGCAAGCACCAATGATGGCTTGATCACCATTAAGAAGGAATCCGTAAAGGATAATTCGGTTCCCACCTTTACACCGGTACAGGCAGGTGCCAAAACCTATAAATTCGGACTGATCGACGGCTACTACTTTATCTATGTGACCGCCGGTACAAACGGGAAAGTGGCCTTTGATTCCAAATCAACGGATGACAGGATCTCGAAGGACCTGACCATTGTGGCGTCTAACCATTATAACCTGGTGGTGGTAACGAATGGGCGCAGTTCATTTGGTGTGGAGCTGCAGAAGTTTGCTTATAACGAAGTGCAGGTTAGTTCCCCGACCCTGATCACGATCGAAATTCCGCTTTATTCCTTGATCCAGGCCTATGAAACTACTTTTTTAATTGCTGACGAAACGGGAAAAATTTTAAACACAACGAGGTATGTGCAAGGGACTACTGTTATGAAACTCACTTCCAGGGAGCCTTATTCAAAAGACCGCTTATCGGTCTTTGTGCTCAACAGACCACTTGACAATACCTTCCAGCCATACATTTATGCATATATGAATGTAAAAAGGGGAAGTACATGGTTGATGGGCCATCAGTCACTACCCGAAAAAAATTATGGTTCCCCATTTGCAGTCAGCTTAAAGAACGTTCCTGCATTCAGTGTGATGACCTTCGGTACTGACGCCTCAGGATTCACTATACGATCGGCTCAGGATCTACCCTTCTTTAGCGAACAACGTTATAGTATTTCGGATGAAAGCAAAATCTTTTTCCAGGTAGAGGACCAGGGGAAGGCCTTTTATAATTTCTTTGATTTCAGTAAGGGAACCCAGAGTTTCGTAATCGATCCGGCCTTATGCACCACACCATCCCTATCAAAAACAATCACGCTTCCCGGACAAGGGGGAATTACCGTATGGGGCAGAAGGGATAAGAAATATAGAGAAAGGTACTATTTCGGTCAGAAATATATTCCGGACAACTCAGGAGTCTTCTTTTATCCGAATGAGACTTATGAAGAGTATTACACGCTTCTTACTTACTCCTTAAACGGGAGCTCTTATTACGACAGCTTTAAAGGACCTGCGATACCCGGAACGACCAGTCCGATGAAGCTGAGTTTTGAGGCTAGCGGACATTCGTTGGCCACTTTCCAGCCTACCTTTACAGGTAAATTTGATTACTACCAGGCTCATTTTGAAACTGGTGCTTTGAGCATGGATGTATTTGTGCCATCTGCGGCTGCTGCTTCCAGCCTTGCATACCCGGACTTCACGGCCTTCGCGGGCTTTACTGGTTTTAATGCCTCCACCGTGGCGTTAAAGTATGTCGAAGCATCTCAATATGAGGGATTTACGGAGAACAAGCTGGGTTATAAGAATTGGCACTCATACGAGCTGAACGGAAAAGCAATGGGGAGGAGATATTAAGCTTTTAACTATCAGGTATCAGGTATCAGCCGGCTTATCCCTCCGGTTTGATAACTTTCAGCAGTCAGGTATCAGCTATATTCCCAATCTGTCACTAACTGTTACCTGTTACCTCTCACCTGTTACCTTATACCTCCTACCTGATACCTGATACCTGTTACCTGTTACCTCTCACCTGTTACCTGATACCTCTTCGCTGATAGCAAAACATTTCCCGGTTTTTATACCTTTAGCTGATCGCCCGAAAGCTGAAAGCTCTTACCTCCTATGCCCCAACAAACAACTAATCTCCCCACTTCCTATCAACTTGAGCCTTTTTTTGAGTTACAACCCGACCTGTTATGTATTGCCGGCTATGATGGTTATTTCAGAAGAATCAATCCCGCGGTATCCAAAGTACTGGGCTATACAGAAGAGGAGCTGTACTCGCGACCGATCATGAGCTTCGTTTATGAAGACGATCTGCCCCTGACGCTGGCTACGCGCGAGCAGGTAACGAAGAACAAGCCGCTTTATAACTATGAAAACCGCTATGTGACCAAGAGCGGGGAGCTCGTCTGGCTGTCCTGGACCTCACTGCCCGTCGACAGTGAGCAGCTGGTCTTTGCAATCGCCAAAGACATTACACACAAGAAGAAGCTGGAAACCGAAAGAAATGAACTGCTTTCGAGTCTGACCAGGGCGAATAAAGATCTGAAACAGCTGACCTATACAACCTCCCATGATCTGCGGGCACCGGTAAATAATTTGCTCTCTGTTTTCAATCTGCTGGATACCTCGACCATCAGCGACGAGGATACGCTGGCGTTTATCGCCATCCTGAAATCTTCGGCCGAGAACCTGAAGAACACCCTGAATACATACGTCGATGTACTGGCTGAAAAGGAAGGCCTGTTAGAAGAAGCCGAGCAGGTTGATCTCGCAGAATCACTGGCAGAGGTGCAGAATTCCATCGGCTCACTGATCAAATCTTCAAAGACGACCTTTCATGTTGATTTCAGCGAGCTTGCCAGTATCCGCTTCAATAGGGTCTACATGGAAAGTGTTTTCTTGAACCTGATCACCAATTCCATCAAGTATGCCCGTCCGGATTTGTACCCGGTTATTTACATCAGGTCACAGGTTCTTAACGGCAACCACCAGCTCACATTCTCCGACAACGGCCTGGGCTTCGATATGGACAAGGTAAGAGGCAGGCTTTTTGGCTTTCACCAGCGGTTTCACCATCACATCGACAGCAAAGGCATCGGCCTCTACCTGGTGTATAACCACATTACGAGCTTTGGGGGAACGATTGCAGTAGATAGCCGGGTGAATGAGGGTGCAACGTTTAAGATGGGGTTCAAGAGTTAGGTATCAGGTACTAGGTATCAGGTATCAGGTTAGAGCTATTAGGCGTCAGGTATCAGGGGTCAGCTTGTTTATCCCTCCGGTTTGAGAGGTATCAGCGGTCAGCAATCAGGTGTCAGCTTGTTTGTCCCTGCGATTTTCAGTTTTTGCTTTCCCGCAAAATTAATTTCTAATCATATCTTTAACACCTGGGTAATGCCAGACCATTTTATCACTGCCTAGCTGATACCTGACGCCTGAAAGCTGACAGCTAATATGTCTTTCAACAAAAAATACCTCTTCCTCAGTCTCTTGCTCTTCGTCACTGAAGTCCTGATCGCCCTCTTCGTCCGCGATGCGTTTATACGTCCTTACTTCGGTGATTTCCTGGTGGTGATTCTGCTGTATTGCATTGTTCGTATGTTTTGGAATTTCCCCGTATTGCCGACGGTATTAGCAATCCTTGCCTTTGCTTACCTGCTGGAGACGCTGCAATATTTCAATCTTGTTGAGCACCTGGGCCTTCAACATTCGGAACTGGCGAGAACGGTCATCGGAACGGGCTTTGCCTGGGGAGATATGCTGGCCTATACGCTGGGTGGGGTGGCTATATGGGTGGCCGAGTAATGTGCTAATTTGTCAATTTGCTAATTTGCTAATGGAAGAGCTATGTCAGCTGTCAATCAGGGGATCAGGTCAACCTTTATCATTAACCACCTCCGCCTGCCGATAGGGGCAGCCACCTCCGCCAGCGGAGGATAGTGCTTCTGAACGGTCTTAAGGATATATCAAAGTTTGTTGCGACCTCGAGGTGCCGAATATACTTTCTCGGGATGTCCTATGAAGGTAATTTTTGAGAAATCAACGGCATTTGTCCTCCGCTGGCGGAGGTGCCCGAAGGGCGGAGGTGGTCTTAATTTGCTATTGAAATAAGTCTGTTGAGTCTGTGCTATACCAGGTCCCTCATAAACCTATAACCCCATAAACATATAAACCACTTTTCCTTCCCACCTTCTACCTTCCCCCTTTCCTAATTATTTAGAATAATTATAAATAGTTTGCCCAGTTAATATTTTTTCCTGTTATTTGCGCCGCTATTAGTAATCATTCTAAATAAATTATATGAATAGATATATTTTTACTCTCCTCTTTATTTTTTCGCTGACAACTGCATCATATGCACAGCTCATCCTGTCGGGGAAAGTGACAGACAGCCTGGATCAGCCGGTTGCCGGCGCCACTATACGTCTGGCCGAAAAGAATCTCAGTACAGCGACCAATTCGCAGGGCAGTTTCCTGATCAGCGGGCTGGCACAGGGGACCTACAATTTCAATATATCGGCTGTCGGTTATGAATTCAAAAAACTGCGCTTCCAGCTTGACAGCAATCAGAAAGTCATGAACGTTATGCTTGCGAGCCGGGTCAACGAGCTGCAGACCGTGGAGATAACCGGTCGGAAAGAGCAGATGTATAAGAACACCCGTTCATTTGCCGGTACCAAGACGGAAACTCCGCTGAAATATGTTCCGCAGGCGGTGAGCTATGTAACCAAGGAAGTGATCGAAGATCAGCAGGCCTTTAAAACAAGCGACGTGGTGAAGAACATCAGCGGCGTATCCCACTTCTCTTTCTACAACAATGATGTTTCCATTCGTGGCTTCCGCGCCGGTGATGCTTTGATAAACGGCCTGAGAAACCCGACGACCAGTTTCAATCAAAGCTTATTACCCAACGTGGAACGCGTGGAAGTAATAAAAGGCCCGGCTTCGGCCCTTTTTGCCAATTCAGATCCGGGTGGCACCGTTAACACCGTGACTAAGAAACCGCTGGATGTTAGCCGCAAGTCGATTGGCTTTGCTACCGGCAGTTTCAATACTTTCCGCGTTAATTCGGACTTTACCGGTCCGATGAATGAATCAAGGACCCTGCTCTACCGCTTGAACCTTGCCTACCAGAATGCCGATTCCTACCGTGTACTGCAGGGCGGCGAAGACCTCGTTATTGCTCCTTCCATTTCCTTCATCCCGGATGACAAGACCTTTGTGAACTTTGACTTCGTCTATTCGAAGACCAACAGCAAGCTGGATCGCGGTCAGCCGATCTTCGGAGCGGCGGCAGGTACCGATCTGAGCTCTACGCCGATCTCTTTTGCCATTGGCAAGAACAACGATTTTGATAATGAACTGAATATGTATGTGACCACCTCGATACAACGGAAGGTAGGAAACAAGGTAACACTTAATGCCTCCTACATGAAGTTCCTCTATGACGAAGATCTGCTGGAACACCGTACTTCCAACCGCTATGCAGTGGATGCTGACGGGGTGCAGCTGCCTACCCTGATGGAAATGTCGACCATCCGACGTCAGTCAAAAAATTACAATGACAATATTACTCTATACGGGGTTGCAGATCTGAAAACAGGTGGGCTGGAGCATAAGCTGTTGGTGGGCTATGATTATATTCAGAACGAAACGCCTGTGGGAAGTTCGAACTATAATGCAGGCGGTTACCTGAATGCTGACCGTACAGGCGTGATCAATACTTACAATCCAAAAAACCGTTCGCAATATTACATTGTCAATAATCGCCCGGTGCCTAACGTTGCGCATTTCGACCTGACCAAGCCGGACTATTCTATCTCGGAGATCTCGCAATATTTCAACGTGTCATCCTCACAGCCGGTCACCAAATATTTTGTAAACGGAATCTATATACAGGATCAAATGAAATGGGGTAAGCTGCAGGCATTGATCGGTCTGCGCCAGGAATACTATACCGATATGGTGAACTACCAGAAGCCAAATGAGACTAAAGTTGAACAGAAGGCAATTATCCCGCGCTTCGGCCTGGTCTATTCACCTCTTGATGCTGTCAGCTTTTACGGCACCTATGCGGAAGGCTACCAACCACAGAGTGCGGGTACTATCGGTGCTCCTGAAATCTATGGAGGTCCTTTCGACCCGCTGATGAGCAATATGATCGAAGGTGGGGCGAAGTCGGAGTTCTTCAACAAAATGCTTTCAATTAACCTGGCCATTTTCCGGATAGAGCAGAACAACATCCTGATCAATGCCGCCGATCCGGGCAACCCTGACCTGCTCCGTCAAGTGGGCCAGCAGCAATCAAAAGGTGTGGAACTCGATGTTTACGGACAGATATCCCGCAACTTCAGTATTACAGCCAACTTTGCGTACAATGTGGCAAAGATCACGGAAAGTACGATCGCCACAGAAGTAGGGCTGCCGATGCCAAATACGCCGGAAACACAGGGTGGATTCTGGGCCAAATATATTTTCAGTAACCCGGCTCTGAAAGGTATCGGTGTGGGAATGGGAGTCAATTATACTGGCGAACGCACCACTTCCAGCAATATCCTGAAGCTGCCTGCTTATACGCTTCTGAATGGCGCCTTGTACTACAATGTGGATAAATTCAGGATCTCTGCAAACCTGAATAACATAACGGATGAAACGCACTGGCTGGGTGGCTACAGTTATAACCGCCTGTTCCCGGGCGCGCCAAGAAACTTCATGGTCGGCGTCGGCTATACATTCTAAGCGACCTGAAAATGAAATCGGATCAAGTTGTAAAAAAAGATAAGAAACTTCTCTGGCGCATTCATCACTGGGCAGGTTTATACTTTGGTATCGTGATCGCCGTGTTAAGCATTACAGGTGCGCTGGCGGTATTTATTCCGGAGATAGACCTGCTCATCCAGAAGCAGTATTATAACGTATCCTCCTCGCCTTCCGATAAACTGAACATCAACCGTTCGGTGGAGCGGGTAAAGGCACAGTACCCGGATATGTCGGGGCTGCTGGTCGATCTGCCGGAGAAAGCGGGCCAGGTAGCGGGTCTGAACTTTTTTGTGAAGGGTGAAACGAAGGCAGACCAGAAGCGCTATTACTTTTTTGTTGACGCCGGCAGCGACCTGATCGTAGGTTCGCGCGATCAGCAGAATTCACTGGCTAACTACCTCCGGCAGATCCATGTCCGTCTCTATGAGGGTTTCTGGGGACGGCAACTTGTAGGTCTGGCAGGCATTGCACTGTTGGTGCTGGCTGTAACCGGACTACTGATCTACCGCGATTTTATGAAACGGCAGCCTTATCCGAAAGTGCGACAAGGTCGGGGTCTGCGGATTGTACTGGCCGACTGGCATAAGCTATTAGGGATAAGTGCTCTCGCATTTAACCTGGTGATCGCTATTACCGGTGGCTGGCTGGGATTACAGCCTAAGTTGATGACCTGGTTTGACATGAAAACGCCTAATAACTTCAAAGCACCGGAAGTTGTTAATCCCGAGGCAGACAGGAAAACGATGATCCAATGGGATGAAGTAATGGAAGCTTCTAAAAAGCAGTTCCCGGATCTTTCACCTACAGCAATTCGGGGTTCCGATGACGGAAGCTCGACTGTAACTTTGGTCGGCGATATCAAAGGGCAGGTTTATGAACGAAATGCGAATATGCTGGTCTTATCCAAGACGGACCTGAAACCGGTGTTTAAATATGATATCCGTGAGCAACCGTTCAGTCATAAATTCTACTTCGTCCAGGAAGCCTTACACTTCGGTAATTTCGGCGGACTGGGATTGAAAATACTGTATACGATCCTCGGCCTTACAAGCGGGTTTTTATCCATAAGCGGTTTTATTGTCTACCTCTACCGCATGGACAAAAAGAAAGAACGTCGGCTCAGCCCCTTAAAAACCACTTTCCTATACATCATTTCGATTATACTGGTTCTTGTTGCACTCGCCCTGGTGAGTATGTTTATAGGTTATAGCGTGGCTGCAAGCGCTTCCGGTATGATCATTAACGGCAGCCTGGCTATATTACTCCTTTACGGGATCTTTACATTCTTTCGCAAAAAACTTAATCCGGTAGCTATATGATCAAAGATTTCAAACTCCTAGAGCACATACTTATACCGGTAGCGTTGTTTGCCATCAACCTCTCAACTGTCCACCTGATCTACCTGTCGTTCATGGAAAAGCTCTTCAGTGCATCCGGCGCGCCAGTTGCGATATGTACAGCTTTATTGCTGGCCGGTATCGTCCGGAAAGATAAATTCCTGATGTTACCGGCGGCGATCCTGTATACGTGTCTGCTCGTGCTTTCGGTGTAGATAGCTATCAGGTATCAGCGGTCAGCTATCAGCTTGTTTATCCCTCTGGTTTTTATAGCTATCAGCAGTCAGCAATCAGGTATCAGCCTGTATATCCCTTCGGTTTTTAAGGTTATGCTTTCCGTGAATATCCCAAGGCCTTTGAGTATTGAACGACTTTTGTTCCCGATAAATCGGGCTGCCCGAAGGGCGGATGTGGTTGGTAGAACTTTCATCGCTCTCTTAGCAGAGAGCTAGGAGCTGACGGCTGATAGCTGACAGCTGATAGCTTCTTCATCGATACATTCCTCCCCTTCATCGACACTCTGTCCTGGAAATTCCATCTCCACCTGATATTCGTTCCAACAAACGAGTATATCATGGAAAGAAAAGGATTTTTAAAGAGCCTGCTGGTCGCAGCGGTGTCGGCGCCGGTTATACTGGAGGCCTGCGGTAAGGATGCTGTACCTTCGACGGAGACAGCCACCAATACGGGCTCTGGCTCGACCACCTGCGCAGTGGCGCCTACAGAAACCGAGGGCCCTTTCCCCACTCACAGCCCCGGATCGTACAACCGCAGTGATATTCGCGATGGTCGCAGCGGCTATGATATGACCGCAAAGATCACGATCGGTAACGTTAACAACAGCTGTGCAGCTCTTGCCGGTGCCATAGTCGACATCTGGCATTGTGATGCGCAGGGAAATTATTCTGAGTATGGCAGCAGTAACTTACAGGCTGCTCATTTTCTTCGCGGACGCCAGGTAACCGATGCAAACGGCCTGGTGACCTTCACGACAATCTTCCCTGGCTGGTATAGCGGCCGTGCAACGCACATCCATGTTCACATTTACGATTCTACGGGCAAATCCCTGAAAGTGACGCAGATCGCCTTCCCGGAAGGTTCAGGCTCCGCGGTGTCTATCGTGAACGGCTATGACAAAGGCATGTCGGGATATACTTCTAATGCGAATGATGGGATCTTTCGTGATGACCGCAGCGGTGCCGAGATAGCCACCGTGTCAGGCAGTATAGCAGACGGCTTCCAGCTGGCGATGAAGATCAATGTGGCGGGGTAGGAGGTATCAGGTGTTAGGTATCAGGTATCAGGTAAGAGCTATCAGGTATCAGCCGTCAGGTATCAGCTTGACAATCCCTCTGGTTTTCACTTTCGTTTTAAACGGCAAATTGGGATGAGACGCTCCCACGCAGATAACGAAATGTGCAGGGGCTTCGCCACCCTAAACCTATAACCCAATTAGGTATCAGGTTTCAGCTAACAGGTAAGAATATCCATTGACACTGACTTCCTAAACCCATAACCCTTTCACCCCTATGACTACATCACCCGGAAGGATCTATTTATCCGCACAGCGGCAGTTCTCCATAACGAAATCGCTGCGGTTTCACAGCACCTTTAGCGACGGACTGTTGGGTCTGCAGGAAGCGAGATCTGAGAGCGCTGTGAAAATATTGAACGACGAGATCTTGTCAGGAGCATGCAGTACCGCCTGCCAGTCTCATGCATGCTCCCATACGATCCTTATTCCCATCACCGGCGACCTCATATTCAAGAACGATGATCAGCGGATCTCTCTCGATGTTGGCGAGATGCTCATTCGCTCCGGGCAGGCGAGCAGGGATTTCAAGGTTGTAAATCGTTACCAGGATGAAGAGATCAATTACTTGAGGTTTGAGGTCGAGGATAGTGAGTTGCTGAATCCGGGCATCGGCAAGTTTCACTACGATCTAGAGGTTCACCGGAATGCGCTAATAAACATCACTGCCGCTCTTGATAAGCTGCCTTTCTCCGTTAACATCGGAGCTTTCGCAGGTCGTGAGGAAACGATTTTCCGGCTGCAGGATGAGCGCTCCGTGTTGTTAGCATATGTAATTGCCGGGGCATTTGAAATAGAAGGCCGGCTGCTCGAAGCCGGCGACGCACTGGAATTATGGGATATCCGGGAAGCGGAGCTGGAGGCCCTGAGCAATCAGGCAATAATTGTACTTTTAGAATTAGTTAAAAGAACCGGCGGATCTTAATGGATCCGGATTAACTTATAAAAAACCGCATCCTGCAGAATGTTCCGTTATAAGCCCTACACACTTTACAGCCACCTAATCGGCTGGCTTATATTCATGAGTTTGCCCGTTATTTTTATTGCACGGGATTTTCAGGCTGCCCTGAACATAGTCCAGTCACCATCATACTGGTTCTTCTGCGGGCTATTCATGCTGATCTTTTACCTGAACCTCGCTTACTTGATCCCAGCGCTGTACCTTCGCGGTAAATACTTCGCTTTCATCCTCAGTTCCCTGCTTTTGCTGAGCGTGGTTTACCTCGCAAGGCCTTTCGACCATCTAATGCGGGAGCATAGGAACACGGGTCAGGAGCAGGGACCGCCGCTGCGGGAACGACCTTTTCGTGCGGAGGGGAGAGTACCATTGCGTCCGCCGGGACCGCCCAACGGCGGAATGCGCATCGATATTGTCAGCATCTTCCTGTTCATCCTGGCGATGGCCATGGCCATGACACTGAAGACCATGCAGCTATGGCGGCAAACGGAGAAACGGGCGCTTCAGGCTGAGGCCGAACGTGCAAATGCCGAGCTTTCCTTCCTGAAAGCACAGATCAATCCGCATTTCCTTTTTAACACTCTAAATAACATATACACCCTCGCGCTGATCAGGAGCGACCATACAGCCGGAAGTATCATGAAACTCTCGCATATCATGCGTTACCTCACCGAGGATTCCGAAAAGAATTTTGTACCCCTGCGGGAAGAGGTGAGCTGTATCTCGGATTATATTGACCTGCAGAAGCTCCGGCTGGGGGAGGCGTCCCCGGTGAATTTCACAGTGTCGGGTGACCTCGAGGGAAAGGTCATATCACCCCTGATCCTGATGACTTTCATTGAAAATTCCTTCAAATACGGAATCAGTAAAAAGGAAATGTCGCCGATCAGCATTACCCTGAATACAGAAGATTCCGTAATAAACTTTACCTGCGAGAACCGCATCCTACGAAAAGAACCCGAGGGTGAGAGTACCGGAACGGGCATCGAGAATACCACCAAGCGGCTTGCATATATCTATCCCGCTAAGCACCGCCTGAACATTTCGACGGCAAATGACATTTACAGGGTAGAACTGACCATTAACGTGTGATGATGCCCCTGCGATGTATAGCCATAGATGATGAGCCCCTGGCACTGGAACTGATCCGCGATTACTGCAGCAGAAATCCGGAGATCCTACTGGCTGGTACTTTTGAAGATGCTATCTCGGGGGCGGAATTTCTGAATAAAAACCCTGTTGACCTGCTGCTCATCGACATCAATATGCCGGACATCAGTGGTATTGACCTGGTGCGATCACTTAAAGAAAAGCCGATGATCATCTTTACGACTGCCTACCGTAATTTCGCAGCGGAAGGGTTCGAGCTTGACGCGATCGATTACCTGGTTAAGCCCTTCGAATACCAGCGCTTCGCCAAAGCGATTGATAAGGCCATAGAGTATAAGCGCTTCCGCGAACGCGGACCGGCTGAAGAGGGTGAAAGCATTTTTATCTATTCCGAGTATAAGCTGGTCAAGATCAACCTCGCGGATATTGAGTACATCGAAAGTCTCCAGGACTATATCAAAATTCATCTGACCGGCACCAAGCCGCTCATGAGCCTGATGCCGCTGAAGCGCATCCTCGAAAAGCTTCCCGCCAATAGGTTTCAGCGGATCCACCGCTCTTACATTGTTCCCCTGGCTAAGATCCGCTCCGTGCTCAACAAAAAAGTTCAGCTAAGTTCGGCAGTGGAACTGCCTGTCGGGGATAGTTATAGTGGGTTTTTGAAAAGGTAATTTGCTAATTAGGTATCAGCGGAGAGCTAACAGGTAACAGGCATCAGGTATCAGCTTGTTTATCCCTCCGGTTTTTAGCTTTAACAATTCGTCAGGAAGGAATGTGGCGCTGGGAGTGGGATGGTTATTGGTCAGGGATTCGCTGGTCAATTTGCTAATTTAACAATTTGCTAAGGGTAGGTGTCCTGAATTGACCGGGCATCCTATCCCTAAGCTCTACTCCACCACTTATTACGCGTTACGCGGATTGACACAGATTAGGTTGGGATCCTCAATTTGCTCATTTGCTAATTGACAAATTTGCAAATCGACAAATCGACTAATTGATCACTTGATCTTTCGCACTAACACCCTTACCCGCTTGTCGAAGTGAATGGTATCTCCCTGCAGTTTTACTTTCTCGCCGACTGTTAAGAGGCGATAGTTCGTTTCCATTTTGGGGATGGATAGCACGGCATCAAATTTTTCACCGCTCTGATCAACAAGATAAGCGGTATGGCCGTCCTTACCTTTCTCAACACGCTGAACAGTTCCCTTCCAGGTTTTTGTTGCGGCGCATGAGCACAGGATGAATGTGGTAATGGCAATCAGACAAAATTTGAAATATTTCTTCATGTGTTCAATTTGCTAATGGGCTATCTATCTGTGATCAGCTGTCACTTTGACTATCTATTTATTAACGGGCTATCTGATTGCCACGGCGTGCTACCGGTCAAGTAGGGATTCGCAATTTGCTAATTTACTAATTGACGAATTTGCTAATTGCCTAATTTATTTCCTCAGCACCGCATCCAGATTGTGACGGTAGGCTTCCCCGAGCGGGATCTTATTCCTG
Organism: Flavihumibacter soli; assembly: GCF_010692725.1. Classification (GTDB taxonomy): domain Bacteria; phylum Bacteroidota; class Bacteroidia; order Sphingobacteriales; family Sphingobacteriaceae; genus Daejeonella; species Daejeonella soli. The sequence goes on along the minus strand of NZ_JAAFZB010000095.1, from coordinate 742,037 downwards.
CGGATGGTCACCTGGTGTCTTTCCGCCTTATCGATCTTACCGGTCGCTACCAGGAATGAGCGATGAACGCGGACAAATTTCTCCTGAGGAAGCAGGTTGATGGCTTCTATGAAGGTACTTCGCGACAGGAGATTACGATCGTCTTCAAGAGCGAATGTGACATAGTTCCCGGTGGCCTCTATAAATAAGATCTCATCAAACAGGATCTTCTGCTGCTCCAGCCCGGTCTTTACAAAGATATGATCGTCCGTCTCAGCGGTATTCCTGAATTTATGCAGTTCATAAGCTTTGTTGCAGCCCTTCAGGAATCGGGATAATGAAAAAGGCTTCAGTAAGTAGTCAACAGCATCCAGTTCGAAGCCGGCAAGCGCATGATCCTCATAAGCGGTAGTAAATATGACCAGCGGCTTTTTGCTCAGGCTGTTAAAGAAATCGATTCCGGAAATATCAGGCATCTTAATATCGAGAAAGATCAGGTCGACGCTTTCCTTCTGCAGGTATTCCATCGCTTTAAAGGCATCGGTGAATACCGCATCCAGATGTAAGAAAGGAACTTTGGATGCGTGCGACCTGACAATATCAAGCGCTAACATCTCGTCGTCAATGGCAATAGCTTTCATCTTTGCTTCCCGGGTAGATTGCTAAGATAGCTGAACAGTCAGGTGAATAAAAAATTCTTTTCCGGTTTCGCGGATGGTGAGCTCATGCCGGCCCGGGTAAAGAAGTTGTAAGCGCTGCTTTACATTGTTGAGTCCTATACCACTTTTGTTCTTCTCCGGATCATGTTCCGGCTTCTCATGCTTGCTGTTGTAAACATCGAAATTCAGCGTTTTATCCTTTACTTCCAGGACTATTCTGATCAGGGAATTTTCCCTGAAGCTGATGCCATGCTTAAAGGCATTTTCTACGAATGGGATCAGCAGCATAGGAGCTATATAATGGGGATCCAGGTTTTGTTCGATATGCGCTTCGATCGTAAGAACCGGGTTATGTTCCGTGCGCAGCTTTTGCAAACCGATATAGTTGTTTAGATACTCAATTTCACGGGCAAGCGAGATCTTGTCCTGTACGTTCTCATGAAGCATGAAGCGCATCATTTCACCAAGCTTTTCTACCGCTTCGCTGGTACGCTCAGCCTTCTCGTTGATTGCTGTCGCGTAGATCGTGTTCAGAGCATTAAAGAGAAAGTGCGGATTGATCTGCGAGCGGAGGAAGTCCAGGTTGGCGTTCGATTTTCCGAGTGCCTTCTGCAGAACATTGATCTCCTGGTTGCCCTGCAGCCTCCGCTTGTATAAGACCCAGGACATTGGCGCAGTGATCAGCAATTGAAAGGCAGCGTTGAAAAAGCTTCCGCCGAAGCCCACTTCCTCATCGTTAGTAAAAAGGAGAATGATAGCTGCAATTGGTATGAATGCCAGGGCCATTAACAGCAGGGATTTCAGCAGGTAAGCCATGAATGGTCTTTTCTTACCAAAGGCCACGGGAAGCAGCTTATAGCATGAGTAACAATAAAATAATATAGCAAATGGGATGAGTACTACCCAGCAGATGACCAGTTCACTATCCAGATCTCCCAGTAAAAGAATGAAAACGCTGATCATCCATAATATGAATGCGATCAGTGCGTCGCGGGTGATAATGCTGAACTTGCTGCTGATAGCTTCAGAGTTAGAAAGCAGGTAGACGCTGCTATACTTGATCATAGAATAGACGCCGAACATGAACAGGATCGAGAAGGCATCGCGATAACTAAGGTTGAATATGTACGCATTAAAGTCATCCTCCTTGGGATAGACGCCGAACAGGTATGCTCTTGAATAAGTTCCCACGATACCTAAACAAAGGCCAAGGAGCATAAGCAGGCCCGCAATAATGAAGGTATTAAGCAGAATGTTCTCTTTCCTTACAAGGGCCGGAACTACCCGGAAATTTAATAGCAGGAAAGTCAGGTAAACAGCGGTGTAAGTCGCCAGCTGGGGAAAGAGATAATTGTCGAAAAAGTCGAAGGCAATGTGCGCTTTATCAAAATAATGACGCTCTTCCGCAGGGCTGGTAGTGGTTACCAGGAAAAATACTGCAAAAACATAGATCGTTGTTCCTGCCCAGAGTTCGATCCGGCTTAAATGGCCGGGCTTAATTATAAATTCCTTCATCGTGATTCTTAACAGCACAATGATAGCTTAAAGACCCGGTCAAATTGAAGGATCCGTGATGAAAGGCTATAAAAGCGTGACAAATTTCAGATTTTCAAATGATCCGTAGAAACCTGGATATATCGGGAGAGCCCTTCAGCCGAAATCATATCTTCTGCCTGGGAAAAACCGGTTTCGTCACGAATAATCTGCTTTCAATCCCTAACAGTTCAGCCTCTGCGAGAAAGCGGTTATTCTTGACTCCCGAAATTAAAATCTAAAATATGAGCGATAACTCAGTGATCAGGACAAGCGGCCTGGATTATAACTATTCGAAAGAATTCAGAACCCTGCAGGATATCAACCTGAAGGTGGAGAAAGGCAATATCTATGGCTTCCTCGGTCCTAACGGTTCCGGCAAGACCACCACCCTCCGCCTGCTGCTCGGGCTGCTTGAAATTCAGAAGGGCAGTATTGAGATCTTCGGACAGCATTTTCAATCAAACCGCACCGGCATTCTGAAACGGATAGGATCATTGATCGAAATACCTTCCCTCTATGGACACCTCAACGCGAAAGAGAATCTGGAAGTTTACCGTGCGGTATATGGAGCTTCAAAGAGCCGTATTGCGGAAGTACTGCGAATAGCGGGGCTGGAAGACACCGGCAGAAAGGCAGTCAAAAGCTTCTCGCTGGGAATGAAGCAGCGGCTTTCTATAGCCCTGGCGCTGTTACCAAACCCGGAACTACTGATCCTGGATGAACCGGCCAACGGTCTGGACCCGAATGGAATTATCGAGCTGCGGGCGATGGTTAAAAAGCTGAACAGGGAAGAAGGTATGACTATCCTGATGTCCAGCCATATCCTTTCGGAGGTGGAAAAGATGGTGAGCCACGTAGGCATCATCTTTAAAGGGAAAATGCTTTTCCAGGGAGCACTTACGGAACTTCATAATTTTCAGCAGAAGCAATCAACCTTGCTACTGCATACCTCGGATAATGAGGCGGCTATGAACATTCTACACGAATATCAGCCTGAACGCCTTGAAGAAGCACTTTCGCTGTCATTCGATGGCATTCACCAGGTAGCAGATATTAACCGCCGGCTGCACAGTCATGATCTGGATGTGTACATGCTTCACCCTAAAGAAAATGATCTGGAACAATTATTTATCGATTTAACCAACAAACACATATGAACCTTCTAATATCCTTGCGCTCTGAACTACTCAAGATCAAAGGCAGCTCTACCTGGATCTTAACAATTATCGCCGCGGCCATTGTACCCACCCTGATGATCATGATCTTTGATTCAGACTCGCGTGAAGATCTGAAATCAGTATCTGCTGACCCCTGGAATTATTATTTCGGCCAGGCAAGAGCTCTCCTGAGTATGGTCTTTCTGCCCATGTTCATCGTAATGATCTCTACGATGCTGCCCCAGATTGAATACCGTAATAACACCTGGAAGCAGGTACTGACTTCGCCGCAGCCGATGTGGAATATCTGGTTATCCAGATTCATGGTCGTGCAGCTGCTCATAATTGTCTTCCTGATTGCGCATTCACTGCTGATGGGAGTATCCGGCGTGGTGCTGAACACCATTCACCCTGCATTTAAATTCTACGACCACGGCGTCGACTGGCAGAAATACTTAAGCGGGATGTTTAACACCTATATCTCCGTAGCGGCGATCTCAGCCATACAGTTCTGGGCCGGTATACGCATTAAGAACTTTATCCTGCCGATTGCCATAGGCTTCACGCTTTGGCTGATCGCCGGATTCTTATTCTTTGAAATGCCTCCCGGATATGCAGACAAATACCCCTTTGCGTTTCCTTTGCTCTCGTCATTTCCCAAATACGCGGCGGTGGTACCCGAGGTTCTCTGGACTTCCCTGGCTTATACAGGCCTTTTCCTGGTAATTGGCTACGTAGATTTCAGGTTCCGGAAGGTTAAAGGCTAATAAAAATGACCAGGACATAGCTTTATGTCCTGGTCATTTTTTTACACTCAGATTTGCTGATTTGCTGCCTGAGGATTAATCTATAACCGTCTTCAGCGTAATATAGCGTTGAATCGTCGAAAACTTATGTCCCTTTTCACGCATCTTCCTGATAAATGCGGGTGTCGTTCCGGTTGCCTTTGCGCCTATTACATCATCAATTTCAACATTCTCGAAACCGAGCGCTTTATACTCCTGGATCGTGGCCGGGGTGATATTCTGCGCCTTCAGTGCAACCACTTCTTCCAGTTGAATGTCTTTGAAACCAGCCTCCCTGAAGCTTTTGATATATTCGGGAGTAATTCCAAGCGCTTTCAGAGGGATCACGTCATCGGCGTCGAGCTGATCATAGCCGAGCGCCCTGATCTGCTTAACAAACTCGGGCGTGATATCTTGCGCTTTAAAGGCAATTATTTCATCGGCGGTTACATTTTCAAGTTTCATTGCCTTTACACCGGCAATATATTCGGCATCAACTCCCAGCGACTTCATAGCGACCAAGTCGGAATTGGACAAGTTATCATAACCAGCATTCTTCATAGATTTCACATAGTCGGCATCTACACCAAGTGCTTTAAAAGCTACCATGTCTTCGGCTGAATTCTCACTATCTGCAGGTTTAGCCGGGCGGGACGCTTTACCGGGTTTTGAAGGTACTGAAGGACCGTGCTCGCCTGAGGATGCATCTGCCGAAAACTCCTTATAATCAGCTATGTACTTACCGGTAATTCCCTGGGCTTTGAAAGTGATCAGCTGGTCAGGAGTTATATTCGGATATCCCGCCTTTTTGATCTCGCGGATATAGTTACCATCTACTCCCAGTGCTTTTAGAGGGATAAGCTCCTCAGCTTCCAGGTTGTAGCCATTATCCTTTAAGGATTTGATGAATGCCGCATCCACGTCGAGTGCAGCCAGGGGAATCAGTTCATCCTTGTCAAGCTTTGTATAACCGTTGGATTTCAGCATCCCGATGTAGGAACGGCTCACACCAACAAGAAAATAGGCCATCATGTCTTCATCTTCGGTACCACGGATACCTTCTTTTTCGAGATAGGATGCAAAGCTCTTATCAGGGCTGAATTTATAGCGACCCATACCCTGTTGTCCTTCAAACTTACCGGTAAACTGAATGGTGCCGGCATCGCGGGTTAGCGTGAACGTTCCGCTTTTATCACGTGGCAGGTCCTTAAATTCGCTAAGCGCAAACTCGTTGCTGTTGTTCGAATTTTTATCACCATCCGTTTTAAACTGGATTGAGACGCTATCGCCTTTTATTGTCGCAAACCAGGCACCTTCTTTTTCAATATCAACAGGTGTTACATTGTTTTTCTTGATCTCAACAAGGGCCGCACTGCTGGAAACCGGCTTATTAAGCAGGCATACAAAACCCAGCAGGAAAGGCACCAGGAAAAGGTACTTCCAGGTGGTGTTTACGTTTGACTTTTTTGCATTCATCATGGTTACTCGTTTTTTTAATAGTGATTGGTTGTAATTGGTTGTCAGGCTTAAGGGGAAATGAGGTGCCGAAACTTTCAGCAGGCTCAACTGGTAGCTCTCCTGGTCGATATCCGAATGTTCGAGCAGCTGCTGATCGGTCAGGTATTCTAAATTGCTTTCCAGTTCTTTGCGATAGATCCAGGCGAATGGGTTAAACCATTGAAAGATCAGGACGATTTCTGCAAACAGAAGGTCGAAACTGTGCCCTTCACGGATATGGATCTTCTCATGTAGAAGGATCTGGTTATAAGTATCCCAGTCATATTTTTCCGGGTTGATAAAGATGCTGTTGCCAAATGAACAGGGCGCTTCGTCGCCGGATAACTCCACGATCCGAAAACGACCATCCCGGATCACCGGGCGCGAATAAGAGCGGTACAATAAGGTGATGATCTGCACAAGGAAGTTAATACCGAAAGCTGCCACTCCTGACCAGTACAGCCAGATCAGGCCGGTCATTAATTGGCTAAGGCCGAAACCTGAACTTTGGGCCGGGGATTCTTTTCCGGCGGGTAAAACAGGTTCCTGAGGTTTAATTACCGGTACCTTGACCACGCTAGCAGGTTTGTTTACTACGGAAGATACCGCCGTTTTTTCGGCTTCCCGCAGGGAGAAACGCTGCGGAACCGGGATCAGTGGCATGCTGAAAGAGAGTGCCAGGCAGGCAAGCAGCACGAAACGGTTCAATCTGAAAAACGTTTCGTTCACAAGCAGGATCTTATAGAACGCAACACATCCGGCCAGGATAAGCGCAACATGTAGTATGTAAGGCGTCATGATTTTTTCGATTTAATAAGTTGAAGGATCTCGGAAAACTCGGCTTCGCTAAGATTCTGTTCCTTAGCAAAGAAGGCCAGCATCCGCGGATAGGAATTATCAAAATATTGACTAACGATATCTTTCATCGCGTGTTTCTGGTAGTCCTCCCTTGATACCTTTGGAAAATAGGAATGCATGTTTCCGACTGTCTCCTTATCGAGAAAGCCCTTCTCTTCGAGTATCTTAACCATCGTAGCCACACTGTTATAATGCGGCTTTGGATCAGGAAGCAAAGGTATTATGTCACGGATAAATGCTTTCTGCAGTTCCCAGAATGCCTGCATGATCTGTTCTTCTCTTTTTGCCAGCTTCATATAAGTATTAATTTTAAGTGAAAGTACTACTAATGAATTAGGAGTGCAACTAATTCATTAGGAAAGTATGTAATTATTTGATTACATATCGTTTTACACGCAGAGCATTAAGATTAGCACAAAGGGGCTAAACGATTATACGTTAGGGCCTTGCGTAACTCCTCTGCGGCCCTTGTGTGAACCAATCACGTCCCGGCGTAAAATAATTTCTAAAAGAGTTTTGGAATTCTGTATGACTATATCGTATATTTACGATATGCATTTACTGAATCTCTAAAATCAATTAGAGGCTCATACGAAAGCTTCAAATAGCACAATGGCACAAAATAAAAAAGCGGAATTTTCGGAAGCCGACCAGAAGATCGCTGATCTGGCAAGAGTGCTGGGCCATCCGGCTCGGATAGCCATCCTCCGGATCCTCGCTGAAAAGAATACCTGCATTTGCGGGGAAATAGTCGAGGTACTTCCTTTAGCACAGTCCACGGTATCCCAGCATTTGAAGGAGTTGCTGCAGGCTAAACTGATACAGGGAACGGTCGACGGCCTGAAATCCTGTTATTGTATCAACCATGAAACGGTAACCGAATTCTCCAAAGAGCTCGATTTCCTGTTTAAGGATCTCTTAACCCAACCTAATTGTTGTAATTAAAATTTATGATCATGAATAATGTACAAGCACTAAACTGGCAAACATTTAAAGAAACCCTGATGCAAAATGAGGACCTTGTTCTGCAATTTCAGTACGACGAAAACAGCTGGGTTGATCAGTCCTACCATATCACGGAGATCAAACAGGCGCCGATAACTTCCGTGGACTGCGGTGGTAAAATGAACTCATGGACAGAGATCATTGTGCAACTTTGGGAACCCGGTGTTAAGCAGCAGGAGAGAGCAATGAAAGCCCGCAAGGCTATATCAATCATCGAACTGGTTGAAAAGTCTTTACCGCTGAATCCGCTTGCCACCGTGAAAATCGAATTCGGTAATTCTGAATTTGATACCCGCCAGATGTTTCCGGGAGCAATAAGCATCCAGGGAGAGGACCTGGTTGTTGACCTTCGCCCGGACACGGTTCAGTGTAAGGCCATTGAACGTGGCGGCAGCTGCGGAACAACGTCAACCGGTGAAGAGTGCTGCGCACCCGCCGGATCAGCAAAACAAAAGGTCGAACTAATTAACCTGGCGACTGCGGAGGCATGTGTTCCGGGTTCGGGCTGCTGCTAAGGATATGGTACAGGTATCGAAAATGGAGCCCGGCCACTGGCAAGCGGTAAAACAGATCTACCTGGAGGGCATTGCTACCGGGAACGCAACCTTTCAAACGACGGCTCCCTCCTGGGAAGAATGGAATGATGCGCATATATCCAGCTGCAGGCTGGTGGCGGCGGAAGACGATGAACTGCTTGGCTGGGCAGCGCTCACGCCGGTTTCGGGACGCTGCGTATATGCCGGTGTAGCGGAAGTAAGCGTGTATATCGCCGGGAAAGCCCGGGGAAAAGGCATCGGTAAACGACTGCTGGAAGAACTGGTAACTGAAAGTGAGAAAAACAATTACTGGACCCTTCAGGCCGGTATCTTTCCTGAAAACAGCGCCAGTATCAGGCTGCACCAGGGTGCCGGTTTCCGTATCATTGGCAACCGGGAACGCATCGGGCAAATGAACGGCGTGTGGCGGGATACCGTGCTGCTGGAACGACGAAGTAATATAGTTGGACGGGATTAGGTATCAGGCGAGAGGTATGAGGTATCAGGTATGAGGTATCAGGTATGAGGTATCAGGTATCACCTCCTGGTTTCAGCTTTCACCTTTGTGCCTTCCACCTTCCCGCCTTCCACTTTCCCGCCTTAGTTATGTATCAGCATAATTGGCAACGGGCTGACTGAAGCCAGCTTCTTCGTAACACCGGGATGAAACAAGCGATCGAACACACCATGCTCTTTCGGAATGCTGATGATCATTTGAACTTTCTTCTCTTCGGCGAACTCAACGATGCCATGGACAATGTCTTTATGTTCTATAAAAAAGTATTCAGCGCCTGTCGCATCCAGGGCACGGTGCAGCCCGGTTTGCTCCATGAGGGTATCGGGGCGATAGTGCCTGTTTTCGAAATCGATATTAACAACAATCAAGCGGGCTTCCAGCTCTGTTAGCAGGTTGGCCAGCTTATCCTTCGGAACCGACCGGGCAACGTTCTTCAAATCGCAGGTTAAAAGGAGAGTTTCGATACGCTGATAAGTGGCATCAGCCGGGATGATCAGAACCGGCACCTGCAGATCCAATGCAATCTTGATAGCCTTTGTACCAGTCGACTGGTCGGTTGTTTTCCCGTAGGGCTCAATACCACTGACCACCAGATCGATATTTTGCTCCCTGATGATCTCCGGTATGGCCATATCCAGGCTTTTGTCCAGGGAGATTTCACTGATTCCGATGTCCGCCGCGGTCATAGCGGCCAAACGCGTCCGGAAGTCGTTTAGCCTGACTACGCTCTCCGCCTTCACCTCATCCTGCCGGATCACAATAGGCTCCGTAAAGTCACTCATATAAATGATAGAAGGGCCTTCCGTTGCGTAAGAATGAAGTAAAGTAATCTCCGTTATATCTACCTGGCCTGCCAGGCCCATCAGGTAGTGCGCAGCATTCTCTGAAGCCTCAGAAAAATCTGTTGGAAATAAGATCGTTTTCATATCGAATCCTTTTATCTGATAAATCAAATACGGATCAATCACCTGACCCGTTCCTCAGGCTGTGCGCAGCATGCTGGCATACGCGTCGGGCAATATGCTATTCTCTACAGCTTGCGCGGCCTTTTCAATATCATATTCAAAACGAATAAACTCAACCCGGATGCTTTCATTCAGCGAGGTCCTGCTTTCAGCATCTATATGCAGTAGCACATAACAGCCCCGGCTATCTCCGTCTTTGGGTTTGCCGACAGACCCTGTATTTACCGCATGACGATATTGAGGGCTCTCAGTTCCGTTCGAACGGAGTATCCTGTGATAAGGCTTATGGGTATGCCCGAAACACATGATATCTGCATCTGCCTGCTCCATGATCCGCAGCATACTTTTTTCATCCCGGTCTTCGAACAGGTATTCATTCACTTTTCGCGGACTCCCGTGAACCAGCAGCAGGTTCAGCTTATCGTTATTTAACTGAAACTCCACCCGGATATGTGCAGGCAGGCTGCGGAGATAAGTCCTTTCCTCTTCGCCAATCACGGAGTTAGTGTAGGAGATGGACACCTGTCCCATTGCCTTTTCTTCATAGGTCCTATAAGCACACCCGCAATCATTGCTGCTTCGGCCAACACCGTAATCGTAATTACCGGCAATCGTCGGGATCCTTCTTTTCCGGATTTCTGCGATCACTTCATTCGGCCAGATATTATAACCTACCAGGTCTCCAAGGCAATACACAACATCTGGAGCGTGGCTTTCCATGCTTTGAAAGAAAGCTTCGAGTGCCGGAAGGTTGGCGTGAATGTCAGAGAAAAGTGCAATTTTCATGAAGAGATATTAAATGTCAGACCTTAGATATTAGACTTAGCCTTTTTAACTCCGTCAGGTCTAGCCTGGCATGGAATTGTAAAGTCGGTAATTAGCAGCAGCTTTCTTTCGCGCTCACCTCAAGAGCCGGTCAAGCACGGTTTTACATTGTTCCCATACCGGGATGTTGATGCAGTAACAGACACTTACCCCTTCAACCGTTCCCTTAATAAAACCGGCTGTCTTCAACTCCTTCAAATGCTGGGAGATGGTAGGCTGGGCTAATCCGAGTTCCTGCACCAGGTCGCCGCAGATACAACTCTCGGCTTTCGCCAGATGCTGAAGTATGGCAATCCTTGCGGGATGAGCCAGGGCTTTCAGCATCGAAGCAAGGTCGTTTTGTTCCGCATTAAACAAATCTGTTTTGGTAGTGCCCATTACATTGCAATATTACGATTAACGGGTGCCACTTACAAAAACTCTGTATTAAGTTTCTGTAAAGAAACAGGTCTTTGCCCGTTTTTATTTGGTCGTCAGAATATCCTGCTTAAATTCGCCTTTCAATCCTTCAACATGATCATCCGCCTAGCTGTTTCAGAAGATATTCCAAAGATCATGTATCTGCTGACTACCATAGTTCCCGCTATGCAAGCTGCCGGGAATTACCAGTGGGATAAGCAATACCCGAACGCGGAGGTCTTTGCTTCCGATATTACCATGAATCAGTTATGGGTGGCGGAAGTGGCCGGTGCAATTGCCGGTTTCGCGGCGATCACAACCGACCAGGACGCAGAGTATGCAGAGGTCGGCTGGGATATTACGGAAACCGCCATTGTCACCCATCGCCTTGCCGTTGGTGTACAGTACCGGGGACTGGGAATTGGTAAAGCACTCCTCATGCAGGCAGAAGAAGAAGCGAACAAACGAAGTATCCGCATCTTACGGATCGACACCAATACCAACAACGAGGCAACAAAGACCCTCTTTCCTAAGCTGGGATATGAATATTCCGGAGAGATAAGTCTGGGATTCCGGCCGAACCTGCGATTCCTGTGTTATGAAAAAAGGCTTTAATCGTGTTTCCTATTCAAATTTTCTAAGGAAATAAGAGTACTTGTTCAGCGTTAAACCAGAACAGAATGAGGTGTTATCTGGTTATAGATCAGGACGAAGGAACCTCGCGGATTTAACTCACAGGTTCTATTATCCAAATAAGGACAAGGAACCGAATATGGAAATCAAACGAATCGGCTCACAGCCTTCCGGCAAAGGACCTGCCGAATGGTTCAGCGGTACAGTGCGTATCGACCCTCTCTTTCAGCCGAACGAACCGGCCCGTGCTGCCGGAAACAACGTCACCTTCGAACCTGGCGCGAGGACCGCATGGCACACTCATCCGCTGGGACAGACCTTAATCGTCACCGCCGGTTGCGGCCGGGTACAGCGTGAAGGCGGGCCGGTAGAAGAGATCTATCCGGGTGATGTGATCTGGCTCCCGCCTGGTGAGAAGCACTGGCACGGTGCCGGGCCGACTACGGCGATGACCCACATCGCGATCCAGGAACAGCTGGATGGCAAAGCGGTCGAATGGCTGAAAAAAGTAACAGACGAAGAATATCTGGGGTAACGATGCATGCCCATTCCCACTGGTCATCTAGTGACTGGGTACGGACCACGGCAAGCCCGCTACTTGCCAAACAATGAACCTTCTGCTCACATTAGCATTTACTATCTTTATAAAAAGGCGGTCCATGCAGAACATCTTTATCGAGTACGTTTATCTCGTTCTGATCATTGTTGCTCTGGTTATGATCGCGAATAAGCTGCGCATAGCTTACCCGATCGTACTGGTATTAGGCGGACTGGCACTCAGTTTTACCTCCGTGTTTTCTCATGTTACCATTGACCCAGATCTTGTTTTCTTCATCTTTCTCCCGCCACTTTTATTTGAAGCAGCCTGGCAGGTTTCATGGAAAGAGTTCTGGAGATGGAGGCGGGTGATCGCCAGCTTCGCCTTCCCTATTGTTATTCTTACCTCCTGTGTAATTGCTTTTGTTTCGTACCAGCTCATTCCGGGTTTTACCCTGGCGCTCGGATTTCTATTGGGCGGCATCGTATCGCCCCCGGATGCCATCTCCGCCACGACCATCATGCGGCAGGTGAAAGTGCCTAAAAGACTTCTGAGCATAATTGAAGGTGAAAGTCTGCTGAACGACGCTTCCTCCCTGATCGTCTTCAGGTTTGCGTTAGCAGCGGTTGTGACCGGACAGTTCAACTTCCAGCAGGCGGCAGGCAACTTTTTCGTAGTCATTGTTATGGGTGTAATTACCGGCCTGCTGGTGGGACTTATTTTTTACGCCATTTACCGGTGGTTACCCACATCGACAAGTATAGAAATAGTTCTGACCCTGGTCACGCCCTATTGCATGTATTACTTCGCCGAGCATTTCCATTTCTCAGGGGTACTGGCAGTAGTGAGCGGCGGACTTTTCCTATCGAGGAAGCGCCAGGTAATGCTTACCTATCAGAGCCGGATCCAGAGTGTTAATGTATGGGCAGTCCTGGGCTTTGTACTGAACGGTTTGGTATTTATACTGATCGGCCTTCCATTGCCAACTATTACGGGTCAGTTGGGTGATGTGAGCTTGAACACCGCAATCTGGTATGGATTAGCAATCTCTTTGGTGTTGATCCTCACCAGACTCTTTTGCGCACTGAGCGCATCTCCTATCAGCTGGTTGATGAGTCATTTTATCAAGGTAGAGGATCCTCGCCTGCAGTGGAAGATGCCTTTGATCTTCGGATGGGCAGGAATGCGGGGCGTGGTATCCTTAGCAGCGGCACTTTCAATTCCTTTAGTCCTGGGAGAAGGGCAGGCCTTCCCCTATCGAAACCTGATCATTTTTATAACATTCATAGTCATTCTCGTTACACTGGTCTTGCAGGGATTAACCCTGCCATGGCTGATCAGAAAACTTAATCTGGAGGACACAGATTCACCTATCCCGGAGCACGAACAGAAGATATTGATTCAGAAGAAGATACTGGAGTCCTCCCTTCAATTTATAGAAGAGAAATATCATACAGATTTAGAAGCGAATGAACATCTGAAAAGCTTCTATGCAAGCCTTAAGGCCGATTTAAACTTCTATAGCCAGGGAACTGAAGACATTTACAGGGAGAATAATCCATTTAAGAATCATCAGGCTGTTAACCTCGAACTTCTTGAACATCAGCGTAGACTGGTTGACGAAATGAACCGCAAAGGTGAGTTCGATGAGGAATTGATCCGGAAGTACCTCTCATTAATTGACCTTGAAGAATTTAAAGTTCGCGAAAAACTATCAGGTGCTTAAAGCTTATCCCCAATCATAAATTTATTTTCATGAAAAAAGTCGTGCTTAGGCCTTTCATTAAAAAGAGCATTTTCTCTGCCCTGCTAGTTTTAACGACGATGAACGCTATCGCTCAGCAGAAAGCAAAGAAGCCGATGAACATCATCTATATCCTGGCGGATGATCATCGGTATGATGCCATGGGATTTATGAAAGTGATACCTGGTTTGCAGACGCCCGGAATGGACAGGATGGCAGCTGAGGGTGCGCATTTGAAAAATGCTTTTGTATCGACGGCCTTATGTTCGCCGAGCCGCGCGTCCATTTTAACCGGCCAGTATGCTCATACCCACACGGTGGTGGATAATGAGGCACCATTACCTGCCAACCTTGTCTTTTTCCCGAAGTACCTTCAGAAACAGGGGTATCAAACCGCCTTTCTGGGAAAATGGCATATGGGCAACACAGGAGATCAGCCTCAAAGGGGCTTTGATTACTGGGTAAGTTTCCAGGGTCAGGGAGTTTATTATAATCCTACATTTAATATTAACGGTAAACGGATCAAACAGCCGGAAGGTAGCTACACTACGGATCTTTTAACTGACTACTCTCTGGACTGGTTGAAAAAGCAGGATAGGAAAAAACCTTTCTTCCTGTACCTCTCGCATAAAGGGGTACACTCCGAATTTCAACCCGCAAAGCGACATCAGGGTAAGTATGCGAACATCCCGGTGATAACACCACCATCGATGTATCTCACCGCGACCGATAGCAGTAAATTTTTCGGAAAAGCGACAATTCCGGCATCCCCGGTCAATTACAGGGATATTCCGGCATGGGTGCGGAATCAGCGTTACAGCTGGCATGGCGTGGATTTTATGTATCACGGCGCCATTCAATTTGATGGCTTCTACCGCCAGTACCTCGAAACTTTGCTGGCTGTTGACGAAAGCGTTGAGCGGGTAATTCAATGGGTAAAGGATAATAATCTCCAGGATAATACAATGGTAGTTTACATGGGCGATAATGGGTTCTCCTTTGGCGAGCACGGCCTCATTGACAAGCGCCATGCCTATGAAGAATCTATGCGGGTCCCATTACTCGTGTGGGCGCCGGGACTGGTGAAGCCGAAATCGGTAATTGAAGAAACCATTATGAATGTGGATCTGGCTCCGACCTTCCTGGAGCTTGCAGGGATTAAGAAACCAGCCCAGATGCAGGGAACTTCATTCATCGAGCCCTTAAAAGGGAATGCCGTACCCTGGCGGAACCGGGTTTTCTATGAGTATTACTGGGAAGCGGCATTTCCCCAAACGCCTACAATTTTTGCCATTCGTACCGACCGCTTTAAATACATCTTTAATTATGGCATTTGGGATATCAATGAATTGTATGATCTGCAGAACGATCCCTATGAAATGAACAACCTGATCAGGGATACCAGCTACCAAAAGACGGGACTGGCGCTTAAACAGGAATTGTTTGACTGGCTGAAGGAAACCGGCGGTCTCCAGATCCCGTTAAAAAGCCAGGGTGGTACACGGTTCGATAACCGGTTTAATAAGACGTATTGAGGTTACAGGTGTCAGGTATCAGGTATCAGGTCAGCGATCAGGTCTTAGCCTGTTCCAGTTAACGAATAATGAGAGCGAGTATCCGTCATCACGGTCTATATCCTCCGGTGGAGAACAATGCTTTGCAACGGCCCTATTAATTATTAAGGTTTGTTGAGAGGCGAAATTGAGAACTATTCTCGCTTTCCTCCTCCTTTTATCCAATAGACGATGTTCTGGGAAGCACTACTTTCCAAATAAACAGATGTCATGGATAGCTAAATTTACAATGGAAGCTTTGACTCGGAAACTCCCTACCTGATACCTGAAAGCTGATACCTGAAACCTAGTTAAGCACCACTATCTTCCCCCCAGCCGCATTGCTATCCATGAGGTGGTGAGCAGCGATAATTTCATCCAGCGTAAATATGCGACTGATATTAAGCCTGATCCCGCCCGCTTCGACATCGTTAATGAATTGCTGAAAGCTTTGATTATCTACCCTGATCTGACCACTGTCATAGACTGTGAGCTGTACCGTTGCCGGGATATAATCCATAGGCGCGAAATCACTAATGGACCATTGCTCGGAAAGCATACCGGTCATGCAGACTATTCCGCCTGGCGCAGCACATTTCAGGGAATCTTTTAACGTGGCGGTACCAACCAGTTCAAGAACGTAGTCCGCGCCCCCGGGCAGGATCACTCTCAACGCGGCGGCTATGTCGCCATCATCGATCAGAACGTGATCGACACCATTTCCATACAGCAGATCCGCTTTTCCTGAATTCCTTGTTGTCGCAATGACTGTCAGGCCACTTTTCTTGGCTAGTTGAGCAGCGAGCATACCTATTGAGGATGTACCGCCCCGGATCAGCAGGCTTCGGTTGGGCTGAATTTTTAACGCAAGGTGCAGTGAACCAAAGACAGTCTGGAACATTTCCGGCAGAGCGCCAAGCTCCTGCCAGCTCAGGTTACTTTGGAAAGGAGAGAGCAGAGACTTCGGTAGTACCGCATATTCGGCGTAGCTGCCGTCGAAGTCGCGGCCCATACCACCCATGAAAGCAGCTACTTTCTGGCCCTGCCGAAATTCTCCGGAAGGGTCGTTTTCCACTTCGCCGACACATTCAATGCCGAGAACCCGGGGAAACTCCACTCCTGGTGACAGTCCCTTGCGGGTCATCAGTTCTGAGCGATTCAGTCCAAATGCTTTTATCTTAACCAGTACCTGGTGAGCGCCGGGTACCGGTACCGGCCTTTCCTCAAGACGGAATTTCTCCGGTCCCCCGGGTTCGTAAAGTACGGCTGCCTTCATCCCAGGTATTTTATAAGGAATGTGGCCACCTAACGGGATTTCAATTTCCCGGACGCTGGTGCCTCCGGCAGGAAAATAGACCTGTCTCTCAGGAACGCGGCGATCCAGATCAATACCATAGGGGTGATGGCGTTGAGTGTCGCTCCATGGGAAAGCTCGGTTGCGATAGCGCCTCCAAAGTAACAGCACAATAAGATAAAACCGATCTTCATCGTTTTGGGAAAAGCGAAGATGAGCGCAAAGGAAATTTCCATCGCTGCCAGTAAGGTCAGGTATTTCCCAACTCCCAACTTTGAATACGCATCTATAATTTCCTGACCTCCCGCCACCTTCATTATTCCACTAAACAAGACCATTAGAACAGCTATAACTGTTACCACGATCGTTATTATTCTTTTTGTTTTCGTTCCCATTTGCTTCGATAATTTAGCTTAACTGATATCTGTTAATTCTACGATCTTGTCAACCGAAAACTTAAATACGGACCTGCCCTGAAGATTTAACTCAGTTCCCTTTTTAAGCCCGTTAGGAAGATCTGTCGCCAGGACACCATGGTAGTCTATCAGAATTTCCGTTTCTTCCTCTTTGTGCAATATAGATTTGATCTCCTGGGTTCTTTTTGAAAAGAGGTTCTTTGCCTGCACCGCCTGTTCTCTGAATGCATTCAGACCCTTCAGAGTCATATCGACATTCCCGTCAGAAACATTCACAAACTTTATATTTTCATCCAGGTCTGTGACCATTCCGTCAATGTCGAAATTATTGTAAGCATTTATATAGTTCCGGATCATTTCTGCTCTTGACTTCATAGGCATAGCGGCTTTAGTAACTATAAAAATAAAATAAATTAAGGGCTTATCACTCCTGACCGGAGTGCCGATATCGTGAGTTTGTGATTTCCTCTTAACAGTTTTCCTGGCCTGAGTTTTTCGTCCTTCAGAATCATAAAGACGGAATTACTATGGAGAATGACCGGGTCGTTAAGAAAACTGATAAATTCGCTTCGGATTTAGAAATCACGCAGATTCCTGACTTAATGAATTCCGGTCGTCCAACAATCATGATTCACACAAAATGAAAACACTGACAAAAGAAATGCAGGCTGCCCTGACCCCGATAACAGCTTTAGATCTGTTAACGGATGGAAATAAAAGGTTTGTGAACAACCTGAAAATTAACAGGAATCTTTTGGCGCAGGCAAATGAGACTTCGGACGGACAACATCCCTTCGCGGTAATCCTTAGCTGTATTGACAGCCGAACTTCTGCTGAATTGATCTTCGACCAGGGACTGGGTGATATCTTCAGTATCCGGATTGCCGGCAACATTATCAATGAAGATATCCTGGGAAGTATGGAATTCGGCTGTAAAGTAGCGGGAGCTAAGATCATCGTGGTATTGGGCCATACAAAATGCGGAGCCGTAAAAGGCGCATGCGATCATGTAGAAATGGGAAACCTGACAGCCTTACTGACTAAGATCAGGCCTGCCGTTGATGATGAACTTACCATTTTAGAAAACCGGAATTCCGGCAACAATGAATTTGTCGAAAAGGTAGCCGCTATTAATGTCAGGAGAACGGTTCAATCAATAATGGAACGCAGTCCGATTTTAAAAGAGATGATTGAAAGGGAGGAGATCGGGATCATCGGAGGGCTCCACGACATTACATCAGGTATCGTCACATTTTATCCTGGAACGATGCATCCGGGTGCATAAAGAAAGGCAACACCCGGGGGAAATGAACCACAGACCTGATATCCGGGGATTGCGGGTGTACCAACACTAAATCAGTACACCCAGCCCCTGGAACAACAACAAAATGCCTGGCTGATTATGAATGGCATAACGTAATCTACCAGGTTTGTTAAGTTTAACTTCCGGCAAACGGTGTCCCGAAGACGCCGACTGCCAGTTCTGCCCAAATGAGAAAGAGCGCTACCAGGATAACTGCCAGGAGACCGATCTGGTAGTCCTTGTTCCTGACCCTCCTCATAACAAATTCACATAGGAGACCCGTGCCCAGGAGCAGGACGCCCATGACCACAAAATCGAATAGCTTCCAGTCCACTTCATTTGTGAACTGCATCGCTATTAATGGAATGAGTAGGATCAGCATTACACCGAGCACAATGCCAATAAGTCTTTTGTTTTGCGTAATCATAAAATTCTGCTTTAGTTAATAATTGTTTATATGTTTAGTTTTTAAGGTGTTACAGACTATTCGTCATCATTTCTATCTTATCGAATAACTCACCTACACCCATCGCTGCCCAGATAATAAAGATGCCCAGGAGAACTCTAATAATTCGGATCCCGGGAATTGTGAAACCGGTCATTTTCTTTAGAATCGTATTTACCGGGAGAAAATAGATGAAGGAAAGCAGGAGTACAAAAACCCCAAAACCGGGGTCGTTCCCCCAAAACGCATTGACCAGGCCGATAAAAAAAGCAACTATTCCAAACAGCCAGCTGATAATATTCAAGGCAGTAGATCCGTCATTCAACTCTATTTTGTCATTCATGTTTATCTTTTTTAAATAATTAAATTTTCAATTCTGATCGATCAGATTTTTTAATCCCACATTGTACCGTTTAATCCCAGAACAACACCAAGCCAAAGCACAACGAGGTATACCATCACGCTCAGTACAATAGCCAGTACCGTTCTCCAGCCGCCCTGGTGCCGCAGAGGATCCATGTTGTAATAAAACAGCCCACCCAGGGCACCGGCCAGCGGAACAATGATCAGCGGTTTAATTATCCAAAGTGTTGGCCAGGCGGGGTTAGCTTCTCCTGCTGAAAGCAGAAAAGCCGTAATTATAATTAGGGCGATCCCCGCGCCCTGCAGCATTCGCCTACCAGCTGAAGCTGCATGAACCGACTGTTGCTGTAATTCGTTTCTATGTGTCATAGCATTTGATGTTTTAGTTTAAATGTATTATTAAAGTACTTTGGAATACAAAGTGTAAGTATAAAAAAATATCAATTCTCTTTCCTGTTATTTAAAATGAGCTGCTCCAGTGCATCTAAATGGCTTTTAAAAGCTTCACGTCCTGTAATAGTCGCGCAATAGGTGGTGTTCGGTTTACGGCCAACAAACTGCTTTTCTACGCGCAGGTATTCTGCTTCTTCCAGAGCGCGCAGGTGACTGGCCAAATTACCGTCTGTCAATTGCAGCGTATCTTTCAGCGTACTGAAATCGACCCGGTCGTCCACCATCAGCACCGACATAATGCCAAGTCGTGCCCTGCTTTCGAAAGCTTTATTTATATTTTCAAGGTAATCTTTCACTTATCTTCTAGCGCTCGTATTTATAGTATAGCAACGCACCATACACAATGTGCAGCGCTCCAAAGCCCACCGTCCAGGCTAACAAACCATAGCCAACAAAAAAGCTTGCAAGCAGACCTAGTACAATTTCACAGACCCCGAGGTAACGAATATCGCTCAGCGTATACTTACTGGCATTTAATAAGCCGCAACCGTAAAAAATAAGCATGACAGGCGCTACTAAAAACAGCAGGTCATGGTAGATCAGTGCGGCACAGAAAACACCACCTGCCGCTACTGGTATGAACAGGTTGATCAGCATCCGCTCCGTCTTGCTGTCCCATACCCGGTGCCCGCTCTTCTTTGCATTGCGTGCGGTGAAGTAAGTAGCCGTACAAATTGCAAGTATAAGAACCAGCCCCGCCACCGAAATTAAAAACCAGACAGATTCCTTTGCTAGGTCACGACCGAGCGTCTCACCATAATTGATGTTATTCGTTACGAGGTACCACTTGACAACAGCTGCGCCAATAAGGGCGGAGATTCCAGCTGCTATCCCGGATAGCCCGCTCAGCGAAATAAAGCGCGAAGAACGGTCCATGATATTCCGGATCTCATGCAGAGTTGCTAATTGGTCTTGCTCCTGGTTCATTATGAAAGTACTTTGTGTCACAAAGCTAATAATAGTTTATATAATATCAAGTGATGGGTTAAATATTTTAAGGTCCTTCCTTAACAGTGCACTCAGTACTAACGTTTGCATTGTAACATAAGCGCCTAATAAAAATGCATCACATCGAAATATGAGCGGGATCATTTATATGGAAATTAATAGCGATATTAATGTACCCGTCCATTAGCTGCGTAATGTCCAAGTGATAATTTTTAAATAGCCCGTCCAAAATATTGTAATCTAATCTGTCAAGGCGAACTCTAACAGCTTTATCAGACGCATACACCCATTTTACCTAAACAAGTATTGCTATGTCATTTGAAAAAACAAACCGGAGATGCTTTGCCATATTGATCCAAAAAATGAATTCCCATGTTATTTTAGGAGCATTCTCATCGGTTATTCTGATTATGATCAGTTCTGCTATGATAAATCCGTCGTTTTCGCAGACAAAGGATAGTACCGTATCGGTCTATTCAGCCGGAGAAGATACTTATAAGCAAATGATCGATTATTCCAGGCCCGGCAAATTTCATCAGCTGCTTGCGGATATTGCAGGCACATGGACATTCAAAGGAAAGCACTTTAACTGGGTAGATTCGGTGACCAGCACCGTAGCCCTTGAGTTCAGCGGTACGATTGTGAGAAAACCATTTGCGAACGGGCGTTATTTCATAGTGGACGTCACCTCCGAAGGCACATTGGAAATGCCCATACAGGACGGAAAAATGAAAGAAGTAAAATTTCAGGGGGTCGAGATTGAAGGTTACGATAATGTGAAAGGGAAGTTTATAAGGACTTCTATTGGCAACCACCTGAACAGCGGTATTCCGGTCACTGAAGGTATATACGATCCGGCAAAAAGGATAATTACATTTGACTCTCAGGTCGAAATGATTCCGGGATTAAAGACCAAAGAGCATTTCCAATTTGTGTTACAGGATAACGACCATTACAAGTGGGAATATTTCAATGAAGAAAATGGAAAATTCAGGTTAGGAACTGAGATTATATTCACACGAGTCAAAGAGAAATGATGTTTAGAAGAAAATAGAGGCAGCAACGGACACTGTAGTGCCTTTCTGACCGCCTGTATAATAACCAAACACGCTGCTTACAGGGGAACCATGTACGTTAATCACCTGTGCATTTATCCGCATATTCCGGGTATCGAAGGGATAATAGTTCATGCCACCAAGATATTCACTTGAATTATTGAACGATCCATAAATCTGTGATGTCGCGCCATACAATTCTAACTTCTTCGGGATCAGGTAAGCAGCAGCCTGGACGTAAAACCCGGTGTCCTCCAGGTCGCTCATTGGCAGTGCACCATTGGCATCGAAATCACTTAGTTTCCGGATATAATATTCAGCTTGCAGGAAAATGCCTTTATATTTAAGCGCCGCATCAAAAGCCAGCAGGTCGTAATCAGCTTCTTCGATTGTTACCCCGTCCGCCAGGGCACCCGTTTCAAAAAATAAGGTGGCATCAGAAAGCCGGATAGCGGTGTTATCCGGAGATCGCTGGTCAAGGTTGCTGAATCGGTTTTCCCGGTGGTGCGTGAACGCCCCGCCAAACCGCGTGGCGATCTTCTCGTGGTATTCCCAATCTCCATACGAGCCGCGCGGGCCAAATTCGCGGGTCGTTGGCATATACCAAAAGTTGATCCCATAACCTAAATTACGCGTCAGCTTGGCAGCGGAGATTCCCAATTCGCTGAGGTTATCACCAAGCATACCCTGGTAATTAAATCCGGGAAATAATTCTCCCGCAGCCCAGATCCCGCTGGTAAATCCCGGGCGAAAATATTCATCTGCCATTACGCGGTCTGTTCCCAGCCATAAGGGATGTGACCCTAATAAAGACCGGGTTCCGGGAAAACCATTGATTCCCGCCGAAAGCTTGAAGGCCTTATGAAAATGATAGGTCATGAAGCCGGCTACAGCCACCTGGTTAGTCGCGTTTACAGTCCATATGTTTGCTGTATAGCGAAGTTTTTGAGAGTATATCCAGCCCTGGAACCAAACCATCACACGGTGCCACAGAATATCCTGACGCGGATCAATGGTCCGCGGTCTATCCAGGTGATCGGTAAACAAGGTATCGGTTGCAGGCAATTGGTTCATATACCTTGCCAGCATATAGGCGCTGATATTTAGTGTTCCGAATTTGGTCCTGGCAACTTCAAAGCCTTTGCCAGGGCTTATTGATCCCCAGTTTTCATAAACAGAGTCGACCTGAGTAGTGTCAGCATCACTTTTCTGTTCCTGCGCAGTTACCTCAAGCGTCAGCGTAAGGAAAATCACGTACGTAATTGTCAGACGGAGATACTGCTTTATAAAGTTTTCCCGGGTTATCGGGCCCTGAGGGTTTAGAGTGGGAGACAATTTGATCTTTATGCGGAATAAAGCTCTTCGGACAATGCTGACCATGTGGGCTGAATAGGAAAAATTGAGTCTGTCAGCGACTTTCAGAACTCTTATACATACCTTCCTAATTGAACAGTAGTAATTACTTTTCATAGTAAGTTGATAGGGTATTTTAAATTTAAAGTTTTTTCTTAGAAATTATCTCATCAATATTCTCAGATCAAATCCGGAAGTTCAATTAGTTAGCGCGGATTTGAGCCCGGGGAGATAGGGGAAACAGCTTCGTTCAAATTATCCATTCCAGTCCATCTTCTCATGTATCTGATTACTTTTGCTATTCCTGGAAAACAAAGGTTATCCAGGCAAGCAATATTTATGAAACAGGGTAATGACTTAATGAATGAGGTAGATTCTGTAGAGATCCGTTTAATATCAGAACATGATGTTAACGATTTTTGGAAAATACGGTTACGGGCTTTACGCGAAGAGCCCGGTTCTTTTTCTGCGTCCTATGAAGATGAGGTCGCTAAACCAATCGGGGATATAATCAGTTGGATCCGTCAGCGGTCAGGGCCGGAAAACTATATCCTGGGATATTTCAGAAACGGATTGCTAATAGGAATTGTAGGATTTGCCAGAGAACAGGGTGCAAAATTGAGACATAAAGGCCGGGTATGGGGGATGTACATAAGCCCGGAAGTTCGTGGCCAAGGTATAGGACGATTGTTGCTGACCGAGGTGATCCGCCGATCATCTGACCTGGAGAGTTTAGAACAGATCGTACTAACGGTTACAAGCCGCAACAAACCAGCTATTCAATTATACGAAAACCTGGGGTTCAGCTCTTATGGTCTCGAGAAACGAGCCTTAAAAATCGGTGCCGAGTATTTAGACGATGTGTATATGGTATTGCCGATTACAAATAAGTAATGCAAAGCATCTCTAGGATAAAAAATTTCCTCTAACAAAAAGCTCTATATCTAAACAATCCTCTTACATTTAAAGCAAAATTTTTATTCCTATTGCAGCTGGTGCTGTGCCTTTAATTTATGTTTAAGTCTATCCGCAGTGTCCTTTTTGCACTGATATTTTTTTTGCATTTATGTTGTCAGAAAGAGAAAATCACAAAAAATGAAGACCGGTTTGTTGAACAAACTGAACAATTGTCAGAACTGAAAGCGGAAGTACTGGCAGCAGGGAGCCAATTTGTTGAACTACAGTGGAACAGAATATACAACACCCACTTTAAAACAGTTACTTATGGTATTTATGTCAACGATAAAAAAATCGTTGAAGGGCTGAACATAACTAATTATAGCCTGATCAATCTCGGCCCCGGCCAGGAATACTCCGTCAGGATAGTGGCCTCTACCGGAGAAGGGAAGCAAACCGAACAGTCTTTAACGGTAAACACCTTGCCCCCAGCTGGAAGTGCCGCGAACCCAATCCTTAGTAGAGAGTATAAGATACACAGCTATTCTGATATGGCCGGCCCTACTGCCCTAACACGATTTTCGGGAGGGGGACATCTAATCGTGAGGTATTTACAGCACCCTTCCTATTTTTCTAATGGGGGCTTTAAAGTAATTGTTTTTCGTACGGATAAGGACGGGAATATAATGTGGTACAGGCTGTTGCCTACCTTAGCCCATGAACTTGTGAGTATGCCCGGTATTTGCCTGGCTTTACATTCGACGGAACAAGAAGGTATCGTATTCCTTGGTGGTTATGCTTTTAAAATTTCTACCTCCGACGGTGAGATTCTCCAGGAAAAGGATTTTCGGGAGATAAATGAACCGTATATACAATCCCTTTTTTATGTTTCTCCGCAGCAATTAATTATTGGCACACTACGAGGCAGCCTGCTTTCAATTAATCCCCAGGACTTAACGGTGCAATGGCAGCGGATCAATAGTACTCAACGGGGGGAAATCTCAGGAATTAAACTAGATTCTAAGAGAAATATATTTGCTATTTTCAGAGACCTTGATCAGCAAACAGGTATCACCATCCATAAGTATAACTCACAAGGCGAATACTTAGCAAAGTATGTATTTGAAGGCGAAGCCGGTACCGCCTCTTTTCTTGTTGATGCGGAGGATAGTTTTCATCTATTTTCGTACTCTTCCTACTACCACAATCTGCACTACTCTAAATTCAACCATCAAGGCACTTTAATTAAGAGTACCACGATTTCTGAAGGAATAGCATCCCCGAGCCCATTTTTTAATGATAAAAATGAGGTCGTTGTTTACGGGCGATACGATGGAAGCGGGTTGACGACGTATGGTGGTATCTTCGTATTTGATAAAGACCTGAACGTAAAGTCCAAGCGTTTCTATACCGAGATTCCATATCATATTTTCCGGGCAGTCACTCTAAATCCGGATGGATCTTATAACCTCTTTTTAAACTATATGCAAACCTACACTTACGAGAATCGGAATTTTGTATTTATCAAAACAGATGTAAATGGGAAGATTTAGGTACTTCGGTTTTGTGGGGCTTATTTGTGCGTTATTGGCATGCAAAAAAAATACCGGATTAGAGAACTCCACTATCAACGTCCAGAATCTTTATGTCAAATTCGTTACCGCAAGCAGAGTAGACATTACATACGAACTCTCGCATTTGGGCTATACCGAAACCGGAGTAATGTTTTTTAAGAAAGCTAACCCTCTGGAAACAACTCAGGTCAGAGCAGTGCGGGGAGAGGGAACACTGAAATTGTCACTTCAGGGTTTAGAATCGAACACGGAATATGTTTTCAAAGTGTTCTACAAGCAGAACGATATTCCAAATTTTGACGTCAGGGACTATACTGTAAAAACATTATCTGGAACACTGGCAAAATATGCGCTTCAAGTCACAGATACTTTAATAAACTTCGACGAAAATGGGAACTTTACAGCCGATCTGGTAGGCGATAATTTAAATAATTTGAATCTATCCAAGCTGGATATTCGACTGAATAATATTCCACTAAAACTCGACTACCCTGTTTTACTCAACGGTGGCAAATACAAGATGGTAGTTAAGGGCACCGTCAACCCCGCCAATGCAAACTATGCCTTCCAGGGGCTTTACAATGGCCAGGAAATTCTTTTGCAATCTGTTCCCTTCAGGATTGCCGGAGAGCAATACTGGCTTACTTACAAACCGACCAATTTGCGGGGTTATGATGCTGCAGTATTCAATAATCACTTATATTATTTTTCGGGTGGGCAAGTGCTTACATGGGATGATTCGGAAGAACGTTTAAGCGTGGTTGGAAACGGCAGTATGCCAGGCGCTATAAAAGGTCATGCCGGAATTCAGTTTGAAGACCAAATTTTCTTTTCGGCCTCCGAAGCAAGCTCTGATGATCTCGTTTATCCACAGGCAGGCTCATTCTTGCCCGGAGAAAATACCTGGAATGTATTTCCGCTTAAGAACACTGTATATTCGTCAGGAAATCAGGCGATTACCAGCAGTCATTTGTTTATTCACAAAGACGAATTATTCCTCGCCTTCGGAATAGCTGATAATTTCGGAATCAGCACACCCAGGCCACCTGTCAATTACCTCTACCGTTATAACAAAACGACCAAACAGTTTAAAGAAGTTACCAAGCCTGACAAACCAATAGAAAGTTACCGCTATATTTCTATTAATAACGAGTTGTATCTTTTGGGACTTGTTCCGGTGTACGACCAGGGATTTGAAATGAGCTCGACATTTGGTGTATACAGAGTAAATGATCAAAGTTTTGAACCGGAAGAAATTTATCGGGGCGGATCTGTTCATAGTCCATTAAGCTTTTCCCCAAAATTTGCTGTTGAACACGATAAGAAGATTCTTATCGCAGCTTCTTTACACGATTTCTTAATATTTGATCCATCAAGTGGACAATTATCCCCCGTATATTTAAAAAATGGCATTTCTAACATGTATTTCGGAGGACTCTTCACCTATAACAACACCCTTCATCTGAATGCCGATCTATTTTTTAACGAAGCAACGATTTATGAGATTTCGATTAACAAGGGGAAATAGCGATTTAATGAATTTGTTCTTAGCACTATTGATGCTAGGGTTTATATCCTGTAAAAAGGAGGTCATAGAAGTTCGCGTTGACGCATATGCACAATTAGATATTGAAGTGAAACATCAGGAAGATGTGTTCGCGCTTCTTTTTACTTTACAGCCATTTCCTTATGAAGAGATAGGTGTGAGAATAGGCGCCGATAAGGCTTCGTTCTATCAAGGTACCGGATTAATTTATCACAGGGCCTACCCGGTAAGCAACGATCGATTTGGTATTTTTTTAGACTCCGCACATGCTGACAAGGATTTCTTTTACCAGATCTATGTGAAGGAAGCTAAATCCTCCAAAGAAATTTATTCCGACGTGTTTTCATTCAGGTCAAATCGATAGAATCATTCATCAATGTATAATTACATAAGATTAGTATTTTTTTCAATTCTCCTCGGTATAAGTGCTTGTACTAAAGAAGAATTTGTTAGTGTCCTGCAAGATAAATATGAGCCAAATGTACAGGAAGCAGAACCCTCAGCAGATGAATTTACTGTGAATTTGAATGCCAGGGCCTTGCAAAATGGAGAGCGCGGCGAATGGAAAATTTTGCAAGGTACGGTGGTCGATAACTATGTCTACATTGAGAATAGGAACAACCCCTTTACCAGATTTAAAGGACTTCCCGGCCAGGAATATACGTTGGAGTGGACTCGTTGGGACGCAGCGGGGAAGGCGAGCGTGGTGAAGACGACCGTGAAGATCGCACCACTAAATATTGAAATTAAAGACACGACGCCGGCGATATATCAAACCATCCTCAGGCTATCCGTCGATTCGAAGTACAAAGGCAGGTGGTCTGTTGACCAGGCTTACGGTTATATAACTACAAAATTCTTTGACGGGTACGCTGAAGCACCTGAAAATAAACCAAGCATCGAGCTGCATGGATATGCCAACACCCCCTATACAGCGACATATACTTACACTTATGCAGGCCGGGAATATAAATTTCAGAGGCTGATTAAAACCGGGGACTATACACAGGATGACGCCCTATATGAGCTTCAAATGAGCAGGGGCGACACCAGAATAGTAGAGGATAAGCTTGGCAATATTCTGGAGTTAAATCTGCAGGGCTCGGGCATCGCCTGGAGACTAAAAGACCAACAGCGATATCCCGCATTACGAGCATTTAAAAAATTGCGAAAATTAATCTTAGGCGGATCAAGCCTGGACCAAATTCCAGACCTGTTTGGTGATCATTACACCGATTTAGAAGATCTTAGTATGGATCGGATTGGAAGTGATCTTGTTTTTCCTGATAATTTCGGCAATCTCAATAAACTTAGGACTCTGCTGTTAACTCCATTGTATAGCACTGATGTTAGCCGCGAAGTTATACTGCCCGCATCTTTCGGCAAACTGAAAGCGCTTGAATCGTTTTCAGTCACAGGTATTGGGAGTATCAATTTTAACGGTACTTTGGGCCAATTGACTAACCTGAGATATTTAAACACGTATATCACAGAAATTCCCGAAAACATAGGGGATCTTAAAAACTTGCAACATATAAATCTGGTGAGTCGAAACGCCGTCATCCCTCAACGTTTCGCCGAAAGCAGATCCCTGACATATGTCCGCATTAATTTTATACCCTCAGCGACTCGCGTAATTACGTTGCCTGCAAGAATTGGAGATTTAAAGCAATTGCAAACATTGGATATTACGGCAAGCACGCTGTATGAACTGCCAGCTTCTTTTTCAGAATTAACCGCATTACGTATACTCAAACTTGGCACTAACTTACGATCTATTCCAGAGGACTTTGGGAATCTTTCCAGCCTTGAGGACTTAACACTTCATGGAACTTTTACAAAGCTCCCAAATAGTTTTGGCAAGCTGAGCAGACTTGCCTATCTATATCTTGGAGGAAAAACAGAATCGCTCCCGGAGAGTTTTGGAGACCTTTCGTCGCTGGTGTATCTGAACGCGGAAAGTTCTAACTTGAAGACATTGCCCGCGACCTTCGGAAAGCTAAAGAAGCTCGGAGAAATTAGCCTCAGCAACAGCAAACTTGAATACCTGCCAGAATCTTTTGGTGAACTGGATGGCCTGGTAAAATTAAATCTAGCTTATACTCAACTCAAAGCATTTCCGAAATCTATTATTCCTTTGAAAAGCATTTCCAGTGTGATTCTAAACGGCAATTACGTAGGCGATATCCCGGCGGATATATCGAGGATGAAAAAGGGAGTTGTCTTCAATCTTTATGGTGTGCCCAACCTCAGTCCTGAGCATATGACTTATATTAAAAGTATCTCGAATGGGGCGGTGTTTTACACAAACTTCGGCTACTTTTGATGCCATTCCCGGGTAGCTATTTGGTTTAAAGGTTAACGGTCAACATTATCGGGTAAACACAAGAAACCCCATCCGGAACTGAACGTTCAAAAGAACAATAGCCTTTCAAAAATAGCACTTCAGCATCCTAAACATTAAACAAATAACCAAGACTTGACTTACCTCTTGAGCCTCCAGAGGAGTGTAAGGCGAGGTTGGGAATGTGTTTATATAGTCGAAACTTCATCAGAACAAATGAAATTTTAAGATATATTTATACCTTAAAAGTATAAACAGGATTCCAAGTGCATATATCCGTTCAATTGCCCCTGGCTATAGGCATTTAGACACACCGATTATCTATATCACTAAGTAACTCCGCCATGTGAGCTCTCTATCTGGAAAAAGAATTTTCAAACTTTTATTCGGCTTACAACCAAATGAAAACGACAGACATAAAAAAGAGCATTGATAAGTTGCGCTTTGACATTTCAGGTTATTACTTCATTGGGCTTTTAGTATTCGTCATATTAGGTTTCTGGCCTTCCTATTTTGCAAAGTTTTTTAATGGAACAGCAGACTTTTCATTTTATTTTCATTTCCATGCAGCTATGATGATACTCTGGGTTTGCATGCTTATCATTCAGCCCATATTAATCCGAAAAAAGAAATTTGGCCTTCACAGATTTAACGGTAGGTTATCTTATTTTTTATTCCCGATGATGCTTGTCTCAATCATCCTCATAGTTCATCAAAGACACGCCCCTATTGATGAGCCAGATTTAGACATTACATTATTCAATCAATTCAGACCGTTTATAATGTTTTTAATAGCTTATGTCATCGCAATAAGATATCGGCATAATATTAATATTCATGCAAGGGCAATGATTGCAACAGGTATTCTAATTCTTGAACCGGCATTGACAAGACTAGTCCTTAATCTATTTGGTGTGATTAAAAGTTTTGCGACCTCTCCTTATTTTTTCTATTTCGCAACCATATTTTCATCTTCAATTATTTTTTTATTGATTACTGGACTAATAATAAGAGAGAGAAAGCAGAACAGGGGAAGATGGGTATTTCCGTTTATACTTAGCTTATATTTCATTACTTATTTAATAGGAATATTTCGAATTCATATAGGACTGCAATCATTCGCGAAATGGTTTACTTCATTACCATTAACATAGTCTTTTAATCTCGAAAAAAGCTATAAGCAAAATGAGACAACATGAGGCTATGAGAAGCATGCAGCTACATCGACGGCCATCGCAAACCCGATTATTTGTCCCGATTAAACATTCGTATCAATACGATGACTGCCCAAACAAATTCCACTAAAGTATCTTCCAAAATGATGGCGATTGCAATGCGGTTAAGGCCGGGTGAAGATCTAAAGGTTATGCTCGATAGATTCGTAAAAGAGCATTATATCAAAGCTGCATGCATGATTACCTGCTGCGGAAGCCTGCAACAAGCAACGATCCGTTATGCTGACAAGAAAGACGCTGATGTTTTAAAAGGTAAATTTGAGATCGTCTCACTCACCGGGACTCTTTCTGAAGCAGGTTCGCATTTGCATATTTCGGTCAGCGATGAGAAAGGACAAACAACAGGAGGCCATTTAAAAGAAGGCACGGTTGTTTATACGACTGCAGAGATTGTTATCGGTATTCTTACTGAATACCAGTTTGACAGAATATTTGACCCCACATCAGGGTACAAAGAACTACTTATCAAATTGTAATATTTACTTACTTAGAACAATAACTTCTAACTCAATGATTTCGTTGTTCCAATGCTTCTGAAGCACTTCAAATGCGTCGTTGGGTGAGTTAATGGAGAACGAGGGCGTAATTTATTTAGACAACAAATGACTGGCAAAAATTTTACACCGTTTCCGGTTTTAAGAACAGGAAGGCTGACATTGAAGCAACTCAGAAACACTGATGATAAAGAAATATTCGCTTTGCGGTCGAACGACACCGTAAACAAATATCTTGGCAGGAAGCCAAGCAGATCGATTGATGACGCGAAGAATTTCATCAGGACTATTAATGAAAACATCCAGAGGAACGATTCAATTTATTGGGCAATTACATTGACCGATACGGACAAACTAATTGGAACGATCTGCTTATTTAACTTTTCCGACGACCATTCGAAGGCAGAAATCGGATATGAATTATTACCCCAGTTTCAGGGAAAAGGAATAATGCAAGAAGCAACTTCAAAAGTAATTCTTTTCGGATTTCAACATGTCGGACTACATTCAATAGAAGCTTATACTCACTCAGAAAACCAAAGGTCGACAAGGCTTTTGGAGAAATTAAATTTTAAGAGGGATAGTGCTGCTGACGAGAACTTCACGATATATAAATTGACACATAACGGCTGAAAGAAGAACGGACCGCTAAGTTGTGTTTCTAAAATTGTGGCTAAAGGTTGAGCCTTCAACTATAAGTGCTATTTTGTAGTAATATAGCAAATGCCTGGCAGAATAAGCAAAGGAGTAAACATTGCTGCATGGAGGCGACAAAACCCACAACCTCCGGTTATTAAAACCTTCAACTATAGATTTATTTCCTTGTTCTTTAGTCGGGATGGCGGGATTCGAACCCACGACCTCCAGCACCCCATGCTGGCGCGATACCTGGCTACGCTACATCCCGAAAGGTTCCATTAGGGCTTTAATCGATGTCTACTACATCTTCAAAGCACTTAGTACTACAAATATATAATTTTGGAGGAATTGTTACATGATGTTAGCGGCTGGCTTGTACTACAATTGTTTTTGCAATTCCTGGCAATAATCCACGGATCTAAATCTACTGGTTAATACATTTTGATACAGGAAGATGTGCAAAAACTTATTGAGGGGGGAGATTGTATAATAACTGTTAATTGGCTATGATTTTTATATATCATCTAAAACAAATATCATGAAAATTAAAAATCTCCTGGTGGTCTTGCTTTGCATGGGCACTACATCTACTTCTTTTGCCCAGACTTCTGATGCCGAGGCAGAGGCCATTGTCAATTTATTGGGTGTGCAGAAAAAAGAAGCGATAGCCAAATTAGTGCCGGTAAGTGGAAAGGACTCCGTCGCATTCTGGAAGCTTTATAATGACTACCAGCAAAAAAATCTTGTTACAGCAAAGGCGAGAATGAAATTATATGAAAAAACGGCACAGTCATACGGGAATATGACACCTGCGATTGCCGACTCTCTGGCGACAAAGTATTTTGCGAATCGGTACGGGCAGGAAAAGAGCCTGGAAGAATACTATAACAAAATAAAAGCGGCTACTAATGCGGTGATTGCTTTTGAATTTTACCAGGCCGAAGTTTACCTGTTGACCCAAATTAGAGCTCACATTATGCAACAAATTCCCACCTATGGGCAATTTCAGGCGGTATCTAAAAAGAACTGACCATAAAAGGGAAATTGAACGAAAATGTTTATTAATCTACAATCGCCGCAAGGTGATTGTAGAATCGCGAAGCGATGTACTTCATGCAGGCGCGATACCTGGCTTTGCTACATCCCGAAAAGTGGAGTACTACCGGTAGTAATTCCGGTAGTACAGCCTCAGCATATATATATTCGTTAAATTCTACTGAAAAGGGACGTCATCCCTAGCTATAAACAAGGGCTAAAATCAGGCGATTGAAAATTAACCAGCCTGTGTCCCTCCAAGTTGCGCCATCATCCCGGGGGTGTCCATCTGCACCCAATTCTCAATAGCTTTTCCGTCTTCAAACCGCCACCAATCGATGTAATCAATCCGCACTTGCTTACCCGTGGCCGGCATACCCATAAACGAGCCTTTGCTTGTACCTGTCAGGTAGCCGCGGGTAGCAACTTCGTTTCCTTCCGCGACTATTTGCTGCGCATGCACTTCAAGATCCGGGAAGGCCGTCTGGAAAGCCTTTATCGTTTCCTTAAAACCTGCCACGCCGGGTTTCTCACCAGGAACACCATGATGAGCAAACTTGGGTGAAATCAACTGGTCTAATGCGTCCGGGGATTTCCCGCTGATAACTTCGCTGAACAATCGCTCAACGAGTTTCTTGTTTTCTTCTGCTGACATAATATTGGGTTAATAGAGGTTGAAAAATAAAACTTTGTCTTACTTTAAATATAAGCAAAGCAGAAGCATTAAATCTCGCTTTATCAACGTCACTACCTGCTATACAATTCCTTTTCTATTACCCGGATTACGAGGGTGCTTTAATTTTCGCTATTGACTTCAATCCAATACCCATCAGGATCCTGGAAGAAAATTTGCTTAATTCCATCTGCCCGGACATTGACTTT
Organism: Flavihumibacter soli; assembly: GCF_010692725.1. Classification (GTDB taxonomy): domain Bacteria; phylum Bacteroidota; class Bacteroidia; order Sphingobacteriales; family Sphingobacteriaceae; genus Daejeonella; species Daejeonella soli. The sequence goes on along the minus strand of NZ_JAAFZB010000095.1, from coordinate 708,575 downwards.
GTTCACATTTCCCGGCCAATCAGAATAAGGGATCTTCAGGCTTTGCAATTTAGTAACAAACGAGTCAAAACTGGAGGAAGTGAGAGCCAGATGGACAGCTTTATTTGTTGTAACGCCCTTTTTAACAATTGATATTAAATGGAGTTCTCTTCCATCACCAAATGAAAACCAGCGAACACCCTCAACTTTACCCCGGTTTGCAATTTCTTCTAATCCGAGCACTCGGTTATAAAACTCTGCTGATGTTTGAAGGTTACTAACAGATATTGCGAGATGATTAAATTTAAATTCCGGAGCCCCGTTCAATTGAGCGTTAGCCGAAAGACTAAGGGAAACAAATACAAGCAGTAGCAATTTTCTCATTTGTGATGATTTTACGTGTCTGTTTTGGTCGGCTTAATCGTAAGGGCATTTTGCACCGGATTAATTCCACTATCTACTTCAATCTATGACCTGATAGGTTTTCCATTTTTCGCCGGTGTTTCTATTTTAAATATAATCACTTCCGGCAACCCTGCAAAGGAGCCCGAAAATGATCCTGAAAAGAAACGTCATTACAATCCGTTATTGAGAAATTGTAATAGAAAAACCTTTGCGTAGCGATGAAATTAGTGCTTGCAGGCTTATTCTAATTCAGTCTCAAGAATGGAGTAAAAGTAATTATCCACCCATTCTCCCCTGATCGGTAAGATCTTTCTTTTGCTTCCTTCCCTTGACATACCCACTTTCTCAAGCACTTTAATGGATGCTATATTTCCTGTTGCACAGCCGGCTTCAATCCGATGGAGCCCCAGGTCCCGGAAGCCAAATTCTATAAGCGTACTCAGCGCTTCGGTTGCATAGCCTTTACCCCAGCAACCGGGATGAATTTTATACCAGACTTCAGCAATTTTATAGTTCAGTTTGCCTAAAGTAATTGCAGCAAGTCCAATGAATCTGTTTGTTTCTAAAAGTTCAATGCAAAAAATGTAAGTCGTTCTCGGATTCACATTTTGTTGCCTGATCCATCCTGATAACAAAGATTCTGTAATCCCGATATTAGCAGGAATTCCCAGTGTATTAAATTCATCAGTCTCAGGGAATGAATGAAGTTGATGTATCTCCAACAGGTCAGTTAAAGCGAGTTCCCTGATCCTTAATCGGTTTGATTGAAGTTCCATTTCTTGATGTTGAAAGACGACCCTATCATAATGTCTGGGGTTATTAACAGGAAAGCACAAATTGTGTATAACTTAACCAGCGGTTTCATAATTCTTCGTTCGTAACTTATAAAAAAAAAGCCGAAAGGTAGGTGGAAGGATGTAGAGATATGTCTGATAGCTGAAAGCTGACACCTGATAGCTAATGGGAAAGAGAGACTTCGACGCGGTAGTAGTAGGCTCCGGTCCTAACGGACTGGCGGCGGCCATCGCCATGCAGCAGGAAGGACTGAACGTCCTGATCATTGAGGGTAAAGATACCATTGGCGGCGGACTGCGGTCTGCGGAATTAACCCTGCCGGGCTTTACGCATGATATCTGCTCTGCGGTACATCCACTGGCTTTCGGATCGCCTTTCTTTAGTAAGCTGCCGCTCCAGAAGCATGGCCTGGAATATATTTTTCCAGCAGTAGCCGCCGCGCACCCTTTCCGCGACGGCAGCGCCGCGTTCCTTACAAAATCCATTGATGAAACCGCACGCTGGCTGACTAAAGATGACCAGACCTACGCTACACTCTTTACCCGCTTGCTGAAAGACTGGCCTGGCCTGATGAATGACCTTCTTGGCCCGCTCCGGATCCCTGAAAACCCGGCTGCACTGGCTAAATTCGGCATGAAGGCTCTCCTGCCGGCGACTGTCCTTGCAAGAAACTTTCAAACCACCGGTGCACGCGCATTGGTTGCCGGCATGGCCGCGCACTCCATGCTGCCCCTGACATATATCGGCACCTCTGCCATAGCGCTTGTACTGATGGCTTCCGGCCACGAGTACGGCTGGCCGATACCGAAAGGCGGCTCAGCTTCTATCGCGAATGCATTAGCCAGCTATTTTACGGCCCTTGGCGGGAGAATTGAGACCGGGCGCATGATCACGTCTATGAACCAGCTGCCCTCCTCGCATGCCGTGCTGTTTGACATCACGCCAAAGCAGTTGCTAAAGATCGCAGGACATAAATTCTCTACCATCTACAAGTGGCAGCTCGAGCGCTACCGCTACGGCATGGGGGTCTTTAAAATGGACTGGGCACTCGACGAGCCGATACCTTTTAAGAACAGCCGTTGCCGGCAGGCCGGAACGGTACATTTAGGGAGTACAATGGCAGAGATCGCCGACTCCGAACAGCAGACCTGGCAGGGGCGGCATCCTGAAAAGCCCTTCGTACTGCTGGCGCAGCCCAGTATTTCAGACCCTTCGAGAGCGCCGGCAGGAAAGCACAGTGTCTGGGCATACTGCCACGTACCGAAAAATTCGAATGCAGACATGACCGAAGCCATCGAAAGCCAGGTAGAGCGTTACGCACCGGGATTCAAAGATCGCATCCTTGCCCGGCATGTGATGAATTCGCGCGATATGGAATGCTATAACCCGAACTATATCGGCGGCGATATTAACGGCGGCGCGATCGACATAGGGCAGCTCTTCACCCGCCCTGCATTACGCTGGTCACCTTACCGGACTTCCGCAAAAGGCCTGTATATCTGCTCTTCGTCCACCCCTCCCGGCGGCGGCGTTCATGGCATGTGCGGCTATCATGCCGCAAAGAGGGCGCTTAAGGATGTATTTCAAATTAGTTAATGTGATAATTTGCTAATTTGTTAATGGGGTGTCAGCCTTTTAATACTCATCTCCTGAGGTACGAGCGGTCTCATCCTTCCGTTCTCTCCCTTGCCGATTGCCACTGACAGTCAAAGTTTCACCACCTTCCATTAGCAAATTATCTCATTAGCAAATTGCCACATTGACTTGTTAAATACTGTTAAACAACGCCTTAACAATTTTCCACGTCTTATTTTTGTGTTTAATCCGGATGGCCATGAAATTACTGCTAGCATGCTTCCTGCTTGCCCTGAATGTATGCGCTTACGGGCAGCAGCTATCCGGAACAATTGTCGATAAACAGACCGGGGAGCCGGTTACAGGCGCAATTATCCGCTCACCGGCAGCCACGACAACAAGCGGCTTGAAGGGAAAGTTCAATATCACGGTCGCACATGGGGATACGCTTATTGTTTACAAAGAGTATTACAAGTCGTTTCGCCTGTCAGTCCAAGTAATAAGCGGACCCCTGAAAATAGAACTGGACAAAAGCAGCATCGTCCTGAAAGATGTCATCATATCAGCCCGTCGAAGTGACCCCACTGATTCCCTGGCTAACCGGGCGGAGTTTGAAAAAGAGTTTAATTTTAAGCCGCCGGGGGTCAAAGATATATTTATGGTCGATGCACCCCGGAGCAAATCGACTTTACTCTCCCTCAACCTGGGTGGGTTGTATTCAGTGCTTACAAGGAAGAAAAGCAAAGAATATCGTTTTCAACAAAAACTTCTGATTGAAGAACAGGAACGGTTTGTCGACCGGAAGTTCAATGTCATGGTCGTCAGCAATGCCACAGACCTGCGCGGCGGGGAACTCAACGAATTCCTCTCGCGATACCGACCTTCCTACGACTTTGTTAAGGCGAAGTCGGCATATGACATGCAGTTGTATATCCGGGAATCGTACCGGAAATATAAGGGGGGAATTCGGTAATTTGCTGATTTGTCAATTTGCTAATAGATGCTGCGGAACCTCGATTTGCGGAATTCATTTGACAGTCCTTAGCTAGGGCAGGTTCCAGTTGTCGGGACCGGAGATGTTGGTTTAGGAAAGATGCCTTTATGTACCGATGCCGAAGGTATCGAAGGTTTGTAGAAATATGTTAATCCGTCCCGCCGACCCCGAAGGTGGTCGCGCATTAGATAGCAGGCCTTTGGCGAGAAAACGCTGGCGAAACAAAATACGTAATATTTCTTTTAAAGAAAATCAGACTATCTTTTGTTTCATAAACCTGGGTTCTGGCAGGGATGTTTATTTGTGACGGGCATATTAAAAACCTTTTTCCTGCTACAGCAAGCCAACTTCTTGTACACATGTTAAGGTTAGTCCACTAATTTAGCGGACTAACCACTAGATGACCTAAACAAGACCTATACAAAATCCCTGGAAAATCATGACATTTCGGATCAAGCCTTGCCGCCTAAATTTAACTTTAAAGAAATAAGACATGCTGTGAAATTGTCAAAGCGCCTAATCGATCATAATATCATACCGGTGTAGCAGGCCGGTGACAGCGGGAATAGAGAACCTGGCTTTCTTGAGTCGGTTCTGTTCCGGGTCGATGGAATAATTGTATGCGGTACGTAGATCAGCCTTCTCGAGGATGGTATTGTCAAAGGTCGCTTTGGCCAAGTCGGAATTATCAAATGAGGAACCGCTAAGGTCCGCTTCCGAAAAGTCGGCTTCCTGGAGGCTCGAATTAATGAAACGTGTTTTTTTCAGCTTCAGTTTATAGAAAGAAGCGAGGTTAAGAATGCAGTTCTCGAAATCCATGGCAAGCAGGAATTCGTTGCAGTTCTGAAAATGCAGCCCAAGCAGTTTACAATTCTTAAACCGGACATCGCGAAAGGCAGTCCCTTTAAGCTGCGCCAGGCTCAGATTGCAATCGCTGAACAGGCACTCGGAAAAGATGATGTTCGAGAGGTCGGAATTGGAGAAATTACAGTTTGTAAAGCTGCAGTTCTCATATTCTCCTTTTTCGAGGGGACTTTCCGAAAAGTCCTGGCGGTCGAATGTTTGATCTTCGATATAATTTTTGCTCATGCGGTGTTATTGAAGCTTTTAAGATTCCTTGATTTTACTATCTCCATCCGGGTTGAAATTGCCCTCCGCATCAAGCAGGAAGCTCATGGGATTCTCCGGGTCTTTAATGATCTCGAACAGCGAAAATCCCCAGGGCTTCCAGAAGTTCTCCAATACCTGGCCGTAAGGTTTTGCCTGCCAGTGGTCGAATAAGGGTTTGCTGCTCATTCCGCGCAATGGCATCGCTTCGATGTACACCATTCCGGGAGTAGGCAGCACCGTGTATTCCGGGAGACGATTAAACAGGTAATTGGAATAGTAGAAGCGTGCGATCAGCTCTTCGTATTGAATGGCCTTCAGCTCTTTACCCGTAATCTTATCGAGGATCTCCTGGTTGTAGATGGCATTCGTGCCGTTATCCTGCAGGCATGCAATGATGCCAAAGTCGTTCATTGCCAGGGAAAAGGTAAGCGTATTGATCTCATCGCGGTAGTTGAAAACGCCGGGAGTATTTTCAACCCTAAATGTTTTGATCGTCCAGGGGCTGCGCTCTTCAAATTCCATCGGCCGGGTGAGCGACTGCAGCATCAGCTGCAGATTGCCGAACTTATATTTTAGCCCTTCAGAAAGCTGGAAGGGCTCGCCGCTAGCCTGCTGCTGGCGCATGCCTATCCGCAGCTCATTGTAGATAATACCGTAAACGAGTTTGCCCATCCACTGGAATAGTTTCAGGGAAAGAAGACCGCTGACAGCTTCGTACCCGGAAGTGAAGGCCTGGCTGATCTCTTCATCCAGAGTTTCAATGGCGCTGCGTGCCTCTGCGGAGCAGGGAACCTTGAGGGCTCCGTAAGTGGCCATACTTTCGTCCAGCAGTTTGAACGGCCGGTCGGTTAGCGCGAACTGTTCCATGATCCATGCGGGGAACACATTGATCTCTTCGCCGGGAAGTACTTCGGTACCGGTAAGGAAGCATCGGCTGCCCCTGAAATCCAGGTTGGTAAAAGGATTGTAGACTGTATTATCCATCGCGGCAAATGTACCGAAAAATGATTTCAGACCTATGCCAGCGGAACTATTCTACTGTTCGTTACGGTAATATGACCGAAGCTGCACGGAAACATTCTGCACCATCTCATTTGAAAGGCTGAACAGGAAATCAATCGTTTCGGGGTCGATGGCTGGTCCGCGGGAAAAGTATAGCTGAGGATCCACCGCACGCGAGTCGCCCTGGATATTGTCGGCATAAACAGTCGAGTAGTTATAATTAGGGGAATAGCTCCGCTTATAGGTCTTACCGGGACTTCCCTTTATTGTCATTTCCACTACGAAACGGGCATTGGAACGCTGCTGAACCTGGACGACGTCAACGGTCGCCCGAACAGTCTGGTAGACGGGTTTACCATTGGCATCCGTACCGGTCTGCACCGTCCGGCTTAAGCTGCGTCGGCTTACCCGTTCATCACGCGGCCATAGAACGAAATTGTCAATATTCAAATTCAGGATGACCTCTGGCTCCTCGTCCGGTTCCGCGAGGGTAAGCTGCACGTTCTGAAAATCCTTCAGCTGATCGAGAATCTTCAGGCGGTAATAATCCATATTGACAAAATTCAGCTCTGAGTTATTCTCGGTTTTGATGTTAAAAGCAACAGGCACAACCCGTTTGGGAGCACGCTTACTACTCTTACCGGCAGTTCCGCAGGCGGAAAGGGTGAGGAGGAGGAGAAGGAGGAGGGAGAGTCTCATAAGAGTTGTAAGTAATAAGTCATACGTTATAAGGCAGGTTATGTCGACGGAGATTTTGCCTGTTTATTTCTATTAAGGTAATCAATTTTTGAATTACTTAATTTTCACCTATCCCGGGCAAATAACATATTTGACACTTACATGCTCTAAAGGTTTATAAACGCTCCCAGTCTTAACTTCTCAAATACGCACTTATAACTTATTACGTACCACTTATAACTTAATACTTCGAATAAAACCGCCTTATCTTATCAGTCAGCTGGGCATAAAGGGGTTTAGTGAATTCTATGAACAGTTCCTGCGGCGGGGGTGGCAAGGTTTCGCGTCTTTTGATCAGCGACTTATCCTCGTTCCTTAAAGCCCGCTCGTCACCTTTATAGCTTCCCCAGGTAGTCTGCCATACGTAGGTGCCCTCCATTCTCTCCTGAGTAATGGTGTTCTTTGTATGCCAGTCTGTAACCATTACGTTCAGCAAGCCGCCACTGCTGACAGTCTTCTCGAAGATGCTGACCTTCGCTTTCACAGTACCGTACACATCCTTGCCTTCTGCGGTTCCCACCTTTACACTATCGCGTTTCACCTCTTCCACCTTTTCTTTCACGTAAGTCTGGCCGACAACAAAGTCGTCGAAGTTCAGGCTGAGCACCTGATCGGGAATAAGATCCTGGCGGCGGGCCTCCCTTGGCGTATAGAATTTAATAAAGCTGCGCTGCTCGTAATTTTCCAGGTACTCATAGATCTTATTCTGGAAATATTCATTACTGTATTGATAGATACTGCGTCCCAGTTGTACTGGTTCGACCACCACTTTGATGACCGCAGCCCAGTAGGCCTCATCCAGCTTCTGAATCACATCCTTATAGCCAGGCGACAGCTCTTCAGCTTTCTCGAAATCGTAGTAAGCCTGTTTGGCGCTCTGCCGGTTCTTTTCTTCCAGCAGCTTAAGACCTCTTGCGTAACGGATAGCCGCGGCATTCTCCTTCGCTTCAGCCACCTCGCGGGTATACTTCTCGGGCAACTGAACGGCTGTTCGGCAGGAAGGGCATCTTTTTATCTCGTCGATTAGGGCGTTCATGGCCTGGTATTCACCAATCACCCGTTCCCAGCGTAATATATCGGAAGATAGTTTTGCCTCCCGGATGTTATCCATATGATCGCCAGTGGCATATCCGTAAGCCTCACCCAGTGTTCGCAGGGCCTTGCGGTTGTCGGTATCCTTCTGCAGCCTGTTAACGGCTTTGTAAACAGCCTGGTCGTAGTTCCCCTTTTCGAGTGAACGCTTGCCGGCGCTGCAGCTGACAATGAAGACTGCGAGGAAGAGCAGGACGGCACGGGATAGAACGGGAGGTTTCATGACTGTAAAATTATTTGGATTATTTGAACTGTTATGTACCTGCGGGAATTCTATTTTGCACATTTGTACATATTTTCCCTTATAGACGAAAAAGAATGAAGATTGGTTACAAATCCTTTGAACTTGAGTTAAAATATCCCTTCACTATTGCCCGATTCTCGCGCACCTCTACCCCGATTATGCTCGTGGAAATTTCGCACGAAGGTCTTACGGGCTACGGGGAAGCGTCTATGGTGCCCTACATGGGGGAAAGTATTGAAACGGCGACCAATTTTCTTGCTGCAGTCGACCTGGGCTGGTTAAAATACCCCTTTAATTTTGAGGAGGTAATGGCTTACCTCGATAAGAAGTCGCCTGGGGACCCCAATATTAAAGCGGCTATCGACATTGCCCTGCATGACCTGGCAGGAAAGCTCAACAATATTCCCTGCTACCGGATGTTCGGTTCTGACCCTTCAAAGATGCCGGAGACAGCTTATACCCTTGGTATAGACAGCCCGGATATGATCATCCGCAAGCTGCAGGATGCCGGCGACTGCCATATCATCAAGGTGAAGCTGGGCCGCGATAACGACAAGGAACTGATCAACACGATCCGGTCAGTAACGAACAAGCCCCTGTTCATTGATGCTAACCAGGGCTGGACGGACAGGCAACAGGGATTGGATATGGCATGCTGGCTTGGAGAGCAGGGGGCCCTGCTGATTGAGCAGCCTATGCCAAAGGAAGATATGGACTCCAATGCCTGGATAACGGAACGCAGCCCCGTGCCGATCATTGCGGATGAAGCCGTGCAGCGCTTCGCGGATGTAGACCATGTGAAGGGTGCATACCATGGCATCAACATGAAACTGATGAAGAGTGCGGGCATGGCCGAAGGCTTCCGCATGATCCAGAGAGCGAAGGAACTGAATATGAAGGTACTGATCGGTTGCATGAGCGAAACGAGTTGCGGCACGCTGGCCGGCGCTGCCTTAGCGCCTCTCTGCGACTGGGCTGATCTCGATGGTCCTTTCCTGACGACCAACAACCCCTTCCGGGATCCGGATTTCAGGGACGGTAAGTGGGTCTTGAGTGATGAGGCGGGATTGGGATTGGTGGCTGGATAGATATCCGTTACCCCCGGCTTCAGCCGGGGGTTGTTAACAGATAGATGCGGCTGGGCTTCAGCCCAACACACCTGCAATTAGGGGCTATAACTCCGGGCTGAAGCCCGGAGTTACTAAAGATAGTAGTGACATCACCCAAGATATGTACATCCTCCTCGACTGGTTTTTCACCTTCCTGCATGTCGCCATCATCGGGTTCAACCTGCTGGGCTGGATCTGGGTGCGTACACGGAAGGCGCATTTCATCTGCGTGATGCTTACCCTGTTTTCATGGCTGGTCCTGGGAATTTGGTATGGGATCGGTTACTGCCCGATCACTGACTGGCAGTGGCAGGTGAAGGAACAGCTCGGTGAGACAGACCTTCCGAACTCATTCGTCAAATATTACGCAGACAAGATCACGGGCCGGAACATCAGTGCAAACCTGATCGATACCGTGACCGCCGTAGCGTTTGGGTTCTCCGTGACTATCGCGATCTATTTTAAGGTGCTTAGTCTGAGGAAACGGTAGATTCAATTAGTCAATGTGCTAATTTGCTAATGAAAAAATCAAGATTCGTAGTGCTTAGTGGTTTTGAATGAGCCTTTGTGTTGCTTGGTCACATAGAGCTATCGACTTATGGATCGACTGTTAATTGAACATACAACCCATTGACACATTATCACATTATCACATTAGCAAATTAGCAAATTAATTCCCACCCAATATGATCGGTGCTCCCTTCGTATTCCCCATAATGATCACTTTGGCATTCGGAGAAAGGGCGATCTCCTTCTGGGCCTTAATACTTTCGTACTGAAGCTGCTTATCGCTCAAGCCGGTGGAAAGGATACGCTGATAATCGGCGATCCCCTGAGCCTCCACGCGCTTACGTTCGGCCTCCTGGCGTTCTTTCTGAAGAACGAAAGTCATCTTCTGAGCTTCCTGCTCGGCGTTGATCTTTGACTCGATGGTTGTCTTTACCGAAGCAGGCAGGGTGATATTTCTGACAAGCAATTGTTCAAGTTCAAGGCCACGGGCGGAGAAGCTCTTATTGATCGTATTGAAGATCTTCGCCTGGAACTCGTCACGCTTGCTCGAGAACAAGGCGACGGCATCATAGGCTACCGCATTATCGCGGATGGCCGTACGGGAAATAGGTCTTACAACTTTATCCAGGTAATCGGTTCCGATCTCGCGGAATATCGTCGGGGCAGAAGCCGCCTTAACCCGGAACAGCACAGACATGTCGATAACCACTTCCAGTCCGTCGGCAGACAGAACCCGCAGAGCATCATCGCTTGAAGGCTTGCCCTCATCTGTTGCTCCCGACATGGTATAGTTTTGTGTCTTTACATCGAAGGGTGTGATCTCGGCAATCGGGTTGATGACATTCAAACCGCTGTAAAGCACATCGTTATCGACCTTTCCGAAGATTGTTTTCACACCTACGGTTCCGGCTTCAATTACCTTGAACATGGAGGTAAGTGCCCCGATGATGATAACAACGAGACCGGCGATACGGATCAGGTTGCCAAAGCGTGCTGACCGGTCATGCTGGCGGGACACGAAAATGCCAACGACAAGGATCAGGATTCCCAGTATTATTAAGAACATATGCTATAAGGTTTAGCCTTAAAGATAAGAAATCCCGGCAGACTGCTGCCGGGATAGTATAGAGCACGAAGATTGTTCTATTTATGTTTTTTGGTGAGTTCGCGAACGCTTTTCACCAGGCGAATCTTTAGGTATATGCACATCGCGATTGCGAAGATACCTATTACGCCGTAGGCGTAGAACTCATTTTTAAACGACCAGACGATCGAAAAGCCGAGCGTCAGAATGGCAATATTCAATAAAATATTGGCCAGGACCTTCTTTATCATTTTGGATTAGTAGACCTGCATTTCGGGTTCGTACTCAGCAGCCCATGCCAGGATGCCGCCTTTCAGATTATACAGATTGGTATAGCCGAAATTTTGCTCCAGCTGCATGAGGGCTGCCGCACTGCGTGCACCACTGCGGCACTGGATGATAACAGGCTTGTCCTTAGCGATCTTTTGAGCTTCGATCAGAATCCCGGCTAAAGGAATGTTCTCACCATTGATGTTAGACATCTCATATTCGAAGGACTCCCTGACATCGATCAGCTGAAAGTCCTCTTTATTATCAATCTTTTGCTTTAATTCTTCTACAGTAACTTCTTTCATGATATTAATGAATGATTTATCAAATATATTGATTTTAAAGGATAAGAGTTTGCAACGCCGAATGAGGATTTTTTAATTATGAGAATGGGATGGTAATTCGCCGGCAGAAATATATTTGTAGCTGCTATGTAACATGTTGATCTGATGGTCGTTTTATTAAAGATTTATTTCGATTTTTGACGCCTTGACAATAGCCGTCAACCTTTAGGAACGAGGAGACAGATAAGCCGTATATTCACCCGAATTTTAAGTTTTCAGGATATTTTTGGGACCTTGCAGTTATCAATCTTTTGAGCCCCTATTGGCATGATATTATACAGGGATTTGCACGGCTTAATAAGCATAATAATTAATGAAGAAGATTACTGATTTTTTCTGGTTCTGTTCGGGTGCTCACGTAGGCACGCTGAAGAACTTTCCGACAGAACACAATAAGTATGTGGGGATCGGAGCCACCATATTTTTTACCGCCTTGTTCGCGGCCTTATCCGGCGGCTACGCCATGTACTTTGTTTTTTCGGGAAGCACGGCAGCAGTATGGTTCGCCATTTTCTTTGGACTGATCTGGGGACTTGCCATCTTCAACATGGATAGGTACATCGTTTCCAGTATCAGTAAGGTGGGTACGACCAACCAGCAGATCATGCAGGCGACACCAAGGATCTTGCTGGCAATTATGATCGGGCTGGTCATTTCAAGACCTCTCGAACTGAAGATCTTTGATAAGGAGATTCGCCAGAAGCTGAAAACCAGTTACCTGAACGGGCAGCGTTCGAAGATCGATACGTTAAACAAGACCTTTGATCTGAAATACGGAGCCGAACTTGGCAAGGTAGCTGAGTTGAAGCGTGAAAGAGATTCACTACAGGCAGACATTAAGCAAAGCCGTTTTATCCTGAACCAGGAGGTATTCGGCGATAAGACAAATCAGACTTCCGGGATCACGGGCTACGGTACCTATGCAAAACAAAAGGAATCGCTTGTGCTGCAGAAAGAGCAGCGGCTGGAGACGGTCAGGGCCGAGATCACCAATATGGAGACCTTCTTCAACCGGCGAAAAGACCTTGACGGTATTTCTGAACAGCGTATGTTCAGCGGCCGGCAGCTTGATAGTCTGTCTAACGTGGCCGGTTTCGCCGACAGGAACTGGGCGCTGGGGCAGCTTACCTTCAAAGAGGATGGTACGCGGGACTTGGACAATTACCTTGCGATATCCTTTATCGGCTTCTTGTTTATTCTCTTTGAGTGTCTTCCCGTGTTTGTCAAGCTGATGAGTAACAGGGGACCTTACGATGTGGCTTTACAAAACGTGGAAGAATCAGCTATGCACGGCTCCTATAAAGGAAAAGATTATGAGATCGCCGTCACAGACGGTATTCAGGAAACCAAAGTGGATACGGAAGTTGAGAAGCAAAAAGAACTGATCCGGCGCTCTTCTATCCGTGAACTGCGGGAGTACAATGTAGAAGCCTAGTTACATTCAGCTAATAATTTCTTTTTATCGGCATTAAGATTTAATTTCAGCGAGATTAATTAGAACTATGATCAGACTGAAATTTGTTGCTGCTACTTTACTGTTATTTTCAACCCGCCTGGCTTTTAGCCAGGAACTTAAATACGAAATCTCTTTCCCGAATGCCGTTCACCACGAAGCTGAGGTAAGCCTGGATATAACGCAGATCCCTGCGGGTCCGCTTACCATTCGTATGAGCCGTTCATCTCCGGGCAGGTATGCCACCCATGAGTTCGGAAAGAACATTTACAATGTAAAAGCCTTCAATGCTTCCGGGCAGGAGTTGCAGATCAGCCAGGTGAAGGGTGATGTTTACCAGGTGGAAAAGCATAACGGCAATGCCCGTATCACTTATACCGTTTTCGGTAACTGGGTCGACGGCACCTACCTTGGCATAGACAAGACCCATGCCCACATGAATATGCCTGCCACCTTTATGTGGGTAAAGGGAATGGAGAACCGTCCCGTTAGTATCAAATTCAACGATCTGGACAAATATGGCTGGAAGGTAGCAACCCAACTTCAGCATAAAGGCGGGAATACCTATACCGCAGCGAATCATCAATATATGATGGATAGCCCTACCGAGCTTTCAGCATTTAAAGTGCACAGCTGGGAGGATATTAATACCGATAAGACGAAGCAAACGATCAGCGTGTCGATGCATAGCCCCGATGCGCAGCCGGTGGTTGACAACTTTGGTAAAATGGTCAAGAGGATGGTCGATGAGTCGAAGATGGTGTTTGGCGAACTTCCTAAATTTGATCATGGCGTATATACTTTTCTGCAGGACGTCAATCCTGAAAACAGCGGTGACGGTATGGAACATCGTAATTCCACGGTGATCGTTGAACGCTCGCAGAAGGTGGAAGGTAACGAAGAGGATCTGCTAAGCACGTTTTCGCACGAGTTCTTCCACGCCTGGAATGTGGAGCGCATCCGGCCGAAATCGCTGGAGCCTTTTAACTTTGAGCATTCAAATACGAGCAGCGAATTATGGTTTGCTGAGGGCTTTACACAATACTACGGCTCACTGATATTGAAAAGAGCGGGGTTTCGCGATCTTAATTCCTACTGCAACACGATTGCCGGGCTAGCAAACGGCGTACTGAATATGCCGGGCGCCAACACCTATCCGGCTACTCAAATGAGTCGCTATGCGGTCTTCGCTGATGCAGGAGTGGCGGTAGATCAGACCAACCAGATCAACATCTTTACTTCCTACTATTATTACGGTGCTACAATCGCACTGGCGCTGGACCTTCGCCTGCGTTCAGAATTCAAGCTTAGCCTGGATGATTACATGAAGGCAGTATGGAAAACTCATGGCAAACCCGAGATCCCATACACGGTCCCTGATCTTCAGAACGTTCTTGCCAAACTGACAAATAAAAGCTTCGCTAACGATTTCTTTGGCCGTTATGTTAACGGGATTGACAAGAACGATTATGTAAAACTGCTGTCAAATGCAGGTTTGGTATTGCGTCGTGCAGCTCCTGAAAAAGCATCCCTGGGAATGATCCGCCTGTCACCGGCAAATGGAAAGCTCAGACTGTCCATGAACACCCTGAAGGGTTCCGCTGCTTACCTTGCAGGAATGGACAACGGCGACTACTTCCTCAAGATCAATGATGACGAATTGAAGACTCCCGCTGATCTCAATACACTGCTGGCAAAATACAAACCTGGAGAGGAAGTAAACCTAACCTATGAGCATCGCGGCGAGGTGAATACGGTGAAAGTTAAACTTCAGGAGAGTAATTCCTTTGAAGTTGTTCCAGTCGAAAAAACCGGTAAGACTCTTACGCCTGAAGCGGAAAAGTTCAGAACGGCATGGCTTGACAGTCAGATCAAATAACATAGATATTCATACTAATTACAATTAATTGAGATACTCAGATCATATATGAAAAGAACAGGAACTGTACTGTTGTCGCTGCTCGCGTTGTCGGCATGCAAAGTGCAAAACATCGACCGCGCAGTAACACAAAGCAGTGTTGAAAGAATCGTTCGCACGCTCTCAGCAGACGATATGCAGGGTCGCGGCACCTTTACGCCGGGCATCGAAAAGGCCGCCAGCTTTATCGAGGGTGAGTTTAAAAGCATTGGACTTCAACCCTTGAATGGGGCTGACAACTTCCGGCAATCGTTTACAATGACACGGATCAGGCCGGGTGCCTACAATGTATCGGTTAATGGCAAGGCCCTCGCGGATAACCAGGTGCTGGCCGTGACGGAGAATGCCGCGGTGAACTGGACAGAAAAATCTGATGTAGAAGTAATACAGGTAAAGGCTGGTGAGACCTTCTTTGACCGTTACCGCGCAATAAGCCGGGCTAATAAATCAGCGATTGTGTTCGTTGATGCTTCACATGCGGATGCTTTTAAAAGACTTTATGAGTTCAGCAAACGTGGTAAGATTGTAAATGAAGTGAAGGAAGGGAGCTCCAAGGTGTTCCTTTTGGGTACGGATGATGCGAAGACATTTTCCCTGAATCTGACTAATGTTGTTGAAACACTTCCGCTGTCGAATGTGGCGGGCATGATTCCCGGAAAATCAAAAGAAAAGGAGCTGGTCGTTTTCAGCGGTCACTATGATCATCTGGGAATCGTAAAAGGAAAGGCAGACACCATTGCCAATGGAGCTGACGACGATGCATCAGGCGTTACCGCTGTTATCAGCCTGGCGCGTTTTTACAAGAAGCTGAACAACAACGAGCGCACATTGATATTCGTTGCCTTCACCGCGGAAGAGATCGGCGGCTTTGGCTCCAAGCACTTCTCCGAGCAGTTAAACCCGGATGACGTGGTGGCAATGTTCAATATCGAGATGATCGGTAAAGAATCCAAGTTCGGCAGGAACGCCGCTTTTATCACCGGTTATGAGAAATCGGACTTCGGGCAGATCCTTCAGCGCAACCTGGAAGGTACGGCGTTTACATTCCACCCGGACCCTTATCCTAAACAAAACCTCTTCTACAGGAGTGATAATGCTACCTTAGCTGCTCTAGGCGTTCCGGCACATACTATCTCAACGGATCAGATAGACACAGATAAATTCTACCACACTGTTGGTGATGAATTCTCAACACTGGACATGCAGAACGTGACAGCCACTATTAAAGCGATCGCCTTAAGTTCAAGAAGCATTGTTGCGGGAAAAGAAGCTCCGAAGCGGATACCGAAGCTGGAGAAATAGAGTTGAGATTTGAGATATGAGATATTAGACGAGTTGCTCCGATAAGAGCAACTCGTTTTTCGTTTCATCAAATTGATTCGCCACCTACGGCTTTTTGGCCTGCGCTGGTTAGCTATCAGGTATCACCTAAAAGTCAGAGATCGCACTCTCTGACTTTTAGTATATTTATTATCTAAAAAGCAGTCATGATAAACATTCGTAAAAGATTTGTTGTGGACGAAAACAACAATAAGATAGCGGTGGTGCTTGACATAGACACCTTTGAGAAGATCGAAGAGATCCTGGAAAAGCATTGTTTGAATAAGGAGCTGGAAGAGCAAAAGGACGATATCGGGCTGGATGAATCAAGCGGAGTTTATAACAAGTTCGGCTGAACTACTATAAGCTGATACGCATGATATAGTCGTTCAATACAAAATGATGGTAAGGGATATCGACCAATTTGTAGATCTCGAAACCGAGTTTCTGGTAGAAAGAAAAAGCGGGATTCCCGCGGTTCACATTTAACTCAAGTGTTTTGGCACCCAGTACCCTGACGATGTCCGCGATCGTCATGATCAGCTTCTTCCCGGTTCCCTGTCCCTGTTCTGAAGGGAGAACGTAAATCTTTTCGATTTTGTAAACATGATTCTCGGGTTCAGTGAATGAATAGCCAGCAAATGCTACCGGCAGATCATCTCTTTCAACAATCAGGAAAGTAATATTTTCTTCCATCTGGCTTTTCAAAGCAGACTCCGAATACATCTTTTCCAGCATGAAAGATATCTGCTCGTCAGATATCACGCCGGAGTAGGTTGGCCACCAGATTTCATGTGCAAGCCGGCTGATTGCCGGAATATCGTTAGAGTATGCTTGACGGATCACCATAATTAGATCGTCTCAGAGATGAATAGAAAGGGCTGATCAAACGTAAGGGTATAGAAGCCGTCTTTCTGGGTTTCCAGTACCGTCTCGCTGATGTGATTCAATCCGGAAGTTTGCAGATTCTGAACTTCATGAAGGAGTACAATCTTCTCGCCCGCCGACTGCCACTTACTGAATCCGGAGTGAATCGGAAAGATCTTATGGTTTGAGATAAATATAACGAGGTTAATATCAGCTTCATAGACCGCGTAATCCTTCAAAGCGAATTCATTGGTTACAATGTTGACTGCCGAAAATTGCTCACCAACGAAGAATTTCAGTGCATCTTCAAGCTGGTTAGCAGTAGCTGATATTATTCGTGTGCTTTCCTGAACAGAAAACTCACCGTCTGAAGTAATAACGCCGTCGATCTTAATACCCAGGGATTCCGTGTGCTCATACATGTCCTCCGCTACAATTACCGTCGGGCTCCATTCGAGCAGCTGACCCAGGTTCTCGGAAAGAAAGCCATCGAGACTCATGATGAGGAGCCCCGGCTCCTGTTTTTCACGGACAATGTGGTGAGACGACATCCAGCAAAAATAACGAAGGATTGTTAGAAAGCGCTATACAATCTTTCGGTAGATCTGACGGAAGGCATCTTGTGGATCATCAGCCAGGTTTACCGCCGCTGAAACTGCAATCCCAAATACCCCGGTCTTCATCAGCTCCTCCACATCGGGGATCTGAATACCGCCTACAGCCAACAATGGAAGGTCTATGCCTGCTTGTTTCATCTGCCCGGTGATCTCGCGGTAGCCCGCCAAGCCCAGAAGAGGGTAATCATTGGGCTTGGTGTGGGTTAATGCAAAGGGACCGCAGCCAGCATAATCCACTACCCCGCTATTAGCTATTCGCAGGATATCGGCAAATGAATTGGCGGAGGCACCTAATGTTTTCTCATCCGTGATGATCGCGCGTACAGCAGCAAAATCGGCATTCATATCTTCCAGGTGGACGCCCTGCGCATCCACCTGGTCAAGAAGATGATAGTGGTCTGTCAGAATAAGTGTAACACCCCAGTCATCGCAAATAGCGGCAACCTCGTGTATCTCGGGTATCATCTCCGCATCCGGTTTACTCAGGCATCGGTACTGGATCCAGTTTGCGCCAGCCTCACAGGCCATCTGTACCTGCTCGGCGTGGCTGCGGTGCGGAAGGTCCTGGGTGAGATAGTGGAATGTGGATATATATTTTTTCAAAACAGACGTTATTTTGATTGGGAAAATTACTTGATGGCTTCGCCTATAGGTTTACCGATACTGCCATTCGGCATCTGGATTCTAAGAAGAGCGGCAAGCGTGGCAGCGATGTCGGTCATCCCGGTAGGCGAGTAAGACTTACCGTGGTTAATTCCCCATCCCATGAACACAAGCGGTATATGCGAGTCGTATGGATTCCAGGAACCATGGGTTGCTCCGGTGGCGCTATAGCCACTGTAGTATCCGGGCTTGAGAATGATCTGGATCACGCCGCTCCGTTCACGGTTATAAGCGTTAACGATCCTCTCCTTCAATAATTGCGGAATGGCCGCGGTTTGAATTTGGTCGATATCAATCGCAAAAGCCACTCCCGGCTGAGTCTTCAGGAAATTAACAGCCGCCTTACGGATCTCTGTTTCGTTCAGTTTCTCGGAAGCGATCAGCTTGTTATTTAAACTTACCTGATAGCCGCCGAAGCTGAGCACAAGGTTCTTAACCTTGAACGCTGTTTCCAGTTCCGTGTTCAGGCTTTTCAATACCTGGCTGGTCGGCCAGAAGCCTGCAGGGATCTTATTATCATTAAGGAAGTTCGGGTTATGGGCTACACCATGATCCGCAGTTAAAAAGGTGGTATAATTACCTTTTCCGAGCTTCTTGTCGAGGAAGCTAAGCAGGTTGGCGATATCGCGGTCAAGACGTAAATAAATATCTTCAACTTCCATCGAGTTTGGTCCCATCTGATGGCCGATATAGTCCGTTGATGAGAAACTCAGGGCTAGAAAGTCTGTCACGTCGCCCTCACCCAGGTTTTCGTTATCAATGGCAGCTTTAGCCATATCAAGCGTGATCGAATTTCCATAGGGTGTGCTGCGGATAATACTCACGCTCTTTTTCATGAGTTCGGAAGTGTTCAGCGGAAGGGTGCTGATGGTAGTCCCGGAGAACTTCCCTTCATAACGATTGTCATCAGCCGAGCTCTGAAGATAGGTATTCTCGGGATAGAGCGTTTTCCAATCCTGTTTCAGGTAATGCTCCGGAAGTTTGCGCGCGTTCAATTTTTTAACCCAGTCCGGCAAATCCTGCATGTAATACGTTGAGCTGATCCAGCCACCGCTCGCATCGTCGAACCAGTACGCGGCGTTTGCGGAATGGCCGGCAGGTAAAATACCTCCGCGGTCCTTCAACGCGATTCCAATCACCTTTGAACGGAAGTTTGTCGCTAGCTTCAATTCATCTGTAATAGTAGTGGTCAGTAAATTCCGCGGTGACATCTGACCAGCCTTCGAAGTGCTGCCCACCGTCTGAACGGTAGTGTCGCCTGCGCAATACATCACCTGTCCGGTTGCCTGGTTAATGAACTCATTCCCTGCAATACCATGAAAAGCAGGTACCGAGCCTGTGTATACCGTTGTGTGCCCTATTGCGGTCACCGTGGTTGCATAATCGATCTGGGTATTCTCAGCAGAAAACCCTTCGTTCAGCATTCTCTTAAACCCCCCGTTTTCATACCTGTTATAATAGCGATATAAATAATCCCATCGCATCTGGTCAACCATAATACCGACAACCAATTTAGGACGGGGCAGGTCTGAAGGTTTATTCTTTTGGGCAAAAACACTGAGTGGGATTAAAAAAGCAATGAGTAAATTCCGGATCTTCATTATTATATATTGATTTTAAATCGGGCTAATATCGGTAATGAATATTTAAGATTATGTGATAATTATGTTATTAAAACTTCAGACCTAACGACAGCAGGAAGTTCTGCTTAGCTTGCGGATAGTAGTAATTTTCGGTTGTTGGCACCGCTTCGTAAACATAGCTGAATGTGTAGCCATTGGTTTCATATAGCTGCCCGAAAACATTATTAACCAGAAGCGTTAATCCGATATTCTTAACAGGCTTAAAAGCAGTCATATAACTTAAGCGAAGATCGTTAACAAAGAAGGGGTCGATTGCACGACTGTTATTGGAGGTATTATCCAAATACTGTTTGCTCACATATTTGCTAATCAGCGCGATCTCCGTATTGGGAACAGGCTTAAATCCTAGTTCGCTGGAACCAACGAATGCAGGAGAAAAAGCTATATCGGTATCCGTATAATCATTTTGGATCTGTGTGCCATTATCATAATCGTCGATGTATTCGGTAAAATTCCTGATCTTGTTGCGGCTTAGAGCTGCTGCCGCCGACCAGTAGAACTTATTGCTGATCTGCCATTTGCCGTCCAACTCAAGGCCTAAGCGGTGACTTTCCGGTACGTTCTGACGAATGTATTCACCAACATCATTCACCTTCCCTGTCAGCACCAGCTGATCTTTGTAAAACATCGCATAGCCGTTCAAACCGGCACTGAAGTTCTGGAACGCGGTACGGTATCCCGCTTCAATATTCTGCAGGTTTTCTGATTGAGGGATAATGTTCAATGCGTTGACATAATCATCCCGGTTCGGCTCTTTGTTTGCTACCGCATAGGAAGCATACACATTGCTGTGCTCACCGAGGCGGTAACTGATGCCTACCTTTGGATTGAAGAAATCCAGCTTGTCAGTGACATCCAGGGGGTTCCGGTTTTTGTCCGTCCCGCCGATGCTATATCCAAGGCGTCGGTATTGCAGGTCTGCAAACAGGGTTGCCTTTCCGGCCTCGTAAGAAGCTTTTCCGTAGATATTGAAGTCAGTCTTAAAACCAGTTCCGTCATAGTAGCGCTCCCGGATACTGCTGTTGGATGCGTACTGCGCCCAGATAACCTCACCGAAATGACCGCCGTCGTATTCGTTATAGGCACCGCCCAGGGTAACATTGAAATTACGGGACGGCGTATAGATCAGGGAATAGGTGGCTCCGTAAAAATCATTATCCAGCCAGCGCCGGCGAATCAGATCTGATGACTCAATCGTTTCTCCGCCGATAACAACGTTCTCTATTCCGTAATCGGCCAAACCAGCGTCTTCCTTATACTCCTCGTAATAACCGCGGCCTCTCGTGTAATGCAAGGCTGCATTGGCGGAGATCTTTGGAGAAAAGGAATGGGAGTATAATAGCTGGTAATGATCTTGTGTGTAATTGTCCGTCTGGTCGTCATAGGTAAAACCATTATAGGTCCGGTTGCTTTCAAGCATGCTCTCCGGAACACCATTCCATGCCTGGTAGGTCTTCTCCGTTCCCGAAAACACATTGGCCCGCAGGAGACTCTTCTTGCCGTAGTAAGCAGCACTGAGGAAATATGATTTTAATCGCGATGATGCCCGGTCGATATAGCCGTCGGAATTGATCCTTGAAAGACGGCCGTCGAAGCTGAACTTATTGATCACACCGGTACCCAGGTTAACCGTATTTTTAAGTGTGTTAAAAGAACCAAAGGTATTGTTCAATTCAGCATAGGCGGAATCGCGGCGGCCGTTCGTCTGGATATTCATACTTGCGCCAAAGGCACCGGCGCCGTTTGTTGAAGTACCCACTCCCCGCTGGATCTGGATATTATTGATGGACGAAGCAAGGTCAGGCAAGTTGACCAGAAAGGTTCCCTGGCTCTCGGAATCGTTATAGGGAATGCCATTAATGGTCATATTGATCCGCGCAGGGTCGCTCCCGCGGATACGGATGCCTGTATACCCAATCCCTGCCCCGGCATCGGAAGTGATCACAGCCGAAGGAGTCTGGTTCAGAAGGTAGGGCAGATCCTGACCGAGGTTCTTCTTTTCAATATCCTCTTTACTGATATTCTGGTAAGTGTTCGCCGAATTAGCGGATGCCCGCGTCGCATAAACCACAACCTCTTCAGCCAGAAGATGTGTTTGCTCAAGCTGGAGGCTAAGAGTTTCGTCCTTGCTAACCTGAACGGTTTTCTCCAGGGATTTATAACCCAGGAACGATGCCTTGAACCTGTACACGCCCGGCTTCAGGTTTTGGAAATTAAAGTTTCCTCCCGCATTGGTCTGAACGCTGACCAGGGAATTGTTCAGATTAACGGTTGCCCCGGCAAGCGGTAGTCCCGTGTCTTTGTCAGTGATCTTTCCGCCTGCAGAGAACTGTGCAACAGCGATGGCAGGTAACAGCATTACCAGGCAGGTGATCGTAAGTAAGTTTTTCACTATTTTTAAATAATTAGTTAAACATCCTGCATAAGAGGGGTTGTATGCAGATAATTTTAACTTTTACCTTTCCCTACGCCGGCATTATCCGGATCAGGTGTATGAGAGTTGTGGCTTGCAGTGATGTAGCTAAGCGTTATACGTAGAACTTAGTACTTACCACTTATTACTTACAACTCCCAATGGGTATGTTCTCAGCCCGTTTTTGTGTTTGATATCGCAAACAAGGCACCCCTAATTGATACCGCAAAGGTAGTACGAATATTTGATTTCGACTGCATCCCGTTAAATGCAGTAAAAATTAAAGAAATAAGGAGTGGATCATCATGATTGCACGCGGCCAGGGCTTAGGCATTATCGCCAAAAATCATACTTTTGCAGGAATTTATAATTCATACTGAAATGCACAGAAGTCATACCTGCGGGGAATTAAGTATAAACGATTTAGGGAAAGAAGTCATTCTTTCCGGATGGGTACAAAAATCACGTGATCTGGGTGGTATGACATTCGTCGATATGCGTGACCGTTACGGCATTACCCAACTAACCTTTGATTCTGAAGATAATGCTTCATTAAGAGCACAGGCCCGCGAATTAGGTCGAGAATTCGTTATAAAAGTGACCGGCAAGGTGATCGAGCGTTCCAGCAAGAACCTGAAGATCCCGACCGGTGAGATTGAGATCAAGGTAGGCTCGCTGGAGATCCTGAACTCGGCAAAGCTGCCACCCTTCATGATAGAAGACGAAACCGATGGCGGGGACGACCTTCGTATGAAGTACCGTTACCTGGATCTTCGTCGTAATCCTGTCCGCAATAACCTGGTACTTCGCCACAAAATGGCCCAGGAGATCCGTAAATACCTCGACGGTCTGGACTTTATTGAAGTAGAAACTCCGGTGCTGATCAAATCAACTCCCGAAGGCGCACGCGATTTCGTGGTTCCAAGCCGTATGAACGCGGGCGAATTCTATGCATTGCCACAATCGCCGCAGACATTCAAGCAATTGTTGATGGTGTCCGGCTTCGACCGTTATTTCCAGATAGTGAAGTGTTTCCGGGATGAGGATCTTCGCGCAGACAGGCAGCCTGAATTTACACAGATAGATTGCGAGATGGCATTCATCGAGCAGGAAGATATCCTGAACGTCTTCGAAGGGCTAATACGCCAGTTATTTAAGAATGTAAAGGGGGTAGACCTTGCCGAAGTACCAAGAATGGACTACGCAGATGCAATGCGACTGTACGGATCAGATAAGCCGGATACCCGCTTTGAGATGAAGTTTGTCGAATTGAATGACATCGTGAAAGGCTTAGGTTTTCCCGTTTTCGACAACGCCGAACTTGTTGTTGGAATCAACGCGAAGGGCGCTGCCGAATATACACGCAAGCAGCTGGATGAACTGACAGACTACATCAAACGTCCGCAGATCGGTGCCACCGGACTCATCTATATGCGTCATAATGCCGACGGAACATTGAAATCGTCCGTGGATAAGTTTTACAATGAAGCAGAGCTGCAGAAATGGTCTGCTGCATTCAGTACTGCCCCAGGAGATTTGGTACTGGTATTGGCAGGCACAACCGAGAAAGTACGGAAACAACTGAATGAGCTTCGTCTCGAAATGGGTACCCGACTGGGCTTACGCGATAAGAATACTTTTGCGCCTCTATGGGTACTCGATTTCCCTTTACTGGAATGGGATGAAGAGAAAGGCCGCTATCACGCGATGCATCATCCGTTCACATCTCCTAAGCCGGAAGATATTGCGCTGCTTGACACGAAGCCCGGTGAAGTAAGAGCCAACGCTTATGATATGGTGATCAACGGTACCGAGATAGGTGGTGGTTCTATCCGTATCCATGACCGTGCTTTACAGGCCCTGATGTTCAAGCATCTTGGATTCAGCGATGTAGAAGCTCAGAACCAGTTCGGTTTCCTGATGGACGCTTTCGAGTACGGCGCGCCGCCGCACGGTGGTATAGCCTTCGGTTTCGACCGCCTGGTGTCTATCTTCGCCGGCCTTGATTCTATCCGCGACGTGATAGCCTTCCCGAAAAACAACTCCGGAAGGGATGTTATGATCGATTCGCCATCTGTTATCGATCAGAAACAACTGGATGAACTGAAGATCAAAACGGTAAACTAAACTATCTCCAGGTTTAAGATATCTAAAACCGGTAAGCACTGCTTGACCGGTTTTTTTTATTGCGTAACCCTGCGCCGCTCTTCTTCTGAAGCGGTTTTGCGCTCCCGTGCTCCTGTAAGTTTATCATTGCCGAACTGGTGCGAAAAGGTCACTTTAACGGTTCGCTGGTCAAACCTGCCTTCGAACCTTGTATTCACATTCTGCTCGGGGATGAGGGAATAGGCCTTGAAAACCCCGCTATTGAATACGTCCTCAATGTTCAAACTGAAGGTATTCCTTTGCTTGCTGATTTTCTTCTGCACCCCGAAATTCACCATTGCGAAGGGCTTCATCACTGCCAGGCCGAACATATCGGCCGACTGGTAAAATCCGGTCAGTTCCATGGACCAGTCTTTGGGCAGTTTGAAATTATGACTGGATACTATCTGGAAGGTCGTTTTATCTATCCGAACCTTATCACTGTTATAAAAGCCGTTTACCTGCTGCCACCTGCCGAGCAGGTTGTTTTGAATATTCCACCAGGAACTAATATCGACCGGAAGAACCATCGTTAAAGAAAGATTCTTGATATGATCAAGGTTTTCCGATGTCAGAACCTCCCTGTTGATGGTAGAATCGATGTGCGACTGGAAACCGGCGATTGCATTATCATCATGGCTGTAACTGAGAGAAAATATATAGTTTTTATAACTGTAGGAAGTGCTTAAAGAATTGGAAATTGATGGTTGCAGGGCTGCATTGCCTGCAAAGAACGTATTAGGGTCAATAAAGATCACAAAGGGTGCCATGTCGTTAAAAGTGGGCCGGGCGATCCGTTTGTTATATGAAAGATTCAGGGACTTATGCTCGCTTATCTTCCGGGATATGAAAAAGGTAGGGAACAGGTTACCATAACTGCGGTCAACTATATCCTTTTCAAGATCACTGCCGAGATTGGATATCGTGTACTCATACCGCAGGCCCAGCTTCATGTCGATCTTTGGATTTATATTGAAGCTGACCGAGGAGTAGGCCGCTCCTATCTGCTCCTTCAGATTATATTTCGCGGTGAGAGCGTCGTCCACTTCCCAGTCGGTTTGCAGGAGCCGATCTACCCGCACATCATTTGTAAAACGGGAAACAGCAGCCTTTAAACCCATCTCGAGATCGATCTTCTTGCCCAGCTTCCGCGAATAATCAGCATTCGATACCCACATGTTGATAGGGGTTTCCTTGCCGCTTTTCGTTTGATTCTCATACAGGAACAGTCCTGACCCGTTGTAGTAAGAATTGAGGTAACCGGAAGGATTGGTCTGGTGATAGTAGAGATGATCGAGGTTGGCTGTTAATACACCCGTATTGGTGAAGGTATGCTGCGCATTGACGTTGATCCCGTAGTTTTTCCACCTGTTGAGTTCATCATTGACGATAGTCAGTGTAGTGTCTAAGTGCTCATTGTTTAGTATCCTGACCTCATTAACCGCATCCATCGTCCATTTTCTGTAGTAGCCTGATAACAGGGCACCAAGTATGGTTTTCTTACTTATCTCGTAATCCATTCCGAGCCGGCCGTTATGAACATTTACTGTCGGATCACGCTCCGAGACGGAGGAATTTTCTATGGAATTTTCCACATTGTTTACCTGCCGGTAGGAAGTGAGGCGCTGCGGCTGGTGCGTTCTTAAAAACGAATAATCACCATAAAAATTAACTTTAGCACTGCGGTGATTGAAATTCATGCTTGCAAGCGAGGTTTCCCCTAATCCGTAACCCAGGCTTAAGGAATATGACCCGTTCGTTCCTGCGCCGGGATTGTTCACCATCACAATGTTGATAAAGCCTGCATTCCCTTCGGCATCATACTTTGCCGGCGGCGTGGTGATGAGTTCGATCTTTTCAATGTTTCCGGCGCTGGTACCCTCGAGCAGCTGCAGTATCGCCGACACCGGCATGTAATTGATCTTTCCGTTGATCATCACGACCACGCCGTCTTTACCGCTTATTGATAGGCTGTTATTTTGCCGGTTAACCATGACCCCGGGAGATCTTTCCAGTACATCCAACGCAGTTCCGCCAACGGCCACAATGCTGCTCTGAACATTGATCACCATCCGGTCTACCTTCTGTTCATAGAGCGGCTTCTTGGCCGAAATCACTACCTCTTCCAGGTTCACCCCAATCTCTTCCAGGCTCACAGGAATATCCTTAGTGCCCGGAGATTCAGTTAGTGTGAACTCTCCTGAATAAAATTGTTTGTAGCCAATAAAGCTGCTTGTAATACGATAATTACCCGGTTTGATATTCTCCAGGATGTAGGAGCCGTCAGCGGATGCAATAGCGCCCTTTACCATTGCCGAATCCTTTGCGCCTAAAAGAACGACATTTGCGCCCTGCACCGCCTTGCCATTCTTATCTGTTACCTTACCGCGGATAACCGACTGAGCGACTCCGTTCATGTTGCATATCATCAGAAGTGATAACACACAGGCAATTTTCATCAACGATTCCATTTCAGACTATCTTTAAATGAATGATTCTTAAAAGATGAATGAGTGCGAACGTGGAAATGGGAGGGAAAGGGCTAATCTAACAGGCAGCCGGGTTCAATAGAAAATAAATGGGAATTACTATAACGTGATCTGTTATTAAAGATAAATCAATAATATTTAGGACGCCAATTTATAGCCGCATTTTTACAAGATGCGGCTATAAATGAGCAACCAGAAGAATAATTTGAAGCGATGTCAAATAGTTATTCTTTTATTGCCCGGACAGGATAAGGAGGCCGAACCGCTTCCGGCTGGGGATTTTTCTCCAGTTCCTTCAGGGCTACTTCGATAGCCTTCTCCAACTGCGGATCTCTGCCTTTCAGAACCTCTGAAGGCCATTGCTCAACTTCAATATCCGGTGCAATACCTACATTCTCAACAATGAAACCATCATTGGTCCAGATAGCAACGTTTGGTGCGGTTACAGAGCCACCGTCAATAAATTCCGGGAAACCGAGGATACCAACAAGGCCGCCCCATGTGCGCTTTCCAACAAGAGTGCCCACTTTATACTTCCTGAACATCCAGGGCAGCATGTCGCCACCCGAGCCGGCTGTCTCATCAATGATCATCACTTTGGGCCCCTGAATAGACGCTCCCGGCGTCTTAAGATCCTTCCCATAGCGCATATTCCAGTGTGCCTGGTAAGGCCTTTGGAGCAGATCAATATAATAGTCGGCGAGTTGCCCGCCGCCGTTAAAACGCTCGTCTATGATGATCGCTTTCTTGTTGGCCTGCGGAAAGAAATAACGTTTGAAATATTCATGACCTAATTCAGCCGTATTGGGAACATATACATAGGCTACCTGCCCTTTCGTTGCCTCATTTACCTTCCGAAGATTTCCTTCAACCCAATCCCGGTTCCGAAGGGCAAATTCGTTATCCACTGGCACCACCTTCACCACCCGCGATCCTTTCATATCAGGATTCGGCCCGATGGTTAACTCAACTATTTTGCCTGAGGTATTCTCAAAGAACTGGAAGAGGTTGTCAGATGATTCAACATTCTGCCCATTCACGGCCAGGAGGTATTCACCCGGTTTGGCGTTCACACCCGGCTCCGTTAAAGGTGAGCGGAGTTTGGGATTCCAGTTTAAACCGCCATAGATCTTCTTAAAGCGGTAGCGGTTATTCTCGAGGCTGTAATCAGCTCCCAGTAAACCGCCGGGTACCCGTTCCGGGTTGTTCAGTCGGTCGCCGGCTCCTGATATCCGGTGGTGACCGACAGCCAGTTCACTGCACATCCACTGGATCAGCATGTTCAGATCACTCCGGCTTGCCAGGTCCGGAAGGAAGACGGCATATTTCTTTTTCATTGCAGCCCAGTCAGTTCCATGCATGCCCGGATCGTAAAAATAATCGCGGTTCACCCGCCAGGCTTCGTCAAAGATCTGCGGCCACTCTTTCGCCGGATCGATCTTCACCTGCAGATCATTCGTATTTAAGGGACCTTTACCGGTTTCAGGTTTTTCTCCTGAATTGCTGATGAACCAGGCATTCTCCTTTAAATAAAGCATCTTCTTTCCATCCGCCGACAAGGTGAAGCCATTCATTTCGGTCACTTCAGAATCCTTGCGTTTCTTCAGATCGTACAGGTGCATCATGCCCGGACCCGGATCATTGTAGCTATAAGAGACATACAATATCTTTCCTTCATCCTCGATCGCCAGATTACCCAGGTTTCCCGCGGGAACAGGGAGATCGACTATCCGGTTCTGAATATCCTCCCAGTCAATGCGCATTGCCGCCGGTTTACTTTCGGCTACAGCTTTAGTATCTTTCTTATCCGGTTTTGCTTTTTCAACTGCAGGTTCTTTCGCAGGTGATTCCTCGTCGCTCTCTTTTGCTAAAGGAGAAATTGTCTCCTTTTGAAGTGTTACCAGGTAGATAGAACTGCTCGACCGCATATCCGCATTGGATTGGTCAAACCAGTTTACGACGGGTCCCGCATCGGTGGAGGCAAAGAAAAACAGGTATTTACCATGGCGGTCGAACTTAGGATCGGCGGCATCACTTAAACCATCGGTCATAGAGTAAGCTTTCTGCTCATCCACTGAATAAAGCAATATCCGCTTGAACTGCGTCTCGGTCACTTTGGTATAGGCCAGCCATCTTGAGTCCGGCGACCAGTCACCGGCCATGTCCCTGAACGGACCCGGTACATAAAGTTCATCCGAGTCAATCTTTTTCGAATTGCCTGAAGCCAGGTCCAGTATGTATAAGTTCCTCCCATTATCAACATAGCTGATCTTCTTGCTGTCGGGCGACCATTTCGGGAAAGCGTAAAAGCCTGTCCCCTGCATTTTATATTGCTTCGCTTCGCCCTTACCGTCCTGCGCTTTCACATGCAGCAGGTATTCGCCCGACTGGTCGGAGAAGTAAGCTACCGAGCGACCGTCGGGCGACCATGACGGATATTTTTCATGGGCAGATGTAGTAGTCGTCAGATTCCGGGCATCCCCTTTTTCTGCTGGAAGAGTAAGAACATCGCCGCGAAAATCAAAGACTGCCCTTGACCCGGAAGGAGAGATATCCGCACTGCGAATGTAACTGCTGCCTTTCACAAAGCGAGCTCGCAATTCAAGAAGATCGGCAGCGATTCCGACAGTAAGTTTTTTAGACGCGGATGTGGCCGGATCAAAAATATGCAGGTATCCTGCCTGCTCGAAAATGATCTTCCCATTACCCGCCGATGCGTTCAGGACCGGAAAATCCTTGAATTGCGTCAGTTGTTTAATATTCTTTGAGGGTATGTCGTATGAGTATAAATTGAAATCGCCATTTCTGTCGCTCCGGAAATAGATCGTATTTCCCATCCACATGGGGCCGGTATCATTGCTGCCGGATTCGGGCTGAGGAATCTTAACCACTGAATTGTCACCAAGGGAAAACAGCCAGATATTAGCAATGGAACCGCCGCGATAATTCTTCCACTGTTTGAAGGCGTCATTAATAGGTGTGTAGGCTATATGTTTACCGTCGGGAGAATAAACGGCATGATTTGCATTGGGAACGTCAATCTTTTTAGGAAGGCCGCCCGTTAATGGAACTGTAAAAAGCTGGGCATAACGGTTGGTGAAAACTTCCCTCTGTGAGATGAACAGAACGGATTTACCGTCAGTAGTAAAACTCCTTACAAGGTCTGCACCCGGGTGCCAGGTTAGCCTTTTGGGAACACCTCCTTCAACGGGTACGGTAAACACATCGGTGTTACCGTCATATTGCGCACTGAACGCAATAAGACTTCCATCGGGTGAGAAGACCGGGCTGGATTCTATCCCTTCGTCTACTGTGAGCCTTCTTGGTTGCGAACCATCCAGGTTTGCCAGCCAGAGATCTTCGGCATAGATAAAGGCGATGTGCGAATTACTTACCGCAGGCTGAGCCAGCATCCGGGTGTCTTTGATGTCTATGGCACTGACAAGCTGCGGAAGTACAAACAAACCGGCGAAAGCGATTGATAACAGTTTCCTCATAATGAAATGGTAAGATTTCATCAAGATACACCATTACGATTATTTAAACAAGAAGAGAAAACTTTAACCAGGGTTAAATACTTCCGCGACACATTTTAAGAGTAAATGCATTTAACCAGGATTTTTAACGGCGAAATAGGAAACTCGCGGATGATGCAGGGAGGGTTCTCCCCGCGGATTTGTTCAGGTCAGGTAGCAGTCATGTCCATGAATTGATGGACTTGACCACTACCTGGTCTGAGTCAGACCCGAACAAATCTGTTGGTACTGAGATCTGAATTTTTCTCAGAATGTTCAGCAATGTCAGGCAGGATTATTATTTAATTTAAGCCTTGTTAAAGGTAACGTTCAGCGTGATTGGAACTGCCGAAAGGGCTTTCGACACCGGGCAGCCTGCTTTGGCCTTTTCGGCAAGCTCTTTAAATTTCGCTTCGTCCATTCCGCTTACCCTACCTTTAAGGTCGAGCAGGATATCAGTAATGGCGTAGCCATCATCCACTTTATCGACTGTGACGACGGCTGTCGTTTCCAGTTCGTCTGCTGTAAAGCCCGCCCCGTCTATCTGAAAACTAAGGGCCATATTGAAACATCCGGCATGTGCTGCAGCTATCAGTTCTTCCGGATTAGTCCCGGCCATGCCGTCCTCGTTTTCGAAACGAGCTTTCGTATTATATGGGGTGTCTTTTAATACACCGCTCACGCCGTTGAGCGTGCCGCTGCCCTGTGCACCGCTGCCCTGCCATTTTGATGTTGCTCTTCTTTTTAATGCCATGATACTTGTTTTATTTTGGTTTAAAGTGTTGAATTCAATAACGATGAAAGCCGGTTGTAGTTTTACTGAGAGGAGATTTCAATAAATTACGACAGAGTTTAAAGCCATTATGATATTTTAGCCGTCGCATGAAGTTACTAATATTTTTTATCCTCAGCCTGTTAAGCTTTAACAAGGTAAATGCGCAGACAGAGATAACTACCAGTGAAATTAAAGATCACATCGAGTTCCTGTCATCCGGGCGGATGAAGGGCCGTTATCCGGGTTCGAAAGAGAACCAGCGCGTCGTTAAATATCTCCGGAAAGACTTCCGCAGTTCGGGAATCAGTAAAATGGGGGATTCTTATTTCCAGGAGTTCAATGCAAAGCTCCGGGTGAAGAAAGGAGTTCCGGATACACCGGTTGTGAAGACCTGGAATGTGATCGGGCTGATCGAAGGCAGCGATCCGATTCTGAAAAATGAATATATTGTGTTAGGTGCCCATTACGACCACCTGGGAATGGGAGGCCCTTCTTCCAAAAGTCCGGACACGGTGGCTGTTCATCATGGCGCTGATGACAATGCCAGCGGCACAGCTGCTTTACTTGAGATCGCGGAAAAGCTGGCTGCTAACAGGAGTTTGTTAAAGCGGAGCATCCTGGTAATGGCTTTCGGCGCTGAAGAGCAGGGTCTGCTGGGATCAAAATATGTTACATCGCATCCGCCAGTGCCCTTAGATCAGATCCGCCTGATGGTCAATATGGATATGGTGGGCCGGTTAAATGATTCCGGCCATATTTACATGGGCGGTGCCGGCACATTCAGTAAGGGCATGGAACTTATGAAGGGTCTGGGGGCTGAGTTCAACTTAAATCCGATCGTACATGCGGGCGAAGTTGGCGGCTCGGATCATGTTTCTTTTTACAAGAAAAACATTTCAGTCCTGGGCCTCCATACCGGCGGGCATCCCCAATATCATAAACCGGAGGATAAAGCAGCACTGATCAATATAAAGGGCGAAAAGCAGGTTTGCGACTATATCTATAAGGCGGTCTTAACGCTGTCTGCCAGGGAAGAGCCAATTGATTTTATTAAGCAAGACTGATGCTGCTTAGTCTGAAAATTATGTACTTTAGGTTTTTTATACCCATTATCCGCTATGTTCAACCGTCGTAAATTTATTACTCAATCTGCCGTCGCGGGAGCCGCCGCCTTACTGGTCCCGGGAGAAGTATGGTCAGCACCGTTTCAGGAAGATCATATTCAGCCTCTCGAAAACAATCCGATCGTTATTTCAACCTGGGACTTCGGAATCGCAGCTAATGCTGCTGCCTGGGAAGTTCTTCGGAATAATGGCAGGGCATTGGATGCCGTTGAAAAAGGTGTTCATGTCCCTGAAGCAGATGTGAAGAACCAGAGTGTAGGTTATGGCGGGTTGCCTGACCGCGATGGAAAGGTTACTCTCGATGCCTGTATTATGGATGAATTTGGTAACTGCGGGAGTGTGGCTGCACTGCAGCACATTATGCACCCTATATCAGTTGCGCGTAAGGTGATGGAAAAAACACCGCATGTCATGCTGGTAGGTGACGGCGCTTTGCAGTTCGCCCTTGAGCAGGGATTTAAAAGAACAAACCTTCTGACGGCAGAAGCAGAGAAGGCCTGGAAAGAATGGTTGAAAAAAGCGGAATATAAGCCGGTCATCAATATAGAGAATAAGAATTTCAGCCCGCGGAAACTTCCCGGTAATGAATATAACCATGATACCATCGGTATGCTGGCTATGGATGCCAAGGGCAACCTGTCGGGAGCCTGCACGACCAGCGGAATGGCTTATAAGATGCATGGCCGTGTCGGTGACTCGCCCATCATCGGGGCCGGATTATATGTAGACAATGAGATCGGCGGTGCCACATCTACCGGCGTTGGTGAGGAAGTGATCCGCAACGTGGGCAGTTTTCTTGTCGTTGAGCTGATGCGCCAGGGATATCCGCCTGAAGAAGCTTGTAAAGAAGCGGTCATGCGCATCATCAAAAAGAAACCCGAAACAGCCAAAGAGATCCAGGTTGGATTCTTAGCC
The DNA here is from genome assembly GCF_010692725.1 of Flavihumibacter soli. Classification (GTDB taxonomy): domain Bacteria; phylum Bacteroidota; class Bacteroidia; order Sphingobacteriales; family Sphingobacteriaceae; genus Daejeonella; species Daejeonella soli. Next base: position 675,467 of record NZ_JAAFZB010000095.1, on the reverse strand, counting down.
TTGAATAAAAAAGGACAATACGGTGCCTACGCCATTCAGAAGGGATTCAGCTTTGCGGTTTGCAATAAGGAATCGCAGGATACCCTGATCAAGGGTAAAAGCTATTATTAATGGACTTTGAGTTAGAGATCTGCGCAAATTCAATATTATCAGCTTTAGCCGCTCAACTGGGAGGGGCCAGTCGGATTGAATTATGCGATAATATGGCTGAAGGAGGAACAACTCCTTCGGCCGGTATGATCATGCAGTGTAAAAAGCTGCTTTCTATCCCGGTGTTTCCTATTATCAGGCCCCGCGGCGGTGATTTCCTGTATTCTGACGAAGAGTTTGCAATAATGAAGCAGGACATCTCGTTTTGTAAGAATGCCGGATGCGAAGGTGTGGTTATCGGCATATTAAATGGAGATGGCAGCATCGATACAGCAAGATGCAGCGAACTTGTAAAGCTGGCTCAGCCCATGCAGGTCACTTTCCACCGTGCTTTTGACCGTTGCAATGACCTCGAAAGAGGATTGGAAGATATCATTTCACTTGGATGCCAGCGGGTGCTCACCTCCGGCGGAGAATTAAGCGCTGCCGATGCGCCTGACAAGTTAAAAAAGCTTGTTGAGCAGGCAGGCGCTCGCATTGCCATTATGGCCGGTTCAGGAATTACGGAAGAAAATATTGCGCTTATTGCCGAAAAGACCGGGGTCAGGCAGTTTCACAGCACGGCAAAAACAACTGTTGTCTCAGCAATGAGCTATCACGCCTCCGGGGATCTAGCTAAGCAGGATGGAGACTTTGCCATCATGGAAACCAGCAGCGCGAAAGTACAGAGGATGAAACAATCGCTAAGCGCAGTGTTTAAATAAAGTGAATTTGCGTTGATGGACGATGCAGAAGGTCCCGAAAGTCGGTATAAATTAGTACAACCTGTTTTTCCGACAGGCAGTCTCACATTAACATTGAAAGTAGCCTTTAAGAAATTGTTCGACACCTCTGGGGTCGTGATGGCATTTGCACAAAGAGCTTCTATAAACCTTTGATCCCTTCGGGATCATGGTTTGTCCTCACCTTACATCCCGGCGATAACCGCAATGCTGACGGCTTAGATACAACTTGCAATGAACTTTGCCTTAGTGGAACGATGCCGAAGGTATCGAAGGTTGTAGAAATTAGTGCAACCCAATGTTTCCGACCCCGGAGGCGGTCGCACATAACGTATCGATCAGAACCTTAAAAATTGTTCGACACCTTCGGACTTGTCAGAATAATGCACAGACAGCTTTATAAACCTTTGATTCCTTCAGGATCAGGATTCAATTTTATGAAGTAAATGCAGAAAGCGCAAGCTCGATTCGGCTGATGCTCTCTTCCTTACCTAATAATGCTGCTATCTCAAATACACCCGGGCCGAACTTACCACCCACCAGCATCACGCGCAGCGGCAGCATAAGCTCACCCACTTTAATATTTTTAGCCTGTGCAAGGTCTTTAAAAGCGGCTTCAAGTTCCGGTGCTGAATTCCCGTGTCCGTTCAGGCTGGAAATGTATTCGCGGAAAAAGGCTGTTTTATCATCGTTCCATTTAGGCTTTACCGCATTCAGGTCATATTCCTTAGGCTGTTCGAAGAAGAACGAGGCCTGCTCCCAGAAATCCTGGAGAAATGTTAAACGATCCTTCACCAGGCTGATCACATTTACCAGGAAGTCGTCATCGGCTACGGAGATACCTTTATCGCTAAGGATTTGGAGGATAGTTGTTTTAACCTCTTTACTGTCGGCTCGCATTATATATTCATGACTGAACCATTTAGCTTTTTCAAAGTCGAACTTCGCTCCCGCTTTACTTACCCGCTCTATCGAGAACTTTTCGATTAGTTCGTCGAGCGTAAATATTTCCTGCTCCGTTCCATCATTCCAGCCTAAAAGAGCGAGCATATTGATAAAGGCCTCCGGAAGGTAGCCCATTTCCCGGAAGCCTTTCGTTACATCCCCTGTTTTCGGATCTTTCCAGTTCATAGCGTAGACCGGGAATCCAAGGCGATCGCCGTCACGCTTGCTTAACTTACCATTACCATCCGGTTTCAGGATCAGGGGCAAATGCACCCATTCAGGCATGTCGGCCTTCCAACCCAGGTAATCCCATAACAGGATATGAACGGGAGCAGATGGCAACCACTCTTCGCCCCGGAAAGCATGACTGATCTTCATCAGGTAATCATCGACAACCACGGCAAGGTGATAAGTCGGCATCCCATCAGCTTTCAGCAATACTTTATCGTCAACCAGGTTGGTATCAAAACTCACGATCCCACGGATCATATCATTGAAACTGACCGTTTCATTGGCCGGCATTTTAATACGGATCACGTGCGGCACATTTTGCGACAGCAGTTCCTGTACTTCAGAGTCAGGAAGGTTCAGGGAATTCCTCAGGCCTTCGCGGTTTCCGTGACCGTAACGAAAGTTTGGTGTCTGTTGTCTTTGTGCTTCCAGTTCTTCCGTCGTATCGAAAGCGTAGTAAGCATAACCATCCCTAACAAGCTGTTCTGCATACTGCCTGTAATTCTCTTTCCGTTCGCTTTGACGATAGGGCGCGAATGGGCCACCTTTCTCAGGGCTTTCATCCGGATTCAGGCCGCACCATTTTAAACAGTCGGCTATATATTGCTCAGCTCCATCGACATAACGGTTCTGATCTGTGTCTTCTATTCGTAAAATGAAATCGCCGCCGTTCTTACGGGCGAATAAATAATTAAATAAAACGGTTCTTACTCCTCCCAAATGCAAGCCGCCGGTTGGGCTCGGTGCGAAACGTACTCTGACTCTTTTGTTACTTAACATGCTGCAAAGATAGTTTTTTGCTGACAATGTAATTTCTGCGCATTGCCATCCTTTTTGTAATTTGGCATTTGATGAATCCATATGAACAAAAGAGGCGCTGGAAATTTATACTGCTGGCTTTTGCCATCGTAATTGCAGGAGCCTCTCTATGGTATACCAATTATCTCGTTAAGAATATATCGGACGCTGAGCGTACGCGGGCAGAAGTCTGGTCGAAGAGCACCCGGAACATTATTGAAATGCCGGATGTGAATGACGAATACATCACCTTTATCTATTCCATACGCGACAGCCTTGCGGTGCCGGCCATTGTCGCTGATTCGGCTGATAATATTACTTCATACCGTGGCCTTGACTCTACAAAAACCAATTTTGAGTTGGAAGCTGACAGTATAAAGAAATACGACCCTAAATATTTTCGGGATCAGCTCCGAGAGATGAAGGCCCAGCATCCGCCCATCAGTATCGAACTGGCACGGGGCGGAAGCGGTAAGCTGCTCGTGTATTATAAAGACTCGATGTTGCTTACCCAGTTAAGGATCTTCCCATACATCCAGCTAACGGTAATCGCCATTTTTCTCTTTGTAGCTTACTTGGTATTCAGTTCCTCAAGACGTTCTGAACAGGACCAGGTATGGGTCGGGCTGGCAAAAGAAACCGCCCATCAGCTGGGAACGCCAATCTCTGCACTGATGGCCTGGGTCGAACTCCTGAAAGCAAAAATGAATGATGAAAATGATCCTATCGTCATGGAAATGGAAAATGACGTTAAGCGACTCGAAATGGTCGCTGACCGCTTTTCTAAGATCGGGTCTAAACCTGTGCTTCAAAACCATGGCGTATACGACGTCATCGTGGAATTTGTAGAGTACTTTAAGATCCGGGTCAGTGATAAGATTAATTTCATCGTATCGGGCGACCAGCAGGTAGAAGCACTGGTGAATGTCCCCCTGTTCGACTGGGTGCTGGAGAATTTGCTGAAGAATTCGGTCAACGCCATTGAGGGTGCTGGCAGTATAGAGATAACCATAACTGAGAATCTTGCTAAGGAGCAGGTTTTTATAGATATCAGTGATACCGGGAAAGGGATATCCCGGTTAAAGTTTGACACCGTTTTTCAGCCGGGTTATACTACCCGGAAGCGCGGCTGGGGACTCGGACTCTCACTGACGAAACGTATTGTTGAAAACTATCACCAGGGACAGATCTTCGTGAAAGATTCTGAACTTGGTAAGGGAACCGTCTTTCGTATTGTTTTAAAAAGTAACTTGATTTATGAACCGACCACAGGATGATGAGTTTGCACCATATTATGCAACTTATATAAACACCGTATCTGAAAATGTACTTGGCGAGATGGAGTATCAGGCTACCTCTTTACCCGCGCTTCTGAAACTTATTTCGGACGAGAAGTCCTGTTACGCCTATGCAGTAGGCAAATGGACGATCAAGGAACTCGTCGGTCATATGATCGACACGGAAAGGATTATGGCCTACCGTGCGCTGCGTATCGCCCGAAATGATAAGACTCCATTAGCGGGATTTGAAGAGAATGACTACGTTGCCAACGCATCATTTAATGACCGCAACCTGCAAAGCCTGGCCGATGAATTTGCTGCAGTCAGGCGGGCTAATTCCTATTTTTTCAATTCACTGACGGAAGAAGAATATAACCGGAGGGGCACCGCCAGTGAAAAGCCTGTCAGCGTGAGGGCGCTGTTGTACATCCTGGTGGGGCATGTAAATCATCACCGTCGAATCCTTGAAGAACGGTATCTATGATCTGGTTCAGGAACTACTCGCTTGAAGAATTAAATGCCCGGGGCAGGAATAATATTAGTGGCCTGATTGGCATTGACTTTACCGTTATAGGAGATGACTACCTGGAAGCAAGGATGCCCGTCGATGCACGAACTCACCAGCCCGCAGGTATTTTGCATGGCGGCGCATCTATCGTTCTTGCCGAGACACTTGGCAGCATGGCTTCCAACATGATAGTGGACGATTCAAAGTTTATGGGTGTTGGCCTCGAAGTGAATGCAAATCATCTTCGGCCGGTTACCACCGGTTTTGTAACCGGGACCTGCAAAGCCCTGCATATCGGGGCAAAAACCCATGTCTGGGAGATCAGGATGATGACGGATCGCGGCAAAATGAATTGCGTGAGCCGCTTAACAGTAGCGATAATACCGGTAAGCAAATAAGAGATTCGCTTCTATAAATAAAAAGCCACCCTGACGTTCAGGATGGCTTTTTTAAAATTCATGGATAATTATCTTTTATCCAGGACTTCTTTCTTTTCTATCAGGTAGGAAATAAACAATCCAAGTCCGCCGAAGATTCCGATAAGAGAGAAATAGATGGCTACATTATCTCTGTGATGATCACCGTTATTGAAATTGAAAACTGTATTATCCAGCAGGAAAGCTAAAAACAAACCTACACCCGCACCCATCAATAATAACCCCCATTTCAGAACAGCATAGGGCTGTGGCTGGGCTTGCTGGAGACCGGGATCCATACCGTTCTGGATCATGGCCATCCGCTCTCTGTTTGAAAAGTAACGCAGGGAAAATACCATGGCGAAAAAGCAGATGAATAATGTAATTGGGATTAAAATTTCTGGGCCGTTCATGACTTTATTATTAAGGTTTCTAAATGATTTAAATGCTGTCGATCAACCGATCTGGAAACTATGACTACAGCAACTTTAATCAGGTTACACCCGGAATAAGAAATTAATAAAATACTTTGAAGAATGATTTCCAGGACTGAGGATCTTAGTTCATCAGAATGATCGCAGTGATATGGTTTTCTGAATTATAGTCAAATTGAATGCGGCTCTCGATAGGTTCACCATTGAAATGCATTCCTACCAGCATTTTGTTAGGCGATTTAGCAGAGTAGGAATTAGGGAATATGCTTTTCAGTCGGCTTACATTTTCACCAACTTTGATAACTGTACCGTTGAAAGCGCATCCGAAATCACCTGTATTAACGATGAAGTCGACCATTCGCCCAGCCTTTATATTAATGGACGCACCATTATAGATCCAACGGCTGCAAGGGTAGCTATTGCCCTTTGCAGCGGCTGAGCGTATAGTTGCAGGTTCACCGAAAGCAAAAGTTATATTTCCTTCGGTGGCAGACAGCGGAATGCTATTCCCCGATTTAACATTGAAAAAACTGAACGCCGAAACATTCACAATGTTTATTTTGCGGTTGTGATCCGAGCCTTCTCCGCAGGAAACCAGTGCGAGAAAGAATAAAGAAACCAGAACATTTTTCATGGTCAGAACGATTCAGCGCCGGCTTATACCAGATGCCAGGCTAATGACTTGTTTATAGGTTTAGATATTAGTAGATTGTAAAGAAACCTTATTCCAATAACCTTTCTGGAAAATAAGGGTGAACGGTAGGTTTTTTTTAGGGAACGGTTATCCGGCCCAACAAAACAGGTATTTATTCGGAAAAATAGCAGGTACCTGTAACCTTTTAAATCAGCATGTAGTCAGAGTTGTTAACTGATGCAGAACAAAACAACGGAAATAAACCTGATCAAACAGGTGCTGGCGGGAAACCAGGGGGCTTATGCCGAACTGATCCGGAGGCATCAGCGCTTTGTATTTACGCTGGCTCTCCGCTTTGCTAAAAATCGGGAGGACGCCGAAGAGATTGCGCAGGATTGTTTTGTCAAAGCTTATCGTTCTTTAAACAGTTTCCAGCAGACCGCAAAGTTTAGTACCTGGCTGTATACGATTGTTTATACCACATCTATGACCTTCCTTCGCAAAAAGAGACTCGAAACTGAATCAATTGACAGCGAAGGGTCATTGATACAGCTAGAGAACCATACTTCCGATTTCCGTGCTGACCAGGTAGAGCAGAAATCAAAGTTCGCCTATCTGAATATGGCTATTAGCCAGTTACTCCCGGATGATGCGGCCATCATTACCCTTTTCTACAAAGGGGAGCAGTCCCTGGAAGAAGTGGCCCGCACAATGGGAATGGAAACAAATACGGTAAAAGTAAAACTACACAGGGCACGGCATCGTTTAAAAGAGAAGCTGGAAGCACTGTTACATCATGAAGTAGAAGAGTTGTTATGAATATAATTGAACAACAAGTCTGGGATTACCTGGACGGAACCTGCAATGGGCAGGAACACAAAAAAATCGGGCATCTGATCGAAACCGATGAGGCTTATAGGACAACATACTCTGAATTGAAAAGCCTGCACCTCGATCTGTCAGGAATAGAACTTGACGAGCCATCGATGGGTTTTACTCGAAACGTGATGGACAAAGTCGCGGCATCTCCGATGCCGGGTTCCATCCGCTCTTCGGTTGACAAAAGGATCATATATTCTATCGCTGCCTTTTTTGCGGTAGCTCTCCTTGTATTGCTGACGGCTATCTTCAGTCAGGTAGAATGGACACAAGCCGCAGGCACCGCATTACCCGAATATGAAATTCCGAAGGTGGATTATTTGTCATTTATGGATGATGCATTTTTACGTGTCTTTCTTTTCGCTGATCTGATACTTGGACTGTATTTCTTTGATTCTGTGATACGGAAGCGGATGCTCTCAAATAGCCGTTAAAAAAAGTAATTTTTTTGAACTTTTTTGAGTTGTTGTTGTTTACTAAGTGAACCATTATTTGGTTTAATTGTGATAAGGTTTAGGTTGAAGCCCTCAGCACACGCTGGGGGCTTTTTTGTCATGCGGTAACAGCCTCAATCTTTATTTATAGATTCGCTGTATCTTTAAATTATCAATCAATAAAACCAATTCATATGAAAAGTAAGTTATTATCCTTTATGCTGGCCCTGTTTATTGTTCCCGCAATAATCAATTCGCTGCAAGCCCAGGGCATCAAATTACCTGCGGCAAGTCCGCTGCAGACAATCAAACAGGAGTTCGCGCTGTCTGAAATCTCTGTGTCTTATTCCCGCCCCAGCGTAAAAGGTCGCAAGATTATGGGCGACCTGGTGCCTTACAACAACCAGGTATGGCGCACAGGTGCAAATCAGCCAACCAAGATCACCTTTGGTGAAGATGTTAAAATTGAAGGCAATGCAATACCAAAAGGTGAATACGCCCTTTACAGCATTCCGGGTAAGGATGAATGGACATTCATTTTGAGTAAAAATACGGCTCTCTGGGGTTCGATGGGCTACAAACAGTCTGACGATCTTGTTCGGTTTAAAGCCAAGCCATCAACGTTACCGTTCAGCACAGAAACGTTTACTATTCTTTTCGGCAATATTACCTCCCAGTCGCTGGAAGTACAATTGGTTTGGGAGAACACCGCCGTGGGCTTTACCGTGAATACAGATGTTGATTCCCGCATCATGAAACAAATAGAAACTGCTATGGCACCTACAGACAGGAAGCCATACTATGAAGCAGCTTCTTACTATTACGAAAGCGGCAAAGACCTGAAACAAGCCTTTCAATGGGCAAGCAAAGCAGTTGAACAAAGTCCTGACAAATACTGGGTGGAACACCTGAAAGCAAAGATCCAGTTAAAGATGGGTGACAAGAAAGGTGCGATTTCCTCAGCAACAAGTTCGATGGGTAATGCAAAAACGCAGAACAATCCTGACTATGTAGCTTTAAATGAGAAACTGATCGCGGAAGCAAAAAAATAAAAATACGCTACTTATTTCAAAAGCCCTTTGATTATGATCGAAGGGCTTTTTTATTTCACAATATCCAGATCCTTCGGCTCTATAGCGGTTTTTCAGGAGATATCATTTCAAACAGCCATGCAATAACAACCAGGATCACGCAGCCGGCAATGTTCAGCCAAAGAAAGGCCATCACATCCGTAATCCAGAATGTGAATACAATAACTTCGGTTATCAGTGCTGCTTTAAAAGTCGCTGAGCCGCCAATTTTTTTGAAATAAAAGGCCACAACGAATATGCCGAGTATAGTACCATAAAATAGAGAGCCCAGGATATTCACAGCCTCAATCAGGTTCCCCATCTTGCTGGCGTATAAAGCCATTAGTATACAGAATAGGCCCCAGCCTATAGTCGTCCATCGTGAAACTGACAGGTATTTGTTATCCGTTCCATCCTTATTCATAAACCTTTTGTAAATGTCTATTACAGTGGTTGATGTAAGAGAATTCAGAGCGCTGGCGGTTGAGCCCATTGATGCAAGGAAAATGATCGCTATCAGCAAGCCTATTAGGCCTTGCGGCAGGTAGCGGGTAACAAAACTTAGAAAGATATAATTGTTATCGTTGGTATCTGCATCCGGATCATTTTTCAGCATCAGGTCTACTGCCTCCTGCCGGATTGCCTTTGTCTTCTCGTCCGCAGTCTGGAGAACGGTCCGGTGCTGATTTATTGCTTTCTCATCGTCGGCTTCTATGGCAGTATTCAACTCTTTTACCTGCGCTTGTTTTTCATTGAATGCCCGGCCATAATCAGCTTTTATCCTGTTTAGTTCGGCGTTGTATTCACTCTTCTCTATCTTGTTTAATTCGTAGCTGTTGAAGAAGATTGGCGGCTGATTGAACTGGTAGAAAGCGAAAACAAGAACCCCGATGAGCAGGATCAGGAACTGCATGGGTATCTTCACCAGACCGTTCATTAAGAGGCCGAGCCGGCTTTGGCCTACCGAGGCACCCGTGAGATAACGTCCCACCTGACTCTGATCGGTACCAAAGTATGACAGCTGCAGAAAGAAACCGCCTATCAGGCCGCTCCACACAGTATATTGATTGTTCCAGTCAAAAGACCAGTCGATCGCGTTAGTCCTCCCCATTTTACCGGCAATCTGGAGCGCATCGCTGAACCCGATATCTCCTGGGAGCATTCGAACGACCATTACACCTGCGATAAACAGCCCGGAAAAGATAATACTCATCTGTAATAGCTGGGTATAGGAGACGGCCCGGGTGCCGCCGTAAACTGTATAGACTATCACCAATCCCCCGATGAACAGGGTGGTATAGGTTGTATCAATATTCAGTATGGTTGAGAGTATGATCGAAGGCGCATATATCGTGATACCGGTAGACAATCCACGCTGAACCAGGAACAGAAAGGCAGTTAAGGCGCGCGTTTTCATATCAAAGCGCTTCTCCAGGAATTCGTAAGCTGTGTAAACCTTGAGCCGGTGAAAGATTGGAACGAAGGTGATACAAAGGACAATCATTGCCAATGGAAGTCCGAAATAGAACTGAACGAAGCTCATTCCTTTAGAATAAGCCAGGCCGGGAGCAGACAGGAAAGTGATAGCGCTGGCTTGGGTAGCCATCACCGATAGGGTGACATGATACCAGGGTAGGGACTGATTGCCCAGGAAAAAACCGTCAATATTATGTGTTCCGCGGCTTTTATAAATGCCATAGGCCACAATTGCCAGCAGGGTAACTATTAAGACGATCCAGTCGGTTACACTCATTCAAATGTCTTGGTGAACAAATAAAAAAGTATAATCAGCAGAACCAGCCATACTACCAGGAGGGAGTAGAACTGGTTCCAGCTTTTAATAAAAGGAGGGAGTTCCGGATCAAACTTCACTGTCCTTTACCAAGGCGTTTACAAAGAAAGCCGCAAATAAAAGACCCAGGATCGCTCCAAGTATTGTCCAGAGAACCGAACCTGATATGACCCATGCAGTTAAAATACCGCAAACTAATGCAAGGATATAAAAATAAGTGTAGTCAATGTCCGGTGTGTGGTGTTGTTTCATTTGAGATATGTATTAAAATGCCTGATAAAAATTAACCTGGGTTAAGGACCGCAGGTTATGTTATTGTTATTTATTGTTCTTGTTAGCGATCAAATTTACAAATAATCTGTATGCGCCCGGTACACCCGCCGGCAATTGCCTGAAAAAAACTAATGATGTGTAGATAAAGCGACCTTTCCCGTAATCTGTAACTATAAGGGAACCGTTGCTTTGTTTTTCATTCTTATCGCTCATAGCAAGAAGGGGGGTGTACTTCTTATCCATATCAGACAGGAAGTAAATTCCGCGTTCCTGCACCCAGCCCTGAAAGTCGTCGGCAGTAATCTTGTTCGGGTAGTTTAATACAGGGTTGTCTGCGGCTAATACGGAAACATTTGCGTCTTCCTCTGTTACCCTGTCGCGGGAAATTTTAAACGGATATGGACCTATATCTTCCATAACCAGCGGGTTGCTCACATTGTACTGAACGAGATAAGTACCGCCGTTTTCTACGTACTCCATGAGCTTCGGCTGAATATACCGAAGGCGACTATTCACATTGTAGGCCCTGATCCCGGCAATGATCGCATCATATTTAGATAGATCGCCATTTAGTATCTGGTTCTCATTGATAATGGTAACCTCATAACCCAGTTGCGTTAAAGATTCCGGGATCATGTCACCGGCACCGGCCAGGTACCCGATCTTCTTACCGTCTGTTATCACTTTCAGCCTTTCAACCCTTGATTCTGACAGGGGGAATAGGGTCTGCAGCGGAATATGATCATAAGAGACGACTTTCAATCCGCGGTCAAATGTCTGTCCATCCAGCTTAATATGCATGGCTATATGACCGCTGTTTACATTTCCACCAGGTGTCAGAGTAAAACTCACGGCACGTTCATCTCCCTTTTTAATGAGATTAAAATCTATCCTTGCCGGACTGATCTTCCACCCCGCCGGTACCTGAGGTTCCAACGCTCCGCTAGCGTTATCCCGGAAACTTTTAAGCTGAACCTGGATACTCCGGGGAGTATTTTCATTAAACACATATGCGTTTTCAGTGATGGTCGCCGTAACGGGAGGGGCAATTACCAGCGGCTGGTAAACCTCACCGCGTACCTGGTCCGTAGATTTGAATATCACAGGCCGCCGGAACGAAACCGGATACCCTTCGATCATGAAATTAAACCAGACACTCAGCTTATCCGGATCTTCCGGGAAGCCGACCAACTGCTGATCGGCAATTGCATAGTTGCCTATGCTGCTTTTCTTATTCAGCCAGTAAGGCTGCGATAACTTCAGGGCTTTGAGACTGTCGCTCTCTGAAACCAGAACACCCTTCTCTAAGACCTTAAAATCAGAATTCTGGCCTGCGGCCTGTCCCGCTGCAAAACTAACCTTCAGATCACTATTAAGTATGGCCTGAGCCGTCACTGCAACCGTTTGATGAATAGCTTGCACAGGAGCCGCGGCACCAGCCTCAAACCACAATCCCGCGGCGGCAGCTATTAAATCAGTGGTTTCCTTTTCCTTTTGAGCCTTCCAATAAGGATCCTGCAGCTTCTTTAATTCCTTTAATACGTTTATTAAAAGCGGCACAGAGCCCGATGGTTTATCCATCTGAAAGTTTGTGTCTGCCTGCCTGATTAATTTTGCCAGCCCTACACTGCCTTTAACACGATTCCAACTCTGATCAATTCCTTCAAATAAATCATTTATTGCCGGCTCGCCGGCAACCGTTGTAAAGTATTCAACTGATTGCCCGCGTTGACGTGCACTGCCAAATCCCTGACTCTTATGGTTTGTTCTGCTCTCGGCGGCTATCTCACCATATCCCTTACCGAGCAGGGGATTAAAGACGCCTACATTTATTTTAAGCTGATCATCCGAAGTGGTATTGGTTCCTCCGAAATTATAGTTGTTCCACACGAGTCTTTTTGCCTGCCAGGGTTGCACGAATTTTAACTGATCCGGGAAACGTCGGGGGTCTGCAGCAGCAGCAAAGGCTTCACGGGCAATTATGGCCGAAGCAGCATGCTGACCATGTCCCGCCCGGCTGTCTTCAGGAAAACGGGTGATGATAACATCCGGTCGAAAGTTTCGGATAACCCAAACCGCATCTGCAAGGATCTGCTCCTTACCCCAGATCCGGAAAGTCTCTTCAGAAGTTTTAGAGTATCCGAAATCTATAGCCCGTGAGAAAAATTGTTCCGCGCCGTCAGTTCTTCTTGCGGCGAGCAATTCCTGGGTTCTTATCAGCCCCAGCAATTCTCCCTGCTCTGTACCGATGAGATTCTGCCCACCGTCTCCCCTTGTCAGTGAAAGGTAGCCGGTACGAAGCTTCCGCTCCTTCGCCAGGTACGACAGGAGTCTGGTATTTTCGTCATCCGGATGAGCGGCCATATATAACACGCTTCCAACGGTATTTAACTTTTGCAGGGCCAGTTTGATTTCCGAAGAACTGGGTTGGGGACTGTATTGTGCATGTAGGGATACCGGAAGGGCAAGTATAAAGCCAAAAAGAAGATTACGAATGTTCATGCGGGGATTTTAATCGTTTCGAAAATAACCAAAAAAGCAGAGCAACCCCGATCTGGAACAAATAAATTACAGTAGCAAACAACCTTAGTTCAATAAATCATCAATTCTTTCAAAGCGATAACCTTTGTTTGAAAGTTCTGCGAGTAACTCCTTCAATCGAAAATAAAACTTGTCTGTCCGTCGCGGGTCCGTGCCTACATGGACAAGCAATATAAATCCATTCAGCCCATTCAGATCGCGTTCCTCCAGGCTCATGATCGACCTATATATCTCGTCGGAGCTTCGGTAGTTCTTGCCCATCTCGGGCCAGGTGTAATCAGCTGTTGAGCGTGTGCCGGGAGAAAAATTAACCAGTTGAAGGCCTTCCGCGGAAGTCCAATCGGCTATTGTCGAATTATACCATTCATAGGGTGGCAAAAAGTAGGGAGCAGATTTTGCTGTGACACCGAACTTCGCCATTCGCCCGTAGTTGTTTCGCACGTCGTCGCTGAACTGCTTCCGGGTGACGAGGGTGCTATCACGCTTCGTCCAGTCACAATACAGGAGATGCTGGTCGGAATGCGCTCCGAGGTAATGGCCGTCATTTTTCAGATCAGAGATCAGCGACCCGAATGTTGGTTGCGCATAAAATCTGCCCGTGAAAAAGAAAGAGGCCTTGATCCTGGCTTCCTTCAAAGTCTTGCGGATATGATTGCCGCCATCTGCAAACTCATCGCCTGTAAAGACAAGCGCTATCTTCTTTAGCGAAGTATCACCGCGTATGATCGCGCCGAATCTATCGGTAACTACTTTTTTGGCCGTGCCACCTCCCGGGATTCCTTTTCCTTGGCGGCTAATAGATAGATAAGCGATGCCGTGCCATCCATGGTCGGTTCATTCGTACTATAGTCGCCGTAATCATCATGATAGACAACTAACTTAGACTGGAATTGAGCATATTCATCCGGCTGATATAAGGTTATCCCGATCAGATTATTGTAAATGCTTCCATATACCGGACCATCTATCAGGCCGCCATCAACCGGGTATTTGTATTTTGCGGTGAGTGCAGAATGTGGATCTGCGGGCGTATCACCATGAGCAGGCATACCATATACCATACTGGTACCCCATGGATTAACGCCGAAAAGCCAATCAAAACTGGCTTGTTCCAGTTCGATATAAGTATTGTCCCCACTCAGCTCGCGGTAGAGGAAACATTGTATCGCGAAAGAAGTGGTCAGGTTGTTAGAACACCAGATAAACGGAACTCCCCGGTAAAAGCCGTTGTTCTGCGACTTCTTCCAGACCCGCTCTATTCCTTCACGGTAATAGGCGATCAGCTGCTCGCGCTGCTGCCCCTCTGATCTCTTCGCTAGCTCGTAATGCCCGAAATTATGAAACGGATACCATTGATAATGGCGGGCGGTATCAGCTCCCATCCATGGCGTTACGGTCTCCTGTTTACCAAAATCATAAGCCTTTTGATAGTATTCGCTTTGACCGGTCAGCTGATACAAAGCCGCAGATCCGAGCTCCATATCGTCAACCCAGTTATCTTCCTCATAAAAATATGGCGCACCATGTGGCGCTGTCTGACTTACACCGGGTTTATTAAGGCCTAGCTTATACGCGGACAGTGCCTTCTGCCTGAATACCCCGGCCAGATCATTATCTTGTTTATTGTATATCTGAGAAGCCAGTGCGAATGCGCTGGCAAACTTTCCGGCGATAGAAGCAACTCCCGTGGCCCTGTTCTTATGCTTCTTTAACCCTTGCGGCTTTCCGCTTGCGAAGTAAACCGGACGCGCCTTTCCTTTGCCCATCCCGTAATCTACCAAATCGTCGGTAGGTAACCTGAAGCTCATGTGGTCACGGTCATCGGCAAGCTGATTGAAGAGCCAGTCTTCTTTCGGATGCATTTTAAGAAGCCACTCCAGACCCCATTTTGCTTCGTCCAGCACATCAGCGGTGCCATTGCTGCCGTTAAGGCCATTGGCCAGGTGCTGATCACCGAACACTGCAGGAAAATCGCGATAGGCCGCAAGCAGGTGGTAGGTAGCGTTAGCTGAAGTGGTAGAGTACTGCAGATAGTCTGAGGCATCATGCCAGCCGCCGGAGACATCAATGATTGTACTGTCAGGCATTGGCCCGTACATCGTATAGCCATCATTTGTATGGCAGGAATCCTTCAGATATGGATTAAATCCGCTGCGTTGCTGACGCATGTAACGCAGAGCAAAATCTGCCAGACCCGAATAAACAGTGCCTGATATTTTAAAATATGGAGACCTAACGTTTTCTGATTCAACATAATAAGTTCCCGGGGACGTCAATGCCGTGAAGTTTAAGCGATAGGTTTCTTTGAAAGGACCGTATTCCCCGTAAGCCCGGCCCGCTTTCTCCTTATATACCGTTTTGTTAGTAGCGGAATCCACAATCCGGAAGGTTTTGATGCGCTCACCAGACTTCGAGGCCCACACAGCCACCTTCTGACCTTTGACAGAGTAGCCCAGCTGGTTAATTCTTATCCAGGAACTTTGCGGCTTTTTTGTGTTAAACGACGAAAACAGGACAAATAGAAGGCTAATA
This sequence comes from Flavihumibacter soli, assembly GCF_010692725.1. GTDB lineage: Bacteria > Bacteroidota > Bacteroidia > Sphingobacteriales > Sphingobacteriaceae > Daejeonella > Daejeonella soli. Next base: position 659,828 of record NZ_JAAFZB010000095.1, on the reverse strand, counting down.
ACAATAAGCTTTTTCATCTAACGGATCGGTTGGTGTCTACTGAGCGTTGAAATTAAAATTTATACTTCATTTTTTAAGCGCCCCCTTGCAATTAAAGCTTCCCTGTCAGGTTATCAGTTAAAAAGAAACGGCCAGATAGTTCATACCTGGCCGTTTCACCCAAAAATTACAATAAAAACTTATTCCTTAAAGCAATCTCAAATCCGAAATACATCACTGCATGTCTGGAAAATTACCACTTTGATGATGACTTTAAGGTGATTAACCTTTAAGTTTTAAAATTACAAATTAACTTTTGAGATGTCAATATCTGAGTAGGACATTTTAACTTTTTTTTCTTAGTTAAGCGGCTATTCTTTTTGGAAAACATCTTTAGTACACGATCTTGCCGGTAGCGGTGATAACGGAGGCAATCCGGACTGCGTCAAAGATTCGCTCTTCTGTAGATCCGAGCTTAATAAGTGAATCTTCGTGTGAGTTGACACACATTTCACAACCGTTAACAGCGGAGATAGCCAGGCTCATAAGTTCAAAGAACTCTTTACCGGTAACCGGCTTCATCATGATCTGCATTCTGATTCGAGCTGGTATCTGGGTATACTTCTCTTTTTTGGTAAAGTGACGGAAACGGTAGAAAACATTGTTCGACGCCAGCAAGGACGCACAGCCCACAGCTTCAGCAATCTCTTCAGCGGTTGATTCATTGTCCTCAGCCATCTTTTTAAAGAAAGTGATCAACAGGTTATTGCGTTCATTCACAGCAACACTAATACCCAGAAGGGCAATCTCCTTTGCTGATAAATGCTCAGAGGTTAAGGTGCTGCTAAAATTAAGTTTCAGATCCCGCAGGTAACGTGAATTTCCTTCTTCTAACAGGGAAAGGGAGGCTGTACGGTAAACCGTATCAGAACCAATGCTTCCTAACAATTCATGGATCACTTCAGTACTTTCGTTCATTATTTCAGATTTATGATTTAATAAAAAACTCCTCTTCATTCCCGGACTTCAGGATAAAGAGGAGCTTTACGGGATAAATAATTATACAGTTAGCGTTTCCTGACCTTTTTCCCAGTTACAAGGGCAAAGTTCGTCAGTTTGTAAGCCGTCAAGCACCCGAAGTACTTCTTTAACATTACGGCCAACACTCAGGTCATTTACACTTACCCAACGGATAACGCCTGTTGGATCTATGATATAAGTTGCACGGTAAGCAATCTTTTCGGTTGGCTCTAAAATACCTAATTCTTCAGCCAATGATTTGGAAGTATCGGCAAGCATTGGGAATTTCAGGTCGCGCAGGTCATCATGGCTATGTCTCCACGCCAGGTGCACGTTCTCTGTATCAGTTGAGGCACCGATCAAACGGGCATCGCGGTCACGGAACTCTCCAAAAGCATTATTAAATTCTTTGATCTCTGTTGGGCATACAAAAGTGAAGTCTTTTGGCCACCAGAACATCACTGTCCATACGTTGTCTTCGTTAGTAAAGAACTCAGAAGAAATAGTGTCAAACTCTTTACCTTTTTCGATACTTACTACGGCTGTCTTCACAAACGAAGGGAATTTCTGTCCTATGCTTATCATAATTGTTATTCTGTTATGGGTTTTAAAATCTGACGCAAAGATACGGCTAATGGCCCTCTAAAGCAATCAATGGCCAGAAATTACCCATTCTTTTTCTTTATACCATATAGACGCAACCTATATCATACAAAAATATATCATCATTAGCTATTGCGACGTACCTGATCTTTTATGAAACTGGTAAGATACCAGCCGGGGAATTTCATTGCGGTTGTCCTCGTCAAACCATTCCTGTAAACCAGAGCACGTGAAGCCGTTTGCGATTGCCACACTTAAATAATCGGAGATATGATGAACAAAGTATTCGAGGTGATGGGTATCACCCTCATGCTCAAACCTGGCGCGTGAACCACGCAACTGCCTGAAGGGATGCAGCTCACAAATGTAAAACTGCCCACCTGCCGAAAGCGAGACTTCCGCCTGCCTGAAGATGAAATCCAGGTCTTCAATATGTTCCAATACAAGGCTGCAGCAAATGAGGTCCGCCGGTTTGACAGCCCATGGCTTTGTAATATCAGCCTGGCGGAAATTTACTTTTGCATCGCTGATCTTCTGCCGTGCCCTCCGAAGCATGCCTTCTGAAAAATCAAGAGCAGTCAGCTCCTGACAGTGGCCGGCAAGCCAGGCGGTGTTCTTTCCTGTACCGCACCCTATCTCAAGTATATGAGGGACATCTATATCTTTCAGAATCGTACGGACCGCTCTTTTTTCCAGATCGCGCGTTTTATTTTCGACCTGGTCATAGGTCTTCGCCCATTTATCGTAAGCCTCGCCGGTGTTCATATTTTATAATTTGGTTATCGCTGGCACATTACTCGGGCCTGCAGTGGCTCAGGAGCAGCAACTGCCTATAAAATTAATACAAGAACGTTGAAACTCCAGGTGATTTCCGTTCCTCCTGGTCAGAAGTCCATATTCCTCCAAAAGTTTGGCCAGAACAAAAAAGAAGGTTCTTACAATCCGTCTTTTTTCCCTGCAGATAACCTTTTAAACCAGAAATACATCGGCACACCCGTGAGCATCAATACCAGGCCGATAGCCGCCTCACGCGGCCGGGTCAGAAAAGTATTCACAAATAAAGCCGCACAGAACAGTATAAATACAGCCGGCACGATGGGATAACCCCACACCTTGTATGGCCGCTCCGCGTCAGGCATCTTTCTGCGCAATATAAATACCCCCAGGGCAGTTGCCCCATAATAAACGAAAACGGCGAAAATGACCATATCCGTTAACTGGTCGAAACTTCCGGATAACACTAATACGCAGGCCCAGACACACTGTAGTATCAAAGAGTTGGCCGGCACCTGTTTTTCATTCAGCTTTGAAATATTAGAAAAAAACAAGCCTTCCTTTGCCATAGCATAGTATGGTCGGGCGCCTGTTAACACAGTCGCGTTAGTGCAACCCAGGGTCGTGATAAGGATCAATACCGAAATAAACAAAGCGCCCTTATCACCCCAGAAACTTCTTACCGCTTCTATTGCCGCAATCTTGTCGACAGAACGAAAAATTTCGCTGAGCTCCGGAACCGATAGTAGTGAGAGATAGGTGACATTCACAAGCAGGTAGATCGCAATGACAATAAATACCCCGATAACGACCCCTTTCGGGAGAGTACGTTTCGCATCCTTGATCTCACCGCCGATAAACCCGATCGAGTACCAGCCCTGGTACGCCCAGAAGGCGGCAAGCATGGCGGTAAAGAGTGCGCTGACAGTCACCGGGGAATTCGTAACGGTGCTAAGTTCGAAACTCCGGGAAATCACTGCCCTCTCACTGCTTAGCCCGAATATCACAATAAGTGCAATTCCGGCAAATACGGTAAGCAGGATAACATTACTCACACCTACCCCCGTTTTAATACCACGGGTGTTTATCCAGGTGAGGAGAATGATTAGCAGTATCGCAGTGAGTTTTACAGAAAAGCCCTGGAAAGGGTAAAAAACACCACCGATGCTGAGATGCGAATATTCCGAAAAGAGCGCAGGAAGGTGCACGATACTGTCGAAGGACTGTGCAAAAACATACGCGATCGAGGAGATGGCCGCTGTCTGAATAACCGTGAACAGTGACCAGCCGAACATAAACGCGAAAAATTTATTATAGATCTTTTTATAGTAGGCGAATTCCCCGCCCGTGTCAGCCAGCAAGCCTGCTACCTCGGCATTGCATAATGCGCCGAACAAAGTAATGACACCGGCAATTATCCACGCTATAAGCACCCAGCCGGAGGAATTCAGTTCGGCAGACATCGGGGCAATCTTCTTGTACACCCCCGAGCCGATGATATTAGCAATCACAACAACAATCACGTATCGAAGTCCCAGCGACCGGTTTAATTTTGACGTACTGCCCATATGATATTAAAATTTAACCTAAGCTAATATTATTTTCGGAAGACGGGTTTAATCCCGGGAAATATTAGGACGAGATATCCCGGATGGCTATCAACTTGTTTAGGACTCGTTTAGGTCTGCTAGGGGTTAGTCCGCTAAATTAGCGGACTAACCTTAACATGAGTGCTACCTGACCTGAGCGAAAACCGCAGCCGATCTCAGCTTCTCATGCGAAGTCCTTCTCAAGTATCAGGAAACTAAACAGGGAATAATATGTAATTTATTATATGGAAGAGCTTCTCCTGAAGATTAAGGATTTTGCAGATAAAGCACATGGTGACCAGATGCGGAAGTACACTCCCGAAAGATATATTGTCCACCCGGAGCGGGTTATGCTGATCTGCCGGGAGTATGTTACAGATATACCCGTGCAGGCCGCGGCCCTGCTTCATGATGTCCTGGAAGACACACCCGTTACGAGCGCCGAAATTGAACAGTTTCTTACCGAACTGATGCCGCAGGCGCAGGCCCGAAAAACATTGGAATTAGTTGAGGAGCTTACGGATGTCTATATCAAAAAGGACTTCCCTCATTTAAACCGGAAAAGCAGGAAGGAAATGGAGACGACGAGACTGTCGAAAACAAGTGCGGCTGCCCAGACCATTAAATATGCCGACCTGATTGACAACGCCTTTGATATTTTAAAGCATGATCCGCAGTTCGGCAGAAAGTTTATAAATGAAGCGCGCTGCCTCTTAAAACATATGAAGAACGGCAATGCAGAATTGCGCCAACGAGCCATTAAAACGCTAGATAAACTTTCCTGAGAAAAAACCCTTAAGATGCTTATATCCCGCCCTTCAGGGTGTTTATGAAATATCCCGCAACATCCGGAAAGAAAATGATCGTCAGCAGAACGCCTGTTAAAGCGCCGTAAAAGTGCGCATCATGATTGATCGCATCCCTCGAATTGCGGGCCGCATACCAGCAGTATGCAAGGAATAAAAATCCGTAGATTACCGCGGGAATAGGAAAAGGGATCGGCAGAATGATCATCTTATTTAGCGGGTAAAACAGGATATAGCTGAACACCACGGCACAGACGGCTCCCGAAGCACCCAGGCTATTGAACCAGAAATGGTCTTTGTGCTTCATTATGGAGGTAATATCACTTAGGATGATACTTACCAGATATAGTATTCCAAACTGCACATGACCCCAGCTGCTCAGGGAAGCAAAAGTTTTTTCAAGCGGGAAGGCGAAGAAATAATAGGAAAGCATGTTCACCAGCAGGTGAGCCCAGTCCTTATGGATCAATCCGCTGGTAATGAGGGAATAGAGGCGCTGCCCACGACTCACGCTGTACGGGTGCAGCATGAATTTCCCATAAACCGTTTCGTTAGAAAAGGCATATAAACTGGTTATTATCGTGAAAATAAAGATGATGGTGGCAACAGGGGTATCGGTTATAAAACTCTCCATTATTTTAGATCTAGTTTGATGTCGCTCATTATTCGTCCGACCGGATAGCGCATAAATGTTTTTTCGTAATATACGGAATGTCTGTAAACCCAGTTTAAGGCAGCAGAGCCGCTTTTGCCAAGTTCGGGATTTGAAAGTTTTTCGTCTTCAAACTGCTTTTTAAGTTTGGGATCATCTTTCATTAATCTCGCTGCTTCATCTTCGAAAACATAAGCCGAAAAATGTTCTTTCTGGCCTAGTATCGGGTCAAAGAAATTCCATGCAAAAAAGGAATCCACACCCTGCGGCTCGAGGGTTTCGACAATATAGCGGTTTTGTGGTTGGTTAACATAAAGTACATAGTCACCGGCATAAAAATTCACCCGCTGCTTTTCAACATTGAGTTTCACACTGCTGTGGATGTAATGCCCTTCATATGGACGGGGTGAAGTCTTGTAGTCATTAACGTAATACATATCCACATCGAGACTCACGTCAGTACTCAGCTGCTTCATTTGCACCCCATTCATTTTCAAAAGACTGATGACTTTCTGCCAGGCCTGCGGAATGATATAGGCAAGCGGTTTGCTGACCTCTGTCGCGGGCACAAACTTATTCCATACCTTAATTGATTTTTCGAAAGGAGAATTACGGTCATAATACAGCCTGTCGAAGCTGCTTACTTCGCTCGGCTTGTATTTCGCTTCGTACCCACTAAAATTAAATTCAGTTGAGTCTTTCCTGTCAAGTTTCCAGCTAAGGGGAAACACAACCTGGTTTTTAATAATTTCGTCAGCCCTTTTCCTGTTTTTGCCAATCAGTTGTGCATCACGCTGCATGATAGTTAACATTTCATGCATGAACTGATAAGTCGATTCTACCCGTTGCTTGTAAGGTTTCAACATATGGGTTTCAGGCATAAACCCGATGGTATTATGAAGCGCAGCGTAGCCCGTACTGTATCTCGCAGTTTCTAAAAAACCTTCAATTCCGGTATCAGGGGTTTCCCCAATGCTGTTTACATAGGGTGTCAACGGGAATCCCGCCTTTGCCATCTTCGCATATAGTTCGGGAACCAGGCTCCCGGAAAGGTATTCTGCGAGAACGGGCTGCAGTTTGTCCTTCTGTGTAGGGATCAGGGTAATAATGTACTGGTAATCGGCGCCGTTACTGGTATGGTTATCAATAAATATTTCCGGTTTCCAAGTATTGAAGATCTCCTGAAAACTTTGCGAATTCTGTGAATCACCCTTGATAAAATCACGGTTCAGATCCAGGTTCTGATAGTTCCCCCTGAAGCCGTAAGTTTCAGGCCCGTTCTGGTTAATGCGTGATACACCCCGGTTCAGGCTGCCGTCTATGTTATAAACCGGTATAATACAGATCACTACGTCTTTAGGAAGCTTATCTTGTTCCAGCAGGTTGCGCGCAAGCATCATGGTGGCGTCAATTCCTTCGGGCTCGCCGGGATGAATGCCGTTGTTGATAAGCAGGATGCGCTTGTTTTGCCGGCGTATAGCTTCAGGATCGAAAACCTTTTCTTTCGATAAAACTACCAGGTGCAGGGGCTTGCCAATATCGGTTGGCCCGCAGGTAAGCATTTTAAGTTGCGGATATTTCTCATCCAGAGCCTTGTAAAAGGATATGACTTCGGGGTAAGTTGCCGTGGTATTCCTGTCTTTGCTCTTTTCGAAAGGCGTCAGCTGTGCTGATACATATTGAAAGGTAGAAGGCATGAGGAGCAGGAGCAGAAGAATTTTTTTCATTAAAACAGGGGTCAGGAGGCCGCCCCAAATATATCATCAAACCTTTAATTTATCTATCTCCGAAGCAAGTTTGCGATCTTTATCGGTGATCTTGTTACCTGCATCATGGGTAGACAGCCGGATATTTACCTGGTTGTAAACATTCGTCCAATCAGGATGATGATCCATTTTTTCGGCAATCAGAGCCACACGGCTCATAAATGCCCATGCTTCAATAAAGTTTTTAAACTTGAATTCCTTCACCAGAGCTGACTGGCTCTCATTGGTGTTTTCCTCTTTCCAGTCCATAATTACCTTAGTTGTTCCTGTTTACTCCTGGGCAGACTCGCCACAATGAGTTCGTAGGAATCGTCTATCATATCTTTTAACTGCGCCTCGGTGAGTCTCCCTTTAATAAATACCGTATTCCAGTGAGTTTTGTTCATATGATAGCCTGGTGTAACCTCCGAATATTCTTCACGAAGCTGAACGGCTCTCTCAGGATCGCATTTGACATTAAAGCTCTCAGGATTATTCAGACTCGTGAGCAGGAACATTTTATCCATTACCTTGAACACTAGCGTATCGGGGCCAAAGGGCAGAGTCTCCGTCACTCCAGGTTTGGCAAGGCAATATTCACGAAGAGTTTCAATATTCATCAGTACCTGAACGGACGATAGTGTACTCCCTTACGACCAAAACAGTATTTCAGGCTTAAGGTCGCATAGCTGTACATGTCGTTATAGTTATTTTCAAATTTTTCCGGGGGATCATTAAAGCCGTCCATCCCTTCCCCGAAAGTAAGGTTCATCTGGTAGCCTGCGCTGACGATATAGCGGGTTTCATCCCATCCGTCGAGTATGTTAAAGGCAATTCCAAAGGTAGAAGGTATGACAAGATTCACACCGGAGTCTTCGCCGGGGAAAGTATAATTGTTCTGACCATCCGGTTTGATCCGCGTAACAAAGGCCATCTTATTAAGCATGAACCCGAATCCAGATCCTACATATAATCCTTTAAAAGTATTGAGGATGCTGCGGCGGTTGTAATTGAGAAGCTGTCCCAATGCAAGCTTTCCTGTGAACAGGACCGTTTTATATGAATTTTCAAATTCCCTTAAATGCGGATCCAGCACGCGGTCGCCACCTACCAATTTACCGACCTGAGCTTCTACTCCGCCGATCACAAAGGGCGTGAAATAAAAATCGGAATAAATCGTGATCCCCCCGTTCATCTTGTTACGGGAAACATCTGAATAGGGCTGGTTGGGGCCTCCGCCTAAGCCCAAACTAAAACGATGGAAATTGTATTGTGAAAAAGCATCGGAACAGATAAATGTGGCAAATAAAAAGAAGAGAAGCTTTTTCAAATCGTTAGCGTTAATAGTAAATTGAGTCTCTAAAATTATAAAAAACTAAATAGTTTTGATTTCCTTAACCCTCTGATCTTACTTAAATATTCATATTTTATCTGACTTTTCCTAATATGAGCCTTCCAAAAATTTCATTTACTGCAGCAAGTCGTTTTTTAAACTATGTCAGGATCGACACTCAGTCCGATGCGGCTTCCGACACCTGCCCATCAACAGAAAAGCAAAAGAATCTTGGTCGCATCCTCGTGAAAGAACTTCTGGAACTGGGTTTATCCGATGCACATCTCGATGAGTACGGCTATGTTTACGCGACCATTCCCTCGACTTCAGAGAAAAAGGTGCCGGTTATCTGTTTTTGTTCCCACATGGATACTTCGCCGGACTGCAGCGGTGAGGGTGTGGAACCGATCGTTCACAAAGATTATTCAGGAGAAGACCTCATATTACCCCACGATCACACGCAGATTATTCGAATGAAAGATCACCCGGACCTGCAGGAACAGCTGGGTAATGATATCATTACCGCGAGTGGAACCACTTTGCTGGGGGCCGACAACAAAGCCGGTTTAGCCGAAATAATGGATATGGCGCACTATTTCGCAGCCCACCCGGAAGTTAAACATGGTACGATAAAGATACTTTTCACACCGGACGAGGAAATAGGGCGTGGGGTGGAGAAAGCTGATTTAAAAAAGCTGGGAGCAGATTTCGCCTACACTGTTGACGGAGAAACGGCCGGTTCCCTAGAGGATGAAACCTTCTCGGCAGACGGCGTTTCTCTGACTATTAACGGCGTCAGTTCACATCCGGGGTTTGCCAAAGGCAAGATGGAAAGCGCCCTGAAAATAGCTGCAGAGATCATAGCTTTCCTGCCTAAGGAAACATTGTCGCCCGAAAGTTCCTGGTTTAAAGAAGGCTTCATTCATCCTACCAATTTACACGGAACAGTGGAACAGGCTAAAATTGAATTTATCATCCGGGATTTCAGCGATGAAGGATTAACTGCCCACGAGCGGATACTCGAAGAGATTGTTAAGGAAGTGATCGGTAATTATCCGAACTCAACCTATCAACTGGTCGTGAAAGAGCAATACAGGAATATGAAATCAATCCTGGATAAATATCCCCAGGTAATTGAGTTCGGGCAGAAAGCAATCTTACGTGCTGGCCTGAAGCCCAAACTGCGGAGCATACGGGGTGGTACCGACGGTTCCCGGCTTTCGTTTATGGGACTTCCGTGTCCGAATATTTTTGCCGGCGAACATGCTTTCCATGGAAAACAGGAATGGGTATCGGTGCAGGATATGCAAAAAGCAGTGGAAACGATTATCCATCTCGCAATGATCTGGGAAGAAGAAACTCCTGCCTGATATCGCCGATTTTCGGCTCCAAATACTCTACTCAGAATATAACCAAATTTCTATGCGGGAAATACCTGCTTTCCCTTTTTGAAGTTATGAAATAGGTAATTTAGCAGGCAGAAATACGCTTTTTGACATGCAAAATACGTGTTTAACAGGGATGGCCCGCCTGTAACAAAACGTTTTGAAGTTTTTTGTTGTTATAATTCTACATCACTTATGAATTATGGCTAAACAATCTTCCGATATCAATGAAATTGATACACTACCTCGTATAAAAAGATTAATTCCTTCAAACATTCTTTGCTTTTCGCATTTACGCTGGGACTTCGTGTTCCAGCGACCACAACATTTACTCACAAGGTTCGCCAAGATCTTTAACGTCTACTTCATGGAAGAACCGATATTTGAGAATATTGCCGCACCATTTCTTTCTAAATCCACAAGAGAGGAGAACTTATGGGTGCTGATCCCACACTTACCGGAAGGCCTCAGTCAGCAAAAGATCATTGACATACAGGAGGACCTTGTAAATAAGTTTCTGAAACAGGAGAACCTGAATGATTTTGCCTTCTGGTACTACACGCCAATGGCTTTGGAGTATTCAGAAAAACTGAAGCCGGCAATGATCATATACGACTGTATGGATGAACTTTCCGCCTTTAAGTTCGCACCAGCTGCAATAAAAGAACTTGAGAAAAAATTATTCACCAAAGCAGATGTTGTATTCACGGGAGGGTATTCGCTCTATGAAGCCAAGCAGCACGAACATTCAAATATCTTCCCTTTTCCAAGCAGTATTGATAAACAGCATTTTGAAAAAGCGAGAACTTATAAGAAAGCTCCCAATGACCAGAACGATATCGGGAGACCCCGGATAGGATTCTTTGGTGTTATTGATGAGCGCTTTGATATCGAGCTGATACGGGTGATGGCCGAAAAAAGACCGGACTGGCAGTTTATCCTGATTGGACCTGTAGTTAAGATTGACCCGGCCACGCTTCCGCAGAGAGAGAACATTCACTATAAGGGTTCGAAAACATACCTCGAGCTTCCGGAATATTTATCCGGTTGGGATATTGCCCTGATCCCATTTCTTTTAAATGAATCGACACGGTTTATAAGCCCGACCAAGACACCGGAATACCTGGCTGCAGGAATACCTGTGGTATCAAGCCCAATAAAGGATGTTGTGCGGCCATATGGCGACAAAGCACTCGTTCGTATAGCTGAAACACCGGATGAATTCATTGCCGCAATAGATGAAGAGCTTATAAAACCAAAAGAAGAATGGATCAAGAATGTCGATGAGTTCCTCTTGCAGAATTCATGGGACCTCACCTGCGCGAAAATGCTCCATCAGGTAGAAGCAACCATGGAGCAGATCCGGAAGAGAGAAAAAATTACTATTTCAACGATTTAAGCGATGTTCGATTATTTGATAGTGGGGGCAGGATATGCGGGAAGTGTATTGGCCGAAAGATTAGCAAGGGTTGCCAATAAGAAGGTCTTGATCATAGACAAAAGATATCATATAGCCGGTAATGCATACGATCACTACAATGAAGACGGAATACTGGTTCATAAATACGGCCCGCATATTTTCCATACGAATAGCAGCGATGTTTTTGATTACCTCTCCAAGTTTACTGAATGGCATAACTATCAGCATAAGGTACTTGCCAGCGTTGACGGGCAGATGGTTCCAATGCCGATCAATCTGAACACTATTAACTCTTTGTACGGCCTGAATCTGAGTAGTGCAGATGTCGAGGATTTCTTTGCATCCCGGGCAGAGGAGGTCAAACAGATCACTACATCCGAAGATGTGGTAGTTAGCAAAGTAGGTCGTGAGCTTTACGAAAAATTCTTCAGGGGCTATACCCGCAAAATGTGGGATCTGGACCCCTCAGAACTGGATGCCTCGGTTACCGCCCGGGTGCCTACAAGAACTAACAAGGACGACAGGTACTTCACTGACACTTATCAGGCTATGCCATTGCATGGATACACGAAGATGTTTGAAAAGATGCTTTCGCATCCGAATATCAAGATCATGCTCAATACCAACTACCAGGAGATCATGGATGAGATCAGCTATAAAAAACTGATCTTCACAGGACCAATTGATGAGTATTTCAATTACTGCTTTGGCAAATTACCCTATCGCTCAATCGAATTCAAGTTCGAAACTCTTGAAAAGGAACACTTTCAACCAACCGGCACAGTAAACTACCCGAATGATTATGCCTTTACCCGCATAACCGAATTTAAATACCTTACCGGTCAAAAAAATCCGCGAACATCCATTGTTTATGAATTCCCCAAAGCCGAGGGAGATCCATATTATCCGATTCCAAAACCCGAAAACGGTCTGTTGTATAAAAAATATCAGGCTCTTGCCGATCAGCTTTCAAACACCTATTTCGTTGGAAGACTGGCAACTTACAAGTATTACAACATGGACCAGGTGGTAGCTCAGGCTCTCTCAACATTTAAGAAAATTTTAAACAACGAAATTTCTAAACCTGCGTCTGATGAAAAGAACATACTTAAATCCAAAAATTGAGATTTGGGGGGGAATCGAGTGTACTTATAATCGGGTAAATGATAAGTACTTTGATCAGTTAAAAGATACAGGGCACTATGAACGGGAAGAGGACATAAGTCTTTTCGCCAATCTGGGGATAAGCCGCATGCGCTACCCGATACTATGGGAGAAACTCCAGCCGGAGCAGAACAGCGTTGTCGACTGGAGCAGCATTGAAAAGAAGCTAAACCAACTAAAAGAGCTGGGCGTCGATCCAATAGCAGGGCTTGTGCACCACGGTAGCGGTCCACGTTACTCTAATACTCTTGATTCAACTTTTCCGGAGTCTCTGGCTGACTTTGCTTACAAGGTTGCAGAAAAATTTCCCTGGCTCGAATATTACACGCCTATCAATGAGCCGCTGACGACAGCACGCTTTTCCGGGCTATACGGAATCTGGCATCCCCATAAAAAGGACGATAAAAGCTTTATAAAGATCCTGATAAATGAGTGCAAGGGAACAGTAATGGCCATGCAGGCTATCCGGAAAATTAATCCTGAAGCAAAACTGATCCAAACGGAAGATCTGGGGAAAACCTATAGCACGCCCATGTTAAAGTACCAGGCCGATTTCGAAAATCAGCGCCGCTGGCTGTCATTTGACCTTATTTGCGGAAAAGTAACTCCTGTACACCCGATGTGGCAGTACCTGATATTTGCCGGTGCAGATAAAGAAGATCTGTTCTATTTTATTAAGCATGCATGTCCCCCTCATATCATTGGATTTAATCATTATCTCACATCAGAAAGATATTTGGATGAGAATATCGAAAACTACCCTGTTCATACTCATGGGGCAAACTTCCAGCACCAGTATGCGGATGTTGAAGCAGTCCGGAACGGTCACGCAGAGAGGCTGGGTTTAAAAGGACTGCTCCATGAAGCCTGGAATTACTTTAAGATCCCCCTTGCTGTTACCGAAGTTCACCTGCATTGTACCCGTGAAGAGCAATTACGATGGTTTAATTGTGTGTGGACCGCTGCTAATGAATTAATAAGCGAGGGTGTAGCCATAGAAGCAATAACTGCCTGGGCTATGCTTGGATCTTACGGCTGGAATAAATTACTTACACAGGAAGACGGAGAGTATGAAAGCGGTGTTTTCGATATTCGATCGGGGGTTCCCCGGCCGACTATTTTAACCCAGATCATAAAATCATATGCAAAAGGCCAGCCGTTTAACCACCCGGTTTTAAATAACGACGGCTGGTGGAACACCGACAAGCGAATCCTTTATCCTCGCGGAGCGCAAAAGATATTGCCTGTAAAAATTCCGGCTCGTTCGGCACCCTTAATTATCACCGGAAAAACCGGCACGCTTGGCCATGCTTTCTTCAGGGCATGTACAATTCGGGGGATCACTCATGAACTGCTAGGCAGGGATGAACTTAACATCGAAAATCTGGATCAGATTGAACAGGTGATAATAACTAAGCGCCCGTGGGCAATTATCAATACCGCAGGATTCGTCAGGGTTGATGATGCGGAAGCCGAGGCAGAGAGTTGTTTCAATGCAAACGCTACCGGGCCGGAGAATTTGGCGATCATTTGCCGTAAATACAATGTAGCTCTCCTCACATTCTCATCTGATCTTGTCTTTAATGGAAAAAAGCTTCAACCGTATGTGGAAAGTGATGATGTCTCGCCCTTGAATATTTATGGAATGAGTAAGGCAAAAGCTGAACAATCGGTATTGGAGATCGATCCAACTTCACTCGTAATTCGTACCAGCGCATTTTTCGGACCCTGGGACCGCTATAACTTTGCGACTAGTGTGCTTAATTCCCTGCAGAACCGGCTACCATTTAACGCGGTCGACGATGTGTTTATCTCGCCTACCTATGTCCCCGACCTGGTCAATTCAGCTCTGGATCTGCTCCTGGATGGAGAGCACGGAATATGGAACCTGGCAAATGACTCAGAGCTTACATGGGCAGATTTCGCACGAGAGATCGCGCTCCGGGGATCTTATAACCCTAAACTAATCAACCCGGTATCGCTTAACAATATGGCCTTCAAGGCTATGCGCCCCTCCTATAGTGTGCTAAAAAGCGAACGGGGTAATTTGTTGTCTCCCCTGGACAACGCTATCGAACGATACTTTTCAGACCAGGAAATGGTCCTTCGATAAGAAATTCCTCATATCGTAACAATGATGTTAACAAGCTAACCTTAACAGCATTTAACACGTTCATTGCTATGCTCTCCTTATCTTAGCCGGCTTTCTGGCCGCATTAATTTAATTAAATTAAAGGTAGCCTTAAACTATCAGCTTTTTCCTCAGTCGAAATACAACATGAAAATTTTTACGCCTTTTTTTCTATTAGGGATGGTTTGTCTCAGCGTCGTTCTTCTCAGACCTGCGGCAGCGCAAACTATCAAGAAAGACGAAATTATACATAATCAGTGGGCCGCCAGGCCTTTTTCCATAGATGCCCAGCTAAATGACTGGAGTGATTCGTTAAGTTTTTATAATGATGATACCCGTTTCGCTTTTGACATCAGTAACAACAGTGAAACGATCTTTATTGCGGTTAAAAGTACAGATAAACAGAACCTTGGCCGGATCTTCTCCCGCGGTATCAGCTTTTCTTTCAATACCGAAGGAAAGAAAAAAAACGGACCTACTATTGTTTTCCCCATCATCGATCGCAGCAGCCAGGCATTAAAGCCGGCTAAGGCACCTACTCCCGCGCAGGTAAAGGAAATCCAGAAGAAAATGCTTGCCGATATAAAACGGATCAATGTTTTTGGATTTCCAGATATACGTGACGGGGCTATTTCAATCAATAACAACTATGGAGTTTCAGCCGCTGCTTTCCTTGATGCGCAGGACAATTTGATAATTGAACTCGCTGTACCTATCCGGCTGCTAAATATTACTGACCCGCAGCAACCCCTGTTTTGCTTATTTGAGATCAATGGCATCAAAGCACCACGGGCTTCCTATGATCCCAACCAGGACTACCGCAGCAGCAGATATGGTTATCCCCAACGGGGATACGGCTACGAGCGAATGCCACGGTACAGTAAAAGTAACGAACCTACAGGCTTTTGGATAAAAAGCATTCTCGCAAAAAATCTTAACAATTAAATAAATGAATAAAACTTTACTTTTCCTGATTTTGACCTTCCTGAGCTTTTCAGCGGCTGCACAAAGTGGCAGACAGGTGATTGGATCAGTTGCAGATTCCGCTGGAAACAAGATCAGTGCTGCCAGCGTGAGATTGGTATCAGCCAAAGACACTTTAGCATCCAGTACCAATGATAAGGGTGCATTTACATTTTCGAATGTCAAAGCATCAGACTTTACGATCACTATTACCAGACTTGGCTTTGAAATCTTCAGCCGCAGCTATAAGTTCGGGAATGGAAATATACCACTTACATTAGATCCTATAACCCTAAAGTTTGAAAGCCAGCTTTTGAATGAAGTTGTCATTTCCGGTACCCCAAAAGTTACTATCAAAGAGGATACGGTGGAATACAAAGCATCAGATTATAAGCTTCGTGAAAACGCTCTAGCTGAAGACCTTTTAAAGAAATTACCCGGTGTGGAAGTCGATAAAGACGGAAATGTTAAAGCGCAGGGTAAGGCCATCACAAAGATCCGGGTGAACGGTAAAGACTTCTTTGGCGGAGACGTAAAGACGGCAACTCAACAGCTCCCGGCGGATATGATCAGTAAAATTCAGATCGTAGATGATTATGGCGACCAGGCTAACCTTACAGGGATAAAGAACGGCGACCCGGAAAAAGTGCTTAATATCGAGATCAGCCCCGATAAAAACAAAGGCTATATGACGCGCGGTACACTGGGTGGTGGTAACAAAGAACGCTACCAGGCGTCTTTAACAGCCAACTCCTTTAAGGATAAACAACAACTTTCTTTCCTGGGCAACCTCAATAACACCAACAGCTCTGTATTTAATTTCAACGGTGGCGGTGGTGGTGGCATCAGGATCCAAGGCGGTGGCGGTGGCGGCGGCATGAGGATGGGCGGTAATACAAACAACGCCGGCGGCGATGGTATTACCCTTGTGGGCTCTATCGGGCTCAATTACCGCGACGACTGGAGCAAAAAACTTACCTCTTACGGAAGTTATAGCTTCTCTAATCGTGATAATGAGTTGTTGAGCAATCAGCAAACTCTAAGCACATTCAAGAATAGCATGATCCTGAATGACCAGAATAATTCCAATAGCACTCAAAGCACGAATCATCGCTTAAACTGGAACCTGGAGTACCGTCCGGACAGCTTAAACTACATTAAATTTTCACCGTCTTTCAGCTATTCGATGTCGGATGCGCAGGGATTCTCCGATTATAACCAGCTGGATAATGGAGAACCAAACTCAGTAGGTATCACATCTAGCAACTCTGCCTCTGAAGTACCCAATATTGGTGGTAACCTGCTTTTAAACCACCGCTTTGCAAAGCGCGGAAGAAATGTGTCGCTAAACCTGTCGGTTAACAGTGGACAAACCGATCAGCAAAGAGAAGAACTGAATGATTATACCAATTACCGGGAAGAGGGAAATACGGATGTCTATCTGCGTCAGAACCTGGACATAATCAACCGGAGTGTCAATACGGGTGCAACACTGTCGTACAATGAACCGTTGACCCGTACATCAAACCTTGAATTCACTTATAACTTCAATTACACCAAATATAAGAACGAAAGAGAAACGTTCGATGTCGATCAGTTAGAAAGCGAAACCCGCAATGATGCCCTGAGTAATAACTACGACTACTCATTCGCAACGAATCGCCTTGGTGTCAACTACCGTGTTAACCAGAAAAAGTATAACTATTCAATAGGTGCCAGTTTGCAGCCTAGTGTCCTGGAGGGAAATTCGGTGATCAATAACACTTTCAATTCTTACAGAAACACGGGGTTGAATTTTGTCCCTACTGCCCGTTTTTCATATAACTTTTCCCGGACCCGTGCGTTCAACGCCAGCTACTTTGGCAGAAGCACCGAACCGGAATACACACAACTACAGCCTATCCCGGATATTTCTAACCCGCAGTACACGATTTACGGTAATCCAAACCTGAATGCGGAATTTAGTCACCGGTTGAACCTGCGCTATAACAATTTTGAGTTCAATACCGGAAATGTATTGTTTACTAACGTTTCTTTCGCCTTTACGGAGGATAAAATAGTCAACGACATCACTGTTTTAGAAAATGTCCCTACAGTGGGTCGTGTTCAGGAAACACGTTACCGCAATACCGATGGCTATTATACCGCAAATGGATTTTACACTTACTCCAAGCCTTTTGCCGATAGAAAATATGTTGTTTCGATAAATGGTTCAGCCAACTTTAATAATAACGTGTCTTTTGTTGAAGGCGAAAAGAGTATTGGAAAAAACTGGATCCTGACACAAGGGCTTAATACCCAGATAAATCCTGTAAAATGGCTTGAAATGAATCCCGGTTTCACCTATAGTTATAACACCAATTCAAATGATATCATAACGAATAGCAACACGAAGGTTTCGACCTATGGAATCAATTTCAACAGTAAAACATACTTCCTTAAAACTTTCTTAATCGGGGTCGATTTAAGTAAAACGGTTAACAGCGGGTACAGCAGCCTGCTTGCTTCTAATCCCTTTATCATCAATACCTACCTGGAGAAACAATTCTTCAAGGATAAGAAAGGAACACTCAGATTGCAGGCATTTGATCTGCTGGACGAGAACACGAGCGTAAGCCGTAATGTAATCGGGAATTCAACTATAGATAGCCGTAGCAACCGTTTATCCCGCTATTTCATGTTGAGCTTTACCATGCGACTACAAAAGTTTAATGGTAAGGAAACACCAATGCAGATGCCCGGCCGCGGAGAGAGATTTGAGATGAGAAGAGAGGGTGGATTTTAAGTAAATACAAGAGCTTTTCAAAGGCCGGGATATTATTCCGGCCTTTTTATTGATGTTTAAGGAAGTAAAACCTTAAAAGCTTTTTTCGGTTTACTTAAAAACTGAAAACTCAAACTTTATGAACAATTTCTTCAGAGCAATTATTGCCGGTTACGGCGCTAAAAAACTTGGCGGCGGATGCCTTGGAACGATCGTGGTATTTATTTTAATCTGGGTTGCTTTGGGATATTGTTAATCACCCTGAAGCTTAGCTAAGGTATAACGCGAGGTGATTCGGAAACGAATGCCTTCCTGGAAATAAAAAGAGGCAGACACAAAGTGCTGCCTCTTTTTAGTAGCCTCGACGGGAATCGAACCCATATCTAGAGTTTAGGAAACGCCTATTCTATCCGTTGAACTACGAGGCCGATAAATTACCGTACAACTGATCCGTTAGCCAGATTTTCTGCCGGTGCTACAAAACTAAGTTTTCCATCGGAATTTTCGGCCATTAGAATCATTCCTTGTGATAAAATTCCTTTTATCTCGCGCGGTGCCAGGTTTACCAGGATCGAAACCTGCTTGCCAATGATGTTTTCGGGGTCAAAATATTCGGCTATACCTGAAACAACCGTTCGCTGATCTATCCCGGTATCTATCGTTAGTTTAAGGAGTTTCTTGGTTTTCGCCACTTTCTCGGCAGTCAGGATGGTACCCACACGGACATCCATTTCAGCAAACTGTTCAAAACTGATATCTGGCTTTGATTCTGTAACAGGTGCGGTCACTAATTCATTTGCAGTTTTTGTATCCATCAATTTTTGTATCTGAGCTTCTATAGCGGCATCCTCGATCTTTTCAAATAATAACGAAGCCTCATTCAACTGGTGCCCAACACCGATGAGATCTGATTCTCCTGCACGATCCCAGTCCACGCTTTCAAGGTTAAGCATCCCGAACAGCCTGTCTGCGGAAAACGGAAGAAAGGGTTGAGCAAGGATCGCAAGATTAGCCGAGATTTGCAGGCCAACATTCAGAATTGTCTTAACACGTTCTTCATCTGTTTTGATCAGCTTCCAGGGCTCCATATCTGCCAGGTATTTATTACCCAGGCGTGCAAGGTTCATAAATTCTCCCAGAGCCTCTCTAAAGCGATAATGTTCAAGACTGGAGCTTATCTTTTCCGGATAGATACCCATCTCTGTAAGAACCTCCCGGTCTGTCTCCGTAAAAGCAGAGCCCATTAACACTTTACCGTCAAAATATTTATGGGACAGTACCAGCACCCGATTAATAAAGTTTCCGAATATGGCTACCAGTTCATTGTTATTACGGGCCTGGAAGTCCTTCCATGTAAAGTCATTATCCTTGGTTTCCGGAGCCGTCGCTGTCAATACATACCGCAGCACATCCTGCTTGCCTGGAAAGTCGGCGAGATACTCATGCAGCCATACTGCCCAGTTCCTGGATGTAGATATCTTATCTCCTTCCAGGTTCAGGAATTCATTGGCAGGCACGTTATCGGCAAGCGTATATTCTCCATGAGCCATCAGCATAGCGGGGAATATGATGCAATGGAAGACGATATTGTCTTTCCCTATAAAATGAACCAGCTTTGTATCGTCGGATTTCCAGTAATCCTCCCAGGCTCCTTCAGGCTTCAAGGGTTCGTTAAAATAATATTCCTCTTTCTTTGGCTGGCTTAGTTGAGCGTTAAACAGGTCCTTTGTGGCCGAGATATAGCCGATTGGGGCATCAAACCAAACATATAGAACTTTGCCATCAGCGCCTTCAACCGGAACATGTACACCCCAGTCAAGGTCACGTGTCATTGCGCGGGCTTGCAGTCCACCGTTCAGCCACGATTTACATTGTCCGAAAACAGTTGGACGCCATTCTTTATGTGAGTCGATATAAGCTTCGACCTGAGGCTGCATCTTATCAAGCGGCAAGAACCAGTTACGGGTGGCTTTCAATACCGGTTTATCTCCGGAGAGGGTCGACTTAGGATTAATAAGCTCCGTGGGACTTAGAGAGGTGCCGCATTTTTCACACTGATCTCCATAGGCATTCTCATTCCCGCAATTCGGACAGGTTCCTGTAATGTACCTGTCGGCCAGGAACTGGTTAGCCTTCTCATCAAAATATTGTTCAGTGACTTCCTCGGTGAAAACACCCTTATCATATAGATTTTTGAAAAATCCAGCAGCGGTTTCATGATGCGTCTGTGAAGAAGTGCGATGGTAGATGTTAAAGGAAACACCAAAATCCCTGAAGGAATCGCCAATGATCCGATGGTATTTATCCACCACTTGCTGAGGAGTAACTCCTTCTTTTTTTGCTTTCAGCGTGATGGGTACCCCGTGCTCGTCAGAACCGCAAATAAAGACAACATCTTTTCCTCTCGAGCGCAAATACCTTACGTATATGTCAGCAGGTACATAAACACCGGCCAGGTGGCCAATATGTACCGGGCCATTCGTGTAAGGCAAAGCCGCCGTTACTGTATATCTTTTATGTTTATCGTCTGCCAAAATCGGGGAAATTATAGTTTCTAAGCTTGTTTTTATAATTTGGCAAAGATAAAGGCTAATGTGGTAATTTGCTAATATGACAATTCGTTAATTAGACAATGTTTACACAATCATAAGCCAACCGGTCAACCGGTAGTAACCAGGCTTAAAAACATTCTATTAGTAAACGCTTTTACCAGCCATTAGCAAATTGACAAATCAGCAAATTAATAAATTGAAAACTCCACCTTATCTTAAAAAAGGCGACACAGTTGCCATTACCTGCCCCGCAAAGAAACTACCACATGAGATAACCGATGCTGTCCGTCTGCTTGAATCCTGGGGATTAAATGTTCTCTTAGGAGAAACAGTATCGGCATCATATAACCAGTTTGCAGGTGACGATGCTTTGCGAACCAAAGACTTCCAAAGCTTTCTTAACAATGACTCGGTTAAAGCCATATTTGCCGCCCGTGGCGGATACGGGACAATTCGCATCATCGATAACCTGGAATTCGGCGAATTCGCCAATAATCCCAAATGGATAATCGGGTTCAGTGATATTACAGTTCTTCACAGCCATATTTTTGCGCAGCACCAGGTGCAGAGCATTCACGGTCAGATGCCATTAACTATTCCCGATGGAACAAAAGAATCTTTAGAAACACTCCGGAAGGCACTGTTCAATGAACCATTCGATTATCGTTATGAGAGCACCATCGAAAACAAAGCAGGTGAAGCTTCAGGTATACTGATCGGCGGCAACCTGACCTTGCTTTTAATGATGTCTGGCTCCGTATCGGAAATGAACTACGCCGGCAAGATCCTTTTTATTGAAGATGTCGGGGAATACCTCTATTCCATTGACCGAATGATGTGGAGTCTTAAAAGAGCGGGCAAGTTAGCTGGGCTGAACGGTATTATTGTCGGCGGATTCACCGAACTAAAGGATAATGATATTCCATTTGGCCAGACTGCTGCCGAAATTATTCAGGAACATCTGAAAGACTATGATTTTCCAGTTTGTTACGACTTCCCCGCCGGTCACATCGAGAATAACCATGCTTTAATATTAGGAAAAACAGTAAATTTAAGAGCCGATTATCATAATGTGCACGTAACCTATTTAGATTAATGGCTATTTTTTCTAACCTTGGTAAATACAGGAACACCGGATTACTTGTTATGCGGATTGGCCTGGGGATCATGTTCATGTTTCATGGTTATCCAAAACTATTAGGAGGTCCGGCAATGTGGACAACAGTAGGAGGTGCAATGAAGCATATTGGCATTGACTTTTATCCGGTTGGCTGGGGCTTACTCGCCGGTGTGACAGAAACTTTTGGTGGCTTCCTGATCCTTCTCGGACTAGCCTTTCGGCCGGCTGCGCTTCTACTAAGTATTGCTATGATGGTAGCTGCAAATATGCATCTTAAAACAGGAGATGGTCTTAACGTCGCTTCCCACGCCATTGAGGCCGCTGTTGTATTTCTTGGTCTCACTTTTGTCGGACCAGGGAAATACAGCGTTGATAAAAAATGATATGCGTACTGCGTTCCTCCTCGGTTTTTCCCTGTTGCTTTTACCTTCAGTTAAGGCACAGGAAATGATCCCGCTGAAGGGAGACTTAAAGGGAGCACCACTTATTGGAATTAATCAAACTTACTCATTCGCCAGATCGCCCGGCGGCTATGGAAGCCAGAAGGAGTTTAAAGAGAATCCGCAGCGAAGCGGATATCTTTTTCGCGAAGAACGGAACTCCGCCTGGTTTCTTATACAAGTTCCCTTTAACGGATTGCTCACCTTTGACCTGAAACCGCACCAGATAAAGGACGACTATGACTGGATGCTGTTTAAATATTCCCCTGAACTTGATAAACTCATCGCCGGAGACTATGCAAGCCCTTTGAGAACTAACAATGCGCGGAATGCTATTACCGTAAACAGCAAAACCGGAATGAACAGTGAGGGCAAAAGCAACTTTGCAAAACCGGGTCCGGGCAATAATTATTCCCTGCCACTTAGAGTTAAGGCAGGGGAGAAATTCGCATTAATCCTTGACAATATCTATGGCGGCAAAGGTTTCGACTTAAAGGTTAGTGTAGGCCCGGATATACAGGAAACGTACGTATACCTGGCGGGAACGGTTAAGGACCGGCAGAGCAATGCTTTTCTATCCGCCGAGATCATGGTAGATGATGATTCCACAGGCGTGCTAATTGGAAAGTCTGTATCTGACTCTTTAACGGGCAGATATAAAGTAAGGGTTCCTGTAAATCGCCCGCTTAATATTACCGCATGGCATCCGGGGTACTTGTTCACCACAGCAGACACCTTTGTTACGGATGATTCAGAATTAGATTTTCTTCTTAACATTCCTGCTATAGGCAATAAACTAGTATTGAATAATATTCACTTTTATCCGAATAAAGACGAGATCCTTCCTTCTTCGATGCCCGAGCTCAACAGGTTGCTTCTTTTGATGAAAGACAGACCTGATTTGACGGTAAAAATAACGGGCCATACGAATCAAAACGTATTTGCATCAGCCCGGTATCTTCAGCAGCTGTCTTTTAACCGTGCAGTAGCCGTAAAAAAATTCCTAACAAAAAATTCAGTCGCCGAAAAACGTATTTCCTGTACTGGAGTGGGAGGCAAAGTGCCCTTAGTCGTGACAAAGGATCCTGAAGAAGGGTTAAGAAATCTGAGAGTAGAAGTTACCCTCGTTAAAAAATAGTTGCCGAACGAGGTGTTGTCTGAACATCCGGATCCAGACTGTCCTCTGTTCAACCTTTAAACAATTTTAAGTAGAAGTTACACCCAAATCCTCAAAAAAAAAGCCTGCCCTTTTCGGGGCAGGCTTTTAAAGCTTAATATGAATTACAAATCCGGATTTGAATTCGTTTCACTTAAAGGAATCGGGAATACATAGCGTGGGTCGCTGGAAGCGATACTTCCACCAGCTCCTACAGCAGGTATTGGATCTCCTCTGCGTAAAAGATCATTTGCCCTGAAACCTTCCGCTAATAACTCTATCCTTCTTTCAGTAAGAATGGCAGTCAGAAGAGCACCTGGAGTCAAAGCGCCGAAGTTTACAGCAACATCAGAACGCGAATGTACTGCACCCAGTAATGCAGCTGCACGTACCGGGCTGCCAGCCACTGCTTCAGCTTCAGCAAGATTCAAAAGCACTTCTGCATACCTGATAACCGGAACAAAGTCAATATAAGGTGATACACCACTAAACTTGGTTGAGACCGTCATGTTTGTCTGATATGGTCCTGTTAAACCTGTACGGCGCACATCGGTCGCGCTAAACTGCGCGTTGGCTAAAATACCGGGCGCAGCACGATTCATGTAAAACTCAACATTTCCGAAGTTGAAATAGGAGCCAATCTGGTTTTGGGTACCAGGAGCATTCGTATCGGCCATAGGGAAGGAGAGAATTGATTCAGAAGTGGTATATGGAGCCCTGAACACATTGACAACATTTGCCTGAAGCGCGTGCTGTGCATTGGTTGCCACAGGAGTAGTAAACGGCGCAGCTGCTGACACCAACTTGTTACCCTCAGTAATAACCCCTGCATAGTCACCTTTCGCCAGCAGAACACGGGTTTTTAAGGCAATTGCCGTGTTTTTATGAGCACGGGTGGTTCTCAAAAGCGGAGTAGCATAAGTTTCAGGCAGTTCGGTCTCTGATTCATTCAGGTCCTTAAGGATCTGGGTATATACCTGAGCAACCGTGCTTCTGGGCATTCCATTGTTTGCTGTACCGGTCTCCGGTGTCAATCTTAATGGTAAGCCTTTGGAGGCTCCTGCATCCAGTGAATATGGTTTTGCAAATATCTGCACCAGAGAAAAGTAGCATAGTCCGCGTAAAAACTTAGCTTCACCTTTATAGTTCGCATATAAAGCTGGGCTTATCTTACTTGAATTCGCTTCAAGACCTTCCAGGAACAAATTGATCCGGTTGATTGTTAAATATCCCTGGATCCACATATTACCGATATAGGTATCCGAAGCGTTTTGTGTGCCCTGGAAAACATTATATCCTGTAACGTTATTACTGGTCCGGTTGATAAACTCTTCCGCCCGGATGTCATTGTAGACCTGGTACCGTCCACCCAGGAAAGAACCCGCTTTGGCAGTGAAATACAGGCCGTTGACCTGTGCAGCAATACGTTCCGGAGTATCAAAAGCATTAGCATCAGACAATGAAAGCTCAGGTACTGCTTCCAGGAAATCCTTTTTGCAGGAAGAAACCGAAGCAACAAGGGGTATCGTGATCAAGGCAATTTTTATCAAATTGATCCTTGCATTTTTTATATTTCTAAAATTCATTTTTCTCGTTATTAAAACCCAACACTAAGTCCAAAAGTAATAGTCCTTCCCTGAGGAATGGAGTTACGCTCAACTCCCGATGCCAGGTTTGAGTTTCCGTTAGAAGATATCTCCGGATCAGAACCAGTATAACCGGTAATCAAAAAGGCATTATTAACCTGTCCGTATAACCTTACCGAGCTGATTCCTGAACGGCTGAACACACTTGCAGGCAGACGATAGCCCAAAGTAGCAGTCTGCAAACGCAGGAAATCACCTTTTTCAACGTTGGCATCAATCGGGAATGAAGAACCGTTAGAAACGTTATCTCCGAAAACGGCCCGTGGGATGTTAGTCTGATCACCCGCTGCCTTCCATGAGTTCAGGACTTCAGTAGAATTATTCCAAACGCGTTGATCAAGTAAACCTGCCCTGGTTCCGTTGTAGATGTAGTTACCCCCTGAATAAGTGAAGTTCATATCTGCATCGAAATTTCCAAAGCTGAAGTGGTTATTGAAACCGCCGTACCAGGTTGGATTCGTGCCTCCCAAAACCTGGGCGTCTCCGGCAACACTTGTTGCAGGTCTGCCATCAAGATAAGTCCATGCATTAACGCCACCGAAATGTTGATATTGAACCTGTTCTCCGGCCTTGTTGATATATATACGACGGCCATTCGCAGGATTTACACCAGCGGTCTTAACTGCGAATAAACTTCCGACAGGATAACCCACTTTGGTGATACTTGTATTCTCTAAACCTCCTGTACTACCAATAAGCGGCGTATTGTCATCAACAAGCGCTGTTACTTCGTTCTTGTTGGTCGCAAAGATCAGGTTAGACGTCCAGGCGAATTTCCCGGTGAACGGGCGACCAGTCACACCTAGCTCCAGACCTTTATTATACATAGATCCAACGTTAGCAAGGATAGAGTTGCCTGGTATACCTTTAGATGGCGCCTGCGGAACTGCAAGGATCAGGTTATCGATATCTTTATTATAGTAATCCACAACAAAGCTAATCCTGTCATTCAGGATACCGAAATCCAGGCCAATATTCGTTTGTTTACTTGTCTCCCATTTCAATTCCTTGTTACCAGTCTGGTTGAAGGCCCAGATCGGAGCCGATCCATATAATCCCCCACCATAAGTAGTGTAAGCGTTGTATGAGCCTACGTTACCGTTACCTACTTTACCATAGCTGGCTCTGAATCTTAAATTAGAGATCTTGTCTCCCAGGGCAGAGTTCTTGAAGAAGTCTTCCTCAGAGACTGTCCATCCGATTGATCCACCGCCAAAATTACCCCAGCGATTTTCTTCAGCAAGGCCGGCATTACCGTCTCTCCGGAAGTTAGCACTAACGAAATATTTACCGGCATAGTTATAGTTCATTGTAGCAAGATATGCTTCATATGAATTCTCGTTCAAACTGTTCCCACCGGCAACATTTGTTCCGAAATTTCCCTGGAAACTATTATAGAATGGATCAGATAAACCCTGACGAATTGCACCCCAATTCTCAGTCCTGGTGTTCTGAACATCATTACCAACGACAAGGGTAACGTTATGATCGCCGCCAAAAGACTTAGTGAACTGTAAAGTATTGATCCAGTTCCAGTTATCTCTTTTTGCCGCGTTGTTATAAGCGTAGCCGTTATAAGTCCAGCCATCTCCCTGAAGCGGGTTCCAGAACTGTATATTCTCTGTATTTGAGCGGTCCCATGAGTAAGCAGTCCTGAAGGTAAGTCCTTCTAAAAGCTTCACATCGGCACTCAGATTTGCAAGAAGACGGTTTGTCTCAGAAGAGTTTTTATCTCTTTCGATAAGAGTTACCGGGTTAGCCCATTGAGTTGGAAATAAATTATTTCCGTTTCCAACAGTATTGGTTACCCCGGCTATGCTGTATGATCCGTCTGGATTGCGGGGCTGTAGGTTAGGCGATAAGGCCATCGCGATACGGCCAATACCTGCTGAACCAAAAGCACCACCAGGTGCAGATCCACTGTTTGGTGACTGGTTTAAGCTATTATTATAGTTCATGTTTAAACCAAGCTTTAACCAATTGGTCGCTGTATGGTTTAGATTAACACGACCCGATTTCCTGGAAAATGTATTCGCTTTTAAGAAACCTTCCTGGTCTGATAAGCCGCCTGAAACATAATAAGATGTCTTATCATTTGCACCTGAGATCGATACGTTGTGGTTTTGTGAGAACGCTTGTTGATAAACCTCATCAAACCAATTGGTATTCACCAGTGAACCGTCAGGGTTTTTGTTTGCAAAGAAACTTACCCCATTGGCATCACGCTGAGTTGCGCCTACTGCATTGGGGTTAATTGCCAAAGCATTTGCTACAGCCATATTCTTATGAGCAACATACTGTTCAGCATCAAGAACGTCCGGTAAGCGTACCGCATTAGTTAAACCGCCCCAGCCTTCATAGGTTAGTTTCGCCTGGCCAGCCTTACCTTTTTTGGTCGTGATCACCAGAACGCCGGCTGCTGCACGAGATCCGTAGATAGCGGTTGACGCGGCATCCTTTAAGATGTCAATGCTCTCGATATCCGAAGGATTAATATCTCCCAGCGGGTTATTTGTCGAAGAGTTGGCAGAAACATCTCCCGTAGAAATAGGAATACCATCAACGACAACCAGGGGAAACGTACTCAATGAGATAGAGCTGATACCCCTTACACGGATAACGGGCGGGTTATTCAGTAAGCCATTCGGCTGTACGATATTCACACCAGCTGCCTGACCTGTCAAGGCTTGTCCAAAACTTTGTACCGGCTTATCAGCAATTTTACCACCTGATACTGCCGAAGCCGAACCGGTAAATTCTTTTTTAGATTGGGAACCGTAACCGGTAACAACTACTTCACCGAGCTCCTTTGCGCTAATGGTCATTATCGCATTCGCAACACCGTTACTTCCAATTGTTACTGTCTGGTTGGCATAGCCAATAAACCGAAATTCCAGCTGATTGCTTCCTGAAGGTACACTCAAGGTATACTTTCCATCCCTGTCTGTTTGTGTACCTGTCTGGGTACCTCTGATCACAACACTTACACCGGGCAGAGGTAATCCGTCCTCACGCGCCGTGACTGTTCCGGAAACCTTCCGGTCTTGACCATACGCCTGAGCAGACAGTATGAACAAGAATAACAGACAACTTTGTAAAATTTTCTTCATTCTTTATTGATTTAAGTTTAGTTAAGTTTCTAAAGATGTTTAATAATTCTGATGAAACAAAATTTTTACAAAAAGCATGTAATTATCGTGTTACTATACAAAAAAAGCCTCTCCGATTCCGGAAAGGCTTTTTTACAGCATTTAATCAGGATTTAACCTCGTAATAACTGGTATTAATTATTCAGGTTTATATCTAAAACGAATTCCCCGGCTTCCATAAACTCCACATCAATGTCCTGGTTGCCTACCCTGAATTTGGCTCTGAAAGGAAAATTAACTTGCTCCAGTTTATAAGCCAGCACCTTGTTTCTTTCATAGAGATTAATCAGTCTGGTATAGGACCCTTTTGCAATCGAAACATCACTCAAAACTGCCTTCGTCCCAACCGAATGCAGACCTGGCATATTGCCGGTAGTATTGCTTACAAGAATAATGATCTCCTTTGCCGGGGAGGGTGTGAATTTCACATCGGCCTTGGCTACCTGCAGGCTACGGCTAAGAACCTTGTACGGCTTCTCAAATTTCCCAACATAAGCATCCTTCTTCCAGAACCCGGTAACAACACTATCCGGACGACCAGCCTTTTTGAATGTCATATCGCCGGTACCTTCACGTTTGCCGTTGCTCCAAATCCCATCATAAACATCACCATTTGCCCACTGGTAAACTCCCTTTCCATTTGGTAGTCCACTCCTGAACTCGCCTGTGTATGTATCAGTCCCCTGGGCTTTCCCAGCACCATCGGCTTTTCCTTTCTTGCACTCACCTTCATAACCGCCCGAAATTGCAGGCATTAACACTTTACATGACTCCTGGGCATAAGATGCGGAACTCAGCAGGGCCGTAAATAAAAAACTGCTTAAAAATAATTTCATAGTTCGCTTGATTTATTTAATTAAAGATAAAAGAATATCGGTTAGTAATCAGGCCGGCCTAAAAAAAAAGAGGATGGTCTTTCAACCATCCTCTCTTTTAAGAAACAAACAAGACTATTTATCCCACCACATTCTGGTGTTCAAAGTATTAGGTCCTTGCTGAGTAAGAACTACCTCATACTGTTTAGCATTAACCGTTTTATCGGCAGCAGGATACATTTGTCTTCTTGGAATTCCAGCCGGGTTAGCGCTGTTAGCACCAGCGGCCAATACAGGGAAGCCTGTTCTTCTCCACTCAGACCATGCTTCCCAACCATCTAAATAAAGATGGATCCATCTTTGAGTTGCGATCTGCTCTATAGCTGTTGCAGGTGCATACGCGATACCTGATGCATCTTTGAAAGTTGCATCAGCAACACCATTTTGCGCTAAAGAAGCGTCGATACCAGAATCATAGAATCCTTTTGCGGCAACATCGCCACCCGGGATCCAGCCTAGTTTAGCTGCTTCCGCTTTCGCGAATTGTACTTGGGCAAAAGTAAGGATATTGGCAGGAGTTCCTGGTAAGCGCAAGCTATTACCTAGTCTGCTGTAAGCATTAGGAATGTTGGTTTGAACTTTGTTACCGTAAGTAAGACCTTTAATCTGGTTTCCTGGTAAAACCTCAGCGTAAACTGGCAGACGTGGGTCTGTTCCAGTACCATTAGCTTTCATATAGTTTACCATAGTCAGGCTGATAGCGAAATCATTCCTGTTACTGATAGTATAGTTAGTATGCCAAGGGTTGTAATTGTTAGGATCACCGCTAATGAATTTATACTGGATATTCTCAGCGTTTGATGCAATCACGTCAGCCATAGCTGCATTGAATTCAGTTGCCGCTAAGCCACCAGCTGCAGGATAAACTTTAGACATACGCAATGCCATAAGCATTCTTTGCGTAGCCGCGAATTTCTTCCATCTACTCATGTTACCACCTAAAATAATGTCACCCTGAGCTCCCAGGCCAGCATCGATCTGTGCAGCGGCTTCTTTCAGTTCCTTGAAAATATCCTTATAGATATCTTCCTGCTTGTCGTATTTAGGAGTGATGTTATCACCACCCTGTAAAGCTTCTGAGTAAGGAATATCACCCCAACGGTCAGTAAGTTTCCAGAATATGTACGCTTTCATGATCCGCGCTACAGCTAACTGGTTATTTTTTGAACCATTCGCACCTTGATCTGCTTCAACGGTACCTGCTGTGTTATAGTCGATGATCTTTTTTAACTGGATCAAAGGTGAAGTATACCATGCAGAATAAGCCTGGCCGCCTGTGGCATCAGCATAACCTGAACTGGTCAGATAAGGACCTTCAGAAAAATGCTGGGCAATTACAGTTCCTTGCGTACTTCCGACAAATAATGCGGTGCTGTTTTGCATGGCATTGGTAAGCAATGACCGGGTAGAGGGAACCGCTACTTTGGTCGGATCGACGTTTGTATCGCCGAAGTCCTCTATCTTTTCACAACTCGCAGCGAGCATTCCAACGCTCACCAGAGATAGTGCTAAATATTTTTTTAATTTATTCATGATTGTCTTTTATGATTTACTTAAAACCCTACTCTTAAATTAACACCGAAGGTACGTGCCTGTGGCAACTGACCACCTTCTTCCCAAAAATTCTCTAATTCTGACGGGTCAATACCATATTTCTTACCAGGTGCAGAAATTAACCAGGCGTTACCTACGATCAGGCCAAGGTTAGCGTTCTTAACAAAACCTGCTTTAGAAGCAAGGAACTGGCTAGGTACGTTGTATCCTAATCTGATCTCTCTCAATTTCAGGTAAGAAGCATCGATCATGAACATTTCACCGGAACCGGTTTGCATACCGTCATAGAAAGCAGTTGAAGCTTCAAGATACGTTTTGTTCGGAGTTCCGTCAGCTAATACACCTGGGAATTTGTAACCACCGCCTTGAGCCACTGGTAACCTCCAATCGATACCTTTATCATTCACACCAACAGTCTCGGTTGATAAACCGCTACCCATGTTGAATGCGCGGGTAGTAGAGTTGAATAAACCACCTTCCGCGAAGTCAATAGAGAAACCAAGATCAAAGTTTTTCACTCTTAATGATGAGTAAGCACCACCTGTGTAATCAGGGCGGGCATAACCGATGAACTGGTTAGTGGTGAATGCAGGAAGTCCATTAGATTGGATGATCATGTTCCCGTTCGCATCTCTGTTAAATGTACGACCTGTTACATAACCCCACTCCTGTCCTTCACGAAGGTTTAAGCTGTTTGTGAAGAAAGTAGAGTTATCATAGATAACGTTTTGCTGAGTTGAGGTAATCTCGTCAACCATAGTTTTTGACTTACTGAAGTTCAGGTTCAAATCCCATGTTACGTTCTTTGTCTTGATAGGAGTACCGCTTAAAGCGAATTCAAATCCTTTGTTTGTTAATTTACCAGCATTGATCAAGTTGGTTCCATAACCGGTTGCACCGTTTAAGGTTACAGAAAGGATCTGGTTTTTGTTATCGTTTACGAAGTAAGAGAAATCTAATCCGATACGATCACGCAGGAATTTCAAATCAGCACCAACCTCCATAGATCCGGTTAATGCAGGCTTGATCTTACCATCACGCAATTGGTCACCGATGTTTAAAGAGGCACTGGTACCGTATGCATTCGCAGTGTTGAACTGCAGGTCAACGCGGTACGGATCGATATCAGAACCAACCTGTGCGTAAGAAGCTCTTACTTTAGCAAAAGAAAGAACATCTTTGAAGCTTTCCGGGAAGAATTCTGAAGCAATGAAAGTACCTGAAACTGAAGGGTAGAAGTAAGAGTTCAGACCTGGTGCAAAAACTGAAGACCAGTCATTTCTGGCTGTTACGTCAACATATGCAAAACCTTTGTATCCGAATGATGCCTTACCGAAAGCACTTCTAACTTCTTTTTTGTAGTAAAAGAAATCATCAATAGGACGGGCAAGAGAAGCATCAATATGGAAGTAATTACGGAAACTCAAACCACCGTTTGTTTCCAGGCGAAGATCTTCACGAACTTCCTTACGAAGGTTACCACCAACTAAAGCGTCAAAGCTGAAATCGCCAAAGCTTTTTTTGTAGGTAGCATTCAGCTCGTAGTTAAACTCGTTGTTAGTGAATTGTCTTGTTTTGTAGTAATCAAGTTTTAAACCACCGGAAGCCATACGCTGATCGCCAAGGCCATTAGTTACATCACCTCTAACATTCGCCTGGATAGCGAAATCAGAAGTTAAGTTATATTTTAAACCGATGTTACCAAAAACGCGGTTTCTTTTATCAGTGCGGTAGTTGTTGTCTGCTACCCAGAATGGGTTATCCCAGTACTGGGGAGTAGTGATCGCAGCTATGTTACCGGTACCGTTTGGATCACCAATATTCCATGAAGTTGGATTACCGTTAGCCTGAACCGGGTTAGCTTCCAGTCTCTTCATGTCAATCTGACGTTGAAACCATTGGTTGAAACCCTGAACTACGTTCAGACCATCATTACGATATTCTTCATAAGGCTGACCTTTACGTGCTTCTTTTGAGAATTGAAAATCTGTAGAAACAGTGAATTTCTTGCTGATATCCATGCTTCCGTTCAGGTTGAACATGTTCATCGAACGATCAGCATTGCGCTGGATCAAGCTTCTGTCTTGGTTAGTATAGCCAATTCGGAAGTTATAACCTTCGCCGCCACCTGCAAACGAAAGCGTGTTATTCAGGTTATGACCTGTACGCAAGAAATCCTTAACGTTATTCGGGTGGGAAGCGATAGCCTCTGTTTTACCAAAGTCAGCACCTTCGTACCAGCTATAGTAAGGGCGGTACTGAGAACCGTCGATCTTTGGACCGAAACTGGCATCAGCGCCATACTCAAGCATTTTCTGACCTTCGAAAGATGCCCATGAAGCAGGGTGGATTGCAGAATTGTAGTGGAAAGTAGGCCACTCAGCAGAATAGCCACCGGCGTACTCATTCTGATAATCCGGCAATAAGGAAACGTTCTCAGTAGTGTAGCTGCTGTTAAATTCAACAGATGTACCACCTTTTCTTGAACCCTTTTTGCTGGTTACAACAACCACACCGTTATAAGCACGCTGTCCGTATAACGCAGTTGCAGCAGCTCCTTTAAGAACCGTTACACTCTCAACGTTATCCATGTTTACGTTCTCCTGTGCAGTCGGAGTACCGTCAACTACAAACAAAGGATCGCCAATGGTGAAACCATTCACACCACGAATAATAATGCTACCATTATCAAAAGTAGAACTGGCAGAACCGTTTAACTGAACACCCGCAACTTTACCAGCCAATGCTGTACTGATATCGGTGCTTCTTGCGACGGTGAGGGACCCACCATCTACTTTAGTCGCTGCATAAGGCAATGACCTTTGTGATCTTGTACCGCCCAATCCCGTTACAACCACCTCGTTTAAAGCGGTAGCATCCTGAACCAATGAAATGTTCAAGTTGTTGCTGGCGGGAATAGTTGCAGTTTGGGTTGAATATCCGACGTAAGTGAAAGTTAATGAGTTACCAGATGTTACCTTGAGGGAGAATGTCCCGTCAACACCTGTTTGGGTTCCAATATTGGACCCTGTCACCACCACACTAACACCCGGAAGAGGCAATCCATCCTCCTTGGCTGTTACTTTTCCTGTTACAGTCCGTTCCTGTGCAATGACCTGACTGGCCACAAACAAAAGCAAGAACAAACTTTGTAGAAGTTTTTTCATACTGAATTAATTAATGTTTAGTTTTTGATTATTTAATCTCTAAAAATGCTCAACCTTGGTGTATTCACAAAACTTTGAACATGTTATTTTGATTAAACAATCATAACTTACTGAAAATGAGCGAGATAAAATTTAACATTTTTTAACAGAAATTTTACAGAATCGGCCCAAAAATTAAGAAGCGTTTCACTGACGAAACAATTTATGCTATTGAACAACTTATTTAATTCAAAAAATTAAGACTTGTTACTGGATTTTTACGCAATTCTGTCAATTAACGCTCTGTTATAGAGAGTTACGCCGATTTTATCGATAGTCCCCCCAAAAACTACGTATGTTCATAAATTAAGACACCTACCATGCTAATAATAGAGCGTTTCACCCTTTCATATATAATTTAATTGCAGTTTAACCATAGCTGGATTAATCTCCACCGGCTAAAACATTTACTAATGCGACCGTTTTCCAATGGAAAGGGAAAAACACAATCATTTGCTGCTAATTCCGGGACAGCCTGCTACCAGTATAACGCAATCCTCAAAAATGACCATTCCTCAGGTCTCCGCCGTTCGTTGTTCAGCTCCAACCCGGTTTAAGCATCGCCAGCCGCATAATAGCATCAAAAATACCTGAGTATTCGTTGGGATGCATGCGGTACTATGATCGCCCGCTATATTTGAAGCCATACTTAAGGCTTGTTTTCGGGCATACAGCAAAGTTGTATAAACAAAGAAGCCGTCCCGAAATTCGGGACGGCTCCAAAAGAAAAGGCGATAACCTTATTTTACAACAATGTTATAATAAACAGTATTGTAGTTGCTGATCTTCTCACCACCACCGTCAACGATAGACACCGGTAATACGTAATTACTAACTGTTTTATCAACCGCAGCTGTATTGATTTTAAAAGTCACAGTTCCCAACCGCTGACCTGCGGGAATATTTGTCGTTAAGTCTGCTACTGAGAATGCGGTGTTTGGAAGCAAGACATAATTGGTACCGTTGGCAGTATTGAATTTCGCTAATGCATCATTCGCATTAACTCCCAAAACAACTTTCAGATCTTTTGACAACGGTTGCGGCGAGGCAATGTTTACAACTACGGGCAGATCTGCAGGTGTTGCACTGGCAGTGTATTCCTGCTTTTGCACTTTTTTCGACTGCTTGGCCACATAAGCCGATAGGGGAATTTCCACTAAGGTCCCCACACTGGCGAAATCAAAATAGGTGTCGTCATTTTCCTTCAGGCAAGCGCTTAATAATAAAACCGTTGCCATAATAAGAGATGCACCTTTCAATATATTGAATTGTCTTTTCATAATCTTAGTTATTTAGCCCAAAATATTTTGCTTGCGAATTGATCAATGGTTCCTTCAGCAGTTACATTCACTGCATTTTGTTGATACTCTGTGTTCGGGTAAAATACGCGGGTCGGAATTACCGGCTTCACAGACTGAAGCGAAACAGGTACATCCAGGGGGAACCCTGTTCTTCTGTACTCATTATAGGCCTCCATATTACCATATCCGTTTAAGGAGGTCCACTTTTGGTTGATGATCGCTTCTAGTTTATCCGGGGACGCATCCCAGTTTATGTTCTTAATCGGCTGATTATAATAGGTAAGGGCAGCGGCCGCAGCATTTGGAACCACGGTCTGTACAAATGAAGCAGTTATGCCCCGTTCATACAATGATTTGGCATCACCCGCAATCAAGCCGTTTAATACAGCTTCCGACTGCAGAAATAATCCTTCAGCAACCGACATAATGACCGCATCCATTGTTGGAGCCTTTAATAGGCCCGGTCCGATACTGCTGGTGTTTGCACCGCTGGAAGTATTGGTAGCGCCGTAGATGTTTCCTTTAAAAGTTGTGCCGTCTGATGGTAAAGGTGCATAGAAACGGGATAAACGGGGGTCATTGCTGGTTTGTAACCTGGTAACTGCATAGGCATTGGCTTTATAATAATCGCCCGCAGTTGGGAGGGCGCCGGCAGCATTCACGCCATAGGAATACCAGAATGGGCTTTGCTTTCCACCGTTAGCATCATCACTGATATATCCCGGGTTGGCAAGCGCCGCGCTGGTCTCATCTATAAACCCATTAGCTGCTGTGGCATCGATAGCAGTTTTTAAAGCGCTCTGCTTACCTGCAAGTTTGTTCCATTGGCGCAAGGCAATGCGAAGCTTTAAAGTGTTGGCAAATTTAACCCAGTTATCCATATTCCCTTTGTACATGATATCAGCCCTTCCCGGATTAACGGCCGTTGCTGGAGCGCCCTTAATTTTCCCGATGGCTTCGGTAAGTTGAATTAAAAGATCATCATAAATCGCTTCACCCTTATCATATTTCGGATTCAGACTGGCAGTTGCTTTAAATGCATCTGAATAAGGAACATTATTGTAGGTATCTACTAAAGCCTGAAAATCGAACGCCTTCATGATCATACCGATCGCTTCAAAATGAACTAATGTAGGATCAGCTGCACCCAGATTAATCAGGTTTTGATAATTAGATGCATTGTTGTACAGCGGTGTAAACGTTTGATAATGCGTATTCGTGAAATTATTGTTATTTAACGTGGAGTTCGGCACATAGCTTCCGCTTGGAGTCCAGTAGCCCATCCAGATGCCATAAGTTGACACCGCGCTTTGACTCGCTGTAGTTCCGGTATTAACTATATCCGCGGTTATCTTTAATGCCCCTGATAACAATAATTGCGGGGTAGCGGTTGATGGAACATTGGGGTTCTCGTCAAGATTGAGGAAGTCTTCTTTGCAAGCGGTAAATCCGATCACTAAAGCACATGCTATGATTGATAGTGTTTTCTTCATCGTCGTAGATTAAAAAGTGACTTGTAAGTTGAAACCAAATATGCGTGTTGGAGGCAATTGGTTAATGTTGGTTTGACCGATCGCGTTGGTATTATCCAGGTTGAATTCAGGATCGGTCCACATATTGTCTTTCGCTTTAAATAAGAGCAGATTCCTGCCGGTTAGGGCCACTGACAGCCCTTTTATATATTTCGAATCACTGACAAACCGGTTCAGGTCAAAAGCAAGGTTCACTTCTCTTAGTTTCCAAAAGGCTGCGCTGTTTACATACGGAGCAATCGCACTATTGAAGTTAGATTCCTGCCAGAAACCGTAGTTACCATCCTGGACGGCTACGGAAGTGTTTGGAACATAGACGTCCGGTGCGGTGGCAATTACCGAGTTCGGGAAGATGAACCGCTGGCGATCCGCAAGCGCACTGTAAGCTGAAGATCCGCCGAAGGTCATCGTTGAACCGACCGCATTGTAGATGACGTTACCGCCGCGGTATTCGGCGACAGCAGACAGGGTAGCAAACTTGTAATTTACAGATGTATTTAATCCCAGGATGTATTTAGGAGTAGTTCTTCCATAATTAGTTTGAACCGAAGCTAGTCTCGGGTAGCCATCGACTGCATTAACAACCA
Organism: Flavihumibacter soli; assembly: GCF_010692725.1. Classification (GTDB taxonomy): domain Bacteria; phylum Bacteroidota; class Bacteroidia; order Sphingobacteriales; family Sphingobacteriaceae; genus Daejeonella; species Daejeonella soli. Next base: position 622,382 of record NZ_JAAFZB010000095.1, on the reverse strand, counting down.
CACGACCTTCCGGATCACGAATAAAATCAGACCCGCGCAAAGTAGGATAAGGCTGACCGACTTCCGCATAAATGCTGGTTGAAGCCCCTGAAATCTGAAAGATTGTGTTTCCCGGGATCAATGAAATAACCTCTGAATTGTAAAGACCGAAGTTTCCGCCCAGTGTTAATCCGACTTTGTTTGGTGACCTTTCCAGAACATTCAGGTTCAGATCGAATTCTGTCCCGCTGTTCTCAATTTCGCCGGCATTGATCGTTGCCCTGGAGAAACCGGTTGCTGCAGATGTTTCAACTCCTAAGGTTTGATTCCTGCTGTTTTGTTTGAAATAGGCCGCTTTCAAATCAATGCGGCTGTTGAATAATCCAAATTCAGCACCAATTTCGAATTCACGGACTTTTTCAGGCTCTAATAAAGGATTATTGTTGGTGGTGCTTAGTGATAAACCGCCGGTAGCGCCATAAGGGAAGCCCGAGGTTAAACCAAAAGTATTGTTGATTGAATATGGACCGACATTTACCTGGCCAACTTCACTAAATGCGGCACGAAGCTTTCCGTAGTTTAGAATGTTATTGTCTTTCAAAGCTTCAAATGCGTTGGTGAAAACGAAAGATCCGCTCACTGAAGGATAAAAGAACGATCTTTTAGATTCGGATAGTCGGGAATCCCAGTCATTCCTGCCGGTTACGGCAATAAACGCGAAATCTTTGTAACCAACGTTTAGTGATCCGTATACACCAATTTGTCTGATAAAATACTCTGCCTGACCCACGGAAGGTACGCCCCCTATAGCAGCGATATTGTAAAAGTCTGGGATCAGCAAGTTGGCACTCTGGTCAAACTGGGTGCGGGCACGGGATTGCCAGATGGTATTACCCAAAAGAAGGTCTGCCTTAAAATCATTTATTGTATGATGAAATCCTAACACGATGTCCTGCTGTAATCTGGAAAGACCGTTATTCGTATTGAAATTCACCAAATTAGATCCATCCCCGTATTGAGTGTAGTCATTCACGAAGCCGGGAACTTTCCCGGTAGCTCTAAACCTGGAGGGAATGCTACTGGCTCCCTGAGGATCTGACATGGCATAAGGTGTAAAAACCACTTCCTCCCGGGTAGCTTTTTGTGTATTTACCCCGAAGTTTTGGGAAATCCTGTAAGATGCATCAAACCAATTTGTTGGCTTAATAGTCAGGTTTAAATTCCCCATAATATTATCTCTTTTTTGGTTATTCCTTGAGTTTTCGATATTCCAGTAAGGATTTATCGAATAGGCGCTGTAGAAATTACTGGGGTTACCAAATTTTCCCTCAGGATCTTTAATATCGTTAAGATTAATGAACGCCCCGGTAGTGAATAGGTTGGCGTAAAGAATTTGCGAAGTTGCGTTAGTTGAGTAATTGATACCGTAGGTACTTACATTGGTATTGGCATATGATACCGAGTAATCTGCCTTGAAAATACCAAACCGTTTAGCTCCGGAAACTCTTATGGAAGCTCTTCTATTTTTGTCTTCCGGAACCACCCCGTCGCTGAGAACATGCTGAGCGGATATAAAGAAAGCGTTATCGACATCTCCCGTCTGGTAAGAGAAGTCATTTTGCATCGTAATCCCGGTGTTAAAAAAGCTTTCAATGGGATGCTTGTCGAGTGCAGAATAAGGAACCATGAATTTGTCGCCATTCTCAAGCGTGTTACCCAATTGCACCATTGATCCGTCGAACGCAGGTCCATACTGCTGGTTCTCGTAATTTACATACTTGGCAAATCCGGTCAAAGGGTCAATAAATCCGTCTGACTCTGCCTCGCCGCCATATAAACCGAATTTGTTCTGAAATTCCGGGAAATAGGAAACCTTGTTCGCCTGCAGGGAATTACCATATTTGATAATCGGTTTTCCGCTTGCACTGGCTCTTTTCGTTGTAATGATCAGCGCGCCGTTAGAGGCCTCTGACCCGTACAAAGCTGCAGCGCTGGCCCCCTTCAGAACGTTCACGTCCTCAACGTCATTCGGGTTAATGGAACCCAGCGATCCACCCGGAATTGGCACACCGTCTAAAACGATCAGGGCATTGTTATTACCGTTAATGGAGCGGTTACCACGAAGGGTGACTCTCAGTGAAGGGTCAATACCGTTGTTTACGGTGTTGACCTGCAAGCCAGACACCTTTCCGGTCAAACCGTTAGCAAGGTTTACAACATTGGCCTGGTTTAGTTCTTTATTGCCGACAGTTGCCGTGGAGTAACCCAGCTCTTTTGCCTGGCGCTTAATACCCAGGGCTCCGGTCACGACCACCTCTCCCAATTGCTGTGCGTCGAGGGTTAAAGCCACGTTCACCACATTGCTGGAACCAATGGTAACCGTTTGAGCACTGTAACCGATGTATGAAAACTTCAAGCTGCTTTTATCGGCAGGAACTCTTAAAGAAAACTTACCGTCGATTCCGGTTTGTGTGCCAGATTGAGTACCGGTTACAATCACACTGACGCCGGGAAGAGGTAAGCCATCCTCTCTGGCCGTTACGGTTCCTGTTACGGTTCGTTCCTGACCAATAGCCTGAAAGGCTAAAAACAGAAGCAAAAATAAACTTTGTAGAAATTTTTTCATGGCAATTTCATTTAGGTTCAGTTTTATGATATATATAAAAATAATTATTCTAAAACGTTCATAACAAGGATATTACAAAATAAAAATTATAAAAATAGTTAACTATCTGTATTTCAGGCAATTAAAATTACAACCAACAAATTAACAGCCTGTAAATTAGCTAGTTATAGCCATTCTTCGAAAAATCACATACAAGCCCATTGCCCCTGTCTAATGAATCCTACGGATATAGCATAGGTGAGGTCAAAAGAAATAAATAGAAATAATAGGGGTAAGTATTTGGAATCCTGCACGAGAATCAGTAGTCAAATCAGGTACTAACCCTAACTGAAATCCTGAAAAAAACAATGTGCTTATGGGGACGGTCTACAAGTAATTTGATTCAGGTCATGTTAAGGTTAGTCCGCTAAATTAGTGGACTAACCCCTAGATGGTCTGAACAAGTCCTAAGCATGATGCAGAGGAAAGAACCGTCAGGTTGAACTCTAGAATTATTTAACAATGCGCAGTAGAAGGCCGATTAGAAAATAAAACAGACACGAAACAGGTCCGTTATATTTCGACTGGCCAGTTATAAATTTTAACCGGAGTGCCTTGGTTCATTCTAACGAACTGGACGGATTCCGTGTACTGACCCCTCGAGTATCGATTAACGGTTGACTAAAATTGTCTTCGGACAGAAAAATGTTAAGGAAGGCGCATTCTCAATCGTACGCATTCTCAAAAAAAAAGACCATTTCATTAATGAAATGGTCTTCACTGTATTTTCTAATGATTCAATGATCATCTTCGGCAAAACGGGTCCTCCGATAACCTGACAGGTTATATTTAGTCCCGGGATCATCGGAAAACTCAACAACAAAGGTTATTGAATCCGTTACCGCCTTTGACACAGGTCCTACAGAAGCTCTGGGAATGATCTTTCCTGATTCAACAGTAAAGGTGATGGGATAGTATTCGTTTGTCGTGTTGGTAGCGGAAAATGCTAAATTTGCAATATCGACGTTTACCTTTCCTTTCATTTGCCAGAAAGTCTCGAGGTCATCCAGCCACATTTCGGTAGGGACATTTGCGGACGTATTATAAGTTGAAAAATGGTAATAATCGCCTTCACCATCCCATTGAACCCACCACTCGCCTGCCATGCTCTGGAGCGCAGTGCCACCAGGTTCCGGATCATCCTGTTCGCAAGAGCTGATGCTGAAAATCGTTAGAAATATCGCGCTTATGGCTATTAAACGTTTATATGTTTTCATATTATGCGTTTTAATTATTGTTTAACAAAGGTTCTCAAAGCAGTACCATAGCCGGGATTTACAATTACCCATGAATATGTCGGCGGACTCACAGCCTTATTGTAAGATTCCTGTGAAGAACTTGTTGGTGAGCCGTCGCTTGCTGCTTGCGCAGGTATATCTATCTGATCTCCGGTTGCGTTAACAGCTACCACTGTCAGGTTCGTACCAGGCGCACCGCCAGGATTGAAAACAGTGTATACCCCGGAGCCGATCTTCGTCCATACCGCAACCGAACCATTCGTTGTCCGGGCGTAGTTGCCCGAAAGGTCGTTCGCTGCAGCAGCAGCATCAACGTTAGCAATAACTACTGTTCTACTTGTAGAAGCAGTGAATCCGTCTTTATTAGCGGCAGTATAGGTCAAGGTATATACACCCGGAGTGTTTTCATCTACCGATCCTGTTGTAGTTACGGGTATTTCTGTGTCACCTTCTTTCGCAATCGCTCCCGGATCTGAGAACGGAACCGATTTATTTACAATCACCATATAACGGTCACCGTTAAGTGTCAGGGTAGGATATACCGTGATCTTTGAAATTCCGACCTGCCCTTCCGGATAGGTAAAATCTTCATCTTCACATGACGTTGCAGCCATCATGAAAAGCATGAGTACTGAAAGCTGTATGATCTTTTTCATATGATTTCGTTTAATTACTTGGCCCACCAAACCTTGGTTGTTATCGGTATTTGCGTTGGGGTATTCGTATTCCTTGTTACTTCATAATCAGGAAAAACAAAGCGTTTCGGAAAGTTACCAGTCCCGGTAAATCCGTTTCTTGAATAAACCCATTGACCAGGTATATAAGAAGGATCAGTTGAGTAAACCGGGCTAGTTCTTGGATATCCTGTTCGGTTTTGTTCGAAAAAGCCTTCCAAAGCTTCTGACCTCACGAATGAAGCCCATTTTTGGGTGATAATAGCTTCCAGTTTTTGCTCAAAGGAACCGGTTGGATAAGCATAAGCACCGGTTAATAATGCTCCGGGTGTCAAAGCTTCCTGTTCAAAAGCAGCGGTAACCCCCGCATCATATAATGCCTTTGCTCCTGTACCGCCAAAATATCGCTCAAGAGCTTCAGCCTGCATGAAAAATGATTCTGCTTTTGAGATGAAAAAAACCGGATCTGTGGCATGCTGCACAAAAACACTTGCGTTTCCATAGGTGGGTTGCTGAGCCTGGGTGGCTGTAAAGTCACCCTGGTGAATCGCGCTTGGCGTATTTGAACCAAAATAAGGAAGGGCCCGCGGGTCATTGTTTCGGATTAACCAGCTGGATAATGTGAAGCTTGCCCTGATGTTAGTGGTGGTATTTAGACGCCTGATGTTGAATTCATAGAAAGGATTACTCTTATTTGGCACATCTATAAAGTCATCAACTCCGGCGTGATCCGTCAAAAAATTCCCGCCTTCCTGGTAGAGAGCCCTGATCCCCGCTTCAGCTTCGGCGGGCTGGGCATTAACCATCCGTAAGTACATCTTTAACTTCAAGGTATTGGCGAATTGCTCCCACATATCCATATCACCATTAAAAACAAAGTCCGTATTCTGCTGAGAGGCACTCAATGGATTCGATTTATAATCCTGTGCCAGTGCGCTGTCAATCTCGGCTAACAAACCCTGGTAAATTGTATATCCATCATCGAATGTAGGCTGCAGATTCCCATTTCCTTTTAAAGCATCCGAATAGGGAACCTGATCGTAAAGATCGACAAGAACCTGGTAGGTGTAAGCTTTCATAACGACTGCCATCAGGTTATACCTCCAGTCACTTGATGCTCGTGCTTTATCAATTGTAAGTTGATAATCTATTAGCGCCCCCGCATATAATTCCTCGTATGGAAGGTTAACCTCTTCGTTGATGCTTGTAAGATTATAGGAATCAATTTCCCGATACTGACTTGAGTTGGATGCCTGTGACCAATACTGGGACCAGATCCCGCCAACAATAGCTAGCTGACCTCCCACCATGCCGGCTGTAGACATCACCGCAGAGGGAAAAAGTACTTCGGGAGTTGCATTCTCTATCCCGGGATTGTTCGGGTCAGTGTTGATATCCAGGTTTTTATCGCAACCCGACGTAAGGGTAAGGCCGGATATGGCAACGACCAATATATAATTAATTGCGTTTTTCATGTGATCAGCGTTTAATTAAAACGATACTTTTAATGATGCTCCAAAGAAACGGGTTGAAGGACCGGTACGGAATTCACCAAACTCACTGGTTAAATCATTTCCGTAATTGGAAACTTCTGGATCGATCGTGCGATTTTCCTTAGGAAGCCATGTTAAAAGGTTTCTTCCGAATAAAGAGAGTGAAGCATTATCTGCCTTGATCTTGCCGATAAAGGATTTAGGCAATTGGTATGTCAGGGTAACTTCACGAAGTTTCAGGAATGATTTATCCAGGATCCGGTTGTAATAAGACAAAGCTTTGTTACTGGAGTGGTAAAAGTAATCATCCACAAAGTCTTCCGCTACTGCTACTGTATTCTCGACATAGCTTACATTTCCCGCGGCATCTGTTACTTCCAAAACAGAATTCGGAATTATGAACGGCTTCCGATCATTATAGGTAGTTTTAATGTCGTTTCCTACGAAATTCAACAGATCCGCAGTTCCTGAATAGAAGACGCCGCCTTTCCGATAGTCAAGTGTGAATCCTAAAGCGAGGTCTTTATATCCCAGGGTATTGGTAAGGCCCATTGTATAATCCCGCTGACTGGTGCCGAAATATCCATCTTCCAGTGCTGGAACTGCAAGACCATTCGTAGGGTTGACGATAATTCTTCCCTGAGGATCCAATTTAGGTACAGAAGCTTCAAATACGCCAAGCGGCTGCCCAACTTTGGCAAGCAGTTTAGCATCATAGGCAGATTCGATTTCGATCTGGTTCAACCCGGAAGGAAGCTCTAGCACTTCATTTCTGTTGCGGGCATAAACATAATTCAGATCCCATCTGAAGTCGTTCTTTATTACCGGAGTTGCATTCAGGGCAAACTCTATCCCTTTGTTCTGAACCTTACCGAAGTTCACAATTAGAAACTTATACCCGGAAGAAGGAGCGGCATCGATCGGAAGGATCTGATCATTCGATGTTTTGTCGTAATAAGCAAAATCAAAACCAATCCGGTTATCGAAGAAACTGGCTTCGGCTCCGAATTCAAATTCAGTACTGATTTCAGGCTTTAAATCTGCATTATTCAGCGTATTTGAGATACTAAATCCCTGAACTCCATTTACGGGGAATGTAATAGTCGTTCCTCCACCTCTGACAGGGACATTGGCTGATCTTAATGTATTCTCAACCCTGTAAGGGGCTGTGTCACTGCCGGTTTGTCCCCAGCTAGCCCTGACCTTTAGCAAGTTGACCTTTGCGTCAGCTAAATCCAGGACTTCAGATAAAACTAAAGCAAGGTTTGCACTTGGATAAAAATAACTGTTCTTACCTGAAGGCAGCGTAGAACTCCAGTCGTTCCGCGCATTTAAAGTTAAATAAGCCCAATTTTTATAGTCTAATGTCGCGCTGCCATAAACACCCCACAAACGTCTGTGACTCCTGGTGTCTACACTTTCAGGACTATTAACTGAATTAGAGATACTGTAAAAATTAGGAATGCTTAAATCCTCCACGGAAGTATACAAAGTGCGGAATCCACGATCATTATAATTAACCCCTACCAGGCCGTTCAGATCAAAATCGGTACTTAGCTGAGTCTGGTATAATCCGTGAACTTTGGTATCATATTCGAAGTAGTTTTCAGCTCCATCAACTACGTTACCGACGTCGGCTTGTCTTTGTGCCCCTTCCACGTTTGCACCGTCATTCCAGCTTCCTGGGGAAGGCGCGTTCTTGGCATGCCAGATCTTATCAACTCCGTTATTTAGATCGGCCCCCTGTTGAACCAGCAAGTTGAGCCATTCATTGACCTGATACTTAAGTTCGATATTTCCATAAACCCGGTCGTTTTTAAATCGGGCACTGTTCTCATTCAGCGGATAATATGGATTCTCAGCAAAAGGAGTAAAATAGTTGTCGACATTGAAGTAAAGATTATTATAGTCCTCAACATCCTGAATAGGAATATCAGTAGGGATTTGAAGCACATCTTCATAGAAGTTAGCCCCAATACCGGAATTTGCCTGGCCAACTTCCACAAAGCGGGAGTTTTTCCCGACATAATTTATTGAAGCACTTGCACTAAAGGCTTTAAACTTTGTAGACCCGGTGAGTGAAATGCTATTCCTTTTATAGGTATCGTTATTCCCGGGCATCATTCCATCGCTGTTAACGTTTCCGTAAGACAGGTAGAACGTTGAACTTTCGTTACCGCCGCTTAATGAAATGGTGTTGTTAAATTCGGCACCGGTATCAAAAGCATCCCTGAAATTATCCTCGATATAAGAAAATGGCTTTAAGAGCTGGGTGTTATTAACAACAGCCCCCCAGGGTCTCATCTGCCCGTCTAACCTCGGTCCCCAGCTACCATTTTCAGATAAAATAAAGGTGTTATCCCAGCCTTGTCCGTAGGTCTTCTGAAGTGTCGGAACCACCGACACCTGAGTAAAGGATGCAGCAGATGTGAATCCGACTTTGAAAGCGCCGGCGGCACCTTTCTTCGTGCTGATAACGATCACGCCGTTTGCACCCCTTGAACCATAGAGCGAGGTTGCGGCCGTACCTTTTAGTATGTTAACGCTTTCAATGTCATTTGGGTTGATGTCATTAATTGCATTTCCGAAGTCGAAATTCTCCGTTAAATCGCCTACTGAACCAACCGGTGCAGCACCACCCGGGCGTGAGTTGTTTACCGGAACGCCATCGACTACATATAGTGGTTGGTTATTACCGGCAATTGAGGAAAATCCTCTTAGCACCACTTTACTGGAACCACCCGGAGCACCCGATGTAGTAGATATGTCTACACCGGCAACTTTTCCCTGTAGTCCGCCTACAATATTTGCAGGCGAGGCTTTGTTAATTTCCGCGGAGTTTACCTGCGTGGCTGAGTATCCTAAAGATTTTCTCTCCCTGGAGATTCCCAGTGCGGTAACGACCACTTCTCCTAATTGCTTGGTATCGGTGATCAACACCACATTTAACACATTAGCGGCAGGAATACTGGCCTCCTGTGTTGCATAACCAATAAAAGAAAATTGAAGTGAATTAGTGCCTGCCGGAACATTGATTGAGTAACGACCATCGGCACTTGTCGTTGTGCCGGTATTACTGCCGGGAACTCTGACGCTGACCCCGGGAAGGGGCAGACCGTCTTCTTGTGCTGTTACAAGCCCTGACACCTGGCGGGTTTGCGCAATCCCTAATGTACTAATACCAAGAAATAACAGCAGAATAGTAATTAGTTTTTTCATAGCTGATTAATTTTTAGCGATTAACATAAGCTACTTTGAATGGAAGAAACCTTTTAAAAGGAATTATCCATTTCAATTCCTATGAGGGCATTATCAAGTACTTGATACTTAGTTTGGCATCACATACAGTGGTACTGCCTGGAGATATTTGTTGTCTGGGATCCTGATCACAAACAACACCTGTGATGAGATCTACACCCTTCCTATGCCTTGCCTTGCAAGGAGCATAATCCTGCGCTTTGATTAAACACAAATCGATCGCAAGCTAAGTTTTGTAGTCTTTTTCCATAGCCCAGTATTGATACCAATAACTACTTTTAGGCCCTGTTTTGTTTTTTGAATTTAGTCAATTTTTTTTACAACCACCTGAAAAGCAGATGATTGCGCATTGTTTTCAACTTGGAATGAACGAAAAATTTTAGCGTTCAAAAACATGAGCACTACTTAAAATAAACCTTCTTAAGCCCTTCGAATATTTTTAAACATAATCGAGATGTCACATAGTCCTTAACAAGAAAGGGTAAAAAAAATTTCTATATAGTTAGCTGTCAAATACTTGTAAAAATGCAAAAAGTAACAAATTAGTTACATCTTATTATTAATACTACTATGTATTGCATGATACTAAAGTAAACATATATCTTTGTTATATGATAGTTGAAAATACACAGACACAAATGAGGAAAGGGATACTCGAATATTGTATCCTTTCCATTATTTCCCGGGGGGAAATATATGCCTCAGATATAATTGGCGAACTGAAAAAGGCCAGAATGCTGGTAGTGGAAGGAACACTGTATCCTTTATTGACCCGCTTGAAGAACAATGGGCTTTTAAGCTATAACTGGCAGGAATCTACCTCCGGTCCACCGCGCAAATATTACGTATTGTCGCCCGCTGGCCTGGAAGTACTAAACAGACTCGATAAGACATGGGAAGAATTAGCTTACGCTGTTCAAATCTCGATGGAAGGTCGTGACATCTCGCAGACTAATGATCAATCAAGTTCCTCAACCAATTAAAATTAAAAGCCATGAACAAAACTATTATCATAAATATAAACGGTATCGTCTTCCATATTGAGGAGGATGCCTACGAAGTGCTAAGAACCTATATGACGGATGTCAAACGGCACTTTGCGTATTCGAAAGACAGTGAAGAAATCGTAACCGATATTGAAAACCGCCTGGCGGAAATGTTCACTGAACGACTTCAGGCTGAGAACAAGCAGGTGATCATCCTTCAGGATGTACGGGAAGTAACTGCCCTGATGGGCAACGTTGCAGATTTCGAACAGGAGGAAGATGGTGAGCCTCACTTTACTGCGGGCGGAACCGGCTATAAAGTGGAGAAAAAACTGATGCGGGATATGGACGACCGTGTTATCGCGGGGGTGTGTGCCGGCGTCGGCCACTATTTCGATATCGAACCACGCTGGATACGACTGATCCTGCTGCTTTTGGTCTTTTTCGGCGGAACAGGGATCATGCTTTATATCATTCTATGGATCGTAATGCCCAAGGCACTAAGCCGGGCTGATAGAATGGCCATGAGGGGCGAGCCTATAAATATTCAAACATTTAAAAAGAATTTCGATGAGGAATTGGAAGGCCTTCGGCATGGATTTCACCGTGCTTCAAGCGAGGCAGCACCTCTGATCGACCGATTCGCCCGTGTAGCAGGCAGGATTTTGATGATCGCCGTTAAGGTGGTCGGTGCCTTTATTATCTTCATCGGTGCTATGTTCCTGTTCGCCCTGGTTGTTGGCCTGCTTGCCTTCCTGGGAGTCTGGCAGTCATCTGAACTCAATCATTTCCCGTTCAATATAGTCAACCCAGAATATAAATCAGTACTGTCGTTCAGCGCATTTGTGATCGTTTTCATCCCGCTGGTTGCATTAATCCTGTTCGCTATCAGGGTATTATTTAACAGGAGCGTGGTAAGCCGCACAGGCTCATTTGCCATGCTGATCATTTGGCTTGCCGGTATCGGACTTGGGGTTTACTACGGATCAAAAGTAGCCGGTCAGTTTACGGATGAAGCCACCTTTTCACAGGTGACAGAGATACAAGCGGACTCGGTTTATTACCTGAAACTGAACCCTGTAAAATACCTGACAAAAGAAGACAGTATGCAGTATGATATTGACCGGGATGACTTTAAGAGTAAGATCATCATTAATGATGAAGAGCATGACTTTGATATGCCGCGGAATGTCAGATTAAGGATTGAAATGAGCGAAAGCGGTAAAGCGACCCTTAACCAGGAGTTCAGTGCCCGCGGACCGAATTTCGAATCAGCGTTAAAGTCAGCCCAATCAACAAACTACAAGTTCCTTCAGCAGGATTCACTGCTGCAATTTGATTGGAATACGCGCATACATAAAAATCAGCTTTGGCGTGATCAGCGTGTTGATCTCACCTTGCGCATTCCGAAGAATACCCGAGTACTTATTGATGGCAACCTGAACCGGTACCTGGAAGATCACAATTTATGGGATTGTCAGCCGGAAAATTCACCTGAGAATTCACTCAGCGAATGGATCATGACGGATGAAGGTCTGAAATGTAAAAATGATTCGCTGTTTCGCAGGAAACGTGGTGAATTTGAAGAAAACTAACAAACAGGTTCGGCTTAGCCGCCGGACCTTAATAAAATTTTCAAGCCTATGTAACCCTTTGTACCCGCTAAGCGTCATAGAACATATCAGCTGCATATCAAGGGCAGCATCTTAATAATTAGCTAACAACCGCTTAATTCAACGCGAAAGGCATATTTATACCTTAATGGGAAAAGTATTGCCTGAATGTCGGAATAACAAACAAGGAAACACAGGTTATCAAACCCGAAACACAATGATGAAAACAAACTATTCAGCCCTTACAGTGATCCTTTTGATCACTCTCCTGGCTACCGTGACACAGCACTCGTGGGCGCAAACAAAACTAGCCGGGAGCAAGATCACCGGCGTGGTGGTTGACGATCAGAAAAAGCCTTTGGACTTCGCCACTGTCCTGCTTTTAAGATCCTCCGATTCTTCTATGGTTAAAACCTCGATGACGGATCTGGAAGGAAAATACCTGTTAGAGAACCTGCCCTCCGGTGAGTATATAATTACCGTGACAATGGTCGGTTATAAAAAAGTAAAAAGTAAACCTTTTAAACTGGATGCATCCAGTCCTTCGGTCCAGGTAGAACAGCTTCAAACCGGCCCGGATTCTAAAAATCTGAAGGAAGTAAGTATTGTCGCTCAGAAGCCCTTCATCGAACGCAAGATGGATAAACTGGTGATGAACGTGGAGAACAGCAGCGTTTCTGCGGGCAGTACCGCTATGGAAGTGCTGGAAAAAGCGCCCGGGGTAACAGTGGATAAAGATGACAACATCTCTATGAAAGGGAAGCAGGGCGTGCTTATTATGCTCGACGGTAAACAAACCTATATGAGCTCCGCTGATGTTGCCAATATGCTCCGGAATATGCAAAGTAACCAGATCGAGTCAATCGAACTGATCACCAGCCCTTCTGCCCGTTATGACGCAGCAGGTACTTCCGGCATTATCAACATCAAAACAAAGAAAAGTAAAAGCATGGGCCTGAACGGTACCCTGACAGGAGGCACAGGTTACGGCCAGACTTCCAAATATCAAGGCGGAACCACATTGAACTACCGCCAGGGAAAGATCAACGCGTTTGGAAATTATAACTATGCGAACAACGGCCGGATGAACAATCTGGATCTTAACAGGGTTGTGACTTACGAGGACACAGTTACCAACTTCACTCAGTTGAATGACTGGGATAATCGCCGGCTTAGTAACTCGTTCAAAACAGGGGTTGACCTCTTTATTGACAAAAACCACACAATTGGTGTTCTGGCAAACGGGTATTTCAATCGCAACGAAGAGAACAGTAACAGTAATACTGCACGCAGCAACAACTTCAACCAGGCTGAGGATATCAGCATTGTTGGCACCAATACAGAGAAGTACCAGAATATGGCCTATAACCTGAACTACAAAGGTACTTTGGATTCTTCAGGGAAGGAATTATCTGTCGACCTTGATTACTCTGATTACAAAAGCAATCATGACGAGATAAGAGATAATCTTTATACCGCCACCAACATTGAGCAGCGCGACCGGCTGTTTGTAAAAAACTATGCGCCGTCTTCTATTGATGTGAAATCAATAAAGATAGATTATACCCATCCGCTCAGCAAAACAACAAAGTTTGAGGCCGGTATCAAAAGCAGCGTTGTTAAAACGGACAATGACCTGTTACTCGCCAGACTGGAGGGTGAAGCATGGATTCCAGATGCTGACTATTCTAACCGCTTTCTGTATGATGAAAATATCAATGCAGCATACTTGAATTTCAGCAAGGAGTTCAAGAAGTTCGGACTTCAGTTTGGCCTGCGTGCAGAACAGACATTTTCGAAAGGAAACTCAATTACCAAGAACGAGATAGTAGAGCGTGATTATATTAAATTGTTTCCAAGCTTGTCTCTCTCCCATACGGTGAATAAAAACCATCAACTGGGCTTCTCCTTCAGCCGTCGAATAGACCGTCCTTCATATGATAACCTGAACCCGTTCATGAACTTCCTGGATGAATATACTTTTCAAAAAGGTAACCCGTATCTGAATCCGCAATTCACCAGTTCATTCGACATTTCGCATACTTATAAAGGAAGTATCACTACCTCTCTAAGCTATAGCCATACCGTTGATGTGATGACCACTGTAACAGAACAGGAAGATGAAACCTTGAAGACGTTCGCGATCGAACGAAACCTCGATGAGCAGGATGTTTATGCCCTATCAGTATTCGCCCCGATCCCGGTGCAAAAATGGTGGAACATCAATAATAACCTGCAGTTATTCCATATGGGCTTCAAGTCGAAGTCTGATGAGGGAGACCTGGATGCCGGCCAGTTCGCAATGACCTACAACATGGACCATTCCTTTACTCTTGATAAGACATTTACTGCTGAATTGTCTGCCCAGTATCAGTCACCGCTTCAGTATGGCATATTTAAGATCGAGTCGCAGCTGGTGATGAACGCAGGTCTCCGTAAGTCTTTTTGGGATAATAAGATGAACGTTCGCCTCTCGATGAATGATCTGTTCAATACGCGCACCCAGCATTTATCGACCACATACCAAAATATGAACCTCAATTTCACGGAGAAAGGTGAAAGCCAGGTTGCCCGCATCACATTAACCTACCGCTTCGGTAAGAACGAAGTTAAAGCCGCACGCCGCCGATCAACCGGTCTTGAAGACGAAGCTAACAGGATGAAGAATTAAGTTTTTGATTATGATTGATTGAGGAAACGCCGGAAGGGAAACTGACCGGCGTTTTTTTATTCGGTTGAGGGATATCGAGACAGAAGATCGAAGCCTCCATTCAGATGTTACGACCCAATTCTTCCCTGTTCGTTTTCAGACCCGGTATTCCTCTTACGCGCTCCCTTTACTGTCTGACGTCCGAACAGATATGAAAAACTTAGCTGGGCAATCCGGGAATCTCTTTTCTCGCGGGAATGCAGGTTTAAGTTCCGGTAATTCGAACTGTACTGGTTGGCAGAAGTATTAAAGATATCGGAAACACGAAAGCGCAAAGTCGCCTTATTTTTTAACAGGCTTTGGGAAACCGCAGCATCAACATTGTATGCCGCTTTATAACTATATATCCCGTAAACGGTCGGGCTTTCATACTTACTGTTTATTTCTGCCGATAAGTTACCCGTTAAATTGAATGACTGAATAGCACTGAATATTAAAGAAGGGCTGATATTCTTAAAACTCCCCGTAACCGAAGAAGTAACATATCGTTCATACATGGTCTGCAGATTCAAGTTTACATTCCACCACGACAACAGCTCTACCGGGGCATTAAATTCAAGCCCGTAAAAGTAATGGTGGTCAATATTCCGGCTAATAACTGTATTTACATGCGTCACATCGTCCTGTTCGCTAATCTCCTGGATGAGATCATTGGTGAGTTTTGCGCGGAGTGTAGATGAGAATTTGCTTTTATACACATGCGTGATCTCAGCGATGTTGCTGAATTCAGGGTTGATCAGGGGATTTCCAGACCGATAACTGTATTGATCGAGGTAGGCTACAAATGGCGTAAGGTTATCATAACCCGGACGGGTTATCCGCCGGCTTAGGGAAAATAACAGCGTGTTATCTTTATCCAGCGTTTGACTGAACTGCAGGTTCGGGAAGAAATTAAAATAACTTCGGCTATTCGTTTCATCCCGGATTACTGAGGTGCCTTCTGACCTAGTGTTTTCAGCACGTAATCCCAGCACCAAACTTGAACTTCTGAAATCAAAATTATAGTTTGCATATCCGGCAGTAATCTGCTCATCAATCAGGAAGTGGTTGGTAAACCTGTCATCGGGATAAAAATCAGCGGATATCTGCCTGCCAAAA
Organism: Flavihumibacter soli; assembly: GCF_010692725.1. Lineage (GTDB taxonomy): Bacteria > Bacteroidota > Bacteroidia > Sphingobacteriales > Sphingobacteriaceae > Daejeonella > Daejeonella soli. The sequence goes on along the minus strand of NZ_JAAFZB010000095.1, from coordinate 606,668 downwards.
TCAAGATGGCTGTCGCCTTTTACCTTGCTTCCCTGTACTCCAAGCTCCAGCCGTCCTTTTTTGCTCAGAGCCACAGTGTAGTCTATTCGCAGGCTCTGTACGTTGTATCCGGACGGTGAGCTGTTCTTAAAAAGCAGGCTTTCGCGATAGGGATTATTAGCTGCATCGAAAAACTCATTTGTGAGCAGTTCCGTGGAGGTTCGCTCATAATTTATAATGTCCCAGTCAAAAGAAATATCGCCGCCCCGTTTTCCCAAACGGCCCTTATAGTTGAAGTTAAAAACCTGCGTACTTAATCCGCGGTTCTGACCTGACGAAGTTCTGATTGTGGAATCCAGTACGCCTCTGTTTACTATATCAGAGTTATTCCTTTTATTGATACGAAGATCGTTCGTGGAGCCATTAACCATGAATCCAATTACATGATCGGGAACCAGTGTGAGATCAGCACCGAGCCGATAGACATCCGATAGCCGCCTGCTGAGGCTTTCATAGTCAACGTTAATATTAGTCTGGAGGGCATTGTCTATTCTCCGGTCAATGGAAATATCTCGCGAAACGGGAACATCGGCATAGTTGTAGCTGCCAAACAGGTTTAAAGTTCTGCTTCGAAAGTTAAGATTCAGGCCGGAATTAAATCGTTTATTTGGATCGGTATCCCTGGGGTTATCGCTGATCCCGGCCATACCGGTTAAACTTCCGTTAGCGCCAAAGTTTTTATTCTTTTTTGTTTTTATGTTGATGACGGCACCGCTTCCTGCGGCATCAAACTTTGAGGAAGGATTACTGATCAGTTCAATCTCTTCAATCTCATTGCTAAGTGTGCTCTTAAGAATATCCAGGACGGCGTCACGCTCCATGAAGGTTTGCTTACCATTGATAACGATCAGAACATTCGTTTTCCCGTTCAGCCTGATATTATCTTCAGCATCCATCTGAACGCCGGGAGCAGTCTTCATGATATCATAGGCAGAATTACCTGCCGCGAGAATACTGCTTGAAACATTAAGCACTACTTTACCAGGTTTTAACTCAATAAAACTTTTCTTGTCGACAATCGATACCTCTTTTAAATCAATTAAATCGCGCTGCAAGCGGATACGTCCCACATCGATACCAGGCCCGGCGGATGTATAATTCACAGGTCCCACGAACTGCGTTTTATAACCTACACAAGTGATTCGCAACAGATAGCTGTCCTTCTTCAGGCTGTTGAACTGAAAAACGCCGCTTTTATCTGAAACTTCAAATTTTACGATCGAAGAATCCGAGGACCTGGTAAGGCTGATAACCGAACCCTCCAGCGGCTTTTGCTCCTGGTTTTCGACAAGGCCCCTCAGCACCGGACTGGTGTTTGACTGAGCTGATACAGAAAAATGGACAAGTAGTAGACTAAAAAAAAGAAAACCCTCTTTAATACTGCGCCACAAGTAAGGATACAAGCACTTCAAATTCAGAATATAAAAATGCAATATAGTCACAGTATTACTACAATCAACAATTATTTACGCGCAGGTGCAATTACATTAATTAGCAGAAAAATCAGCCTGTTAGGCCTTAGCGCCCAACCATAAACACAGCATTGCTGAACATGAGCTTGCCATTTTCCCAGAAGCTGCGAAACAGGGGATCATCCGTAAGGTACACGACAGAACCACGGCCCATTTCTTCCACTCCAAACAATAAACCATCCACCAGTTTCTTTTTGGTTTTCTGGCCCGCAAATCCGGTTATATAATTATTTTTCTTAAGCACACCGACATTCCAGCCCCCGTCGAGGTATGAGAACAGGCGGTCATCCAGTTTAAGAGTGTAATAGAATTCCGGATAGCCAAACGCAAGCGGATGAGAATTATCCATGTTCACTTTATATATAGCTCCTGGAATGCTGGAAGGTAAATTATCCCGTTCACGATTCTTAAACGATTTAAGATTCTCATATGGGTCTTTACTCTTTTCGTCCTTCTTTTCATCCGCCTTCGTTTTCAGACTAAAACCTTTCTTGCCAGCAAGCTGGGCAACCGCGCCTTCCATAGCAATCAGCTTTCCACCCTGCCGGATCCAGGCTTGCATTTTCTCATTACCAAAATCTTCAAACTCACCATCCGGAAAGATCAGAACATCAAATTCATTCAGGCTTAACCTGCCAACATCCTGCGGCCGTAAAATGGTTAAGGGGTAACCAATCTGCTGTTCGAAGAAGTGCCATATCTGACCTGCGGATAATGACGATGTGCCCTCGCCAGCTATCAAGCCGACTGTAGGCTTCTTTATATAGCGAATCTTGTCTGAGCCCAGATCGGCTCCTTTATCAACAAATGCTGTGGAAACCGACTGCAAGGTTATCCCTGACTTGCTGGCAATTTCTGCGATTGCCTGGTCAAAGTTGCCGTTCAGGCTTTCGTTGCTTGTGCGGGCAATGATTAAGGAACCGGCATTAAAGCGTTTGCCGCCGCTTTCGAACGGCACCTCTGAATATCTTACTTTTACATTCTTCTTTAACAGCTCAGCCAGGAACTTGACATCAGCAACAGCATTCCAGTTGGCGATGTACGCTACAGCCTTACCATCCACTTTATTTTCGACCGGCGGCAGAACAGGCAGTGTCCGGCTCTGAGGCTTAAGCGCTTCCTTTGTTGCGTAAGCCTGGAGGCCAAAAGCATAGGGCATCGCCCAGGCGGTAATATCGTAAGTAGCGGAATCCGACACAAAAGTTGTTGGCTCAAATAAAACCTTCAGCATAACTGATTTAGGTTGATAGGCACTGATCACCAGATCGGTCGGTTCCACTGAAAAGCTTTCGGTTTTACCGGTGAAATAGTTAAAACCATTAGCACCTTTTGATGATCCATAGCCAAAGTCTATCCCATTACCCTTAAGCAGGGTAGCAAGAGCCTTTAGCTTTTCCGGGTTTTCTTTTCCCTTCACCACATAGGCCTTGTACTCACCTGCGGGATTCGACTTGCTTGACGCGAAGTATGACTTGAACTCATTAACTGCCTTCTCTGCATTCCTTGAAGCAGCCTCTACGGTAGACAAACCGGTTGTATAGTGATGTTCGATACGGTCCCTTAATGTCAGGGTATCCCCTTCCTCATTAATAACTGCAAGACCGGCTCTGCCTGAACCGCCCTGCTCATAGGTCATTCCAACGGAACCATTATAGGTAGGGTATGTATCCCCATACGAAGGATACAGCAGGTCAAAACGTTCGCGGGTGAAATACATCCATCCTTTTTCGTCAAAATAGCGCGCGTTGTTTTTCCCGATGATCGTCTGGAATTCGCGCTGCCATTTGGTAATATCCTGGTGATATGGTTCCGCTGCCGGTGCAAAATAATAAGGTTCGTTTATTCCCTGTTCATGGAAGTCTACGTGTACCTGCGGCAGCCATTGATTGTATAATCCGACACGTTGTTGTGTCTCAACTTGTGTTTGCCAGGCCCAGTCACGGTTCAGATCAAAGTAATAGTGGTTTGCCCTGCCGCCCGGCCATGGCTCCATATGTTCGCGGGATGACGGCAGCGGATCAGCCGTCAGATTGCGAACCGGATTATAAAAGTTAACATATCTTTCCCGCCCGTCCGGATTGAGACATGGATCTATAACGACCACTAAATTCTGCAACCAGCTTTTAGTCTTGCTGTTCGATGGATCCACCAGGTCATATAAGGTTTGCATCGAGGCTTCGGTAGAAACCGATTCATTACCATGCACATTATAACTAAGCCATACGATTGCAGGCTGAGATGTCTCGCCGGCTCCGCTTTCAACGCCGGCTAAGCGCAGGTTATTTTTACGGATATCTTCTAATTTTGCGATATTCTGCGGTGAGGAAACGAATGCAGCGAGTAAGGGCCGGTTTTCATAGGTCTTACCATACGATTTTAACTGCATTACATCTTTTGAAACAGATGCCAGGTAGCTAAAATACTCGACTACCCGGTAATGCGGCGTAAACTGATCGCCGAGCTTATACCCAAGAAATTCGGATGGTGATTTAATTTTCTGTGCGTCAGCGTTTACAAAGCTGATTAAAAGGAGGAAAAAAAAAAGCAGAGTTCTTCTCATGCGTCTAATCTACAAATTAAAGTCAAAATTTATATTGAAGCAATTTTTCAAACCAACAAGCTATTTCTTCAAAAGCTTGTTAATATTGCAGGAATGAACACGGAACTCCTATATCAAAAATATCTTCAAACACGGACGATCAGCACGGATACCCGCAAGATAACGCCCGGAAGCATTTTCTTTGCTTTGAAAGGTGACAATTTTGATGGAAACACCTTCGCCGCAAAAGCCCTCGAAGCTGGTGCTGCCTGGGCAGTTATAGATAAGCCCACCTTCAAAGCTGACGATCGTTTTTTAGTGGTCGACGATGTTCTGAAATCTTTACAGGAACTCGCCCGTTACCATCGCTTACAGCTAAAGATACCTTTCATTGCTATTACCGGCACAAATGGAAAAACGACCACCAAGGAGCTAATGAACTCGGTCCTTTCCCAGCACTGCAAGACACACGCCACGGTCGGGAATTTAAATAATCATATTGGTGTACCCCTCACCATCCTTTCAATCCCGGAAGACGCAGATATTGCCATAATTGAGATGGGAGCGAATCATGTGAAAGAGATAGAATTCCTCTGCTCCATTGCTCAGCCCACGCATGGCCTTATTACAAATGTCGGGAAAGCTCACCTGGAAGGATTTGGAAGTTTTGAGGGAGTGAAAACTGCGAAAGGTGAACTCTACGAATACCTGGGTCTGAATGATGGGATAGCTTTTATAAATAGCGACAATCACACCCTGATCGATATGAGCAGGGAAAGAAACATTGGAAAGGTCGTTTCTTACGGAAGCACGGCCGATAATTTCGTATCCGGCTCTCTTGAACAATCAAGCCCTTACCTAACGGTCAGTTGGCATAAGGAAGCTATGGAAATAGACGATACGACCCACATCGCCAATTCAAATCTTACCGGCACATACAACTTTGAAAATATTCTTGCTGCTATCTGTGTGGGATCATACTTTAAGTTATCTGCTGAGCAGATAAACCAGGGTATAAAATCTTACCGGCCTACCAATTTCCGCTCACAGATCACCAAAACCGAAAAGAATACAGTGATTTGCGATTTTTATAATGCGAATCCAAGCAGCATGAAGGTTGCTCTTGAAAATCTAAACGATAATCCCGCGCCATTGAAGGCTTTTGTTCTCGGCGACATGTTTGAGTTAGGGAACGAAGCGGGCGCAGAGCATCTGGAAATTATCGGCAAGGCACTTAGCCTTGATTGTGAACGAAGTGTTTTTATTGGTGAAGAATTTTACAAACACAAGAATTCGATACCTGGAAACGCAGAATTCTACCATTCAACAGGTGAAGCATATTCGGCATTAGCTGAGAACCCTATCACGGGATGCCTCATCCTGGTAAAGGGATCACGGGGAATGAAACTGGAGTCGCTTATTGAATTGCTATAAACAAATCCCCGGAAGAATATCTCCGGGGATTTGTCTTATCATAATAAGGTAAAAGTTAGTTTACCGAAGACATATCGTCCATTGTATCCAAACTGGGGAACAGCACGACTGTACATGAACCGGCCATTGGATGTATTATCGCGACCACCGGTATAGTTGGTTGTCGAAACACCGCTTAAATTATCCTGATTGTTCCTTGGGTCAATGTAGGTCTGGTCAGGATATACATCGAACAGATTATTTGCGCCCACTGCGATATTGATATCCTTCCTGATATTGTAATTAACGGTAAGGTCGGTGATCCACCTGGGTGAATAAGTCTGGTCCATTTCAGGCGGCAAATTTGCGGTAGATGGATCGGTTGCGTTTAGCGACGTCACTTCACCAAATCTTACCGTTCTGACTAACAAGCCGAACTTCTCAGCTCCATAGTGGGCAGTAATCGAGTATTTGTTTTTGGGAATAGATGTCTCGAACCTGGAGCGTTCCAGCCGGTCAAACAGTTTTGCTTTTAACGCCGGATCACTTTCAATCTTGTCTGATCCTTGAACCTCATCCACCTTGGTGTCGTTAAAGTTAGCTGCGGCCGTAAGGGTGATCCGTCTTCCCGCTGTGCCGAGATCAAACCGGTCGCTTAAGACGATATCCAGCCCCTTTGTCTTTGTCTTTATGGCATTTGTAAAGAATTGAACACTATTAATAACCCCGTTCGGGTCAACCGTATTCAATATTTGATTCACCGTTCCACCGGGAATTTGATTTCCGCTGGCATCCCTTTCTCTGGTATACTGACTTGAAAACACGATCCTGTCGTCAATATTTATCTGGTAGGCATCCACCGTGAATGTTAGCTTCTCGGCTACCCGGCCTGCCAGTCCGACACTGTAAGAGTGCGATAACTCAGGTTTAAGGGGACCCACCCCAAACTGGCGTACAACGTCGTGATCATTGTTTACAGTTAGCACCTGGGTAGGCAAGCCCTGAACGAACTGGGTACTTTCATTGTTGAAGTAACGCTGGTGCAAGGAAGGTGCCCTGAAGCCCGAGGCTATTGCTCCGCGAACCGCAAGCTCATCAATCAATTTCACCCTTCCGGTAAATTTATAAGAGAAGTTGTTACCGAAATCACTGTAGTCTTCGTAACGGCCGGCTGCACTGAGCAATACACGCGGTCCAACTTCTCCCTCAACATCGAGATAAAAACCTGTGTTGTTCCTTGACTTCTCCAATGCGTTCGCAGGTGTAAAGCCTGGAAAAACCTGTGCGCCCGCAGCGGTAAACGAAGTTCCTATCATCCGGCCGGGAATACCGGCAGAGGGCTGTCCGAAGGAATAGGACAACTCTTCTCCCTCACTGATCTCATAGCTATCACTCCTGTGCTCCGCCCCAAAGGCTAGGTTCAGCGTATTACTACCAGCGCCAAAAGCAAACTTCGTCGACACATCCAGGTTGGTCGTATTCTGACCGAACCTTAGTTTTCCGGCATAGAACTGCGTTGGGCTGGTGCCGATAGGCAGGGAGGCATTCAACGTATTTTTTATATCAAATTCTATAGAATTCTGCCCAAATGTATTACTCAGGTCATAGTTCCACTGACCAAGCGTTCCCTTGATACCTGCAGAAACTGAAACATCGTTGATATCGGTCGTTATTAATGGCAGAAATCCATTCGGGTAAATGGTAACGTCTATCTGCGAAGCCTGCGAAGGCAGACGATAGAAGCCCGCAGCCTCGCCGGCCTTGTTGGTGTATCCGTGATTCAGATACACCTGGCTGCTTCGGCCGACCTGATATTCACCGTTAACAAAGTAACCAAGGTTATCCGAATCCGAGTTGCCGACCCGCATATTATTGCGGTCAAGTCCCTCAGACTGAGCGCGGGCGTCATCAGCAGCTTTCAGATCCGCATATCTTGCCTGGAAGGCTTCTTCCGTTTCATTTGCGCCTTTGGAAGGCAGAGACGTATATAAAAGTGGCCGGGTATCAGGCCCGCCGCGGTTTGTAGCGCCACGGTCAAGATACTGGGCACCGAAACTGACAAAGCCCTTGTTACTAAGATTGAAGCCCTTGCTAAGATCAACCTGAAAAGTTTCGCCGTCACTAAAGTTTCTTCCTAATGCCTCAGTTACCGTTTGACCGTAGGTAGCCGAAACACTCAGCGGGGCAACTTCCTTAAGAATGATATTGATAACGCCGGCAATGGCGTCCGAGCCATACTGTGCTGCTGCGCCGTCCCGAAGAACCTCGATGCGGTCTATTGCGGCTACCGGTATGGAATTCATGTCCGTACCGACAGTCCCGCGGCCGAAGGTGCCGTTAATATTTACAAGCGCCGTCGTATGTCGCCTCTTCCCGTTTACCAAAACCAGGGCCTGATCAGGTCCGAGACCTCTTAATGATGCCGGGTCGATATGATCCGTACCGTCAGAGACAGTTTGGCGATTAGAGCTGAATGAGGGAGCCACATAGTTCAATATCTGCGTAACATCCGTCTGCGCGAAATTCTTTACGTCCCGTGCGGATATAACGTCTACGGGAACAGCGGTTTCTACATTGGTACGCGGAACTGTAGACCGGGAGCCTATAATAATCACTTCATCGAGTGAAGAATCTGCATCACGCAGCGTAAAATTGCGAATCGTTGTCTCACTCCCTACAGCAACGGTTTCATTTATTGTCACATATCCGACGAATGAAACCCTGACCTGGAAAGATCCTTCGTTAGGTAATTTTAATGCATATTCGCCATTTTGGTCGGTCGAAGTACCTAAGGCCTGGCCCTGAACCTGCACGCTCACACCCTGGAGCTGATTACCTTTTGAATCAACGACTTTGCCTTTTAATACCTGCGCGACGCCCGCAAATCCCGGAAGGCATAATACCATAACCAGCAGGCCTTTAAGTAAGTGACTTTTCATAATAAATGATTTTAACTTCAATTTAAGAATAGTTAATCCATTATGAAAGAACTAATTACGCAATTTTGCTTCTTACTTTAAACAACAAAACCCCGGGGACTAACCCGGGGGCTCTGCTTTGAAACGTCTTAACGACTGACTTTTTTAAAGACTGTAAGTAAGTTTGCCAAATATGTGCCGGCCATTGAAGCCGAACTGTGTTACATTGCTGCTGTACGGGATACGTCCGTTCGCCGTATGATCGCGACTTGCACTTTGGGTATAATTCTGAAGAAGATCACCCGACAAATTATCCTGTCGATTGTTAGGATCCATATATAGCGTGTCGGGATACACGTCAAGTAGGTTACTAACTCCAAATGCAATGTTTAATTCATTTGTAAAGGTGTAATTCATCGTTAGATCGGTCACCCATTTGGCAGCAAAGGTCTGATCGGGGATCAGAGGTGTGTTAACTTCGGGAAATGCAGGGTTGAATGGATTGTTATAAGCTACCTCCCCAAAACGAACCGTTCTTAATGCCATTCCCCAGTTCTTAGCCGCAAAATTGGCTGTAAGATTGACCTTGCTGTTCGGCAAAGCGGATTCAATCCTTGAACGTTCCTGGCGGTCAAATAACTTCGTGGTCAGAGTGCTGTTATTGCTTATCTGATCGGAAACATAAATATTACCGGCAGTCGTCTTATTGAGATTCAGTGACGCTGATAGAGTAATACTCTGACCCGGGCTTCGGAGCTTGAAACGATCTGAAACCAGCAGATCCAGTCCGCGGGTTCTGGTAGATACAGCGTTCGCAAAGAATTGAACACTATTAATATATCCGACCGGATCAACTCTGTTCAGTATCTGGTTAACATCACCGCCGGGGAGGATTGCTCCATTTGAATCGCGTTCGCGACTATACGCACCGGACAAAACGATCCGGTCATCGATATCGATCTGGTAAGCATCCGCAGCTATTGAGATGTTCTTTGTTATCTTACCCGTCAGACCAAAGCTGTAAGAATTAGAAAGTTCTGGCCTGAGTGAACCGATCCCAAACTGATTAACAATCGAACTTTCGTTGTTTGCTATCAGCGTCCTTGAAGGCAAGCCGTTTATAATGGAACTGCTCTCGTTATTAAAATAACGCTGGTGCAAAGAAGGAGCCTTGAAACCTGTCGAATAAGCAGCCCGAACCGAATAATCTTTGTAAAAATTATATCTGCCTGTTGATTTGTAGGAAAAGTTGGAACCGAAATCACTATAGTTTTCCAATCGACCGGCTAATCCCAACCGAACCCTTGATCCAACTTCTGTCTCAAAATCTGCGTAAACTGCTCTATTATTTCTTGACTGGCTAAGTGCGTTTCCGGGAGTAAATCCCTGAAAGACCTGAGCGCCTGCTTGTGCGTATTGCGAACCCATTTTCCTGCCTGGTATTCCTTTAGAGGGTTGCCCGAATGAATAGGATAATTCTTCACCTTTCCCAATCTCATAGTTGTCCGACCTGTACTCTGCTCCAAATGCGGCGTTCACCGACTTGAAGGGTCCGCTGAATGCAAACCTTCGGCTTATGTCCAGATTACTTGTATTCTGCCTGAAGGAAAGTTCCCCGGCGTTAAAATTGTTAGGGCTGGTACCCAGTGGCAGGGAAGCATTTAATGAACGTGAGATATGAAAGTCTATTTTGTTCTTACCGGTTATATGGCTTAGGTCATAGTTCCATCCTGCAATTCGCCCTCTTAGGCCTGAAGCAACAGACAGATCCGTTATACCGCTATTTATTAAGGGCAAATAACCGTTCGGATACATACTCAGATCGATCTGCGTGGTTTCGCTGGGGAGGCGGGAAAATCCTGCTGCTTCTCCTGCTTTAAGAGTATAACCTGCCGTGAGATAAAGCTCTGCGTTTTTTAGCAATGAGAACTGGCCATTAACAAGAAAACCGCCATTTGCCGATTCTGCATTACCCACGCGCATGTTGTCCCGGCTCAGGCCTGATGCAAGGGCCAGCTGATCATCTGCTGATTTGAGTTCGCCATACCGTTGCTGGAAAGCTTCGTCGCATTCACAATCCTTCTTTTTAGGCAAAGCCGAATAGAGCAGGGGCCGGGTGTCCAGGCCGCTCCGATCAGTTGCTCCCCTGTAGAGGTACTGCCCTGAAAAATTAAGTGAGCCACGTCCGGCAAGGTCGATCCCTTCGCTGTAATCCACCTGGAAAGTCTTTCCATCGTTGAAATTCCGGCCAAGGGTATTGCTTGCAGTCTGACCGAAAGACATTGACATATTAAACGGCGAATTGCTCTTCAGTATAATATTTATAGCGCCGGCAACAGCATCTGATCCGTATTGCGCAGATGCGCCTGAACGCAATATTTCTATACGTTCGATAGAGGATACAGGAATTGAATTCATGTCTGTCCCTGCTGCGCCCCGGCCTACGGTACCATCTATATTGACCAGCGCGGTTGAATGCCGCCGCTTTCCATTCACCAATATCAGTACCTGGTCGGGACCAAGGCCGCTGAGTGAAATAGGGTCGATATGATCGGTTCCACCGGCAATGGACTGCCGGTTTGAGCTGAAAGACTGCATGGCATAATTCAGTATCTGCGTCACATCTTTTTGAGCGAACATTTTCAGATCGGCAGAAGTGATGATATCAACGGGCGTTGACGATTCATAATTCGACACAGGAACAAGCCTGCGGGAGCCTGTAACTGATTTCTCTTCGCGAACCGAGCCAAGCGGCTGTAATACAAAATTGCTGACCTTATTGCCCTTTACAAACACATCCTGGCTTTGGGGCTGATGTAAGGATGAAGTGATCTTTACGCGATAGCTGCCTTTTGAAGGAAGCTTAAAGAAGTATTCACCTGTCGAATTGCTGACAGTCGAAGTTAATCCTTGTATGTGGAGGCTAGCACCTGATACGGCAATGCCGGACTGATCGGTAATTTTTCCAGTTAAACTCTGCGCAACCAGTTGCGAAGCAGGGAGGCAAAGTATTAAAACGAAGAAAAGTCTTTGGTAGAGTTTTTCCATATAATTTACTTAAAGGGGTACTAAATTAAATATTTTACCTGATTTTTAAAATTTATCTGCCTGAGTTTCAATTAAGTTACAATAATCCGACTTAATTCAATAATCAAAATGACAATAATCTTCAGGAGCGCTTGAGAAGTTTTTTTCTGTATTGCTGCATTATAAAAATAACAATGCCACAGATGATAGACGTGATATACAGGGGATGTCGGGCATCCAAAAGGATCACGGCGAAGAGGCAAAAAAAGATAACAAATACCGACAGGAAGACGAAACTCCGACTCACTAAAAAACGCTGAAAACTATTCATTGCTTGCTTTCTCTACTCTGATACCAATATCGGTCACTTCCTTTAGCGGGTTATCCCGCATATTCTGTTCAACTTCAAAGAAGTACTGGCCTTTTTTGTCAAGCTTGATCTTTTCTTTATAGGGTAACTGGTAACTGTAAAGGTTGCCTGAACCCTTCCCGAGCCATTGCCCGTCAGGTAAAGCAAGTTTAAATTCTTTACGCTCCTTCACCAACTTACCGCCCGGGGCCTGTGTCCCGATCAGCAGAAAAATATTCGAGTACTTGTAATCACCGGTGTGCCTCAGGTTCACATAAATATTGTAATTCGCTTTCTCGTCTTCGATAGTCACCGGCACCCGGATCTTATTGATATAACTCCATGTCCGGTTGCTTATCTCCTTGTTTGTATCGGCGACGATGTTCGCATCCTGGCAGGAGGAAAGACTTAAAGAACCAAGAATAAGAAATGTGAGAAGAAAGCGGTTTCTTAATGCCATTTATTCGGTTGGTTTGGGACGGTTATTATTGTTCCGGTTATTTCTCCTGCGATTATTGTTCCGGCTATTCCGTCCTGAACCGGCCGCTGGTTTCCCCTCAGCATTTAAAGGCTGCTCCGGTTTTGCTGTTATATTCTGTGCAGGACCTGCAGCCCTGGGATTCGGTCTTGCTCCCTGACCCTGAGGTTGCCGGGGCACATTGGCGTCGCCCGTGTTAGCAGGTGCCTTCGCCCTGTTTTTGTTACTCCGGCTGCTTTTCTTCCGCTTACCCTTATCATCCAGGCGTGTTAAGCTATCCTGGCCCACCACATTTTCGTAATCAAGTACCTTCGTTACAACCGGCTTTTCAATTTCAACAGCCTCATCTTTCAAATCGTCCGGTTTTTCGCCGTTACGATTCATCTGCTGAATTTCCTTAACCCGGCCGATCTCCACGGGAATCCAGTTCTCATCATTGGGATAGCTGAACCACATCAGTTTTTTGAAAATGTCGGTCTTTTGAAGCCGGGCAACTCCCTTCCCGGTTTCAAGGCGATCAACCTTGTCCGGGATATCCCGGAGGGCATCCATATAGGTGTCCAGCTCATAATTCAGGCAGCACTTCAGCTTGCCGCACTGGCCTGCTAGTTTAAGCGTATTAAGGGAAAGGTTTTGATAGCGTGCGGCAGAGGTGGAAACTGTTTTAAAATCAGTTAACCATGTTGAACAACAAAGTTCACGTCCGCAGGAACCAATCCCTCCGAGGCGGCTTGCTTCCTGGCGCATACCGATCTGGCGCATCTCGATCCTTATACGAAAGGTCTCCGCCATTTTCTTGATCAGTTCCCTGAAATCGACACGGCCTTCAGCGGTGTAATAAAATGTGGCCTTCGTTTTATCGCCCTGGTAATCGACGTCACTTAACTTCATCGCCAGACCGAGATCCTTTGCCAGGACCCGGGCCTTGTGCATGGTCGTGAACTCGGTTTCCTTGGCGAGCTTCCACTTGTCCACATCTGCAACTGTGGCTTTGCGGTAGATCTTCTTCGCCACATCCTCCGTGCGTACATGCCGCTTTTTCAGCTGCATCCGCACGAGTTCACCAGTCAGGGAAACATGACCTATATCATAGCCCCCGGTAGTGGTTTCAACGGCCACCAGTTCGCCTGCTTCCAGGTAAAGATTATCAACATTCAGGTAAAACTCCTTTCGGGAGCCCTTAAACTTAACCTCAATAATATTAAACGGCTTATAATTTGCCGGCATGTCCATGTGGGCAAGCCAGTCGTAAACATCTAATTTGCTGCATCCATTTGTAAGGCACGAGCCATTACTTTTACAGCCAGCAGGCGAACAACCCCCGCCTGTTGAACAACTTCCACATCCCATAATTAAGAGTATATATATTGAGTCCCTAACGGGAGCGTATTAAACTTTAAAATTTTTACCAAGTGCAAAGATACATCTAAAAATAAAATTTTAGGATTGGCGTTGCGCTCGATATGATAGTGGGCTTTTTCGAGTTCGACGATGATAGCCTCCGCCTTTGCCAGATCGATTGCGCCGCTGAATTTACTGATAAATTCGAGTTCTGCCTGCGGCAGATGCACGAGGTTACCAGCACCCGAAAGAATGAGCACACTCTCACGTATAAGGTTGATCCCAAAACGCAGGAAGTTCTTTTGATTCTCACGACCCAGCTTGGCAGCACGCTCGGTGAAGTCGATGATCTTGGTGCCTGCATCCGCATAGGTTATCTGCAGCCATTCCCGGAACATGAGCAGATTATCATTTTCTTCCCCGGTCAGAAATTCGTTTGCTGCCTGCAGATTGCCATCGCTCAGATAAGCGATCTGCCTGGCCTTAGCGTCTGAAACCCCTTTCCGCTCGATAAGAAAACCGGATATCTCTTCATCCTGGAGACGGGGGATCTTTACCAGCTGCGTTCTTGACAGGATGGTATTCAGGATCTGATCCTGGTTTTGAGCGACCAGCAGGAACAAGGTTTTCTGAGGCGGTTCTTCGATGATCTTCAGAAGGGTGTTACCTTCTTTGTCGAGATACTCCGGCAACCACATGATCAGGACCTTGTATTCCGCTTCGAAGGGCTTCAAACTAAGCTTCGAAATGATCTGGTGACACTCGGCTATATTGATGTTAGCCTGTTTGTTTTCGGCGTCCAGTTGGTTGCGCCATTCATCCAGGCCGAGGTAGGGGTTTGACAGGAATGCTTCCCGCCATTCGGGAAGAAACTTCAGTGCCGTATCTTCCTTGTGCTTCGCAAAGAAAGGGTAGGAAAAATGCAGGTCCGGATGGATCAGCTTCTTATACTTCCGGCAGGAAGAACAGTCCCCGCAGCTATCCTGCTCACGCCTGTCCTGGCAGGAAATAAACTGCGCATAGGCGAGGGCCAGTGCTAAACTGCCGCTTCCTTCCGGGCCGAGAAACAACTGGGCATGACTTACCCTGTTCTCCAAAACCGTTTGAACTAAATGCTGCTTAACTTCTTGCTGGCCGACTATATCACTGAATTGCATGGCTTGCAAAATAGGAAAATAGATTGTTTTTTGAGAAGTTGATTAGTTTGCCCTGTGATTAGTTTAGCAGATGGCTGGAAGGGTAAAGGATCTAAGAAAAAGTAAAATAGCGATTTACAGTTGCGTGCATAACTTCCAGCCACAATTTATTCTACGATACTGGCTGTTTTACTCAAATATTCTTGTCTTAAAAAGTTCTTTCATTTTCTCGAAGTCTTGCTTTGGCCTTTTGCAGACATAAATTCGTTGATAAAGTTCTTCTTCGGTATCTGCGTAAGGATTGTAAATGGTTCTTACCAATTTCACATCGTCAAAATAAGGACTAAAAAAGTCGCCAACCCTATAGCTTAAAGCTATTGTTGTATTTGGCATCCGACCTGCAGGTGCCCAACTGTAAAAACTCCCATGATAAGAGAACGCTTCCGGCAAATGGTGATCTGCTCCAAACAAATTTACTGCACCAGCCTGCGCGTAATGTTTCCCCCAAATTATACAGCCGGGTTTTTCACTCTCAGGCAAACTGTCGTAAACCGACTTTAATTGCTGCATGGTTTCTCTCCACTTTTCCCGGGTATAATACTCATCGTATTTGACGCCATATCTTCCACCTTCAATATCTTTCTTTTCATACTGATAAACTTTTGCGAGATAACGATCGAAAGAATAAACCGGCATTCCGAAAGGAATTAAAACAGCACCCATTACCAACAGAAAGGTGATCGGATACATTATCCATTTCCGCCTCTGCAAAATAATCTGTTCCCAGAAGATGGCGCCGAAAGGAAGAATTGTCAAAACGATCGGGTAGAAATAATAGGCTTTTCCTTTTGCAAAAGATAAAAAAGCAACAGATAAAATAATAGACATTCCTAAGGGGAAGCTTATTGCTCTGCTATTTCTGAAAATATAGATGAGTGCCGCAGGAATGATCAGCATACTGCAGACAGGATTTACGTCGACAAGCAATTGCCCTAAATTTCCTGCGCGGGAAAGGTTGTCTAATTGTGTTTCATAAAGCCTGCCCATCATCTGCAGCACCGGAAAAGAGTTAACATATTGCCAGATCAAATTGGGAAGCAATAGCAGGATAACTACAATTGAATTTTGCCAAAAATGTAGCTGCAGAAGGGCTTGGCGTGTTGTTTTGAAAAAGAGCAAGGCGGATAAACCAACAACGAAGAACAAGGCATCGTATTTCATCGAACAGGCCAAAACAACGAAAGCTGTTAGATACCACAAACTCCTTTTATCAAGATATTTAACAAACCTTGTGAGTTGGTAAAAACTCAACACCCAGAATAACTGGCTGAAAACTACCGGCTGAAAAAGTTGTTGCGAGCGACCGAAAGCGGGTGCTATAATTATGCACAATAGCGCCAAAAAGATAGCCTTATTTTTTCCGCCTAACTCAATTGTTGTTTTTGCAACAAAGATGACAATCAGGATACTTGCGATGTGCGCAAAGAGGCGATGCACATATACGGAACTACTGCCGAACAGATTCTGGATAAAAGCCAATATCCCGATCATGGGCGGAAACTCCATATACCCGAAAGCTAAATGCTTGCCGGTCTCAATATGCAGTAATTCGTCGCCCTGGAACCCTGAATGGCTGTCGGCAAGTAAATGAAGTGTCAGCTTTACCATGCAGAATGCAAGGATCATCAGCCGGGCCTGCATGGTCATTGGTAGGCTGCTCTCAGTCAAATGTTTCTTATTCTTTTGCTGAGCAATCTCAATAACCTGCATGGACTGCAAAGTAGGAAAAAGTATTTACATGATAGCCGGGCAGATGTGCGCTGAGATGCGCTGAAGGCGAACGTGATACCTAATTAGTTAAGGGAGCCACCTCCGCCAGCCTAGGACAATGCTTTAGGTGCGGCATTGCGGATAAGGGTACTAGTAGCCTTATAGAAGGTTTTATATCATTTACAGTCCTTATGGAAACGACTTTCCCGGTAGCACCGTCATTTGTCCTCCGCTGGCGGAGGTGCCCGAAGGGCGGAGGTGGTTGTTCTCTATCCGGAGACGGAGGTGGTTGACCTCCACGGTCAACGCAGCAAGAATTTAAATACAGGAGTAATTTGAACGGATGCGATAAAGAAACACCCGTCAGTCTGAATTAATTTTATATTCGCCTTCTTATGGACGATGCACTAACCTTGCCAGTACTGGATGTAGAGGAACAACGAGTTCTTGGCGCTTTAATGGAGAAAAGTAAAACTACTCCTGATTATTATCCGATGACTTTAAACGCACTTACTGCGGCGTGTAATCAGAAAACATCGCGTAAGCCGGTAGTGAACTATGATGAAGAAACAGTTGTTATTGCGCTTAATTCATTAAAGAAGAGGGGGCTGATATCTACTGCGAGCGGTGGCTCGAGCAGGGTGGTAAAATACAAACACAATTTTGCTATTGCCTTTCCGGTATTGCCGTCAGAAGTGGCTCTTATTTGCCTGTTGCTGTTACGGGGTCCGCAAACACCGGGCGAGTTGAACACGAACTCTGGCCGTTTGTATGAATTTGAAACCTTGGAGGAGCTACAGGAAGTATTAGAAAAACTAGCCGGAGGTGACCTGCCATATGTTGTTCAAATGCCGCGCAAGCCAGGACAAAAAGAAGTTAGGTACATGCACCTCTTAGGCGGGACACCCGATTTCGAAGAAGAGGAATTGCCTGAAGAGCCGGCCCGAAGATCGGTTAGCGATTTGGAAAACAGAGTGGCCAGTTTAGAACAGGAATTAAAAGAGCTGAAAGAAGCTTTTGATAAACTAATGAAGGAATTGATGGGTTAAGTTTAAAGTCCAGCTGATTTGAAATTCATAACCAGAAAACACGAGATCCTAATGGGCATAATTCTTAGGCAGCGCTGAGCGACCACTTCCTTCCGGGCGAAGAGAAAATTGGGCATGACTTACCCCGTTCTCTAAAAGTGTCTGAATTAATGTTGTTTAACTTCCGTTTGGACGACTATATCACTTAATTGCATTGACTGCAAAATTTAAAAAAACAGTACCTCCTTTTGCAGGCTGCATGCAACGGATTCCAAGTTAGCAAACCCATTAGTATTTGTAATAATGCAAACGACAATGCTTAAAGCTGTAAAATGACTACAGTTCTAGAGCTTATTTTTATGATAGACATTCAAGGTTTGACTTGATTTTGACATGAGACCCCTTTCCGGCGATTTCCAATCGGAATTTATTATTTAAGTTATCATGATATAAAACTTCTATTTCATATTCACTTTCATTAATCGATTTATTTCCTGTATATCTTGCAAAAATAAAACGGTGGTCATCTTTTTCTAAGTCCCAAGGAACGGATTTACTATGAAGTTGGAAATCCCCTGATTTCAATGTTAAATCATCTAAAATTGCTCTTTCACCTTTATTATTTAAGTCAATTTTTAATTCAGTGTTATCCGTTGTTCCAGCACCATTAAGCCATAAAATTGGAGCAACACTTAAATTAACTTGTTTTTTCAAGTTGTGATTTTGTTCGCCCAGGATTTTAGCTATTGAGTTCAATTTCTCAATCTGTTTTTGTTTGTCCTTATCTTTAAAAAATAAAAGTATAAATGCCCCAAAAGTTGCTAATGATCCGATTGAATTTATAATGTTGAATGTAAGTTCGACTTGCTCTCGTTGTGTCATGGTCTTTTCTGGTAACTGGAGTATTCTGCAAGTTTTCACCTTTGCAAAACACGTTTATAGTTGATTTAGGTACAATGATTAAGAAATAGGGTTACACCTTTTTTCTAGCATTAATTCCCTTTCCATTGTTATAGGTTGTAAGTATCACATCTGCCCTCTATTAGCGTAGGCTAATTCAGTCGTTTAATATTGCATTTATCGTTTAAACTGTCCAATAATTCCATTGGGTTATTTAGTAATGTAGGATTCTGGTCATAGAAGATTGTCTCCTCTGTTGTCAAAAGTCTTGTAATTACTTGCGCTTTTCCGTCTTGGTCTGTCGTCTTGATGATAATCAACGATCCCATTTTTGTAGCAAAGAATGGAACGTCTTTTACGGCTTCCAACAAAGCTGCTGCTGCTTCTGCATTGTTCTTGTTTGCTTGTGATTGATGCACTTCTATTTGCTGAAGTTCAATTGCCTTTTTTGTCTTGTCAAAAATTTCTTTAGCTTCTTTGCTTCTAAAAATGTTCTTTATTTTGTAAACTACTTTCTCTTTGAACCATGAACCTTGTTTAATTCTACCTTCCTCCGAAATCTCAAAACCTGTCGTTTCAAAAAAAGTAATTGTTGCATTAAATATCCTTTCGGCAATATTATAATTGTCCGTTTGAACAAAAATATGACCCATATAACTCAATGCCGAATTTTCTAAGATTTGGTCAAGGTCATTAGGATTAAACGAAACTGACCAACTCCATTTACCAAAACCTCCGTGTTGATTTATAGCTCGGCACCATTCATCGAGATATGCTCTCTTAGTTTTATTTTGTTCATTGTCCTGGCCTTTCGTTTCGATAATGAGGTTTTCACCTGTCTTAAGTTTTACAAGGAAATCAGGGAAAAAGCGTCTTACAACTCCTTGGTAATTATAGTAAACCACAAAATTTAAATGGTCGTTTTTAACGAATGATTTTACAACATTGGATTCATTGATGGTCTTTGCTTCTAAGTATTCCCATTTACTGTCAACCACAACAAAGTTGATGTGTGTCTTGTCAAATGCTTCGTTGGGTTTACTTGTCCACCAGGTTCTGATGTCTGTTGTTGAACGGATTGGATTTTCTTTGTCAAATACTGGTGTTAGGGCTTCTGTGTTAACGGCTCGTATTTCATTCCAAATATGCTGCACAACTTTGTTCATGTTCAGCATTATCAAAATTCTTTTCCTTGCTTCGTCCTGATTGAATAAAGGATTTTTGATAACGACTTTGTTCGAATAGATAAACTTCTCAATAATGCTAATCAGTTGAATCAGGAATGTTTCTTTGCTTCCTTTCCAATCAGGTTTTTTCTCTGAATTGTAAATGGTAGATGCAATTCTGAAAATGATAGATTGAAGTCTGAACCGTTCTCCAATTTCTTTCAAGTCAATTTCTGAAAGTGCTGCCGGATTTGGTTTGCCTGCAATGATGGCAGCCAGTTCTGCTTCGGTAATGGATTCGTAAGGGTCAAGTTCAAGAGTTTTTACTTTCCCAATATTCAAAGCCAGTTGCGGTTTATACACATGGTCAATCCTCACCACATTTGGGAAAGTGATTTCGTGTTCTGCTTTTTCCTTAACAGGTTTAATCTCTGTCTTTGGCTTGGGTGGCGGTGGCGGTGGGCCATCTGTTCCGCCTTCGTGAGGAAGGAATGTAAAAGGAACACCGAAAATATTTACATATTCAGGTTCAAACAACCCATCTTCTCCCACATCATACGAAGTTCTCCGCAAACCTCTACCAACAACTTGTTCGCAAAGTAACTGACTGCTGAATGCCCGTAAGCCCATAATATGTGTTACGGTTTTTGCATCCCAGCCCTCACTCAACATTCCGACTGAAATTACATTTTGAATCTGTTCTCCCGGTTCTCCAATTTTGCCAACCGTGTCAACCGTTCTTCTTAAAAGTTCTGCTTGTTGTTTTTTGGTGAGCTTCTTTTCTTTTGGTGCATCTTCCGAATCGTCTTCGGTTTCTTCTACTTCTACAAGTTCTACTTCTTCGCTTTCGGCTTCTGCTTTTTGTAAAATACTGCTGTCAATCTGCAAGGTCTTTTCAGGATTGCACAAATCACCCAAACCTGCAACTGAAAGATTGAAAGCATCTTTGTCGAATGAATATTTTATTCTTGCTGATGTGAACGTAGTATTGGCAACTGTAATCATCACAGGCGGAATTTTATATCCTGCCTTTACCCAATCGTCTTTAGTGGCTTGCCAGTCTTTGCCCAAAAGCAAATAAGCATTTCTGATAAGGTCGGGGAGTGGTGTTGATTCATCTACTTTTTGGTTGATGTCGTCTTTCACCGTTTCGTCCATGTAGATGTGATACAACCGTGAACGCAAATCTTTATCTACGTTTCCATCGTCACGAACTACAACTCTCGGGGTTTTTACCAAACCTGCTTCAATGGCATCATTCAAACCAAAGTCTGAAACTATCCAAGGGAACAAGGCTTCTTCGCTTGCTTTTTTCCCGCTTGGCGCAAATGGTGTTGCCGACAAATCGAAACAGCGCAAAATTCCTCTCGCTCTGTTGATGCGGTCTAAACCTCCAACCCAAACGGTGCTTTCTTCAATATCTTCCTTCTTTACACCTTTGATTTTACTTTCGGCAGGAACGCGCCATGCATGGTGTGCTTCGTCATTGATGACAATAATGTTTGCGGCGTTGGTCATGTCGCCCAACACTTCTTTTACATAGGCTTCATCGCTTTTTGCTCCACGCTTGTCAACAGATTTTTTCTTGGCAATTTTTTCTTCTGTTTGCCATGCCAAACCATGCCAGTTGATGATTTTTATTTTGCCTTGTCGCAAAGAATCCATCAAACCCGAAGGCACAATATTGAATTCTTCATAATAATTTTCAGGGTCGGTAGGATTGAGAACAGAGAGGCGATTGCGAACTGTTAAGCCCGGCGCAACTATCAATACATTTTTTGAAAATCGGGTGTCTTTTCCGTTGGCTACTTTATTCAATACATTCCATGCAATGAGTTGGCTCATTACAATGGTTTTGCCCGAACCTGTTGCCATTTTGTTGCACCAACGGCTAAACTCTCCGCCATCACTCGGAATTTCAATGCCCGTTTTGTCGGCTTCGGGTGCTTCAGTTAACCAAATTAATGTTTCAATGGCTTCTAACTGGCAAAAGAAAAACCTGCGGTCTTTTCTTTCTTCCGGGTCTCGCCAATGTTGTAGAAGCCGTTTGGTAATGCCTGTAACTCCTGGATAACCATCTTCACGCCATTTCTTGATTCTTGGGCGAATGGTATTGACTAAATCTATTTCAATGAATGTGCCTGGGTCGTCAAACGATTTTGAACTTTCGGAAGCCACTACATAACCTGCGGGTCTGCGACCTTCCTGCAAAACAAATTCTCTTGTGTCTCTGATATATTCCCAATACTGTTGCGGTTCAACGTAAGGGGAATTAATTATCAGCTTGTTTATATTCTTCATATCGAATTACAATCTGATAATTTTTAATGATTCAATTCCTCTTGCGTCAATAATTTTTACCGCCACATTTTTACCTGCGGTGAACGGAAGCGAAACCGTTCCGCCAAAAGCTTCAATTTTTTCTTCGTCAATTTCGGCTCTCAGGTTTTTGGCTAAAGTTGCCCAACCTTCTTTGGCTCCTGCCATTGGGAAAAATACTTGTGATGGGAATAAACTTCTTCCATCATAGTCATGGTCAAGCATCCACATGGCAATGTCGCCTTTACCACCACTGTCAACCGTTCCTGTTTTTGGATTGTAATAATCAAAGCCGTTTACTTCAACGGTGTATTTGCCTTTGTCGTCACCTGATTTGATTTCTTTGATTTGAACATCGGGCTGACCAATGAGCCAAAAACTTTCGTTGCTGCTGCGTTTCTTTTTTAAATCATCTGTCAACAAGTCGGCATTCATTTGAGCTTCTAAAAGCGTAATGCCCGGCCAGTTGGTTTCTTCAATGTCTTTTCTTGCTTCCGAATCGAAATGGAATGCACAGAACAGAATAATTTCAGGTTTAGGTTTCAGCGTTCTTGCTTCTTCTAAAGCCAACTCAACCATTCGCTGCTCAAGCGGAGCATGCTCAGGGCCAAAACAAACTACAACCCGTTTCGGGTTGTCTTCTTTTGTTTCTGCTTCTGCTTGCAGAAATCTTGTTCCGCTTAGCGGTTCAACTCTTGTAAATTCAATTAGTTTTCCTCCTTTGGCTCTTACACCTGAACGGAGCAATTCATTTCTCCATTCATCTTGCCTTAATGTTTCACCACTTCTTGAAATTGAAATATCTGCTTCAATGTTGGTGTCTGCTTCAACTTCTTCAAATGATTTGGCAACAGGTGCAGGAACTGCTTCCAATGTGAAAGGGCCTGTTACCCTTTGTCGTTTATTGTCAGGAATTGGTTTATCCACTAAAGTTTCCTCAGGGGGATTTTCATTATTTGCAATAGATTTCAAGGTTATATGCGGAACCTTATTGTATTTGAAACCACTACCAATTCCTTCATTTGGATAAGCCAATTCATAGTAATCAAAATTGGCTGTCATTAATCTTTGCTTTGCTAAAGTTAAAGCTACTCTTGAAGTATCACAGGTAATCCACCTTCTTCCAAATTGTTCGGAAACATAAGCCGTAGTTCCACTTCCACAAGTTATGTCAAGCGTTAAGTCTCCTGGGTCGGTTGTCATCATTAAGCATCGCTGAATGATTTTTTCATTTGTTTGAACCACATAAATCATGTCAGATATATTGCCGGCTGTGTCATCCCAAAAATTAGTTAGCTCAACGATAGGATAGTCAGTTATGTAAAATTTGAAACCGAAACCATCCTTTGTTTTTAAGATTCTGTTTGCCTCAAGCAATCTTTGCATTTGGATTTTATCTCCTCTCCATTGATATCCTTTGTCAGGTGTATATTTTTGACCTTCAAACTCAAACTCAAATTGCTTCTCTTCATCGTCCCCTCGTTCAATAATTTTATCTACCCTAAAGACATTCGCTTTTTCTCTTGTTAGAAGTATGTTTCTTTTTTCATCTGTTGTTAAAGTTCTGACTTCACCATTTTGAAATTCTCCCCAAAGAGCTAATTTCTTGGGGTCTTCAGTTGTTCCTTCAATACCAGTTCTTTCAAAAAATATTTTTCTGGATTTAACCTTTTCCTTGTCTTTAGCATACCAAAGCAAATAATTAAATGAATTTCTGATAGTCTTGGATACTGGAGTTCCTTTCTTCCAAACAATTGTTGCAACTTCATTTTTACGGTCAAATACTTCATCGAGTATACTTCTTATTAAGTGAACATTCTCGTCACTAATTTGAATGAAAACTGAACCACTTTCATCTAATAACTCTTTAGCCAATAACATTCTGTCTCTTATGTATGTCAAGTAAGAATGAATTCCTAATTCCCAAGTATCTCTAAATGCTTTGAGCATCTCAGGCTCGGATGTCAAATCTTCATCCTTTTCTTTTACATCTCGTTTATTTACGAATGCTTGAAAGTTGCTTTTATAACTTATTCCATAAGGTGGGTCAAAAAACACCATTTGCACTTTACCGCCCATGCCTTCTTTTTCTAAAAGGCTGTTCATTACCAATAAGCTGTCACCTGCAATTAGTCGGTTACTCCAATTTTCCTTGTGCTTGTAAAATTCAATGGCTTCACGCAAAGGTTTCTTTTGTTCTTCAAACAAACTCATTTGCGTTGGGGCTTCCTCTTCCTTTTTTACAGTTTCAATAATGCGTCTCGGGTCTATGCGTTCATGCACATGTAAACTCACAGTAGGCACATCAAAACTGGTATGCTCGGCTTTTCCTGCCCATTGCAATTGTGGGTCAAGGTGTGGGTCGTATTGGTAAGTTTTCTTTTTATAGCCACCGTTGTCGGTGTGTGCATCTACCAGTCCAACAGGAGGGTTGTTTACCCGTTGCTTGTCTTTATGTTCATACTGCTCAATTGGTTTTTGAGAAGTAGTCTTTGTAGCTTTATTTATTCTTTTTGCCATGTATGTTAATTCAATTTCGATTCATTATCGGCGGCCGCAAAGTAGTGGTTTAAAACCGCTTTTCAATCCAGAGTAGCCCACCAAATCAACCGGTCCGCCGGTGGTGTCATGGACGAATTAAATTCTTAAATCCGGTTGGGCAAATGGAATGTGATATTTGCTCATGTTAGCTGTTCACAACCATACCTATACAACTAACATTTGAGCTATGATCCCAAAGCCGTGATTTATCATTGCTTGTTGTATGAGGCCATCAACCTATGGTTAAATATAATTTTAAAGATATAACTGATATGGGAATAACCAAGGTAGAATAATTTACCGTCAGTCCGAATCTCTTATCATTTGTGATTGCCATTAAATTCCGCTTGTTGACATGTAAAAATAAAAGTCGTACGGTCTTATACGGAGTTAGAAAAACCGAAGGTTCTTTGGTCGTCATTCTGGTTAGTTGTCATGTCCCTCCCTAAAATAAGTTTACATAATGAATGTCTAAAAAGCATTCAAATGAAACGAAAGACCGAACAAAGGAGGGAAAGGAAGGACTTCCCCAAACTCAGAAAATTTCAAACGTTCAAGTTGCCTTGGAGTACCTGGACGGTGAATACAGCTGAAAAATACAACTTACCCCTTTCCCGGGTTCAATGGTTTGTATATTGGTATCGAAACAATCATTCAAACTTGTAATAGAAGAGCCCGCTGAACCCAGCCAACCGCCTTTAAGGACATCAGCTGCTACTATCCTAATAATCTTCCCCTGATATCTGTTGCTTCAAAATCGTAAAAGCTTTAGGTCCTGGCCTTCCTTCGGCCTTTAGATCGCTCAAGCAAATAAGCATAAGCCCCGGTCGACCATAGTGCCCACAGGATCAGGACCGGCTGAAAGAACAACCTGATCAGCCTTTTCTGGTCTGTATCCAGGCCGAAGGCATTGATCCCATTCACATATTGCGAAATATTTCCCGGGAAGATCAGCACAAAGAACAGCGCCAGCACAATGCCGACTATGATTTTGTACCTGGTGAGAAATATCATCGAAAGCCCCAGCAGGATCTCCACTATCCCGGACGATAGAACGATAAAGTCCATAAATCCCGGATCGTTCGGCAACCATGCGGGTACCTGAGCCAGGAACTCCTGCCGCTGGAACGTCAGGTGGCCGACACCGGCGAAAACCATGAACAGGCCAAGAATTATCCGGGAGATGTTCTGGATCTGTGTTGTTTTCATACACTGTGTGAGCTGCTTTTTATACTTTAGCACTAGCCGCAGGCAATTTCAATCAAAGTGGTGCAGCTATTGCAATGTAAACATTAGCCGCCAATGAAATCACAGCCTAATGATGATTCAAAAATTTAACGACACTATAGACATTTGGATCGAAAGTCCAACTAAAAGTAACCGCCCTTCCCTGGGTCTGGTTCGGGAATGGTTCGACCATCCTAAGACCAAAAGCCGTTTGATCTAAGGATCGTCGAAGGAGTCCGCTACCTGACCTTTCCGAGGGCGGCCACAATTACGGACGGGTGAGTTTCGAAACCGGCTTTTCCTTTCGCAGCAGTTCACCAGCAGGTTGTGGACTAACAAGTAATCCATTTGATCATTTCCGACCTTCGTATTATCAGAGGCCATTGCTGAATAAAAAATATTCTACCGATCCGCAATCCTATCTTTGCAGCATCCCGGGAATCTCTACCCGATAAGTAAATTAAGACAATGCCCCGCATCCTTGCCTTCGATTATGGAACCAAACGTATCGGCGTAGCCGTTACCGATCCCCTGCAGATCATTGCAACGGGCCTGGACACTGTTCACCCGAAAGATGTACTGGAGTTCCTTAAAAAATTCCTGCTAACCGAGCCTGTTGAATTATTTGTTGTTGGCGAACCGAAGCAGATGGATGGAACGCCCTCGCAGTCTGCCCAGCATGTAAAGGGGTTCATCACGCTTCTGAAGAAGACCTTCCCGACCATCCCGGTAGAAACGATTGACGAACGCTTTACTTCGAAGATGGCGGCAGCAACGATCGCGCAGAGCGGATTCAAGAAATCAGACCGGCAGAACAAGGAAAGGGTCGACACCATTTCGGCGACGATCATCCTGCAGTCCTATCTCGAAAAAAAGAATTATCTCCAATAACACAGCCCTATGATATCCTCTGCTCAGGAAATCCTTAAAAAGCATTTCGGGTTTGATCACTTTCGTCCGCAGCAGGCCGAAATTATCGAACGGGTCCTGGATAAAAAAGATGCCCTGGTACTAATGCCCACCGGCGGCGGTAAATCCATTTGTTTCCAGCTGCCGGCATTGCTGATGGAAGGAACCTGCATCGTGGTGTCGCCCCTGATCTCCCTCATGAAAGACCAGGTAGATGCCCTGAAGGTGAACGGCATCAAGGCTGAGTTTTTAAACAGCACTCAAAGTTTTAATGATCAGCAGGAGATGCTTGAAGCCTGCTTTCGCGGAGAGGTTAAATTGCTCTACGTCTCGCCCGAGAAGCTATTAACAGATCTCGACCAGATCACCAGGATGGCTAAACCGGCCATTTTTGCTATTGACGAAGCGCACTGCATCTCTTCATGGGGCCATGACTTCAGGCCTGAATATACGAAGATGGGATTCCTGCGGGAGCGTTTTGCCGACATACCCTTCATTGCCTTAACGGCAACAGCTGATAAGGTAACAAGGAAAGACATCAGCAAACAGCTGAAGCTGCGCGAGCCGCGGCTTTTTATTTCCTCGTTCGACCGTAAGAACCTGAGCCTGGATGTCAGGATCGGTGTGAAACCGAAACAAAAAACAGAGGAGATCATCAGCTTTATTCGGGGCCGTAAAGATCAGAGCGGAATAATCTACTGCCTGAGCCGCAACACGTGTGATGATCTGGCCGAAAAGCTAAAGTCAGCGGGGATCAATGCGGATTCTTATCATGCAGGCATGAGCTCCGAAGACAGGGCCCGCGTCCAGGAAGACTTTATCAATGACGACCTCCAGATAGTCTGCGCCACGATTGCCTTCGGCATGGGCATCGATAAATCGAATGTTCGCTGGATCATCCATTTTAATATGCCTAAGAACATGGAAGGCTACTACCAGGAGATCGGGCGCGCGGGTCGCGACGGCTTGCCTTCTGAGACCATCCTATATTACAGCTATGCCGATATCATGCTGCTGAACAAATTTGCCAGCGAGGGCGGGCAGCGCGAGATCAACCTGGAAAAGCTCAAACGCATTCAGCACTATGCCGAGGCGGATAGCTGCCGCCGTAAGATCCTGCTTAACTATTTTTCCGAGACCCTGCCGGAGAACTGCGGCAACTGTGATGTTTGTAAGAACCCCCGGAAACACTTCGATGGAACTGTGCTTGTGCAAAAAGCCCTGTCGGCGATAGTCCGGATGAACGAAAAGGAGGGATCACAGATGGTGATTGATGTATTACGGGGATCGATGCGCGCGGAGATCACCTATGCCAAATATGATCAGCTGAAAACACATGGAGCCGGCTCTGAGATCAGCAGCCTCGACTGGCAGCGTTACCTGATGCAGATGCTGAATGTGGGTGTGTTAGAAATGGCTTATGACGAGAACTTTGCGCTTAAGCTCACCGCTCTCGGGAAAGAGATCCTCTTCGGCAAAAAGAAAATAGAGCTTACCGTTCTCCAGCTGCTCGACCGGAAAGAATCATCCGCCGCAGAGAAAAAAGTCAAACGTACCGTTGCGCCTGCTGAGGAACTGTTTGACAGGCTACGGAATGTACGTCGCGACTTTGCAATGAAAGAAAATGTGCCGGCATACATCATATTCAGCGATGCTACGCTGCAGGCCATGGCCTCAGAAAAACCTAGAAACCGGCTGGAAATGCTTGATGTTGCCGGGGTTGGCGAGCACAAGCTTGAGCGTTACGGGCAGGCATTTATAGATGCGATCCTGGATTTCATGGAAGGGCCGGCCAGCAAAGCTCAAAAGGGGAACACCTACCAGGAAACACTTTTACTTTACCGGCAGGGCCTTAAACCCGAGGAGATTGCCATACACCGGAAAATGAGCCCGCAAACCGCATACTCGCACCTGGCCTATTTATACCTTCGCGGAAATATTAACAGCCTGGAAGAATTTGTAAGCTGGCAGGAAGTGGAGCAGGTTAAGAAGGCCCTTAAGTTTTTAGGCGGAAGTACCAAAGCCATGAAACCCATCTTCGAACACCTCAATGAAAGTATCTCCTATCTCAAGATCCGGCTTGCGCTGGCGGTGATTGAAAAAGAGGCAGAGGATAAATAATAATTTTAATATGGTGAGCATCCTGTGTGAATACGGAGCGCGAGATCCATACCTGCCAGCTATTCGTATGAAGCATTTATAGGAACCAATATTGCTCGATGTGCCCCGTAGGGGCAACAGGTTGGTAGACAATGGAAAAACAATACACACGATGCCCCGTAGGCGGCATAACCGTTTTTGTAGGTCAGAAAATGTTTTGCCCCTACAGGGCAAATGTGACTTAGCCACGCTTTACTACCGACATTTAGCCCCTACGGGGCATCAATAACATGCGGCTTAACGGTCTGAATAAGGGAAGGATTGACACAATTAGATCTGCTACTGTTCTCCATCCGTACATCGTTTGCAAGGTTGCAAAATCTCTATCGTTTCTACCATCCTTAAGCCCCTGCGGGGCAAATCGAGTTCCGAAACTATTCATTCACAGGCACATCCATTTTAAATAAAACCGCTTGTTTTTTGTCCTGATTTTCCGAAAATTTCCTTAAAATCAAAAATTACTATCTTTGCGGCCATGGAGTTACTAAGCGATGAACTTACAAACTACCTGGACCGACACTGTGACCCGGAGGATGAACTCTTAAAAAGCATCAACCGGGAGACACATTTGAAGGTACTGATGCCGCGAATGCTTTCCGGTCATTTCCAGGGCCGGCTGCTCAGCATGCTCAGTAAAATGATCAGGCCCGAGCGGATTCTCGAGATCGGGACATATACCGGCTACGCGACCCTGTGCCTGGCGGAGGGCCTCACAGAAGCCGGCCGCATTCACACCATCGACATCAACTCCGAACTGGAAGAAATGGTCCGTTCGAACTTTCAACGATCCGCTTTCGTAGAAAAGATTGAATATCATATCGGGAATGCCCTGGAGGTAATACCGGAAATAAACGAAGTTTTAGACCTTGTATTTATTGATGCCGACAAAAGAAACAATGAAACCTACTATAATCTCGTTATTGATAAGGTCAGGCCAGGCGGACTGATACTGATCGATAATGTACTTTGGAGCGGGAAGGTGCTTGAAACTGAAAACCAGGATAAGGACACCCGCGCCATTAATCAATTCAATTCTATGATTAGCTCTGATCCGCGCGTCGAGAAGTTAATTCTGCCGGTTCGCGATGGAGTATTTATAGTCCTGAAAAAATGATGTATGAATCCTGCATGAGCTTACCTCGACAACGAAATCATCATAAGCCCATGCAAGCTTCATCGCCTTTAAAAAACAGATAATTGACTGATGAAAAAATTAATTACCCTGCTGCTGTTATTCGTAAGCTTAACCGCAGCCGCACAAACAAGCGCTAATAATTACATTGAGAAATATAAAGAAGATGCCGTAAAACTAATGAACCTCCATGGCGTTCCGGCCAGCATCATCCTGGCGGTTGCCATGCATGAATCAGCAAACGGAACCAGCCAGATTGCGAAGTATCTCAATAATCACTTCGGGATGAAGGGTAAAAACTCAAGCACGAAGATCCGTTCATCTTACCGGGGCTACGAATCAGTAGAATCGAGCTACGAGGATTTTATCACGATGCTTAAAAACAGGAGGCAGTTTAATACCCTCTTCGATAAGTATACGCACTACGATTACAAGAACTGGGTTTGGGGTATTCAACGCGGGGGTTATGCGGCAAGCCGTACCTGGGGCAGCCAGGTGATGGCAACGATCAAAAAATTTAAGCTTTACGAGTACGACAACCGTCCGGAAGCGGCCCCTGAACCCGTTTTCAACAGTCCTGTCCCTGCGGCAAAGCGAACTGCTTCGGTTTACAAAGTTAAAAAAGGTGATACCCTGGGTGCTATTTCCAAAAAGACAGGCGTTCCGGTAAAAAGTCTCATGCGGAAAAACTCTCTTAAAAGCACCAGTTTAGATATTGGCCAAAGATTAAAGATCTGACCTGAATGAAATTAAATATTATCGTCCTGTGTTTTGCAGGAGTTACACTGAGTTCCTGCAACAGCCTCAAAATGGCCGGTAAAAAACCTCCTGCTGCCAAAGCATCCGGTCAGGTGATCTCAAATAACAATCTTGTCAACAAATATTCAGGCGAAGCATATATCAGCCGTTATAAAGCCATAGCCATTAGTGAAATGAACCGATCAGGAATTCCGGCCAGCATTACGCTTGCGCAGGGACTTCTCGAGTCGGGCAACGGTAACAGCAGCCTGGCAAGAGAGGCGAATAATCATTTCGGGATTAAATGCAACTCTGACTGGAAAGGGCCTACTATCCTTCGCGACGACGATCAGATCAACGATTGTTTCAGGGTATACAAAAGCCCGGAAGAGTCTTTCAGGGATCATACGGAGTTTTTAAAACGGAAGCGGTATGCCTTTCTGTTCGAACTCGATAAAAACGACTATAAAGGCTGGGCTAATGGCCTGAAACAAGCGGGTTATGCCACCAATCCCCGTTATCCTGAACTACTTATCACGCTTGTTGAACGTTATGGCCTTGATCAGTATGACCGTAAAGAAAACGAAGTAGAGAAAATAAAGCGTGAAGACCGGGTTCTTGCCGAAATAACACAGAATATACCCGAAGAGAAAAAAGAAGAGGTGGCGAAGCCGGCGGTCGCGATGAAGATATATGAGGTTAAAAAGGGTGACACGCTATATTCAATTTCAAAACGCTTTGCGCTGACAGTCGAAGACGTCCGGATTCTAAACGATCTGCGGAAAGAAGACCTTGTGCCCGGGCAATTGCTTCTGGTATCAAAATAAGGGCTGGTATAAGAGACTTTTACCGCTCTAAACAGCCTGTAAAGCCCGGGTCTTTTGGATATAAAAATTTTTCCCCTGCGGCTGGTCATTGAAATGGCACGGGGATGTGAAAAAATCGAGAGCAAAAAGCCGCCTGGATTGTTAAAGATTGTTAAGAGGTTTCCGTTCGGGCAATTTTCGCATACATTTACACCATTTGAAAACGACCTTTTGTATACTCATTGCGCTGTTCCTTCTGGGAGGGCGATCGATTGCCCAGGAAAAAACAGTTCAGGGTATTGTTTTTGACACGGACAGCAAGCAAAGGCTCAGTCGCGTCTATATCTACAACACTACTACCAGCAAAGGTTTTTACAATAACAGCAAGGGAGAATTTACCACCGTTGCCAGTCCCGGCGATATCTTAGTCGCGGCGCTGCAGGGCTACCGCGTAGACACACTCAGTGTCGGTACATCCAACACCCTCCTGTTCTATTTAAAACAAACCAGTATCCGCTTAAAGGAAGTACGCATTCAGGACAGCCTTATCAATCCGACAGAACAACTTAAGGAAACTCAAAAGGCCTATAAGGGTGCCTACACTAAAGGTAATACGAAGGATATTTTCTCTACCGGGGGGAGCAATTCGGCGGGAGGAGCCGGCCTGAGTATCAATACGCTCTATAACTTGCTGAGCAAGGAAGGGAAAAATGCGAGGCAATTACAAAAGATCATCGAACGTGATTATCGCGAAGCCATGATAGCCTACCGGTACAATCCCGTGCTGGTAACCGATGTCACCGGGTTAAAGGGCGATAAACTCACGGATTTTATGGAGCAATACCGCCCCTCATACAGTTTTGTGATCGAGGCCAGCGATTATCAGCTTATCACATTTATAAAAACCAGTTACCAGCGATACCTGCAAAACCCGGCCGCGCACCGGCTGGAACCCCTGGAAGGTAACAGGCCATGAAACTGATGATTCTCCGGGTACCTTTCCTTCCGGCTGCCGGAATGGCCTTATTTCCTTTTATTTTAGTAAAAACGCAAAGGCTAAAATTAAATAAAGTGATCATTAATCATGAAAACATCCACTTGCGCCAGCAGCTGGAGTTGCTGGTCATCCCATTCTACGCCTTATATTTCCTGAATTATCTTCTGAATCTGCTCTACTATATGCATCATGATAAAGCCTACCGCAATATCGTGTTCGAACGGGAGGCCTATTCTAATGAAAGAAACCCTGAGTACCTGAAACACCGGACCTTCTGGTCCTGGACCTCTTTTTTTGCCGCACGCTATCAATCTGCCTGAAGGAATTCAGGCTTAATCAATGCAAATTCCTGGCATTGTTTACTTTCAGAAAACATTTAAGTTGAGATTGAATTTTAATACCCTTCATTTTTTCGGTTTATTTGTGCGATGCCTATTAGATTTTTTCTTTTACTCATACTATCGTTCCTGTTTTTACACCCCGCTACAGCTCAGGAAACAGACACTATCCCCGATACTTTACAATTAAAAGAATTGCGGCAATTTCCCCGTAAGAATAGTTTACCCGTACGAAAGCCCATTATTCTGTTCGAACCGGTTGATCTGCCTGGTGATTCACTTCAGCTTAAAGTAAACTACTGGCGAAACTGGGTCGCCTTCGGAATTAATTTCAACCAGGCTTCTTACAGTAATAACTGGAGCAGCGGCGGTGTGAATTCATTGGCGCTCGGAACAAATTTTGGCTACAAAGCCGATTATACAAAAGGTGACAAAAACTTTGTTTCGGAACTAATACTGCAGTATGGCAAGCAAAAGAATAAGGACCAGCTTGAGCGTAAGATCATGGACCGCATATTCTGGGATAATAAGGTGGGATTAAAGCTTTCGAAGTCATGGAACTTCTTTGCTTCCGTTAACTTCGAATCACAGTTCGAAAAAGGGTATTCTTTCAGTACTGTAGATGGCAGGGAAGTCAGAACCTTGCTGTCGAGATTCATGTCACCCGGTTATCTCACCGAGTCCGTAGGATTTGAGTATAAGCCTGCTAAATATTTCTTTCTTCGTATAGGTACGGGTACCGCAAGACAAACTTTTGTTCTCGACACAGGTATCTATCGTACGAATCCCAAGAATTTTGGTGTTGAACCTGGAAGCCGCTTCCGTAACGAGCTGGCTTTTCAGCTCGTAAGCAGCCTGGAGAAGGACATTGCTAAAAACCTGAATCTCAAGAGCCGATATGTAATGTTCGCTAATTATGAGCACCTGGAAAGCGTCGACCACCGGATCGATGCGACTTTGACCGCCCGGGTAAATAAACTGATAAATGTTTCCTTAACTGGAACGGTTTTATATGATGATGATACGGCTAACCGTATACAGGCAAGCCAGACGATGTCATTAGGCCTTGTCTATAAACTTCAAAAATAAGGACACAAAAAAGCCGATCCCGAATATCCGGAACCGGCTTTACTTAATCAAAAACTTATCCTTTTTTCCTTAACTGCTTTAACTGCAGGTAATCTATATAATATAACACCTTAAGTGACAAACTATTGTTCTGCGGTGTATTGAAGATGTGATCGAGATTGCGGCTGTATCCTTTCAATACGGCATCCTCATTTGCACTAGAGACGTCTTTCCAGGTTACTGTTAACTGGCTGCCTGGGGCAAACTGCCAGATATAGTTCATGTCAATGTTGAACGTATTAAAGTTTACGTCATAATTGTTATCGACACCTGCTGGGGACAGCCTTCCATCGTTGTCAAGAGTGAAGAACTCCTTATTCTGGCGGGTTGACCAGTAATGTCTTGCCACAAGGGTAAGTCCCATCTTTGTATTGAATGAATATTTTGCATCAAAGGAGTTTTCTATGGTCTGGCGGTCAAAACGCGAGAAGATGGTCTGAGGTGTCTCCTCAGGGCCTATTTTGCCAACCCAGCCTGCATAATTAAAACGCGGCTCATAACTCAGGTCGTTGCCGATGCTGAATTTATTGTTGAAGCGGAGGTTTTGGTAGAAGCCCATATCATATCCCCTCCCGTCAAACTGTTTTTTGGCGTTAACGTAAGCGAACACTCCGGCATTATATTTTTTTGCACGGTTTGATCCTAGTGCCAGGCCGGCAAAGCTATAAGCTGACTTTTTGAAGACCATTCCGTTACGTGATTCATAAAAATCATTCCCTTCAGGCTCCCATTCTGCATTCGCTTCTATGTACCATAAATTTTTGAGTTCCATATATATCCCTGAATAAAGGCCGTAGGTCTGATAAGAACGAGGGGTGAAGCGTTGTGAATAACGTGCCTGGATAAACGCATGCAGTTCATTATAGACCTTTTTCCCTTTATACAGGTTGATCTCGCCGAAAACGGAATTGTTAAAAAAGTTATTGTTATTCAGGATGCCCAGGTCATTGGGACTGAACTTGTCATCGGTAAGCTGCTGAAGGAAGTTGTATTGAAACTTTCCGCTTTGCTTGCCGAATTTGAGGTTATAGCTATAGCCTGTGGCATCGGTTGCAGTTCCCGGAGCCGTGATATTGCTCATCTTACCGGTTCCCTTGATGTTCCATACATTCTTCTTATCGTTGAAACTGAAATCAACTGCCGTGACATTTGCGTCAAAGGCTGCCCCTTTGCGTAACACGTTCGTGTTTATGAAACTGATCGAGGAATTATTCTTTAATGTCTGGTCAAGAACAAAAATATTGAAGTTCGTCAATGGCTGTGTTTCTACAGAACGGCGGTTGCCCGCAGCATCCTCAATGATGGTTTCCATACGGTTTGTCAGCGCATTGAAGAAGCCTATCCCCAAGCCCTTAGACGTACGTCCCGAGATCTTAGTGGCGTTGAGTAATTTACTTTCAATCGGGTTTTTAATAAATTTTTCACCCTCTGCTAAAGTTACATTGGCTAAATAATTGGGATTGGAACCAATCCGGCGTGAATAAAAGAGATCACCTTTACTGAACAATTCCGTTCCTTCCGTGAAAAACTGGCGGTTCTCATCGTATTGTACTTCGAAAGGTGTCAGATTCAGCACCTGGTTATCGGACTGAACCTGTCCGAAGTCGGGCACCAGTGTCATATCCAGTGTAAAACTTTGATTTATCCCGTATTTTATGTCCATACCGCCGTTGAAAGAGCCCGTCGTATTTTTGACTCCAGCAAGATTAGATGGGTAATTGTTCAAATAGCTCGAAACATAGGGTGAAAAGGAAAGCCTTACCGGTGACTTCACATTGGCAATGCCGGTGAGCTCGCCGCCCTGATTGATGAATCCGTTGTTATTGGGATCAATGGGATTCCAGAAAGATTGCTGTCTTACTTTCTGCCGCATCCGGACCATGTTTACACCCCACTTTTGAACGTCTTTGCTTGAGAAACGCAATGCTGAATACGGTATGCGCATTTCCACGGTCCAGCCTTTGTCATCGATCTTCACGTCACTGTCCCAGACGGCATTCCATAGCTCATCCTCATTGCCGCCATTAGAATATTTAGCGTCGAACTGAGAACCGGCAGCTGTGACGAAGAATCCGTTTCCATTGATCTTATCCAGGTAGGTGTCGAATATGACACCGATGAAATCTGCGTTGCCAACCCGGTCGCGTGGTGCCAGTTCCCTGGCGATGCTATCGGCAGTAAGTTCGTTCATTCGCGCACCGATATAGATACCTGAATCGTCGTAAGCTATTTTTACCAGTGTTTCCTGACCGGCTTTGGCTTTGCGGCCGGGCACAGGTCTCAACTCGGTGAAATCGGTCGCTGCGGGAATATTCTTCCAGATGTCATCTTCCAGCACGCCATCAATTTTAGGTGCCCGGTCGATCCTGACAGCACTCATTTTTTTTACTTCTGGAACCTTGTCTCCCGGCCCGCTATAACAAAACGCATCATTAGCAAATCCCAGTAAAGCAAAAAGTAGTATTTTTTTCATCTATTGATTTTTAAAGAAAGGAGACCTGATGTGTCGCCTGCTATGTTCAGCAACGGCGCATAAGGATTCCATGTCATAATTGATTAGGTGTTCTAATGACGCCGCAAAAGTGGTTAAAGTTGCAACGCCCGGTTAGTAATATTTTTGTTAATAATGAGGCCAGCGATCTTTTCGAAAAGACCTTGTATCTGCCTCCATCTTAATCTGTGTTTGAACCGCATTATGGGACAAACTGCTTCTTGTAACTAAATTCTTTCTCATATCTTAATGTTTCTTTCTTAAAACTGCCGTAGCATCTGTTTCTATTGCCCTGCGTAGCATTATTGGATCAAATGTAGGGCGGGGCACCTGACAGGACAATTCTTAATGGGCAGGCGACCTTAAGTTTTCGGTAAAGAACCGAAAAATGGCGGTGAAAAGGTTTTACCAGGCTGCTCTGTTAGCTGAAAGCTGATTGCTGCTAGCTGTCAGCTGAATATTCACCAGGCTTCCATAGTTACTTAGAATATTGCTAATTTTGCGCCCTATATATATGATATATCATGTTTGAAAATTTACAGGATAAACTTGACCGTGCGTTTAAAGTACTGAAGGGTCAGGGGAACATTACTGAAATAAACGTGGCAGAAACCATGAAAGAGATCAGAAAAGCTCTTTTGGACGCCGACGTAAACTATAAAACCGCGAAAGCATTCACTGATGAAGTGAAAGAAAAAGCCCTGGGTCAGAATGTGCTGACAAGCATTTCTCCGGGCCAGCTCCTGACCAAGATCATGAATGATGAACTGACCGAACTGATGGGCGGGTCTGTTGATGAACTCAGCATTTCGGCAAATCCGACGATTATTCTGATCGCCGGTTTGAATGGTGCGGGTAAAACCACCTTCTCCGGGAAGCTGGCGAACTTTCTGAAAACTCAAAAGAACAAAAAACCGTTACTGGTTGCCGGAGACGTTTACCGCCCGGCGGCTATCGATCAGCTCCAGGTACTGGGAGGCCAGATCGGCGTGCCGGTATTTGCTGATCTGCAGTCAAAGGATCCGGTGGGCATTGCGCTGGCCGGTATTGCGGAAGCAAAGAAAAATGGCAACAACTTAGTGATCATCGATACTGCAGGCCGGCTCGCAATTGACGAGCAGATGATGAACGAGATTGCTGAAGTTAAATCTGCTACCAACCCGCACGAGATCTTATTCGTGGTTGATGCCATGACCGGGCAGGATGCTGTCAACACGGCCAAAGCATTCAACGACCGTCTGGACTTCACAGGTGTGGTTTTAACCAAGCTGGACGGAGATACCCGGGGTGGTGCTGCTTTATCGATTAAGTCGGTTGTGAAGAAGCCGATTAAATTTATCGGTACCGGCGAGAAAATGGAGGCCCTGGATGTGTTCTATCCCGACAGGATGGCTTCGCGGATTCTGGGAATGGGTGATGTTGTTTCCCTTGTTGAACGTGCCCAGCAACAGTTTGATGAAAAGGAAGCAGCAGAGCTTCAGAAAAAGATCCGTAAGAATAAATTTGACTTCAATGACTTTATCAGCCAGATCCAGCAGATCAAAAAGATGGGAAATATGAAGGACCTGATGGGTATGATCCCGGGTGTAGGGAAAGCCATCAAGGACATTGAAATTGATGACAATGCTTTCACGCCGATAGAATCGATCATCCGCTCGATGACTCCATACGAGCGCGAAAACCCGGATTCAATTAACCAAAGCCGTCGTACCCGGATCGCTAACGGTTCCGGAACCAATATCACCGAGGTAAATAAACTGATCAAACAGTTTGAAGATATGCGGAAGGTGATGAAGCAGTTCTCTAATCCGGCAGCCGCAGCCAAAATGATGCGTGGTATGCCGAAGATGCCATTCGGCAAATAAGAAATAGCATAATCATATAAAAAGCCGTCCCGGATTCATTTCAGGGCGGCTTTTTTTGTTTAAAACCCAAGCTTCCCGTCAGAATGGTAAGGAGCCAATCCACAATATGGTCACCATTAAAAAAATCACTATCTTCCTATCCGTCCTATCTTTAATCAATATAGGTTATGCAATTAAAGGTAATCAGTAGCTTGTTCCTGTTTGGTATCAACCTTTGCTTTGGGATTTCTTCAGTCGCTCAACTGCAGCGGCCGAACATCATTTATATCATGACTGATGATATGGGCTATGCAGATCTGAGTGGGTATGGTCAAAAAGCTTACTCGACGCCGAATCTGGATAAACTCGCCTCCCAGGGGCTACGGTTTTCGCAGGCCTATTCAGCAGGTCCGCTTTGCACACCTACTCGTGCCGGCTATATGACAGGACGCTATCCCGCCAGAATACCTGTTGGTTTAATAGAGCCGCTTACGGCTTCCGCCAAAGACAGCACTTATGGATTAACACCCGAATTCCCTTCGATTGGCACATTAATGAAACAAGGCGGTTATGAGACGGTTCTGATCGGCAAATGGCATTTGGGCCTCCTGCCGCAGCATAGTCCTGTTGATAACGGCTTTGATCATTTTTATGGATTCCACAGCGGCGCAGCGGATTACATCTCCCATAAGGGCGACGGCGGGAAACCAGATCTGTATGAAAATAATAACCCGGTTACTCAGGAGGGCTACCTCACAGATCTGTTCACCCAAAGAACAGTAGCTTTTCTGAAAGGCGCGCATTCGAAACCCTTTTTCCTTACTCTTAACTATAATGCGCCTCACTGGCCATGGCAGGGGCCTGCCGACAAGGCATACGATGATACGGCAGACTTCAGAGCGGGTGGATCAGCGGCAATTTATGCGGCTATGATGAAAAGCCTGGATGACGGCGTTGGTGCTGTGATGAAAGCATTGGATGAAACAGGTTTAGCCGATCAAACCATTGTTATTTTTACAAATGATAATGGCGGCGAACGCTACTCTAACAATGGCGGATTGGCTAAATCAAAAGGATCGCTATGGGAAGGCGGGATCAGGGTGCCAGCCTTCATTCGCTGGACCGGAATAATACCGCCGGGTGGGACAAGCACGCAGCCTGTAATTACCATGGACTGGACTGCTACGATCCTTGCAGCGGCCGGAGCAAAGCCCCACCCTGACTTTCCCCTTGACGGCATTAATCTGATGCCACTGTGCCGGGGTAAAGGGAAAGAGATAGAAAGAACCTTTTACTGGCGAACCTCTCAGCGCAAAAAACAGAAGGCCATAAGGGATGGTAACTGGAAGTACCTGCAGGATGAGGGAGAGGAGTTTCTATTTGATCTCGGAAGAGATCCGGGCGAAAAAGTCAACCTGAAAGCAACAAACCCTGAGAAGTTCCGGCAGCTAAAAGCCAGGCATTCGGAATGGGAAAAAACGGTATTGCCTCCGATTCCACTATAGCCCGGGCAGACGCTTCTATAGACCGATCGCAGATGCTTGATGCATTCATTGAAAAAACGATTCCTTAATTTATTTAATTAATTTTTTTTCCTTCCGCAATATTTCCTTTAAATTTCTATTAAGAATTATCCCTCATTATCAATATGCCGGTAAAAACTTTTGCAAGCGCCGTTTATGGAATTGAAGCGATCACCATCACCATTGAAGTAAACATAACCGGCGGCCTCAGATATCATATCGTGGGTTTACCCGACAATGCCGTTAAAGAGAGTTTATTGCGGATCGAAACGGCGATCAATACATCCCGCTATATCATGCCGCGCAAGCGAATCGTCATTAACCTGTCGCCCGCCGACATACGCAAGGAAGGCTCGGCATTCGACCTGGCAATTGCAATTGGAATACTGGCAGGCTCCGACCAGATATTGCAAGACAAACTGGAGCAATACATTGTCATGGGCGAGGTTTCGCTTGACGGCGGCTTACAGCCAATAAAAGGGGCGCTGCCTATTGCCATTCAGGCACGCAAGGAGGGCTTTAAAGGTATGATCCTTCCCCGCGCGAACGCGCGGGAGGCGGCAATAGTAAATGACTTCGAGGTTTACGGTGCGGATACTTTACTGGAAGTCATTAACTTTTTCAATGATAAGGGCAAGCTGGAACAGACAGTGGTCGATATCCGGGAGGAATTCCAGGTAAATATCAGCAAATACGATAACGACTTCGCTGACGTGAAAGGGCAGGAGAACATTAAGCGAGCCCTGGAGATTGCCGCAGCCGGCGGGCATAACGTTATCCTTATAGGACCGCCTGGTGCGGGTAAGACCATGCTTGCGAAGCGTTTCCCGACAATACTGCCGCCGCTTAATCTTTACGAGGCTTTGGATACGACAAAGATTCATTCTGTAGCCGGGAAGCTGGCAGCTTCCGACTCACTGATGACGGTTCGGCCGTTCCGTTCACCGCATCACACGATCAGCGATGTCGCACTCGTTGGCGGTGGCACGAACCCGCAGCCCGGAGAGATTTCACTTGCCCATAATGGGGTGCTATTCCTGGACGAGCTGCCGGAATTTAAACGTACCGTGCTGGAAGTGATGCGCCAGCCCCTGGAAGAACGGCGTGTTACGATCTCCCGGGCGCGATCAACGGTTAATTATCCTGCCAGCTTTATGCTTGTCGCCTCCATGAACCCCTGCCCCTGCGGCTTCTATAATCACCCGGAAAAGGAGTGCATTTGCCCGCCGGGAACGGTTCAGAAATATCTTAGCAAGATCTCAGGGCCACTGCTGGACCGAATCGATCTGCACGTTGAAGTCACCCCGGTAAATTTTACAGAACTCGCTTCAGACCGGCTGGCTGAAAAGAGTGATGCCATACGCAGCCGGGTCGTGGAGGCCCGCGACATCCAGGTGAAACGCTTTGAGAATAAAACAGACGTCTTCTGCAATGCGCAGATGAGCCCTAAATCTGTTCGTGAGATCTGCCGTATCGATGAAGCCGGGCAGATACTGCTTAAGAAAGCCATGGAAAAGCTCGGACTTTCCGCACGGGCATATGACCGGATCCTGAAAGTAGCCCGCACAGTAGCCGACCTGGCAGGCAGCGATGGCATCGATCTGGAACACCTGGCAGAGGCTATTAATTACCGAAGCCTCGACAGGGAGGGCTGGGCCGGATAGTTTATCTTTAAGCCGGTAAACCGCGCAAACCGGTTTCGTGTTCTAATACGTATATATCTAAAACTTATCATGAAACGCTTATCCTTCATTGTAACAGCGGTTTTTACCGTCATCGTATTATTTTCCTGTGACGCTATCTCGCAGAAAAAGCAGGATGTTAGAAAAGTATCTTTAAAAGCGCCTAACGGAAAAGCGATCGCCGCATTTGGCTCCGGCTGCTTCTGGTGCACAGAGCACATCTTCGAAGCTGTCGCCGGTGTTGATTCGGCTGTGTCGGGTTATGCGGGCGGCCATAAAGCAAATCCCTATTACGAACTGGTAAATACGGAGACTACCGGCCATGCCGAGTCCGTGCTGGTGTACTATGACCCGAAGAAGATCACCTACGCCGAACTGGTGAAGGTATTTTTCGCTTCCCACGACCCCACAACGCCGGATCAGCAGGGACCTGACCGGGGTTCGTCTTACCGGTCCATACTCTTTTATGGTTCTTCTGCAGAAAAAGCACTTGCCCAGCAGGCTGTGCGCGATGTAAGCCGTTCAGGAAGGTTCAAGAACCCGATCGTGACCGAACTAAAACCCCTTAACGAGTTCTATCGGGCCGAATCTTATCACCAGGATTATATTGAACACCACCCGAATGATCCTTATGTGCGCTCGGTTTCGATACCGCGTTATGAGCTGTTCAAAAAAACTTATAAGGGAAAATTAAAATAATGGGCATCATCCTAAAGGCCGATTAAGGCATTATTTCGATTAAAATTTTAAAGAACTATTTGTTGCCAGAGGTGTTGCTTCAGTACATATATCCTTAAAAAAACAAACTTATGGCAACAAAAACATCCAGATCATCCAATCAAAAAATGACGGATGAATCATCAGCTCTGAAAGAATTATTCGTTGATTCACTGAAAGATCTCTACTGGGCTGAGAAGCACCTGACTAAGGCTCTGCCTAAAATGGCTAAGAAAGCTACTTCCGAGGAGTTAAGGTCTGCTATTGAAAAGCATCTTGCTGAAACTGAAAACCAGGTCATTAAACTCGAACAGGTTTTTGCGAGTATCGACGAAAAAGCGGTAGCAAAAAAATGTGAAGCTATGGAAGGCCTCGTTAAAGAAGCCGAAAGCATCATGTCGGAAACTGAGAACGGCACCATGACAAGGGATGTTGGTATTATCGCTGCAGCCCAGAAAGTTGAGCACTACGAAATCGCTTCATATGGAACTCTCCGCACGCT
Organism: Flavihumibacter soli; assembly: GCF_010692725.1. Lineage (GTDB taxonomy): Bacteria > Bacteroidota > Bacteroidia > Sphingobacteriales > Sphingobacteriaceae > Daejeonella > Daejeonella soli. The sequence continues at coordinate 564,038 of NZ_JAAFZB010000095.1, read as the reverse complement.
TGCAGACGTTCTTGGTTTACCTGAAGCTGCTGAGCTCCTGAACCAAATCCTCGACGAAGAAAAGAATGCAGACTCTCTTTTAACTCAAATTGCTGAAGCTTACGTAAACCAATCGGCAATGCGGGAAGAAAACTAATGCAAACGGCTTCCCTTATCTGACAAAACCTTCATTGAATCACAGGGCCTTCGCGTAAACGGAAGGCCCTGTGTATTTTGTACATATCTGCGCTAAGCTTATTAACCCCCGGAATCTGTTATGTTTTTGATAAATTAGCCGCCTATGGAATACCAGGTACACACGCTTGATAACGGTATCAGAATTTTACACAAAAGCGCTGCCAGCAGTATTTCTCATGCTTGTATCATCATCAATGCAGGTTCCAGGGATGAGGATGTGCATAAAAGCGGTCTCGCCCATTTCATCGAACACCTTTTATTTAAGAAAACGGAGAAGAGAAATACGAGCCAGATATTGAACAGGCTGGAACTGGTCGGAGCTGACCTGAATGCATATACTACAAAGGAATATACTTGCGTACATGCCTCCTTCTTAAATCCGCACCTCGAAAGATCGCTGGACCTGTTTCAGGATATAGTCTTTCATTCCGTCTTTCCGGAGGATGAGATGAACAAAGAGATGGAAGTTATTCTCGATGAGATCTCCTCTTACCAGGACCAGCCGGATGAAGCGGTAAACGACGATTTTGAGGACCTTATTTTTGACGGCCACTCCCTTGGACGAAATATACTGGGAACCCCGTTAAGTGTCAAGAGCTTCACACGTGATGACATTAAAGCCTTTAGCGAAACGAACTATCGCACTGATGAAATAGTGATCGGAATTTTCGGCAATTACAACTTTAAAAAGGTTATCAAAGCCGCTGAAAAAACGTTTGCCCATATTAAGGCGAACACCAGCCCCAGAAAACGGGAGGCGCCTAATCTGTACCACCCAAAGAATCGGCTATATAAAAAGCCAATTAACCAGGCCCACTGCGTCATCGGCAGCAGATCCTACTCATTCCATCACAAGCACAAGGTTGGCTTTCTATTGCTAAACAACCTTCTTGGCGGTACAGGAATGAGTTCGAGGCTCAATCTGGAGATCAGGGAAAAACATGGCATTGCTTACACGATAGAATCCAACTATACGCCGCTGAGTGATACCGGTATCTTTTCCATCTACTTTGGTACCGACACAGAAAAGATCCAGCGGGCTACAAAGCTGATGTTCCGGGAATTAAAAAAACTCAGGGACAATGCACTTGGACCAATACAGCTGCACCAGGCAAAGCAAAAGTTTATTGGCCAGATTGCTTTGGGAGAAGAGAACCGAATGAGCCTGATCATCTCGATGGCCAAAAGTCTTATAGACTATGGAAGAGTAGACACACTCGAAGAAGTTTTTGCAAAAATTAATGCGGTAACCTCATCCCAGGTGCTTGAAATAGCCAACCAAATGTTTAATCCAGAGAACCTGACCACGCTTCTCTTCGAGCCGCACGACTGACCCCTTCTGACATTACAACCTCATTATTCTATTAAAATTACTTCAGTACTTACAAATCCTGTTATTTTTGCGTTTATGAAACTGCCTATAGTAGCCTACGGTGATCCTGTTTTAAGGAAAAAAGCCGCAGATATCTCTTCTGATTACGCTGATTTAGATAAGCTGATTGAAAATATGTTCGAAACCATGTATGGCGCACATGGTGTTGGGCTTGCGGCACCGCAGATCGGACTATCCATCCGCTTATTTATAATCGACGCAATTCCCTTTGCAGAGGATGATGAGGCACTAAAAAACTTTAAAAAAGTCTTCATAAACCCCCAAATACTTGAGGAAAGCGGCGAAAAATGGAGTTTCAACGAAGGTTGTTTAAGTATTCCTGATATCCGGGAAGACGTAAGCCGTAATCAGAACCTGACGATTACTTATCTTGACCAGGACTGGAAGGAGCACACAGAATCATATGATGGCCTGGCAGCCAGGGTGATTCAGCATGAATATGATCACATAGAAGGCAAACTCTTTACCGACAAGCTCAGCCCCCTGCGTAAAGCCATGTTAAAAAATCGCCTGGATTCAATTTCCAAGGGTTTTGTAAAAGTGGATTATAAAATGAAATTTCCCGCTCTGAAGAAGAAAAGATAATTCAGGGGCGAAGGTGGGAAGGTATCATATCCTCGAAATCAATGGGCAGGAAGTTTTCATCGAGAAGACGGGCAGGCTATTAGAATAAAGTAGCTAATGGATTCCACTCCATTCAACCTTTCACCTTTTACCTTTTACCTCTTTCACTTACTCCTGCTCTTGTCACCTTGTATGATCTGCTGAATAAGCGCACCCCAGGCAAAAGGATTTAAAAGAGGGTTGGCCATCCGTTGATTTATATTCTGATTTGTCAGGGCAACATGATTATTCTGGAAGTTCAGGTTGTGCATTTCCTGACCGTCACGCGGCAAATTTGCAGCCATTGCAGAAAGGCTTTCCCTGGAAACATTCTTACTGGCGATTTCCAGGTCATCATCTGCAAACTTCATTGTCAGTAATTCCCGTTTGAACTCATCCTCACTCGCCCATGGAAAGACACGAACTGTCGGCAGGTTGATGATCTCCTGCTTCATCTTCACCATAACTGTGTATTTCTTTTCCGGGAGGCCGGTAGGGATGACAATGCCTTCGCGAAAGTAGCCGACGGCACTAAACTGAAGTGTATCGCCTTCATGGGCCACAAAAGAGAAGTAGCCTTTATAGTTGGCGGCGAAGATCTGATTGCGGACAGACTTATTTGTGATCGTTACATAGGGAACCACGGTATTGCTGTCCATATTTATGATAACTCCTGAAAACTGCACCAGTTTCTTATCAGGTGTTTGAGAATATCCGAACAGACAGGAAAATAAACCGATGATAATTAACCAATAGCGCATAAGTCCAAAACTACCAAAAAATCGTGCCGTGTGTTTGTTAAATATTTGTTAAAGCATTGGGTTAAGGGAGGAGAATAACGTTATTGTAATCGCTCCGGGAGTACCGCGTTAGGATCATCGATATCAGTTAAATTGATGGCTTCGATAGAAACAATTTCCGGCACGGCTTTCTTTATCGCTTCCTCGATACCAGCTTTAAGGGTCATAATACTCATCGGGCATGAACCGCAGGATCCCAGCAGACGCAAACGCACAACATGATCAGGAGTGATCTCTTCCACAGATACATTGCCACCGTCAGCCTCTAAGTAGGGGCGGATTGTATTCAATGCATCTTCAACTCTTTGTAGCAAATCCATGGTGATCTTATTTTTTATAAAGATACTAAAATTATATTTTTTCTATTTACGGGCGTTCAGAATAGCGACCTGTTGCGCCACACGTTCGGTTATCTGCATAAAGGCATCAGCCATCAGGTCATTGTTTTTCAAAATAACCGGCTCACCTGCGTCACCGCCATCACTGATACTTTTAACCAGGGGTATCTCACCAAGAAATGGCGCGTTAAACTGCTCTGACAACTTCTTACCGCCATTCTGACCGAATATATAGTATTTGTTATCCGGAAGTTCAGCCGGTGTAAAATATGACATGTTTTCAACTACGCCGATCAAAGGAACATTGATTGAATCCATCAAAAACATACCTACCCCCTTTTTCGCATCGGCGATAGCAACGTTTTGCGGGGTGGTAACTATTACGGCTCCGGTGATAGGATAGGTCTGGCTGACGGTTATGTGAATATCGCCTGTACCGGGCGGGAGATCAACTACCAGGTAATCCAGTTCGCCCCAATCCGCATCGTTAAACAACTGCTTGATAGCGTTGGAAGCCATCGGCCCGCGCCATGGTACCGGCTGATTGGGATCCGTGAAAAACCCTATGGAAAGCAGCTTTATCCCGTACTTCTCTACGGGCTCAATGCGGGTCTTTCCTTCCGCATTTTCAAATGCTCGCGGCCGGGCACCTTCTACGCCAAACATCATAGGTATCGACGGCCCGTATATATCTGCATCAATAAGACCTACGCTTGCCCCCTTCTTAGCAAGCCCCAGAGCCAGGTTTACTGCAACAGTTGATTTCCCAACACCGCCCTTGCCTGAAGCAACCGCTATTATATTCTTGATATTGCTTAATGTAGGACTCGGCCGGCTTGTCACCCGGGATGTCATATTGATCTTTACCTCAATATCCTTGCTGATAAAATGACCGATCGCATTCCGGCAGGCATTTTCAAGCATATCTTTCATCGGACATGCAGGAGTAGTTAAAACAACTGAAAAGCTTAACTTATTTCCGTCAATTCTGATATCTTCAATCATGTTTAAGGTTACCAGATCTTTTTTCAGATCGGGGTCCTCAACATATCGTAATGCGCTTAAAACCTGTTCGGTGCTGATCATGTTAGGTGCAGGGGGGCTATAATATCCGGCAAAAGTACTAAACAGGCAACGCAAAACTTGTTAACTTGAGCTTTTTACAGATATTTGACCATCAATCATCGATTTAAAAAACGATTTAAAGCGTTCAGACTTTATAGTATGTAATCAGCCTTGTATGCATATCCCTTCCAAATACCTTAAAATTACCGGAATCGTTACAGCAAGCATCCTGATTTTGCTTTTAATAGGAGGAGTGATCGCTTACAATAAAAGGGAATCGCTTTTAAAGGCCGGAGTAGAACGCGCTATCAAAAAAGCTAAAAGAGATTATCATCTTGACCTAAAAGTCGGTAGCGCCAGCTTTGCCGGAATCCGCACCGTTAACCTCGAAAATATATCCGTTGTTCCGGAAAACCGCGACAGTCTTATGTATATTGAGAAATTCAGGGTGGGTATAAAACTCCTTCCACTTATTCTGGGCGACATCAAGCTCGCGGAAGTCACAACGAGCAATGCCTGGATCCACCTGACCCGCAAAGACAGCATTCGCAACTATGACTTCCTGTTTCGAAAGAAAAGTGCCGATACAACCCGCAGCACCCGCCAGGTCAACCTCGGTGAACTGGCCAATAATCTTCTCAACCAGATGCTCTATAAGATCCCGGATGATATGGATGTAAAGGATCTGGAGATAAAATTCACTAACGACACGACCTCTTTCAGCCTGTATACCCCCACCGCTACGATTGTCGACGGCGCCGTTAAGTCGACGATAAATGTGAACGGAAAAGAATCGGTCTGGCATGTGGATGGTGAAGTTTACCCGGACGACAAGCAGCTTAAGCTGAGCCTGTTCGCCGATGGGAAAAAAGTTGAACTGCCTTTTATTGAAAAACAATACGGACTCAAACTGAACTTTGACACCATCAGCACCGAGATGAAAAGGGTGACAAGGGACGGCGACGACTTCCGGATCTCAGGCTCCTGGGCGATTAAGAACCTGCTGATCAATCATCCCCGGATTGCTGCCAATGATATTGTGCTTCCCGAAGGATCTATTGACGCCGACATGGTCTTTGGTCGGAATTTTATTGCAATCGACAGCAGCTCTGTGATCCATATTAAAAATATCCAGGCTAATCCCTTCATCAAATACACCCTGAGTCCGGAAAAGATCTACGAACTTAAACTCCACACCAACGAACTGGACGCGCAGCAGCTGTTCAACTCTTTTCCAACAGGCCTGTTTGAGTCACTCGAAGGTATGCAGGTTGCCGGCAAACTGCAATACGACATGAATTTTCACCTTAATTCAAAACACCCTGACAAAGTGGTGTTTGAGTCACGCTTAACGAATAAAGAGTTTCGGGTGATTAGTTGGGGGAAAAATAATTTCAGGAAGATTAACGGACCTTTTGTCTATACTCCATATGAATATGGCAAGCCGATGCGCAATATTACGATCGGACAGGAAAACCCGGACTATACACCGATCCAGCAGATCTCTCCACTATTAAGGAACGCGGTTTTAACTGCTGAAGATCCATCCTTCTATTCACATAATGGCTTTGTCGAAGAATCTATCCGTAAGTCAATCGCTACTAATTTTAAGGAAAAGGCTTTTAAACGGGGTGGAAGCACGATTTCAATGCAGCTGGTAAAAAATGTTTACCTAAACAGGCAGAAAACTCTCGCCCGCAAAATTGAAGAGATACTGATTGTCTGGATTATTGAAAACAGCCACATGTCTAGTAAACAGCGGATGTTTGAAGTCTACCTGAACCTGATAGAGTGGGGTCGTAATATCTATGGCATTGGTGAGGCTTCCCGCTTTTATTTTAACAAGCACCCTTCAGAGCTAAGCCTCGGCGAGAGCATCTACCTGGCCAGCATTGTTCCGAGACCCAAATCAGGCTTAAATTTCTTTGAGGGCGATGGCAGTTTACGAACGGGTTTGAGAGGCTATTTCAGACTCATCGGCGGATTGATGGCCAGAAGAGGACTTGCCCAGCCGGACTCCAACGTTTATGGTTTTTACGCTGTAAGACTGAAAGAAAGCCTGCGACGGGGCACACCGGTAACTGACTCGCTGATGACGGATAGCCTGGCAGAGTTTGGGGAGGATCAGAGCGAGGTGGCTGATATTTTAGACCAGATCTTTGGCAAACGCAAACCGGATACCCTTGCTACGAAGCCGACTGACCAGATCCCCAGTCCGGTAAACAAGCCTAAGTCTCCTGCTGAAATCCGGAAAGAAAAACGGGACCAGCGAAGGCTTGAGCGTGAAAAGAAGAAAAACGATGGACTGTAAAGAACGAAAAAATGCATATTCAGATAGACGACAAGGACTTCGATTTACTGCTCGAATACGACCAGATTAAAAAACGTATCCGGCTGATCGGCATACAACTGAACGTTGATTACGATAACCGCGTTCCGGTATTTATAGGGGTACTGAACGGCAGTTTTATCTTCCTTGCTGATCTGATGAAGGAAGTGAGCATCTCGTCAGAAGTAACTTTCGTTAAAGTGTCTTCCTATGATGGGGATATGAATACCGGCGAGATCAAAAAGGGGATAGGACTGCAAATGGATCTCAAAGATCGGGATGTTATCATTGTGGAAGATATCGTCGACACGGGCGCCACACTTCGTTATCTTATTGATCTTATCCACGAACAAAGCCCCGCCTCAATCTGCGTCTGCACTCTTTTATTGAAGCCTAAATCCCTTAAAGAGGATATCCAGGAGATCACCTATGTTGGCTTCGAGATACCTGATGAATTCGTCGTCGGCTATGGGCTGGACTATAATGGATTGGGCCGTAATCTTAAAGACATTTACCGCGCCCGTTACGTTCCGACAGAAACCTGAACTTAAACGCTTAAAAAGAGCCTGCAAAACAGTAATTTTACGCCAAATGTAGAATGCGCAAGGCAGGAAGCGAAACTATTTAATCCACTTCAGAGTAGAACACTCTTCAAATATAGACAAACAATAACCCCATATTAAATAATGACCATTCACAAAGAAGGCTATACCTCTATCGCATTATGCATTTTATTCATATTCGTTTTAAATGCACTGGTGCAATTCTTTCTGCCGGATACAACCTGGGCACACTGGGTTGCATATATCATTTCCTTCGCTCTTTTTATTATCATTTTACAGTTCTTCCGGAGCCCCGGCATTGAAGTATCAACGCACGATTCACACGTTATCTGCCCCGCAGACGGCAAGGTGGTTGTGATTGAAGAGACGGAAGAAACCGAGTTTTTAAAAGATCGCCGCATCCAGCTTTCCATTTTTATGTCGCCTATCAATGTGCATGTGAACCGCTATCCAATTGGCGGTATTGTTAAGTATTTCAAATATCATCCCGGGAAATTCCTCGTGGCCTGGCATCCTAAGTCCTCTACAGAGAACGAGCGGACTACCGTTGTAGTTGAAAACGATCGCGGTATTGCGGTATTGTTCAGGCAAATTGCGGGTGCTATGGCCCGTCGTATCGTTTGTTATTCTAAGGAGGGTGACACCGCCGAGCAGGGTGGGCAATTCGGCTTTATTAAATTTGGATCAAGAGTTGATGTATTTTTACCTCTTGATACCAAAATAAATGTTAAATTGGGCGAGACTGTCAAAGGCGGCATAACCGTTTTAGCTGATTTAAAAGCATAGTATTAACCATATTATTATAAGCTCATGAAAAAATTATTCACTCTTTTAGCTTTTGCGGCTTGTGTAAGCCTGGCTACTGCACAAACTTCACCTAAAGCAGATGTAAAGGCCGAAACGAAGAAAGAATGTAAAAAAGGCGATAAGTGCTGCAGTAAGGAAAGTAAAGAAAAAACTGCCTCTGCTGACACTAAAAGCAAAGCTCCCAAGAAAAACTAACCAATAATATATAACAATGAAGCCCTGTCCGGAAACGAACGGGGCTTTTTTATGCCAATTGTAAATACATTTTTTAACTTAGAAAAATTACAATTCCACCCTGACATGAAAAGAAGTTCCTTCATTCAAAGCAGCATGCTTGCCGGCCTGAGTCTTGCCGCTGCTCCGCTGGCTTTCGCTCAAGATCTCAAACCGCAAGGCCTGAAGTTTAAAATGAACTATGCACCGCATGAAGGACAGTTTAGCAATCATGCCGGAAAAAGCTTCCTGGATCAGATACAGTATATGCATGACCAGGGCTTCCGGGCAATTGAAGATAACGGTATGCTCCTCCGGCCCGTTGCCGAACAGGAACAGATCGGAAAATTGCTTGATAAGCTTCAGATGCAGATGGGTGTGTTTGTCGTTGATGCTGGGGATAACTGGAAAACGTCGCTGACCACCGGGAAAAAGGAATTCAAGGACCGCTTTGCAGATGCCTGCCGCCGTTCTGTCGACACCGCCAAACGCTGCCAGGCTAAGTGGGTAACCGTGGTACCCGGGTTCTTCGAACGGAAGTTACCCCTGGATATTCAAACCGGCCATGTGATCGATGCACTGAGGATCGGAGCTGAAATATTTGAACCGCACGGACTGGTCATGGTTCTCGAACCGCTCAGTGACACTCCCGAATTGTTCCTGAGGCATTCACATCAGACGCATATGATCTGCAAATCCGTGAAGAGTCCTTCCTGTAAAATACTGTTTGATATCTATCATATGCAGCGTAATGAAGGAAACCTGATCAATAATATCGATCTCTGCTGGGATGAGATAGCCTATGTTCAGATTGGCGATAATCCGGGAAGGAATGAACCGGGAACAGGGGAGATCAATTACGGAAATATCTTCAGGCACCTCTACAACAAGGGCTATAAGGGAGTACTGGGAATGGAACATGGCAAATCCGGTGATGGAAAAGCGGGCGAACAGCTGCTGATCAAATCTTATCAGGATGCGGATAAGTTCCTCACCTGATCGCTGCTGCTGATCACCTCTTTCGGGAACGTCAACTGAAAGCGCGTACCTTCAGCCGGAACAGAATCTACCGAGATAGTGATCTGGTGGTAATCTGCGATGCTTTTTACAATAGAAAGGCCCAGGCCATAACCACTTCCTTCGCCGGTATTGAGTTTGCGAAACCGATTAAAAATGGCCGGCAGGTCGGTCTCCGAGATCCCGACCCCGGAGTCCTGGATAATCAGGCGATAAGGCTTGCCGCTCCTATGCACCTCGCTGACGCGTATCGTTCCCAGGTCCTTATTGTATTTAATTGAATTATTGATCAGGTTGTAAACCAGCTGGAAGATAAGATCCCGGTTTATATGATGCCAGACTGTGCCGGCACTAATATCCAGTTCCATACTGATGAACCGCTCTTCCATACGATGACCGATCTCTTCCTTCACCGTTTCAAAGAGCTCTTTCACGTTCCAGCTTTCCGAACGAACAAACTGTTCATTTTCTATGCGGGAGATCAGCAGCAGGGATCGTACGATCTTTTTCAGGCGGTTCAAGGTTCGCTGCATATCTGCCAGTCGTTCCTGTAAGCCTTCATCCACGTCAAAATCATCCATCAGGTTCTCAATCTTATTCTGCAGGATACTGATGGGTGTCATCAATTCGTGGGAGGCATTTGCAGTGAATTCCCTTTCCTTCTCAAAAGCGTCATGCACCTGCTCCATAAGTAGGATAAGCGACTCATCAAGATATTTGAAATCTGAAGTGGAGGTTTTAACTGGCGGGATATCATCCCGAAAAGGAAATTTCCTGTTCTTAAGCTTCGTGCGGATGATCTGGCCGAGTGGCCGGAGCAATAATCTTGTAAAAACAAGATCCGCGATCAGTGTCAGCACGATCAGGCCGACCAGCACATACGAAGCGATCCGCTGCAGTGGCTTGTTATATTGGCTGATGGTTGACGTGGTCTTCCCGATCTCCAGGAGGTAGTGCTTATCGCCCACATCGAACGAGTGCGTTAGCACCCGGTAATTAAGGGTATCAGCTTCAATAACACGCTGCGTATTTTCAATTGTATCCAGTATACGACTCTTATCAGTCGCTTCAAGGGCTATATACTCTTCTTTTAACAGTGTGTAACTTCCATAGGAATCACTCCCTTCAAGGTAGAAATCAATTCCCTTGCGGGCAATCACCTCTTTTACTTTCTGGCACTGCTGCCGCAGGTAATTATTGGTATACTCTGAGGCGATGTTCTCTACCAGGTACGGCAGGCTCAGTACAAAAAGAAGTACTATTGCCAGCTTTGACAACGTAATGAAAAGTGTAAGCTTAGAAAATAGTTTCACGACTGTTTCTTAATCTTATACCCCACACCGCGGACTGTTTCCAGCCAGTCGACGGGCGCATAGTTGCCTAATTTTTTCCGGATGTTCTTAATATGTACATCGATATAATTGGAATCGCAATCATCATCCGTAAAGCTACCCCAAATATGTTCACTTAGTTGCATTCGCGTAAGCACCCTGTTCTTATGCAGAAGCAGGTAGCTCAGCAGGTCAAATTCTTTGCGTGTAAGGTCTATCTGATCGCTTCCGCTTGACAGACTACGGTTCTGCAGATCCACATGAAAATCGCCTATCGGGATCAGCTCGTTCCTGATGCCGAACTTTCTGCGGGAGATAGCCTGCATACGTGACTGAAGTTCATGCAGAGAGAAGGGCTTGGGCAGGTAATCATCTGCGCCCTGGTCCAACCCTTTGATGCGATCTTCTATATTACCTCGTGCAGTCAGTATAATATAGGCTGCGTCCGCATGCAGCTTTTTCGCTTCTTCCAGCAATTGCAGTCCGTCCATATCCGGCAAACCAAGGTCCAGAAGAATAAAGTCATACAGGTTCAGGTCGAGCATTTCTAATGCTTTGGCACCTGTATGCGCCATCTCACAGAGATAAAAGGCCTTATTTAAAAAAGCCCTGATCTCCAGTGCGAGCGTCTTTTCATCTTCTATAATAAGTACCTTCACAGATCCGGATCAAAACATGTAATAAATGCTCAGGTTAAATATCGATACAGGCTTATCCGATCGGCCTTCCAGTTCCTTACCGGCAACAGTGGCCTGGTAAGCGGCTTCTATACCATAGTTGGAACGGTTATAAGAGACGGGAATGGCCAGGGTATATGCCAGCAGATCGAATTTTGTCGATTCCACCGTCGTAGTCTCAGGCTCAGGCTTGTTTCCCGGAAATAAAGGATCAAGGAATTTCGCCTTTCGATTTTTTTCTGTGGTGTAGGTCTGGTAAAAGTGCTGCGTTCCCCCGATAACACTAAAGGCGGGTTCAATGGATATAAGATCATTCGCACCGAAACTGCCCAGGCTGATAAGCTTCGAATTGGTAAACGAAACAAATACATCTGCCAGTGTCCCGAAAGCGTAATCCGCGCTTACGCTGCTTTTCAGAAAGTGGGTAAACGCCAGTTCACCGTTGACATTATTTTCATTCGAAGCCTGCAGAAGGGGTACATTCTCCTGGTAAAAAGAACGGGTATAACTAAAATTTCCTTCCAGATTTTTAACTGGGGAGAAACCATAACCGGCAGAAAGATCGATTGCTGCGACACCGCTGGCATCGTTTAGTAATGTTAATGCGGATGCGGCAAAATACAAACCCCCTTTAAGCCTGTATGCGCCGTAAGACATCACATAAGGAAGTCTCTCGGTGGTTGTCTGGCCAAAATAATTTGCCGTACTCCCATAGATCGCCGCCAGCATTAATGAGGATTTTGCTGTTGAGTCCTGCTGAGCCTGTCCGGGTAAGGCAAGTATGCAACACAGCAACATCGTATATAAGTACTTCATATAAGTATTCTAAAGTAAAATTATGCTCAAAGGTTTTTATGAACCAGCCGCAGTGGTTTTTTTATCACCGGCTTGATCTTTTTAACCGGCGTCTTGATCTTGACCTTTGATTTAACCGCCGCCGGCTTTGGCTGCCGCCGGGATTTAGGTACTTCTTTTACGTCAGGCTTTTGATTCCCCTTTTTAGTTTTATCCTGTTTATCATCCTGATCAAACGAGTGATTGGTGACAACAGAGCGCGGCATACTCACGGCCGCTGCAAGCAAAGGAACATCTTTTTGTAAAGCAATTTCTGCATCAGCTTGAAGCGGTGCCCCAATAAAGGCAGTCGCAAATAAAAAAAGGAGACAGTAAAAGAGTTTATTTTTCATTCTCAAATCAAAACTAAAGAAGATTACCGCGATAGCGGCAATCTCCTTCAAACTATTATAATTATATGTGGAAGCCGTTTACAGTATTCCAAGTCCAAGGCCGGCTGAACCCTGCACTTTTGCCCCTACACGCGGGCCGCGTAATTTAACGTCAGTACCCGCTTTCACGCCGGTTTTTACTTTCGCCGGGCGGTCTGCTTTCCTGTTCTTCTTTTCAACTTTAGATTTACTTTTTACTTCTGCTTTCAGGATGGCATCATCGGCGTTCTTTCTTTCTGACTTCGCTTCTTCCCTGGCTTCCTTCGCTTGCTCTTTACTGTCGCGGAATAATTCCTTCCGTGCTTCGATCTCTGACTTTAATTCAACTGATCTTTCTTCTTTCCGTACGTCAGCATCCGACTTGATCCCGGCAACAAGTTCCTTCTGATCGTGCTTACGCTCATCACGGGCAGCTTTACGTACCGCTTTATCCGCAGCCCGCTCATCAGCAGTTCTGCTCTTTCCCTTTACGGAAGCTTCTGACTTTAACGAGGCTACTTCGCTAACTGCTTCTCCGTGACTACCTACACTGGTTTTTGATTTCGCTTCGGCACTTACCTTGGCACCCTGCTCATTTTTCTTTTCGGTTGTTTGTGCAAATGAGGAAGCACTAAACAATAAAGCTGCGGCTACTAATAGTCTTGTTTTCATAATTCTAATTCTTAGGTTCTGCTCAATTTGTCGTTATTCACTGATACAAATTTGTACCGGCAAGATGAAGCGAACATGAATTTTTAGAATTATTTTAATAAAAGAATTTGGCATCCTGCAGGGACACGGAAAGTTTCCCTGCTAACGACCCGCACCAGGCGCTAATAAGTCAGCTACAACCCCCCGCAGTTTATCCTGGTCTGACATATATTTTTCCAGGTTAAAAAGATCGATCCTGCGAAACTCCACAGGGTGGCTTTCACTCTGAAAGGCGATATACCCTTCCTTCAAAGGCTTGCCATCAACCTTGACTTTAGGATCAAATGGCTCAACATTGCCGCCGCCGATCTGTGTATTGGTATATTCCAGGACAGTTTTCCCGTCTATGATATGCTTTATCGAATCGCCTAGCACCAGCATCTCTACCCTGACCCACTGATCGCCGTCGTAGGTCTTCGAGGAAGAGTTGACGCAGTGCGTTGTGAAAAGCTTGCCGTCCAGGAAGACATTTGTGCCCGGGGTGCATAGATTCAGTGTGCTACGTTCCTCTTTTCCATTGCCTCCTAAAAACTGGGCTTCGAGGGAAATGGGGAAATCCTGGTCCTTTAACATGCTTTCCGGTGCCTGCGAATGCAGCATGGCACCGCTGTTCCGCCATGCCCATCCCGGCCCGCCCGCGATCTGTTCGCCGGTGAAGCGGTATTCCACTACCAGCAGGTAGGCCGAGTACTTATTCTTGTGAAATATATGTCCGTACTGTTCATTCCAGTCTTTGTAACCGCTGTAATCAACCTTCATTATGCCATCTTCAACGCGGAAAGTATTGGCAAAATTTTCATTCAGGTCGTGCCCTTTGATCTTAATGTTCCAATCTTTCAGGTCCTTACCATTAAAAAGACTGATCCAGCCTTTTTTAGGGAGATCTTTTTGGGCGCTGCAACTCATACTTAACACCAGAAAACAAAGACAAAGTATCTTATTCATGCTCATTTATAATAGGTTAAAATAATTCCGGATGTCTTGTGTTTAATTTCAGTTTCCGAAATGATCCTGAATTCAATAACGTCAGTAATTTGTTGACCATGGACCTTTATCGTCGAACCACTAATATTATAGGAACTGGGAGACATAACATCTCCACGAGGATTAAAAGATGCCGTTCCGTCCGGGCGTAGTATTAAGTGCATTGGGCCGTCCAAAAAATGAGCCGGCACATGCTTCATATCTATATATTCCTTTATCCGATCTACTTTTAGCCTGTCCTTTTTGCATCCGATGGTAAACGTTGCCAATAGGACACCGATAAAAAGAAAGATGACCCAGGTTGTACCACGGGAGGTTTTCATCGTTTAATTTTTTGGAAGTTAGCATTTTTGGCAAGAATAATAGAAGTCTGTCATTCAAACAAGAACACATTAAATGCCGGGCTTATGTTTGGGAGGGGTCAGGTTCGGGTCAAGTCCATGCATCTATGGACATGAGCTCTAGAAGACCTTTTTCAGGCCAATTTTTAACCACTCTTAAACTAAATATTTTTAATGTTAAACAACAATTTATTAACTTCAGTGGAGTATTTACTAAGATTATGGCTATACAAAAAGAAACTGAATTTATCGGCACAATTGACAACCTGATCTATTACAAGTGGATGGATAAGTATTGCATCCGGACGACTCCGAAACAAATGCGCCAATCGGAAGCAACTAAAAGGGCAGCAAAAGTATTCGGGATCGCTTCATCGCGGTCAAAGATCATCCGTCAACTGTTAGCGCCGGCTTTGACCGACCCCAATGACAAGATCTTACACTCGCGCCTGAGGAATGCACTGATCGCTGCTTTATCCCGCTCAAATGAAGAGGCTGAATCCACAGCCACGCATCCTTTAAAAGGATTTAGCTTCAACGACAGCTTACCGTTATCTGAAGGCATCAAATTCCCGATCCGGATTTTTCCTGAGGATAGCACTAAAATAAAGATCGAGATAGCCGCCTTCGATCCGCAAAGCACCATAGTGGCTCCGGCAGGTACGACACGGGTGCAGGTTGATTTCACGATCGCTCGTTTCAGCTTCGATGATATGCAGGCGTTCCGCAGTGAATTTGCGACTCTCAATATTGCTTTTACAGAGGCCCTTGAACCGCCACGCGTTTTAGATCTGGAAGATCCCGGTGATGAGCCTGGTGTTTTAATGATTGTCGCTGCTTTAAGTTACTGGAAAGACAGCAATCGCATGACTGGAGGTGCTTATCAACCGGTGGAAGTTATGGCAGTTTACAAGCGCGGGAGGGAGGGCAGTCTTGCCTAAGGGTAAATAGGTTTTTCTACAGTGTGATAGTGCCTAAAGTTGAATCTTATTCTCTGGCAGCTTCAGGCTTTCCTTCCGGGTACTGGTGATAAACTGTTTGGGAAGGGAATGCGAATTCGGCTCCATTACGCGTTATGATATCCATGATCCCGTAATTAAGTTCCTGCCGAATCTTCATGTACTCATTGTAATCGACTACCTCGATGAAATAAAGCACCTGCAAATTCAATGCGAACTCACCGAATGAGTCAAAGGTCACCAGGGCATCGTTGCCGGTACCTTCATGTTTATTCACATACTCCTCAATCTCTTTGGAGATCCTGAGCATAACCGGGGCCTGGGTAGTATATTTCAGGGCCACATTAAACTTCATCCGGCGTAGATTCCGCAGGCTCAGATTCTCCAGCGGACTGTCTACCATCTTTTTATTGGGTATTATGACCATGGTCTTATCCAGCGTGCGAAGCAGCGTACTGCGGAAGCCAACCTTCTCGATCGTTCCCTCATATTTATCTATACGCACCAGGTCGCCAACAACAAAGGGGCGGTCTGCAAAAATGGTGAAGGATCCCAGCAGGTTCTGGAGGGTATCCTGTGCAGCCAGGGCTACCGCGATACCGCCGATACCCAAACCGGCAATAATAGTCGCTACATTGAGCTCGAAGACAGAGCCCATGACGACGAATATCGCAAAGATGATCGTGATGATCTTAGTCAGTTCCTTAACGAAAGGAACCATCTGGTCGTCTGACTTGGAATCGGTCAGTGATGCTTTGTAAGCAAAAACATGGGCGATAAAATCGATGATCCTGAGGATTATCCAAAATCCCGAAAAGATAAAGAGGAAGAGGAAGATCTTGTCTACAACGTGTATCAATCGCAGCTGGTACAGCGTTTTAACCTTGCCTTCCATATTTTCCCTTGTAAAAATGACTTCCTGCAGCGGGAAATGAAGCTGGTTGATTGCCAGGTAGATCACGAAAAACAGGATCAATAATTCAACCGGTCTGACAAGCAGGGCAACAAACATCTTCGGGTCTGCATTATCGACCAGGCGGCCGAACAGTTTAAACAGCAGTTTACTGAACAGCTTCGAGAATATTCGTTTAAACAGCAGTCCGAAGAAAAGTATACCGGCAATGAGCAGGTAGTTTTTTACCGTGTTCCCTAAAAAGACCTGGTTAAGTATTGAATAATCCATTTTGCTGTCAGACTAATTGTTCCAATGCTATTTCAAACGCAGTTTTTGACAATTCCGTTTTGCGAGGTGATTTTTGATGGATCTTTTCGATGGCCACGCGGATCACTTCCGAAGCATCACTGAAAATAGCGGCATCGCTTATTTCAATATTTCGCTCCATGAGGTAGGCGAATACGCGCGCCATGCCACAATTGGATATAAAGTCAGGGATGACAGCCACGCTCTGATCAGCATGCTCCATGATAGGACCGAAAAATATCTCCTTATCAGCGAAGGGAACGTTCGCGCCTGAAGCTATAACTTCAAGTCCGGCGCCTATGAGGCTTTTTACCTGGTTTTCATAAACTAAACGGGAGGCGGCGGCGGGCACAAATATTTCGGCCTCAGTCTTCCATATCTGCTCATTGATCTGATCAAAAGGAATCAGGTTCTCCGCAACCAGGGTATTGTGCTGACGGTTGAGAAATAAGCTGCGAACCTCTTCGAAAGAAAATCCTTCAGGCTTTAACAGACCGCCTACGCGGTCAATTATACCCACTATCTTAACTCCCTGCTGTGCGAGGTAAAATGCGGCTGCGGCTCCCACATTGCCCCATCCTTGTATTAGGGCACGCTTTTCCGATACATTTCCGCCGAAGGTATTGTAATAATGCCTGATCGACTCAGAAACACCGTAGCCGGTGATCATATCAGCAACTACATATTTACGTTTTACATCCGGCGAGAAGTCCATATCTTCCAGAACTTTTGAAACGCCATAGCGGAGCTGGCCGATCTGGTGGATCCGTTCGTTTTCACGGGCGTGGTAATGCCCGGCTATAACGCCCTCCTGCGGATGCCATAGGCCGTAATTTTCGGTGATCGGGATCACTTCATTTATCTCATCCACATTAAGATCACCACCCGTGCCATAGTAGTTCTTAAGAAGCGGCATCACTGCTTTATACCAGCGTTCCAGGACTCCCTTTTTCCGGGGGTCTGCAGGATCGAAGTTGATACCGGACTTGGCGCCGCCGATAGGAGGTCCCGAAACCGTGAACTTCACTTCCATCGTCTTGGCAAGGGATTCAACTTCCCGCTTATCAAGTCCTTTCCGCATACGGGTACCGCCGCCGGCAGCACCACCCCGCAGGGAATTGATCACTACCCAACCTTCGGCATCCGTCTCCGAATCCTTCCATTCAAATACAATTTCAGGTCGTTTTTCTTCGAATCGTTTTAGCAGTTCTTTCATGATTAGTATTGAGATGTGGGATTTAGTATTGCGACAATGCGATTAGTTTGGAAACAAAAAAACCTCCCCGGAAAATCTCAGGGAGGTTCAATAAGTATGATTGAAAATTATACTCTTCTTGTTTTGATACGGGCAGCTTTACCGGTAAGTTCACGCAGGTAGAACAATTTAGCTCTACGTACTTTACCGAAGCTGTTTACTTCAATTTTGTCAATGTTCGGAGAATTTAAAGGGAAGATACGCTCAACGCCAACGCCGTTAGACATTTTACGTACAGTGAACGTTTCGTTAACGCCTGTACTGTTACGCTGGATAACCACACCCTGATAAATCTGGATACGCTCTTTATTTCCTTCTCTAATCTTATAGTGAACGCTAACGGTATCTCCGGCTTTGAATGCAGGAACCGTCTTTTTAGCTACCGCCTGCTCTTCTACAAATTTTACTAAATCCATGATTTTAAGCTCTTAATGCCAATTTCTATACCCTAAAAATCGGATTGCAATATTAGGTATAATTTTTAATTTAAAAAAGGAACAATGATTTTTTTCCACATTTTATCCAGAATCAACATTTAAGGGACCAATTTAATGATATGGCCTGGCATTCAATTGTTTCGGAAGGCACAGATGCTACCACAAACCTGCCTACCCGATTAAGAGTATCTTTAGGAAGTCGATATCCCGGATCTGAGACATTATCCTTCAATCGGCTGATTGTAAGGCCTTTGACCACCGAATAATTACACCCTTCTTTTGACTACCTTTATACGGGCGGAAAGTTCTGATATGCTCGTTTTTTTTAAAACCTTATCGGGACAATATATGGATAAAGAAACCCAAGCGGACGAGTTGCTCATCGTTAACAGAGAGCTCGTCTATCAAAATCAGGATAAAGGCCAAAGTACAGCCGAGCTGCTCATTGCTAACCAGGAGCTTGGCTTCGAGCTTATTTTTCAAAATAGTGAAAAGGAAAAACGTGCAGCCGAACTGGTGATTGCCAACATTCAACTTAACTTTCAGGAATTAGAACGGGAAAAGCGAGCCGCGGAGCTAGTCCTGGCCAACATCGAGCTTAACTTTCAGAATGCAGAAAAAGGCAAGCGGGCAGCAGAGTTGATTATTGCGAACGAAGAACTACTTTTTCATATCAGCGAAAAAGAAAAACGGGCTGCAGAACTGATCATTGCCAACAAAGAGCTACTTTTTCAGAATGAAGAGAAAGAAAAACGGGCAGCCGAGTTGGTCATTGCGAATGAAGAACTGATCTTTCAAAACCGGGAAAAAGAAAAACGAGCTGCAGAACTTATCATTGCCAACAAAGAGCTTGTCTTTCAAAATCTTGAGAAGGAAATCAGGGCAGCTGAGCTGGTTATCGCAAATAAAGAACTGGTCTTTCAAAACCGGGAAAAAGAAAAGCGCGCGGAAGCTGAGGCGAAGAAAGATGAGTTTTTTAACATGGTAAGCCATGAACTCAAAACTCCATTAACGAATATTAAAGCCATCAATCAGCTGCTTGAAAAGACGACCGACAAGACGACGAAAAGCTACCCTTTTATTTTAAAGGCGAATCATAATATAAAACGCCTGGAAAGATTAATTGAAGATCTCCTGGATGTCACGAAGATCAATTCAGGCAATGTAGGTTTGCTCGTTACTGAATTCCCCTTCAGTGATATGCTGCTGCAAAGCATTTCCAGTGTGCAGCAACTCTCCTTAAAACATCGGATCATTCTGCAAAACTCTACAAACATCCTTTACAAGGGCGATCAATTTCGGCTGGAACAGGTAATGGTTAATCTCCTCACGAACGCAATAAAGTATTCACCTGAGGCAGATAAGGTTTTAGTAACCGCTGTAACGGAACCCGGTTACCTGGTCGTGTGTGTGCAGGATTTTGGGATAGGAATTGCAAAAAAAGATATCGACCAGTTGTTTGATCGATTTTTCCGCGTGAATGAAATCGCCATGGCTTATGAGGGCATGGGGCTGGGACTTTATATTGCATCAGAAATAGTCAAAAAGCACGGAGGTGATTTCAGCATTCAGAGCGAACCCGGAAAAGGAAGCAGCTTCTGCTTTCGGTTGCCGTTAGACTTCAAAAAAATCTGAGCCGGGCTTGGGCTTAAATCTCTATCTCATTAATATTGCTTACCTCACTGGTAGTACCGGGATAGATCATGATTCTGGTTGTTTCGGGAAACAACCTCTCCAGCTGTTTCTGAATGTGTTCGAAAGAAGTCTGATAGGATACCGCACCTTTACGCGCACATACAACCGCCAGAATATCCGTAGCCTTAATTTCTTCTGCCAGTTGACCAATGTCTTGCAGACCCTTCATAAAAGCAAATGAGATCGTATTGCTGAGCTTCTGTCTGTGCATATAATTCCGGATATCGGCTTCCGTACCTTCATTGCAGAAAACGTCAATGCTTAAGGATAGCTCCTTGCTTAGACGGGTTATTTTGGAAAGCCATATTTCGAATTCAGCTTCATACTCGGCATAGGGCGGACATACCAGGATCACTCTTCCATGAGACACCAGGGGCCGGGTTATATGGCAGATAAACAGATTCTTGTCCGTATCGTCAATGATCGCATCCGTTTTATCGCCCAGGAACTTATCGATGAACCTGAGCTTGTGCGGCCAGCCGGTCATAATAATGGACACGTCCTTTTCCTTCGATGCCCTGATAATCCCGCTGGGAATATTGTGATCGATCGTTGCAAAGACCTCAATAGCCGTATCACTTGCTGAGGCGTAGCGGGCAGATTCACTTAGCTCCTTTCTCGCCTTTTTCAGATTCAGCTCCGCATCCTGGTTGTTTGGGACAACCGACAAAAGATGGATCGGCTCAGACGACTTTTTATCTTTCAGCAACACGGCCAGGTCAAGCATGGATTCCATGTTCTTGAAATTTGCGAGCGGGATCAGGATGCTTTCCGCCTTCGAATCTACATTTACACTTTCGGCCTCTTCATCTTCATGAAGAATGATGCGCTGCGCGGCCTTCTGAGTATAGAATGAAGAAATAATACAGGTAAATAAGATCAGCACAATAGTTCCGTTCAGGATATTCTCATCCAGGATACCCGCCCGATAGCCCACAAGTATTATAGCCAGGGTGGCTGCTGCATGTGCGCTGCTCAATCCGAAGATCAAAAGACCCTGGTCTTTGGAATAACCATATGTTTGTTGAGTAAAAAAGGCGGCAACTCCTTTACTGAAGACTGCAACAAAGGTTAATACCGCAGCCACGATCAGAGCCTGCGGCCCGCCAAGAAGCACCCGAACGTCTACATACATCCCGACACTGATCAGGAAAAAGGGGATGAAGATCGCATTTCCGACGAATTCGATCCTGTTCATTAAGGCAGATGAATGGGGTATCAACCGATTCAATGCCAGTCCGGCAACGAAGGCACCGATTATTGGTTCGATACCGGCCATCTCCGCAAGGAATGCTGCAAAGAACACAACCGAAAGCACGAATACATAGTGCGAGCTCTTCTCGCTTTCGAGCTTGGTAAAGAACCACTTGGAGATCCTCGGGATGACAAGAAACATGATCGCTGTGAAAATAGCCAGCGACGTGATCAGCCTGACCCAGAACTGCGAGGTAAGTCCCCCATTTTCAGATCCCATGATCACTGCCAGTATGATCAGAACCACGGTGTCTGTCAGGATCGTGCCCCCGACAGCAATGGCTACTGCCTCATTCTTCGCGATACCAAATTTGCTGACTATGGGATAGGCGACCAGCGTATGTGTGGCAAACATGCTGGCGGTCAGTAAAGAAGTGTTTAAGGGGTAGCCCAGAAGGTAATAACAGACCGGAAATCCAATGCTGATCGGTATAGCAAAGGTATAGAAGGCAAAGCCGAGACTTTTGTATTTTCTTTTCTTGAACTCATCCAGCTCCAGTTCAAGCCCTGCGATGAACATAATATAAAGCAGGCCGATGGTTGAAAACAGGTCAATAGCTGAATTTTTACTCAGGATGTTCAATCCATAGGGACCGATCACGATGCCGGATATGATCAGGCCAATAATGGCAGGAATTTTTATTCTACTCAGTAACAGGGGTGTCAGGAGTATAATAAAGAGGATGAGTGAAAAAACAAGGACCGGATTGCTTAGAGGTAATTTAAACGCATGCGATATATGCTCGATAAAAGTTGTATTCATTTTAAAGGATTTAAAGCTCCGATTACCCCGATCATTGGCTTGTTTATTCTAATAAGTCGGGCCGGCGCTTTTTTGTTCTGCTCAGCGCTTCGTCATGCCGCCATTCAGCGATCTTCGCTTCATGACCGCTCAGGAGGACATCAGGCACTTTGTGGCCTTTCCAGTCAGCCGGACGTGTATATACGGGCGCATCAAGCAACTCCCCCTGGAAGGAATCAGACAGGGCGGAGGTTTCATCATTCAATACGCCGGGCAGAAGTCTCACCACTGCATCTACCAGCACCGCTGCCGGCAATTCGCCGCCTGAAAGCACGTAATCGCCGATGGAGATCTCGCGCGTTACAAACAGATCGCGGATTCGCTGGTCTATTCCTTTATAGTGCCCGCAAAGGAGGATGACATTTGTCTTGGAGGACAGCTCATTAGCTATCGTCTGTTTCAGGGTTTCACCATCGGGAGTTAAGAAAATGATCTCTTCGTACTCCCTTTCAGATTTCAGCTTTTCGATGCAGGCCGCGAAAGGCTCTATACTCATCACCATGCCGCTGCCGCCACCGTAAGGGTAGTCATCCACACTTTTCTGCTTATGGGTACTGTAATCCCGAAGGTTGTGAACAACGATTTCTGCCAGGCCTTTTTTCTGAGCCCGCTGCAGGATGGAATGGGCAAAAGGGCTATCAAGTAAGGCGGGAAGAACGGTAATGATATCAAAACGCATGATGCAAAGATAGAGTTGAGTTATGAGATATGAGTTATGAGTTTGGAGTAGGGACTTATAAGATAAGCTAATCAGTATCTTCCAGCTCGAAGAGTTCGTTAACCGGTTTATCAAAGACCCTGCTGATCTTCAGCGCGAGCACTGCAGAGGGAACGTAACGTCTGACTTAATAGTGTTGATGGTTTGACGCATTACGCCTGTCATCTCTGCCGCGAAAAAATGTCAAATCCCTTTAACTAACTATTATTCGTTGATATAGAGGTCTATTAATCCGTCAGGCAGATCTACATTGACTATCCCGGCTTCTTCATCGATCTCCACGATCAGGTCATCATTCAGCGGGAACATGATCTCGCGAAACTTATAGGGTACAACCGCTACGAATTGCTGCGGGTATTCATGGATCTCGATGATCTCACCAAGTTCTCCGGCTGTCTTATCATGAACGATGAATCCTTTCAGGTCAGTGATGAGAAATTCGTTCTCATCGCGTACCGGCTTTTCGGTATTAGGGAGGTATAGTTTTTTCCGGACAAGCTTCTCGGCTCTATCGATATGATCCACATCATCGAAATAAAAAAGTCCCGTCTGGTTGTTCTGTAATTTATAAGATGATATAAAATAGGGGATCAGCTTGCCGTTGATATCGGCAAAAACCGTTTTCAGGGTCAGGTCCTCCGGTTCTTCATATTCAAAGAATACCTGCACTTCCCCCTTCAGCCCTTTGGTTTTGGTGATGTAACCTATATAAAAGCAATCGTCGATCTTCATAGCAATGGATTTAAACAACAATAGCGAAGATCACCTGCTTTGAGAGATTCTTCGCTATTGCAAACCCCGAGAGGTTTAAATAATGATAATATTATTCTGCTGCTGTTTCTTCTGAAGTTTCTTCAGCTGCAGGAGCTTCTGCGGCTTCTTCTGCAACAGTTTCCTCAACCTCTTCTACAGGAGGAGTGTTTTTAGCGGCAATAGCAGCTGCTATTTCCTCTTTTTTCTTCGCTTCAGCAGCTAAGGCAGCTTTCTTAAGTTCTTCTTTCGATTTTGTTAAGCTTTCTTTTTTGCCTTCAATCTTACCTTCTTTGCTTTGTAACCACTCAGCAAATTTAGCTTCCGCTTGTTCAGTAGTTAATGCGCCTTTTTTGATACCACCTTCAAGGTGTTTTTTGTACAAAATACCTTTGTAAGAAAGGATTGCACGGCAAGTGTCTGTTGGCTGTGCGCCTTTGTTAACCCAGTCTAAAGTTTTATCGAAATCGATGTCGATAGTTGCCGGGTTGGTGTTCGGGTTATAAGAACCTAAACGTTCGATGAATTTACCATCTCTTGGTGAGCGTGAGTCTGCTACCACTACGTGATAAAAAGGTTTACCCTTTTTACCGAATCTCTGCAATCTGATTTTGGTTGCCATGTTCTAAAGTTTATGTATTCAACATATTTCCCGGAGTCTATTCTGCGGGGCTGCAAAGATATAAATAAATCTTATTTATTTTACCTAATGTCCTATTTTTGAGCATGAAGCAAAAGAAACTAAAAATTGCGGTTGACATGGATGAAGTGCTGGCAGATCCTCTTTCCAAATTTATAGCTCTCTATAACCGCGATTATGGTGTTCCGCTCGACCTGAAGATCCTTCCCGGAAACGAAATTCATCACCATGTTCCCGAGCATGCCAACATGGCCTGGTTTGATTATATCAATGAGAAAGGTTTCTTCCGCGAACTGCCCGTCATCCCCGGTGCCCAGGAAGTGATGAAGGCCCTGCAGGATAAATATGAAGTATATATTGTTTCGGCGGCCATGGAGTTCAGGAACTCGATGGAAGATAAGTACGACTGGCTGGCTGATCACTTTCCCTTTATCAGCTGGACACATATTATCTTCTGTGGCGATAAGATAGTGAACACGGATATCATGATCGACGACCGGATCAAGAACTTTACAGACTTCGAAGGCCGGAAGCTGCTCTTTACGTCACCGCACAATGAACTGGTGACCAACTACGAGCGCGTGAATAACTGGCAGGAAGTAGCGGAGAAACTGCTTTGAGAGATATGAGATTTGAGATATGAGATATGAGTGGTTGGGGCACAACTAAAGCCTAACCCTCCACCCTCCTTCGAAAATCAATGAGTCTGATACTAAACTTTGCGACCTCTGCGTCTTAATCTCAGCGACCTTTGCGTGAAATAAATAGCCTAAGAATCTGTGGTAATGAGTTGTCTATTCCTCAATCACCACCGCTGTACCGCTGGCACTAACCATTAGCATACTGCTGCTGCTTCCGAGGGTTTCATAATCAAGGTCGACGGCCAGAATAGCGTTTGCACCTAAGGCGGCGGCTTGCTGCTCCATCTCCCGCAATGCGATGTCCTTCGCTTCCCGCAAACCTTCCTCGTACGCGCCGGACCTGCCGCCTACGATATCACGGATACCCGCAAAGAAATCCTTCACGATATTGGCTCCGATAATCGCTTCGCCGGATACAATGCCAATGTAACGGGTTACCCGTTTTCCTTCGATGTTGTTGGTGGTAGTGACTAGCATGGCTGTGATTGATTTAGAATTGGTTTATATATTCATATATCTGACGATCTTAACATTCTTTCGTTACAGATACGTAGGCTAAAGTTGTAAACTAATAATCCCCATAACCCTACTGATCTGAGTGATCTGTTGAGTGACGGATCAGCAGTTTTAAAGTATGATCTAAAGAGCTTTTATCAGACCAGCCCTGATGCCCGGGTATCACATACCTTGGTGTTCTGAATTTCTGCTGTATCGACCTGATCGTCCCTGGCCAGTCCCTCAAACTTGCATCTGCCAGGTTGCCCAGATCCTTTGCTTCCGTACTTTTGATCAGGCATCCGCCATAAAGTACTTTTTCCTTCTCTGACCAGATCACAATATTATCCGGCGTATGACCTGCGCCGGCATAATACGTTTGAAACTTATGCTGCCCGACAGTAAATACCGTATCGCTCTCCATTAGAAACTCTGCTCGTGGCTCCCCTTTAACCTTACTGATCTCATCGGTGAGTTTCGTGGTGTAGGTCTTCACACCTTTCTTCTTCAGGAAGTCAAGCCCCCCTGTACGGTCCTCATGCGAATGCGTTGCAATACACATCACCACATCTTTCTGATGCCGGGCTTTAATACTGTCAAGCAAAGGCTGGTTTTGAGTTGAATCCCAGGGCGAATCAAAAAGAACCACCCCTTTATCTGTTACAAGATACATCGCGTTTGCCGGGAATGGCTGCCCGCCCCATGACTTGTAGGTGGTATAAACATAAAAGTTGCCGCTGAGATGGTTGATCTCGAGTTTCTTAATATCCTGCGCAAAGCTGCCGGTAAAGACAAGCAGGAGTAGGGTTACGTTCAGTAGTGTTCGCATAGGTTAAAATAACGGTTGACGTATCGTTATGTTACACTCCTAATACAGTGTTGCCAATCCGACCCTTTTATAAATCGTTTCTGTGGCCTTCGCCTCTACACCTTCCGGTGTCACGTTATAAGCCGTGATCACGACCTCATCGTCACTTACGATATTGATCTCTGTACGCCAGCCCCAGTGCTGCTCAAGTTCCGGTGTAACCCAGGCATAGCTGCCCATCATGTCGAAATCCTGTGTGCCCCGCTTTCCTTCCGAGAACATCATTGCTGAGCCGTTATGAAAGCTATCAATCCATGCGCTCTGGAATTTTCCTAAGGCCAGGTGATAACCATATATCGCTATCCCGGAAAAAGGTTTCCCCTGCAGGCTCCCCTTATACTCATGCATGATGAAGAGCCCGTCGAGCACAGGCTTCATCTCCCCGCTTACAGGCGATTCATCTGCCAGCTTATCCGGTTCAAACCAGGTTTTTGTGGTTCCTTCCCATTTACCTGCCAGCCTGCTTAGTTGATGATGCGGCCCTGTAGCCTTGGATGTTTCAAATTTTTCGCTCATTCTCAAAACTAATTTAATTATTTGAACAGCAAAACAATGCAGATAGCGTTGGATGCTTCGCATGCCACCCATGGATTCAGATCGCGGTACTGAAATTAACAGGCAAAATTTCTGATAGACCGGTAATATGTGTAATCTTGCGCCATTTGAAATCCTACCCAATACTATTCAATCCCGGTATCCTGATAGGATAGAAAACAAACATATGAATAACCCTAGCGCAAGCATTTTAAAGACTAAATCCCATTTTGAAGTTCTCGACGGATTACGCGGAATAGCCGCAGTGGCAATCGTCATTTTTCATTTTATGGAATGGGCATACTCAGACTTCAGTAAAAATTTTATAGGCCATGGTTTCCTTGCGGTCGACTTCTTCTTCTGCCTGTCAGGCTTTGTAATTGGATATGCCTATGACGATCGGATAGAAAAAATGGGTGTTCTCGAATTCTTCAAGTCAAGGCTTATCAGGCTACACCCTATGATTATCCTTGGCTCTATATTGGGCTTAGCGGCATTCCTCTTCGATCCGTTTGGAGGCCCAACTGAAGCATATAATACCGGCAGAATATTTTTGATCTTTCTTTCCTCCATTTTCCTGATTCCCTTTCCAACTATGGAAGAGCGTGCTTTTAACCTGTTCGGTTTTAATGCGCCTGCCTGGTCACTCTTTTGGGAATACGCAGCTAACCTGGTATATGCCTTTGTTCTTTACAGAATAGCACGTCGCTACTTGATTCCATTAGCTGTCCTGGCAGCCGCGGCACTTTGTATGGTGAGTTATGATGCGGGAAATCTCCTGGGGGGATGGAATGGCGAAACCTTCTGGCATGGCGGCGCCCGAATTTCCTATTCGTTTTTAGCCGGCCTGTTGATCTACCGATATAACTGGATCATCAAAAACCGGATTGGTTTTATTGGCCTGGCCATACTGTTGACCTTGGCGTTTATCATGCCCTGGACTGATTGGAACTGGGTGACAGAGCCCCTGGTGGTCTTATTCTATTTTCCATTGATCGTTTCATTGGGAGCCGGAACCGCACTTGCACCGGGCTTAAAAAGGCTGTGCGTGTTCTCTGGGAATATTTCCTACCCGCTTTACATGACTCACTATGCGGCAATATGGATCTTTGGCGCCTACTACACGAAATTCAAGCCGGCAACACTTGAATTAACGCTGATCATTATAACCGGCACCATTCTATTGATCGGCATTGCCTGGCTAGCCATGGCTCTGTATGACATTCCAGTCAGACGATACTTAACAAACTGGCGTAAACAACAATAAATTGCGGGCACCCTTGAAAAAAGGGTCTCGTGACTGTGGGCTCCGTCCGGATAGTTTGTAATTCTTATTTCCCGGTTCTCATGGCCCTGACCACCTCCAGCGTTTTATCAGCTACGAACTTCCTGTATTCTTCCGTTTCGCAACCGTACAGGGCGATTTTCCCATTTTTATCATGGTGAACTCCCCAGCCATAACGCTTGGTTAGGGGTGAAGTTCTGAAACAGGGTTGTCCCTTAGAAAAGAATTGCACCCTCGCCTCATCAAGCTCAGCCTCCGTCAGATCATTCCGGAGGGCATAAATCTTGAACAGGATCTCGTCCGAAGTGAAACGGTAAGGATCTTTAGACAACTCGAACTGTATCGTGGCAATGGTTTCCTTACCGCCTTTCAACGGCGGGACTTCGCCCTTGCTCGCAGGACAATCCACTGCCACTTCAATAAAGGTATTGATATAATTTGTCGTGTGCGGTTTCATCAGCCATTGCTGTAACTTGCATTCAATTGTTTTCCGCCAGCTAATTTTCCGGCAAGATATCCCATCGGGAGGTATGCAAGTACAAGATCCACAACTGTGTACCAAATCGGCGAAGGCAGCATAAACACACTGGCAATTCCGCCTGCCAGGAAGAAGACAGCGATCGCCATGGCGAATTTCATTTTATGAGTGGCGGCCACAGTGGCGGCTACCAGTGCGCCAGCCAGCGTTCCCAGCGCATGGGCCAGGAAAGGCATAAGAAAATGCTTCGGCTCGAACAGGTGCATTGCCGCCTTGAGGCCTTCCGTAGTTGTTACATCAGCTCCTGCCGGCGGAGGGATTACAGACCCGCTGATCATGATAATTCCCATGTTGACGCAGCTTCCAACAACGATACCGGCAATGACTGCTAAAATGTTTCTAAGGATCGGATTCATCTCATAAAGATGCATTATCCGCCGTGAATTTTATAACTATTTTAACTGAATTCTGAACCGGATGATTTAGCTATTCTTTTCTCTTTTATACTCTCCGATCTGTTCCAGCAGATCCATCGACTTGATCACCGGATCCCATTCATGGCCACTGAATAGCAGTTGAAACCACTTTTTGTCTTTGTTCTCATACCTTATATTGACGAAAAGCCATAGAGCGGCATAAGTGAACAGGAGCGTTAACAACACCTGGATGATCCATAAAGCCAGATTTCCGTTCTTAATCATGCTTTCACTCCAGTAGAAAGTTGTCCAGAAAGGCAGTTGTAAAAACCCGATACGGGTCGCCCATAAGGTTGAAGCTCTCAAGCCCGCCAATCTTTCCTGCGTCCTTAACAAAGATTCTGTGATATCCACCTGCCAGATGGTGATCAGTTGATACAGGTAGACGATCAATGCAAGGGCTGTTAAACCCACCTGGGCGGCAGCTGAAACAATAAAAAAAACACTCACCTCCGAAGGAGCATAAATCATCAGGCTCAGCACTGTTTTCCCGACAATCCCAACCCATAAAATACAAGCCACTATGGTGAATATTTTAATGGGCTTCATTGAGGAAACCAAGTTCTGCACCTTCAAATGGGCGATGTCTTCTTGTTGCTGGTTTATCAGATCAATGCTCTTCTCCAACCTCTCGCCGGAGGTTTGCCAAAGCTGTTTTAATTCCATCTCATTCATTGTCTTAAAGATTTGATTGTGAAAACCTGGTTCTTAACTTCTCCTTGATGCGACCTATTCTTGTACCGACATTGCTTTTGGAAATACCCATGATGTCTGCTATCTCACTATGGCTTCTGTCCTCGAGGTAAAGCAGCATCAGTGCCTTATCCAGATCGCCCAATTCGCTGATGAACTGCTCCAGCAAGGTGAGCTGCTGTTCGTTGTCCGTGCTTTCAGTTTCGCCGGCAGGTGAAATGTCATCGTTCAGGGGAATGATGTGCTCCTGACGCTTTACGTTTTTCCGATAGAATGAGATCGCCACATTCAGGGCTATGCGGTATAGCCAGGTCGATACCTTATATCGCTCATCATACTTTTCAACCGAGCGCCAGACCTGTATGCTGATCTCCTGCATCAGATCCGGAATATCCTCCTTATCCCGGCAGTACGTGCGCGCAACCTTAAACAGGATTCCCTTATTCTGCGCAATGAGTTCCTGAAAACGGCGTCGCTTTTCTTGCTCGTTCATTAATTGAAGACCGGTCGTATATGAATTTGAATCACCTGCGATGTTCTCTGCGCTTTCTAAACGGTTCATAATGCGATTTTGATCAGTGTAAACTTATTGGTCAATTATTCGCATGACATTCGTAAAAATCACAGGCAATGATTTTTTTAGGAAGTGTGTTAAGTCTAAGTTCCTGCCTTAAGGTCTGAATTGCTATTTCAAAACAAAAACAGGCGACTGCTGATATTTATATTTTGCGTCCGTTAACTGCCTGACCTCTTTGGTTTGCCAGTTCATCAGCATAATATGATACTGCGACTCATCCTGGTTGGCCATGTCAAAAGTCAGCCACTTCCCGTCCGCACTCCAGTCGTGCCAGCCTTCCGAATAATCATTAGCTGTTAGCCGCCATTGCTTTTTCCCGTCGGGACTGACGGCAAAAATATTGTGCCTCCCGTTTTGCATGGAGATGTAGGTAATAAAATCACCGGACGGGTGCCAGTGTGTTGCTCCGGCCTTGTAACCATTGTTATTCTTATTGCTATCGTCGGCGGGATAGTTAGTGAGCTGCCTTGGGTTTGTCCCGTCTGCATCCATCACAAACAATTCATCGTTCATCGTTTTGTCCCGCTTATTTTTCCGGTATACGAAAGCTATCTGCTTGCCGTCAGGCGAAAAAGCAGGATCTCTGTACGAGGCGATCGTGTCATTTGTCAGCTGGCGGAATGAACCCGTTTCAGAATTAATAATGAATAGCTGGTGACGTATGTCTTTACCAATTCTCCCGGTTACGATGATCTCCTTGCCATTGTTCCGGGTATCCATCCAGCTGTCTTCCAGCTGCAGCTCACTGATCTTTCGAACCTCGTTTCCGCTCACATCTGTTTTATAAAGAAAGTAACAGCGCCGGCAGGTATCCCGGTCGCTCACAAAATAAAGGTCTTTTTTATATGCACGATAGGTCCAGGCAACATCGGCATTCTTTGTAATATTCTGCGGATTTGAACCATCCAGGTTCATTGTAAAAATTTCATAATTACTTTTCCCGGAGCTGTCCTTTACGGCAATGTTATAGGCTATTGCCAATTCATTCCCTGCTTTATCAGGCACTTTCTTCGCACTGCTGCATGCACAAAAAATGGAAATGATCACCGCGCAAATAAGCTGTTTACCTATACTAACCTTCATATCGTTCAATTTACCAGACGTTTAACTGTATCATGATCTATAAGTCTATTTAATTTAAGCCCGTTCAATTTGGGAGGAAGCATAGCTCAGCAATACGACACCTGACGCAGAACCTTTCGCTTCGATCAGTTTTAAACCCACGGGATCCTGTATGTCATTAAAAAGCGGCTTACCCGCTCCTAAGATGACCGGGTGAACGGCCAGCCGGTAAATATCCACAAGTCCGAGGTTGATGAACGTGGTGATCAGCTTGGCGCCGCCGTAAAGCCAGATATCTTTCCCGGGCTGATCGCGGATCTCATTTACCCTGTCAGTGGTATCAGAACTGATGAAAACAGCTTTCCCGTCGCCTGCCGTGGCCGAAGAAGTAAAAACATATTTTGTCTTACTGTGGATCGATTGATATAAATTCTTAATCACCGGGCTGTCGCTTTCCCCGGGCTGATAATTTCCCCACAGGTCATAGCTGACCCGGCCGTAAAAGATCGTATCAATATCATCCAGGAACTCAGTGAAGTCCCCCTCGCCCTCACTATCCATTATACACCAGTCTATCTCGCCGTTAGGACCCTCAATGAAGCCATCGAGCGTTACTGCCAGGTCAAGGATGATCTTTCTCATTACCGGTTAGTTTATTACGTTTTGTCCAGAAACTCTTCAATCATGGGAACAATAAAATCGCTTTCCTTCCAGCTGCTGCCAATGGTCATGATCTCACCGATATATTTACCGTGACCACCCGGAATGATGGCCAGCTGACTTCCCGGAATCAGCCGATGCATTTCCACCGCATGTTCGGGCGACATGACATCGGCATCGCCGATCACGATAAGGGTCGGCGCTTTAACGGATCTTATCAGTTCGTCACTGATATCATTAAATTCCACCATTCTTTGTGCGCATTTATCGTGCATGACCTGCAGATTGCCGGTGGGAGCCACTTCCCCGTAGGCGTCCTTTAGCTGCTGCGGCATATTGTCGAGACTGGCCTGTTTCATAAAGTCCCAGAATTGGGAAGGGGCGCCCCCACGCCTGGTCAGCGCCGAAGCCAGGACGAGCTTATCAACCAGCTGCGGGTGACGGATCGCTATCTGCAAGGCGGTGGTGCCGCCATTGCTGAAGCCCATGAAATCCGCCTTCGGGATCTTCAGATCATTTAAAAGAGCGGCAACATCGTCGGCGTCCTGCTCAAATGAGAGGGGAGTATCCCGGTCGTTAGTCCGACCATGAGCCTGCAGTTCAACACCAATGATCTGCCTGTTCCTGGCAAGCTGCGGAATCACTCTGCCGAAGGTGGTTTGTATGGTAGAGCCTCCGCCATGGAGTAATACAAGTGGTTTACCCTGGCCATAGATCTCATAGTACATCTTCAGGCCGTTCACATTCGAATAGCCGCTTTTGAATTTAGTGTTGCTTTGAATATTCGTTGGGGCATCACCGATATCTGCTGATCCGTTGATGGCAGGAGTTAACATGGTCAGGACACAGCTCCACTTTTCCCCCTGTTTAATGAACATACTTGTCGACCATTCATAGAGATGGAAAGGCTGGCCCTTGTATTCACCGGCACTTGTCCCACGGCTGGTCACTACTGCCGTGTTATCGTATACTTTTATTCTCGTCTCATCCGAATCCATCCGGTTGTGAGTCAGATCGCCGGAGCTGATGGCCTCCAGGAAATCCGCTTTTGACGTGATCCCACCCTCTGTGCCTACGATCACCCAGTCATCCGACATGAATTCACCTATTATGGCAGCATCATTGGCTTCCATAGCCCGGTCCCATTGTTGTCCAAATAAGAGTAATTCAGCTTCCGGTTTCATGACAGGGTTTAGGTGGAAAATATAACAGCGAGGAAGTAAGGGTTAAGTACGGTTCGTTTCATGCTTCCTAATTTTGTAAGTTTCATTAAGGTAACCGTGTCAGTCTGAACGGCCTGTCCCGATCTATCGGGAGAGTCGAAGACCGACCCCGGATTATTATTCATTTACCATGCTGCATCACTTCCTTTGGAAATTTGTCTCCGATCAGGTTCAGGTTGATTCCATGTTCCAGCCAGGCCTTCAAACCGTCCAGCACCGTAGTGAACCCGCCAGTCGAATCTTTTATCGCAGCGATCAGTGCGTCACCGGTTTCCCTGTAGCCATACTCTTTTGCCGTGACATAAGTTGACCCGTCAGATAATGACTTAAAGCTGAATTCAACCGTACGCCTTTCCGGTTCACCCCATTCAAATACGATCTTTTCGTTGGGTACAATTTCTTTCGTGGCTACTGTTGCCGATACATTGTACATTTCCCATTCCCACTTTACATCTTTTCCAATCTCCAGTTTCCCGGAGCTTTTTGTAAACCAGAAATTGGTTGTTATAGCCGGATCAATAAAGGCATTAAACACTTCCGCTGCCGGCTTCCTGATCTGCATCTGTGTTTCTGTAGAATGATTCATACTTTATAACTACTATCAGAATAATTACAAACGGAGGGTTTTAGCTTCCTTCTCAATTTGCTCAACAAGATTCTAATATACCTGAATCAACACATCCGCAGGAATATGTAAAACTTCATTCAGTTTTCGGATCATAGATAAGCTGAGTTTTCTCTTACCAGAGAGAATTTCGGATTTACGTGAACGGTATCCAAGAATGTCTCCCAACTCTTTTTCAGACATTCCCATTTGATCCATACGGAACTTTATCGCTTCTAAAGGCAAGGGAGAAGGCAGGGGGAAGTTTACTGCCTCATATTCCTTGACAAGAATGCTAAGTATTTCCAATTCATCCGAAGAAGCCGATCCTTCTTTGATATCTGTTTGCATCAACTCATAAATCCGCGCCAATGCACTATTATATTGCTCTTCTGTTTTAATTGGCTTTAACATAACTTATCGTTTTAGCATTTATAGAATCGTACTGCTTATGCGTTCCGAACCACACGATGAAAACAATCTTTAGACGATATTCAATATCGACAATTAAACGATAGCTATTCCCGTGGATGTTAAATACTACTCGCTTCTCACTTAAAATAGAAGCATTCTTATATTGAGATTTTAATTCATTCGGAGTAGCCCAATTAGCTGCCGTAGCTTCATCATGCCAGCTTAAAAGCGATTGTTCGGCAGATCTGAATTCGTTGATATAGTCTTTTAACGTTTTTATAGCTATAACTCTCATTGCCTATGACAAATATAATAAACGTTACCATTTTGGTAACAATAAAATATATCTCCTGGAATATAAAGCCGATAACATCGTTGATACACAGTTACATTATCCCGTGCAGCCTTACATACTGCAAGAGCATAATCGTTTTGGCGTCTTTGATCTCACCTTCGTCAACCAACCGCAGCGCTTCATCAATGCTCATTTCAAGCACTTCGATATTTTCCTCTTCGTGCTCAACACCGCCGCCATCGCCCACTTTCATTTCTTTGGAATATTCCGCAATGAAGAAATAAAGGATCTCCGTTACCGAGCCCGGCGACATATATGCTTCAAATACCTTGCGGACATCCGAAACCTTGTAACCCGTTTCCTCTTCCGTCTCCCGCCGGATACAATCTTCCGGGTTGTCTTTGTCCAGCAATCCCGCACAGGCCTCGATCATCATGCCGGACTCATTGCCGTTGATAAACGTCGGCAGCCGGAACTGCCGGGTCAGGATCACTGTTTGCTGCTCTTTATTGTAAAGCAGGATCACCGCGCCGTTTCCCCGGTCGTATGCTTCCCGGGTTTGAGTCAGTCGGGTACCGTCTTTCTTTTGATATTCGTAGGTGAGTTTCCTCAGGGTATACCAGTTGTCTGAAAGAATTTCAGTGGATAAGATCTTTACGTCGTTGATCATTTGCGTTAATTGAATTGGCAGTATTTAGACTTGTAAGATAGATATTTTGACTATTCCTTCCAGCATTCTCCTTCATACCATCTTCGACTCAAGTCCATGTTTTAATGGACTTAACCTTAACCAGTCCTCTACCAGACATAAGGAAGGGGTGAGCTGGACTTTCGCGGAAAAGATAAAAGGGATAAAAGAAAAAAGAGCAAAGAACAAGGACTTGAGATGCTTCCCCTTTCCTTATTCCTTGCTCTTTGTTCCTTGTTCTTAATCCTACTAAAGCTCGAGGCTTCGCTCAATATAATCAATCAGTGAGTGGATCACCTTGATGTGAATCTCCTGGGCGCGGTCGGCGTATTCGGTATGCGGTGCGCGAATCTCGACGTCGCAGATGTATGCCATCTTGCCGCCGTCCTTGCCGGTCAGGCCGATCACTTTCATGCCCTGCCTGCGCGCAGTGTCGATGGCCTTCAGCACATTGTCTGAATTGCCGCTGGTGCTGATGGCAAAGAGCACGTCTCCCTGGCGGCCCATAGCTTCCACCATCCTCGAAAAGACAGATTCATAGCCATAGTCATTTGCTACGCAGCTCATGTGGCTGGCATCGGAGATGGCGAGGGCCGGCAAAGCCTTACGGTCGTTTCGGTAACGGCCGGAAAGCTCTTCGGCGAAATGCATGGCATCACACATGGAGCCCCCATTGCCGCATGACAGGATCTTGCCGCCATTGCGGATGGCTTCCACCAGGATGTTCCCGGCTGATTCGATGGCCTTAAAGTTATTTTCGTCGGCCAGGAACGCTTGGAGCACTGATTCCGCCTCCCGGAAATGCGCTTTGATCTGATCCATAAAGGGATATAATGGGCTTATCGTGAAAGTATCTCAACTATTTTAACCAGTTCGGGACTGGCTTCCGAAATATGCTTGATAGCATGCTTAAATGGGGTAAAGTGGATCTTGCCGTTCACCACGCCGACCATCTGGCGGGTATGGCCTTCTCGCAGGGCTTCCACTGCCGCAACACCCAGCCTGCTTGCCAGCACGCGGTCCATACAGGATGGCGGTCCGCCACGCTGAATGTGACCAAGTATTGACACCCGCGTATCAATACCCGGGAACTTATTTTTCACCGCTGCAGCTATCTCGAAAGCACCGCCGGCGTCATCGCCTTCGGCCACGATAATAATCTTGGAGGCCTTCTCACGGCGGCCCTCGCCAAGGCGGCACAGCAATGCCTGCACATCGGTCTTGGTTTCGGGGATCAGGATGGATTCAGCACCCGCACCGATTCCGCTTCGAAGGGCGATCAGGCCTGAATCACGGCCCATCACTTCCACAATGAACAGGCGGTCGTGCGACTCGGCCGTATCGCGGATCTTATCCACGGCATCCACCACCGTATTGATGGCGGTATCATAACCGATAGTAAAATCAGTACCGACAAGGTCATTGTCAATGGTGCCGGGCAGGCCGATAACCGGGATATCATGCTCTTTGGTAAAAATATCGGCGCCGGTAAAGGTACCGTCACCACCGATAGCTACCAGGGCATCGATATTGCATTTCTTTAATTGCTCATAAGCCTTTATCCGGCCTTCCGGCGTGCGGAACTCGTCGCTGCGGGCGGTCTTTAATACCGTACCACCCCGCTGGATGATGTTGGCCACCGACTTGGCATCCATCGGGATAATCTCCCCACTGATCATGCCATCATAACCACGTACGATACCACTGATCTTTATGTCGTAATATAATCCGGTACGCACTACGGCGCGGATCGCTGCGTTCATTCCGGGTGAGTCACCCCCGGAGGTGAAAACGCCAATGTGTTTAATTTCACTCATAATTATGGACGGCTGAATACTTGTTTGCCGCTATTTAAAAATTCAATGTAGTTATTAATATCGAGGTTGAACGCCTGCGGCGGAACCAGCGATTGACCATTATGGTCCACTATTACGTAATATGGCTGGGAATTGGTTCCAAATTTTGTCGCCTGAAAGTCATTCCATTTATTGCCAACAGTTTTTATCTTCTTGTTGCTGAAGGCAGAGGTGTATTTTTCGGCTTCGGCCAGCTCGGTCTTATCATCCACATAAAGGGAGATCAGCACGTACTCATCTTTCAACAGACGGAGTACTTCTTTGTCCGACCAAACGCTGGCTTCCATCTTGCGACAGTTGACACAACTCCATCCGGTAAAATCAATAAGGACGGGTTTATTCACCTGCTTAGCATAGGCCAGTCCTTCTTCGTAATCATAAAAAGCATCGAGGTTATGAGGTGCATGGAATAGATTGGCGTACTTTTTTGCCGTTGCGGGCTTAGCCCCAGCAGGTGAAGCCTGGTTGGTATACAGATCGAAATCCTGGGTCGGTTGTGGTGGCAGCCAGGCGCTGATAGCCTTCAGCGGCGCTCCCCAAAGTCCGGGAACCATATACAGCGTAAATCCAAGCACGAGCATGGAGAAGAACAGGCGCGGCAGGGAAAGGAAGGCGATCTCGGAATCGTGCGACAGACGGATCTTTCCCAAGAGATAGAAACCCCAGACAGCGAAAATGATGATCCAGATAACCAGGAATACGTCGCGGTCGAAAACGCCCCAGTGATAGGCCAGGTCGACGTTTGAAAGAAACTTAAAGGCAAGGGCCAGTTCGAGGAATCCTAATGAAACCTTCACGGTGTTTAACCAGCCGCCGGATTTCGGCATCTCTTTGAGCCATGAAGGAAAGATGGCAAAAAGTGTAAAAGGAATAGCCAAAGCGGCGGAGAAGCCCAGCATGCCGGTAGCCGGCCCTAAGTAGGAGCCTTTAGATACGGCATCTACCAGCAAGGTTCCGATGATGGGACCGGTGCAGGAGAAGGAAACCAGTGCCAGTGTAAAGGCCATGAAGAACAGGCCGATGAAACCACCCCGATTTGATTTTTCGTCCATCTTATTCACCAGCGAGGAAGGCAGGGTTATCTCGAAGGCACCGAGAAAAGAAACCGCGAAGATGATCAGCATCGCGAAGAACAGCAGGTTGAAGATGGCGCTACTGGCAGCTTCATTTAATGCGGAAGCTCCGAAGATGAGGGTGATGATGAGGCCGAGGGCCACGTATATGACAATAATGGAAAGTCCGTAAACCACAGCGCTTTCAATTCCCTTAGCCCTTGACCCGGCTTTCTTGGTAAAAAAGGAAACGGTCAGCGGTATCATCGGGTAAATACAGGGCATGAAGAATGCAGCAAGTCCGCCAATGAAACCTGCGATGAAGATTCCCCATAAGGAACCGCCTTCCGACCCGCTGGCCGCCATGCTCTTTACAGATAAGGAGGCAGAATCAGTTACAGTTTTGAAAGAATCGCCTGGGATAACCGGGGCAGGCAATGAGGTGGTGGTATCAATTCCGGCACCTGCAGCTGCCGTCGATTCCGTTACCTGCGAAGCAACGGTTTCTGTCACCGGGGCAGCGGAGCCCAGGTCGACCGGGATGCTGAATTCCACCTCTGCCGGGGGCAGACAGCGCTTGTCGTCGCAGACCATGAATTCCAGTGTGCCGCTAACGGTGGTTTTTGGCTTGTTTAATTTGATCCGCTGCTTGAAGACCACCTGCGTTGCATGCCAGGCTATCTGCATATCAAAGTTCTTATCAAATGCGGAAACGGCTTTCGGCGTTTCAGATACTTTACCCGAAACGGCGAAGTCAGAAGAGGGTTTAAATTTAATGGACGTCGGTATTGGACCACCTTCCTCGATGAACTGGGAATAAACATGCCACCCCGGCTCAATCTTCGCGGTTATCAGCAGGTCGGCTTCCTTATCGTTAACTTTTTTAGATGAAAAGCTCCATTTAACCGGATCGAGAATTTGTGCCTGCGTTGTTGTGTAAAGGATGAGAGTTAGTAGGAGAGAAAGTAGTTTTTTCATCTAGTTTTTTGTAGTAGCTAGTACTTAGTATGTAGTATTTAGTATTCGTAATTTTTATTCGCTGCAGGTTACCGGGATCAGATTTTTAAGCAGGGGTAGTGTGACCCTTCCGTCCTCCATCCTTCAACCTTCCCCCTCAATCAGTCTTCCCGCTTGAATTCAATCTCCTTAAGCCCGAACTGTTCCACACCTTCAGCTGTTTCCAGAAGCAGAAAGCCTTCCGGGCTTATGCCGGTTATTCTTCCCTCTACTTCACGGTCCCGGAAGATGTACGAAGCCTGTTGATTTAAAAGGTACAAGTTATCCAAATAGTCCTTTCGCAGGGATTCTTTTTTCCCCGCCTTCAGCTGAAGGTACCTTGCTTCAACCGACCTGCAAATCTCGTTCTTTAGCTGGTTCAAATCATAATAAGTATGTAAGATTTTCCGGAAAGAGGTAACATTTTTTACTTCAGGAGGGAAATCATCCTGATTCACGTTGATCCCTATACCAATAATGGCATGTTTTAGCTGGGTTCCCTGCAGAATGTTCTCAATAAGAATCCCCCCGATCTTGTTTTTCCCGATGTAGCTGTCGTTCGGCCACTTGATGTAAGCATCTTCTCCGAAATAAATCTTTAAAACATCGTTTACAGCGAGGCTTACAGCCATATTCAGATCAAACTGGTTCTGGATAGGAAGGAACCGGGGATTTAAAAGAATGCTGAAAGTAAGGTTTTTGCCCGGTTCGCTGTGCCAGGTATTTTGACTTTGCCCCCGGCCGGCAAACTGAGATTCTGCCATAATTACAGTGCCCTCAGGTAGTGGCGCAGATTTTGACACAGCTTGCTTTAACCAGGAGTTCGTAGAATCTACTGCCTTTAATGTGACAGTATTATGTCCAACGAATAGTCCTAAAAAAATGTTATTTTGCAAAGTTTAGAAGCACATAAGAATCTATCAAAACTAAATCTTTTTAATGGTAAAAAACAAAATTGCTTTGGAGTCCACATCCATTTCCGAAATTGCCGTCCATGGCATCCAGGAAAAAAAGGGAAATGATATCGTACGGTTAGATCTTAGAAATATACATAGTTCGGTGGCTGATTATTTTATTGTAAGCCACGCCGATTCTACTACCCAGGTTAAGGCCATTGCTAACAGCGTAGAGGAAGAGATATTTAAGGCGCTTAAGATTGAACCCCGCCGTAAGGAAGGGTTACAACATGGTGAATGGATACTTTTGGACTACATCGACGTAATAGTCCATATCTTTAAAACCGATAAACGCGAATTTTATGGTATTGAAGAATTGTGGGGGGATGCAGAAATGCAGTCTTATAAAAGCGCATAAAGCAATTGATGCTGCGTTTATAGACATAACACATTCTTTATTGAAGAAGACAAATGAAAGATAATAAAATAGATAAGAGAAAACCGATTAAGAAGATACCCGGTAAAAAGATTATGCCCAATACACCCAAATTTAATATTATGTGGCTGTATGCGGCGATCATCATCGGTCTTTTCGCAGTACAATACATGTTCAGCGGCAATAACGCCAAAACCATCACTTACCAGAAATTTGAGAATGAGATGCTGAAACCACGCGATGTGGAGAAGCTGGTTGCCTATAAGAGCAATGACCTCATCGCCGTGGAGGTTTATATCAAAAAAGACAGGCTTAATCAGCCTAAGTACGATGCCGTGCGGACGAAAAGCAACTTCAACATGTCAGCCACTAATCCGCAGTTCGTTTTTACTGACGGATCATTCGATGGTTTGCAGGCGAAGCTGAAAGAAGCTGAGAAAGACATCCCGACAGAACAGCACACTCCGCTGAACATCGAAAGCCGTGAAAGTCCATGGGCTGGCTGGTTCATGTCATTCATCCTGCCGATCTTATTGCTGATCGGTTTCTGGGTATTCATCATGCGCCGTATGGGCGGTGGTGCCGGAGGTGGCGGCGGTGGCCAGATCTTCAATATCGGCAAATCAAAAGCGACCCTTTTTGATAAAGAAACACAGGTTTCGATCACTTTTAACGACGTAGCTGGTCTCGAAGAGGCTAAGCAGGAAGTAATGGAGATTGTTGATTTCCTGAAGAATCCAAAGAAATATACTAACCTGGGAGGTAAGATCCCTAAGGGTGCCTTACTGGTAGGTGCTCCGGGAACAGGTAAGACCCTGATGGCAAAAGCCGTAGCCGGTGAAGCGCAGGTGCCTTTCTTCTCCCTTTCAGGATCTGACTTTGTGGAGATGTTCGTGGGTGTGGGAGCTTCCCGTGTCCGTGACCTTTTCAAGCAGGCTAAAGACAAGGCTCCGTGTATCATCTTCATTGATGAGATCGATGCTATCGGACGTGCCCGTGGTAAGAACAATATTGTAGGCGGAAACGATGAACGTGAGAATACGCTGAACCAGTTGCTGGTAGAGATGGATGGTTTCGGTACTGATTCCGGAATTATTATTCTTGCCGCAACGAACCGTCCGGATGTACTTGACTCGGCCTTGCTGCGTCCGGGAAGATTCGACAGGCAGATCTCTATTGATAAGCCCGACCTGGTAGGCCGTGAGCAGATCTTTAAAGTTCACTTAAAGCCTTTGAAACTTGCCGGTGAAGTAGATGC
Source organism: Flavihumibacter soli (assembly GCF_010692725.1). Lineage (GTDB taxonomy): Bacteria > Bacteroidota > Bacteroidia > Sphingobacteriales > Sphingobacteriaceae > Daejeonella > Daejeonella soli. The sequence goes on along the minus strand of NZ_JAAFZB010000095.1, from coordinate 522,286 downwards.
CAAGAAATTGTCGGCACAGACTCCGGGATTCGCAGGAGCGGAGATCGCAAACGTTTGTAACGAAGCGGCTCTAATTGCGGCACGCCGTGATAAGGAAGCTGTTGACATGCATGATTTCCAGGACGCGATCGACCGCGTGATCGGCGGACTTGAGAAAAAGAACAAGATCATATCTCCCGAAGAGAAAAGGATCGTTGCTTATCACGAAGCCGGGCATGCTATTGCAGGCTGGTTCCTGGAGCATGCCGATCCGTTGGTAAAAGTCTCTATCGTTCCGCGTGGAGTAGCGGCGCTGGGTTATGCGCAGTATCTGCCGAAAGAGCAGTTTCTGTATACGACTGAGCAATTGCTTGACGGTATGTGTATGACCCTTGGAGGTCGTGTGGCTGAAGACCTTGTATTTGGCAAGATCTCTACCGGAGCTCAGAATGACCTGGAAAGAATCACCAAATTATCTTATGCGATGGTAACTATCTATGGTATGAATGATAAGGTCGGGAATGTTTCCTTCAATGATACGCAGGGTGAGTACCAGTTCAACAAGCCGTATTCTGAGAAGACTTCCGAGATCATCGATATCGAGGTTAGAAACCAGATCGACCGCGCTTACCAGCGTACAAAGAATCTTCTGAACGAAAAACGTGAAGGCCTTGAAAAACTGGCTCATAAGTTACTTGAAAAAGAGATCCTGTTCCAATCTGACCTGGAGGAGATCCTTGGCAAGCGACCGTTCGATAACCGTACGACTTACGATGAGTTTGTGAACGGCGTACCGGAAGCCGGAGATGATGTGAGAGAGAACCTCGAGCACGAAGGGGTGATCGATCATAATATGGATCTTCCGGAGAACCGCTCAACACAGGATTAAATATTTAATTTAACAAGACGGAAATTGGGAATTTGAAGATATACTATCTTTGGATTCCCAATTTTCATATCAGGCAGGATTTAAATGAAAGAAACTACATCCAAGGAGAAGATGCTTAAGAAGATCCGTAAGGCTCTGCTTGAGAAACGTGATAACCCATATCCTAACCTGGAAGACACACCGCTTTATAAAGAATCGGATGAGTTCCTGGAAGTCATGTTCGCCGAGCAGCTCACCGCTATTGCCGGTCAGTTCATCTACTGTGCGGATGAGATCCAGTTCATAGAAAACCTGCTGCAGCTTGCCGACGAAAAACAACTTCGCAAAATTTACTGCTGGGAAACTCCCTTACAGGAACTGCTCAGCACCTACGAGTATCCTTTTTACAGTACCGACACCGATTTCATGCAGGCCGACGTAGGCATCACCCTCTGCGAAGCCCTCATTGCCCGCAACGGCAGTATCATGGTTTCTAACGCCAGCGCTGCCGGTCGCCGTTTAAGCATCTATCCGAATATCCATATTGTTCTGGCTTACACGTCCCAGCTGGTCATGGATCTGAAAGATGGCTTTGCCTTACTGAAAGAAAAATACGGCGAACAGCTGCCGTCAATGATCTCAAACATTACCGGCCCAAGCCGCACGGCGGATATCGAGAAAACTCTCGTTATCGGGGCACACGGGCCGAAGGAACTTTATGTGTTTTTGATAGACGGCTAATAATTTGCTAATGAGATAATTCGACAATTTGCTAATCAGATAAGTTATCTAGTCAGAGATACACGAACTGACAGGATCAGAGCTGCTAAATAAAAAATGCCTGAAGCAATGCTGCTTCAGGCATAAAATAAGGATCGGCTTGACTATTTCCGTTTGATCATGGATGTTACTGGCTCGGAAGACTGAAAATCGTCGAAACGTTTTATCTCGGTAATGCGACCGTCTTCAATACCAGCCATAACGTATTTATCAGGTGACTGCAGGTTAACTATCCATATGTTCCGGTTATCCTGATCAACAACGAAGCTCCTGGTTATGGTGTACTCACCATAGCTTGACTTTACCATACTCCTGATCTTAGCAGGCAGGTGCTGTTCAAAGCCATAGCCTATGTGGTACACCTGGAACCCGCTTTTAAGATATATGGCATGGTGGTTCATATTATCCTGGTTGAACTTCACCATAAAGCGATTATTAAGCAGTGACCAATTTACATCTTCGGCATCGGGGAAGGTCCGATTAAAAGACTTTTGAGCCCGAACTGGAACGTCCACATTGGTCGGATTAATGGTTACAGAAGGTAGTTCCCTTACTTTAGGTTCCTGTGCAGACGCGTTGCTTACAAGCATCACGGGAAAAAGGCATGCGCCGATTGCTGAAATGATTTGTGTTTTCATGGTTTTGTTAATTAAAGATTTATAAAGAGGGGTTAATTACTTGATATAGCCTAACTGAGATAGATCTCCCGTTGCAGGCAGCCGGCATAACTAAGTTCGCGGAGAGCTGCGGGCAGGGGATCAGGCAGTATCTGCTCCATCAGCCGAAGCATTAGCGGGAAAGAAGGAGGCATTTCCGGCAAGCCGAGTGCTGCAGGTAATGCATATGTGCTTTTCATCGCTTCAGGAAATTTCTTCAATTCATCGGCTGATAAGGCCACCAGGATCACGCTCACGAAGCGCTTGTCATGATCAAAGGTTATTGCCCTTCCAAATCCTAGTTTGGTGCCGTTTATTATCCGGTAGTGATTCGTTTTCATGGCTTTCATTTTTAGGGTGATTGATGATGTCAAAGTTCTGCCCCCGGGACATGCGGCACCACGGGAGGATAACCCAAAAGAACATGGGTTTTGACGCCGGGAAATAGGGTTAAAACACGGGGTGGGAACAACGGAAGTCCGCTGTAAATTAGTGGGAGTTAACTGATTGTTAAACTTGTAATCTAAAAAGCGATGAAAAGACTTTTCGCAGTAATGTTCTGCTTAGCCTGGCTGGCAGCCTGCACAAATACAAAGATCACAACAGAGACGGGAGATACCAGCACTATTGCCGACACATCCGACACCGCGGGTTTGGTGCCGAACCATATTGTCCTGGTAAAATCAGATAAACCTCCCGGATCTACCACAGATGACGTGGACCCTGCCTTGGCAATACCGGCGATGCAGGCTTACATCGACTTCGAAAAGGGTAAACCTGGAGCCGTCAAAACCTCTTCAGATAAAGTGGTGTCAGGCTTATTTCTTTCAAAGGAAAATATAATGACACTCTTAAACGAGCCCGGGTCAAAAGGAATAACGATCCGTTTAGGCACTCCTATTATTAGTTCCGCTCAACACCGACCCCGGACGTATGCAATTTATTATTACAGTGAAAAAGATCCGGTCAACCTTCCTTTCGGCGACAAGGTTATGATTGGCAGAATTAAAGACTACGTTCCGCCGGTTCCAGGAAATTAAGACAATGGCAACCCGGTTTATTCTATACCTGAGCCTGCTGGCGGCAGTTTTCTTGTTCGGCCTGCTTAATCTGCGAACTTTAAGCCTGCCGTTTAAGATTCTCTGTGTGGTGGTAGGGATTACATTGGTAAGTGAAGCTGCCAGCGGCTTCCTTAACTCACGCGGCTATAATAATATGGCGGTTTACCATCTGCTATCCTGTATTGAATACGCCGGAACTGCCTTAGTTTTCCATGGTTTACTTAGGTCATCCCGAACTAAGAAACTCGTCATCTATTCAATCATCCCGGTAGCAGTTCTCGGGATCATGAATTCCGTTTTCCTGCAGGATATAAGAACCTTTCCTTCAAATATCCTGCTGCTGTCGCATGGTATTTTTCTTATCCTGTCATTGCTGTTATTCAAGCAGATGCTGGAAGAACCCATTGCGCGGAATCTTTTCAGGCAGAGCGAATTCTGGGTTGCCGGCGGCTACTTGCTGTTTTCATCAGCTGTATTTTTAAGCTTCGGCCTTCAAAATTATTTTAAGCGCAACCAACTGAATTTGGAACCTCTCAATCATATGATCTACTATACGAATATCCTCTTTTATACAATTCTGGGGATAGCATTATATACTGAACAAGCCAACATAAGGAGACCTTCATAAATGAGCAGAAACAATGAGAATTTAGATGTTTATATTTTACTATTCTCAGGCGCAGCACTATTTATATGCCTTGCGGGATTTATCATTTATTTCATTTTTTTATACCGCAGCAAGCAACTAAAGAATCAAAGGGAAAAAGAGGCCATTAAGGCGCATTATGACAAGGAACTGCTGAGGTCAGAACTTGAGATACAGGAGTCGACTCTGAATCACGTGTCGCGGGAGATACATGATAATATCGGGCAGGTACTGTCATTTGTCAAGCTCAGCCTGGGAGCTACAAAGGACCTTTCGGATAATGAGAAGCAGGTACGCATAGAGGAAAGTAGAGATTTGATCTCGCATGTGATCAACGACCTTCGCGACCTTTCGAAAAGCCTGAGTTATGAAACTGTCGCGGCAAAAGGACTTGTTACAACCCTGCAAGCCGAATTGGAGCGGATTAACAGGTCTGGGAACTATATTATTGAATTCGACATTTCCGGAAATAACTTCCCGCTGGGCCAGAAACGCGAGCTGGTTATTTTCCGGATCTTCCAGGAGTCCATGCAAAATATCCTCAAGCACTCTGAGGCTAATCGACTGAAAATCAATTTGGACTATTCCCCTGAAATGTTTAATTTAAAGATTCACGATGATGGAATAGGTTTTTCCCCTGGAAACGTCGACACTCCTGAAGGCTCAGGGCTGAGAAACATGAAAAGCAGGGCTAAACTCATTGGCGCAACCCTATCTATCACCAGTTCACCGGGCAAAGGTTGTATAATCAATGTCAATCTACCCATAGCAAGGGATCTGAACTTTGATGGCGAAAATCCAAGTGGCCCTGGTTGATGATCACCGCATGTTCAGAGACGGACTTGCCCGAACGGTCAATGCGTATCCGCGCTACAACGTCCTGTTCGTAGCCGACAACGGGAAAGACTTCACCAATAAGATCAGTAAAAAGCTTGAGCCTCGAATAGTACTGCTGGACATCAATATGCCCCTGATGGACGGGCCGGCCACAGCAGCCTGGATGAAAGAAAATTATCCGGATGTGGCTATCATAGTCCTGAGTATGTTCGACGATGCGGACAAGGTCCTTTCCATGATCAGCCTGGGGGTTAAAGGCTACATCCTTAAAGACGCCGATGAAACGGAGTTCATCAAGGCCTTAGACCAGGTCAGCGATTCGGGAACATATTTTCCGCCGTTTGTCACCCGTCACCTGGTCAAAAACTTTACGGAACCTGACGGACAGCCGAATTTAAATCCGCGCGAGATAGAGTTCCTCAAACTCGCAGCCACAGAGCTGACCTATAAGGAAATTGCCGACCGGATGAATGTAAGTCCCCGGACAGTGGATGGTTACCGCGATCAACTATTCGAAAAGTTGAATACAAAGAGCCGTGTAGGGCTGGTGCTTTATGCCATCAAGCACAAACTGGTAGATCTTTGAAAGGGTGCTCACCGCTCTCGCTATTGATAATACCAACTAATTGCTTTATATTAAATTAGGAATTAAATTCTTCCTGATACTTATCCACATCCCGGTTAACATAGCATGCTACGATAAATCCATTCAGATAGTCAAAAGATAGGTTACAGGTTTTGCAGCATAATTAATTAAGCGGTTTAACTGTCCATATTTATCATGCCGGATCATTCTTTTGATGTATTCCCGTTTAAAGCACTTGATGGTTTTAACTGCAACTTATGGCGGCTAAAAGGTGACCACCGCAAAGATAAAGGAGTTGTTATGCTGGTGCACGGTGCCGGTGTAAGAAGTAACATCTTCAATCCGCCGAACCGAAAAAATCTGCTTAATATTCTTGCCGGCGCAGGATATGATGTCTGGCTGGAGAACTGGCGCGGGAGCACGGAATGCCGCAAGAACGAATGGAACCTCGACCAGGTTGCCATTAATGATCATCCAGCAGCGGTCCAGGAAATCTGCAGAATAACCGGGGTTGAAGAGATGAATGCCATCATTCATTGCCAGGGCTCGACCAGCTTCATGATATCTGCGGTTCAGGGTCTCGTTCCACAGGTGAAGACTGTGATATCCAATGCAGTCTCCCTTCACCCGGTAGTTCCCGAGTTTTCGGCGTTCAAACTCAACTACATCGTTCCGATCGTTAAACCAATTACCAAGTATCTTAACCCCCAGTGGGCCGATGACGCCCCCGACCTGAAGGCTAAGGCGTTCCGGACACTTGTCAGACTAACTCATCACGAAGAGGATACGGATGTGGGCAAGTTTGTGAGTTTTACTTATGGTACGGGCTTCCCCGCCCTATGGGAACTCGCTAATCTGAACACAGATACAAAAGAATGGATTCGGAATGAGTTCGGAAATGTACCCCTTTCTTTCTTCGATCATATTAAAAAATGCGTTAAAAAGGGTGCGCTGGTTTCGGCAAACGGGAAGATCGACTATACTTCTTTCATTCCCAGAACTGATGCACGTTTCGTGTTCCTAACCGGGAAGCTGAATAAATGCTTCTGCAGCAGAAGCCAGGAAAACACCTTCCGGTACTTTGATAAACTCAGGCCGGGATATCACCACCTGTACAAATTCAATAACTACAGCCACCTTGATATATTTCTCGGAAAAAATGCGATCAACGACATTTTTCCGACCATACTGGAAGAGTTGAACAATTAAAACCCCGTCGCTATGGGAGTACCCTTACGAATTAAGAACTATTCCGAAAGATTTGCCCTGGTCGACGGGATACCGTTCACACTTCCCGTTCAGGCCAGGAACTCGCCGGCACTGATGGCCGGATTCTTCTGTGACTATGATAAAGCGGCCGCGCTCCTCCCGGGCAATGAGATTCATCCCGTCCGGTATCTCAACGGAAAGGCGATCTTTATGGTCACGGTCATTGATTACCGGGAAACGAGTATAGGTAAGTATATTGAATACAGTATTGCAATAGCCTGTACACGAGGCAGAAGCCCTGCTCCTAAAATGCTTCCGGTGATCTTCATGAAACACTATCATACTGGTCAGTTCATCCTGGACCTGCCGGTAAGTTCCGAAATATCGGTGAAAGGGGGTAAGGGAATCTGGGGGATGCCCAAACACAAGGCCAGCCTCGATTTTCTCATAACGGACAAAATGGTTTCCGCACAATATGAAAAGGACGGTCAATTTGCCTTTCGTATTGAGATCGAGAAGCCAGCCAAGTGCAACCTGCCTGTTAAGGTAGGCTCGGTGAACTACAGCCATTTCCGGAATATGCTGATTGCTTCTTACATCTATATCGATGCCAAGGCAGGCATCCGTTTAGGTAATAGTGCTAAAGGCACCCTCTTCATTGGCGATCACCCGAGAACCCAATTCATGCGTGAGCTGAATATTGAAAGCAAGCCATTCTTCACTTTTTATACCCCTGCCGCAATCGGGGTTTTAGATGACCATTTTGAATGTTGGTTTATGACCTATCCGGACAAGCCAGCAAGCGTTACCCCGGAAGGCTTTGAAAGCGTCGCTGACCTTACGCTTGATGAAGAGTGGTTGCCAGCCCCTTCGTTCACCGACTATCAAAAATTCAGGATTTAATATTAAACCCAGCAAATGATGAGTAACGCGAAACAAACACTGGTTGACATCAACAATGCCTACATTTTCTTTTGTGCTTCGATCTACCTGGGCATGTTCTGGTCCCTGCATCTATTCTGGTTCCCGAATTACCCGAAAACCCTGAACATCTCCAATTACTATGATGCGATAATTCCGCAAACCAACCTGGCTACTAAGTTTTTCTTTGTCACCATCCCGATCATGGCTGTAGCATTGGTTGTCATGCTCATAACGGAGTGGAAAAGCAGGCTTCGCTGGGTACCCATTGCCTGGATACCCGGCCTGCTGATACCCGTCATTGTGCAGCAAAGATATATTGAGGATATCAACAACCAGTTTAAGGCCGGTGTGACCGACCCGGCGGTGCTTCAGAAGCTGTTAAAGGAGTGGATGTTCCTCAACGACGTTCGCTGGATCATCCTGACCATCATGTGGCTGATAACAATGTACTTCTTTATTGCCAAGGCCCGCCAAAGAAACCTGAGGCGTTAAGGTATTAGCAAGACGATTTAAACTTAACCACAGTCCGCAGATGAAACGATACCTCAGGCTTATTATCATTATTATCTCGATTGCCACCGCTTGTTCCGGCATCACGCAGATGGTTTCACCGGGCTTTGTTCTCAATATAGTAGGCGCTGAGATCAGCCTTGCCAGTAAATACTTTTTCGCCATCGTTGGGATGTTCATGACGCTGTTCGGCGGAATGATGCTTCATGCACTTTACAGCGTTCAGAAAAATGATGCAGCAGTTCTATGGGCCTCGTTTCAGAAACTTGGTGCCGCCATAGCAGTCGGTATAGGTATCTACCTGGGAATCTTCAACGAGCTGGCTTTAGGGGTCGCCGTGTTTGACCTTGTCTCCGGGCTGATCTTCATATGGTATTACCGCACAATTCAGTTCATATGAGACCGGCCAGCCACTTCTTCTTTTATACTTACATCGGGCTGGTAGTAGCTGCGGGATTCTGGGGTGCCTTCATCAATCCTTATTTTGATTTCCGGTTATTGTTCGGGATGGATATTAATAGTCTTCAGGATACCCACAGGATCAACCTGCTCAGCCAGTACCGTTTCCTGAGAGCACTGGAACTCGGGTTCGGCATCTTCGCCCTCCTTTTTAAGAAAGAGATCTTTAGTCACCCGCGATTTAATTTGCTTTTCCTGCTGATCATGGGATCCGGAATAATGGCGAGGCTTGTATCTATTGTGGCTGATGGCATCCCGAACTTCCTGGCATTATTTTTCATGGGCTATGAGCTCATCGGGTGGATCATTATCTACCTCTATACGAGAGGTCATAAGCTGCAAGCCTTAGCTCCTGACAGATGAAGAACGGGAAGTCCATAAAACGTTCATTGGTTCTCGCTGGGGGCGGGCTTCGGCTGGCTTACCATGCCGGTGTCCTCCAGGCACTCAAAGAAGACGGAATTTCTTTCAATCATGTGGATGGCACTTCAGGAGGCATTTTCGGAACCGCGATGATGGCTTCGGGATTGAGCCCCGAAGAGTCAGCCATGCGATGGCGAAAGCTCAACCTTCAGGGCTTTATGCGTGCCTTGCCTTTCAGCAATTATCTGGGAATGCACAGGCTCTCAGCCATGGGCAGCGCTTCCGGCATAAGGAGAAAGATCTTTCCTGCCCTGGGAATCCATGTTGATAAGATCCGGTCTAATACAGCCTTCGATGCGACCTTCAACGTCTGCAAATTCTCTGATAAAAGCATTGAGGCTATTCACCACTCAGAGATCACTGAAGATCATCTTATAGCCGGGATGTCCCTGCCTATGTTCATGCCGGCTGTGAGGATCGGCAAGGACTGGTATACTGATGCCGTGTGGATAAAGGATGCTAACCTGACGGAAGCCCTCCGACGTGGCGCAAAGGAAGTATGGCTGGTCTGGTGTATCGGGAATACCCGGGAATACCTGAACGGAACCCTGAACCAGTATGTCCATATGATCGAAATGAGCGCCTGCGGTGGCTTGTATAGTGAAATAGAACTGCTTCGTTCAGCAAATGCTTCTACGTCAGCTGGCGGGGAGGAACCTGTGAAATTATACATCATTAAACCGGAATATCCCTTGCCTCTTGATCCGGATTTCTTCCTGAACAGGATCGATGCCGACACATTGATTAACATGGGTTATTCAGATACCCGGGACATGCTTGCGGCACGACAGCCCTTTGATCTCAACAGTCCTGTAAATGAAACAACGACTATGAAAGACCCGGGAATTACCGTCCATTTCAGGCAGCAGTTCCAGGGTGAGGTTGTAGTAAACGGTGAGAACCTGTTATGCTCTGTGCACCTTGCTTTCTTCATCAGGGAGATAAACGGGCAGCTTACACGTCAGCTCTATTCTTCTGTTTCTTTCGATAAGGAAAATTTTATATCCGGTTTCGAGAACAGGATAACAACAGAAAAGGGGGGCGTAGAGCCGGCATTTATGTTTAAATTTAGGAATAAAGAGCATCGTCTGAGGCTCCGGATCAGGGTGAATAACGTTACTGACTTTTTACTGGGACTTGAGTGCAAAACTGGTCTGGCCTATTTAACCGAGGGCGGCTCTGAATCCGGTCCTTACCAGCTTTACCAGCCTGCTTTCCACCGCATAAAGAACGCGTTTTATCTATATACCAAAGCCGGAACAGGGTGGTCCGGCAGAAGGAAATCTAAACTAAGGATACTGAACAGTTTTTTCGAGAAGGCATGAAGTACAAATACAAGCAATCCGGGATGGTGAACTGGTTTGAGCCGGCTATACTCCTTCAAACAGGGCTTAAATCAGTGATCTCCGGACTTTTTGGGAACTACGCTGACCGCCGGGAAATGGAGGCTGCCCTTGACGTTCCCGCACCCGGAAGTGTCATCAGTCGGGAGATCGCCGAATATACTGCCATGGAAGAGATCTGGATCGACTTCATCAGCGATACCGGCGACGGCTTCAATCCGACCTACTCGATCGCACTTACCGCAGCACAACCTTCTCTGAAGGTAAAAGTGAAGGGTGAAGAAAGAGTACTTCCGCGGGCGAAGGTGCTTGTCCTTGGCGGAGATCAGATCTATCCCACACCAACGGGGGATATTTACGAAAATAAATTTAAGGTCCCGTTTGAGGCGGCTCTTCCGGAAGTAGAAGGGGACGAGAACTACCCGCATATGTATGCCATCCCGGGTAACCACGACTGGTATGACGGGCTTGGAAGTTTCATGAAGGTGTTCTGTCAGCAGCGCTGGATAGGTAACTGGAAAACCATGCAGACCCGCAGCTACTTCGCGCTTAAACTCCCACATAATTACTGGATCTGGGCGACCGACATCCAGCTGAATGAGGATATCGACAAACCCCAGCTTAACTACTTTACGGATGTTGCCCGGAATAAAATGCAGGCGGGCGACAGGGTAATTCTATGCACGGCCGAACCTGCCTGGATTTATAAACAGCTTTATGCCAAAGACAAGTCCTACGACAGGCTGCGTTACTTCATCGATACATATATCACCGAGGATAAGGCCGAATGTATCGGGAAGAAATTTGAACTTGCCACGGTGCTGACCGGCGATCTTCACCATTACTCCCATTACTGTTTTAAAGACGAGAAAGGTGAGGCCAATCACTATATCGGAGCCGGCGGTGGCGGTGGCTTCCTGCATCTGACCCACAATCTTCCACCAAAGCTGGAAAAGCTGAAAGAAAAGGGAATTACCCTCCAGAAAGCCTTTCCTGACAAACAGAAATCGCTACGGCTCCTGTTTGGCAACCTGATATTTCCCGTTAAGAACTACTACTTCTCTATTCTGCTGGGGTTTCTCCACCTGCTGTTCTACTGGCTGCTGCTCAGCCGTTTTTCCTTTAATGATAAGGGCAATTATCTCGAACATCTGGATAGCATCTCTTTTGGCAAATATCTCTGTGAAACTGGTCTTATCCTGCTTTCCAACCCGGTACTAAGTCTTTTTTCTGTGTTGCTAATATACGGCTTTACCAAATTCACCGATATTAAGACCGGTATCCGGGGGATCTGGCTCATCGGGCTAATCCACGGTCTTCTGCAATGCATGCTGATCTATTCGCTGATCTGGCTTATAGGTACAAGCACTTATCAGAGTATGCACCTTTACAACTGGCAATTCATATTCCTCCTCGAATTACTTATTGCGGGAAGCTTCATTGGCGGACTCCTCATGGGCCTTTACCTGCTGCTTTCGAACCTGCTCTTCGGGATTCACATTGATGAATCTTCATCGTCGCTGGCTTCCGAGAATTATAAGAACTTCTTACGCATGAGCATAAACGACAAGGGTCTGACCATATATCCCATTGGAATCAGAAAAGTAACGACCCGCTGGAATCAAACCGAGAATGGCAAAGACATCCGTTTTAACGGTGATCTCCCGGAATACGAAATGATCGAAAATCCCATATTCATTAAAAAGTAAAAGCTATGAACAAGTTATCACGGCCCATCACCAATTTAAAACCGGAGTACGACGTAGTAGTAATTGGCAGCGGCTATGGCGGAAGCATTGCCGCCAGCCGCTTTTCAAGGGCCGGCCTGAAGGTCTGTTTACTGGAAAAGGGGAAAGAGTTTCAACCCGGCGATTACCCTGCGACCATGGGAGAAGCCGAGAAGGAAATGCAGATCAATGCCGATCAGCGTGAAGCGAGGAAGAACGGCTTATACGACCTCCATATCAGCGAGAATATCTCCGTGTTCAAAGGCTGCGGCCTGGGCGGCACATCACTGGTTAATGCCAACGTTTCCATCGAACCCGAGGAGCGGGTCCTTCTCGACGAACGGTGGCCTGCCGCTATCCGTAATGACCGGCAGAGCCTGAACGAAGGCTTTGAACGCGCGAAAGAGATGCTCAGACCAATGCCATACCCGGTAAATAAAAACGGTTACCCCGAACTCGCGAAGGCACGCGCGATGCGCCTTGCCGCCGAGAAGAATAATCAGCCTTTCCGGTATGCCGATATCAACGTCTGCTTCGAGACGGGTATCAATCATGTCGGGGTGTATCAGCATCAGTGCATCAACTGTGGCGACTGCGTGACTGGCTGCAATCATCACGCAAAGAATACGCTGATCATGAACTACCTTCCGGATGCAGTTAACCATGATGCGGAGATCTTCTGCAATATCGATGTCAAGCATGTGGAACGCTCCGGCGGGAAGTGGGTTGTAAATTTCGAGGTCTTTAATACCAGCCGGGAAGACTTCAAGGCGCCGTACATGTTTGTAAGGGCAGCCACGGTTATCGTTGCCGGCGGCGCACTGGGAAGTACCGAGATCCTGCTTCGCTCAAAGCAGGAAGGGCTGGAGATCTCGCCAACACTGGGTCAGCGCTTCACAGGAAACGGGGATGTATTAGGCTTCGCTTATAATTGCGAAGATGAGATCAACGGAATCGGACTTGGTAAGCTTTGCAATGAAGAGCATTATAAGCCGATCGCGCCGGTGGGGCCCTGCATTACGACCATCATTGACCTTCGCAACCAGGATAAGCTCGAAGACGGAATGACCTTCGAAGAAGGCAGTATTCCCGGGCCCATTGCCAACGCTATTAACACGAGCATGCTGTCGCTGGCAGGATCAATAGGAATTGATACAGACGGGGGATTTTCAGACTGGTTAAAGGAATGCAGTGAAGAAGCCGAAAGTTTGATACGCGGTCCTTACCATGGGGCAACCAACAGGATGGAAACCTTCCTGGTCATGTCGCATGATGATGGACAGGGCCGGTTAAACCTCAAGAACGGGCGGCTGAACATTGACTGGCCTGATGTTGGCAAACAACCTATATTTCAGAAGGTTAGCGATACCATGCTCAAAGCCACTACCGCCCTAGGCGGCAAATACATAAAAAACCTGGTTTGGAATAAGCTGATGAACTACGATCTCATAACAGTCCACCCCCTCGGCGGATGCTGTATGGCCGAGGATGCTGCAAGCGGCGTTACTGATGACACCGGGAACGTATTCTTCGGAGAGAGCGGCACAGCGACGCATCCCGGCCTCCATGTTCTTGATGGGGCTATCCTTCCAAGACCGCTGGGAACAAACCCGCTCCTGACGATCTCAGCCCTAACCGAACGCGCCTGCAAGCTCATCCTCCAGAGAATGAACCGGGAGATCACCTACGACCTGCCCGTGGTAATTGCGAAAGAATTTCAGCCTAAACCTACAGTCCAGTTTACCGAAACCATGCGGGGTTATTTCAGCACAGATGAGAAAGAGGACTTCGAAAGCGGATATAAAAAGGGAAAAGAGACCTGCTCGCCCTTTATGTTCACACTGACGGTCCAGGCTGAAGATATCGACAACTTTGTGAACGATGAAACCCATACCGGCTTTATGGCTGGAACAGTCATCGCACCGGCTTTGTCCCAAAAACCATTGACCATCAGCAAGGGCATATTCAACCTGTTTGTTCAAGACCCTGATGATCCGACGCATAAAAAAATGAAGTATAGTATGCAGCTAAATACCTACGACGGCCGCCAGTATTATTTTTACGCGTATAAGCAAGTTGAGCATGATAAAGCCTTCGACCTCTGGAAGGATACAACCGTGCTTTACATAACCGTTTTTGATGGCAGTGATAATTCGGCTCCTGTCCTGGGCAGGGGAATTCTAAAGATCATACCGATTGATTTTGCTACACAGATGGGAACCATTAAAGCCCTGCATACTAAAAGCAAGCTGCAATCGCTGCTGGCTATAAAAGCCTTTTCCACCTTCTTCAGTAATAATGTGGTTGAAACCTATTTCAGTAAGTTCTTTAACAACGACTAGAATCAAGAATGTGCAGATGAGCACTATTGCAGGTTGGGCGAGGGCAGATCTACTTTTTCTTCTCCAAAGCCCCAGTTGATCCCGAATAGTGTCACGATCTTTTCGACAGGGCCGAAGTCTTCGCCAAATGTGCCGTTGATATACAGGTTATTGTTCAGCCGGTAGCTGACAATGCCCACATTCCTGTTTGACGAGCCGAGGGTTGCTTTCCGGTAATCGCGTTCTATATATTCCCAGGCGAGCGAAACCCTGCTTATCTGAAACCCTATCTTCCCGCCCAGGTCTATACTATTTGAACTGGTCACCAGGTTGTCCGCACCAAGCATAAATTCATCTTGCATATACCGGGAGTAAACGAGCAGGTTCAGGTAATTCACAGGGATCTCATCCAGGCGCTTGCCAAAAGGTACAAAAGTAGCCAGGGTGGTCCACACACCGGTGCGGCCTGTTTCAAATCTGTTGTTATCAATCCCGTAAACGGAGTAGGCCGCCGACACATTCCAGCTAAAAAGTGGTTTTTGGTTAATGATCCTGTTGATATTGGAAGCAATGTTTTTACTCACCGGCCACACCTTGTCAGTTAGCTCCTGCTGCAGTTTTCTCTGCTTGACCGGATCATTCTCCTGGTTAATCGCTTCCTGCATAACCGCAAGTTCGCCCTGTACGGTCTTATGCCACTTGCTGATTTCGCCGGTCAGTGCTTTAGCGTACCCCGGCTGCTGGATCTTAATGATATTCGAGTGGAAGCCTACGGAGAAGATCTTCTGCTCCTGGTCAATCTGGTCAGGGATAAGGTCCTTATTGACAAAAGCCATCGAAATACTGCTGAACTTTAAACCGGAGAATGGTTTCTGTTTTGAAATATCATTCCTGTCCAATCCAGCAAAGGCATAAACGTCTCTGCCGGATGGTCTGAGCCACCAGTAAGGTGTAAATTCTACCGCAAAGTTTTGCGGAAAACCCTGCCCCTCTGCAAAGGCCTGCAGCGCTGCAAAGGTGAACTCCTTTGGCGTAGAAGGCGATTCCACCAAGCTGGGTGAAACATCAAGGAGCATAAAAGCCGGGGAGTTCGGAGCCGCAAGCTCATTCAGCTCAGCACTTTTTTCGGTTTTTTGAGCGTAGGCACCGGAGTGAAGAGCTGCTATTATTGCCAGGGTATAAAACAACCTCCTCATAGCTTTTAAACAATATTGATGGCCTTAAATATCAGGACTGTATTAAAATCATCAGAGTGGGTTACTTCCTGGAAGTTCGCTTCGAATTTCTTAAGATGTTCCGGACCGCCGTCAAGGAAATACCGTGCAACCAATTTATTAAACTCCTTTTCCCTTGCTTCCTGGTCACCGACGATGCTCAGATCGATCTTCGACATGATTGAGATCCGTTTACCTTTCAGAGATGAAGGCAGCCCGATCGCTGAAATAGGAATATCGCCGGTGGCGTCAACCGAATGCGCAACAGGAACACTGGGATTCCCCGACCCGGGTACAAATACCGTGGCCCTTGAGCCGGCCAGGCCAATGGTCGTAATATCCGTACTTAGTAGGATTTGTAATTGGCCTGAACCTGCTTTATATGAATCCATCCTTCAAGAATTTGATGCTGCGAAGTTTAAGAATTAACAGGCAGCACTAATAACTACATTTCGTCATCATTCCCGCTTATTGAATCGGCAATCAGGATAAATTTATTAAGTGCCTTATCTACCTTGGGTCCGGTAAAGATTTGGACCGTTTTCAACAGGGGCCTGATCTGGAAGGTGTTCCACACAATCGCAAACTTATTAATCCCGTCTTCGCCACCACCCGTCAAGCCATCGGCGGCGTCAGTCAGTTTGTCCAGGCGCTCATCCACTTTCGGGCCGGTTATCAGCTTTACCAGGCTCAAAGCCGGTTTCACTGTTCCCTCCCAGATCAGTGAGAACTGTACAATTTTATCATCGGTGTTTTCAGCCTCTGCTAAAACATCTCCGACTCTGGATTCGAGTTCACGTTTATTTACCATGGGTACGATTTTAGTGTTAATTAAATTTAATTAACTAAAGCCATAACAACAACAATCGTCGAAAATAAATTTTAATTAGTTATCTGAGAATAAAGGACTTGGCCTGGTAAAGGCAAAATTGAAACTAGCGGCATGCTGCTAATCGATTCAAAAAATAATTGCATAATTACTAATATAATTAGCAATTTTGCATATGGGTCACTACGAGAACAATGAATATTTTAAGGGAAGGGGCGCCCAGGTCAACACCGATAATAAATTCCTGAAAAACCGTTACGTGGCAGAGCACGAGGAGGGGATCGATGAGCCGATGCTGGAGGATTCAAAAACACAGATATTTAAGGAAAAGGCCAAAAAAATCGTCAGCGTTTCTAACAGCCCGGACCTTTCTTTTATGCATTCCATCAATCCTTACCAGGGATGCGAGCACGGCTGTCTCTACTGTTACGCCCGGAACGCCCACGAATACTATGGCTTCAGTGCAGGACTGGATTTCGAGCGCAAGATCATCGTGAAACATAATGCCGCCGAGCTGCTTGAAAGCTATTTCAATAAAAAGAATTACACTCCCGCTAATATTATGATGTCGGGAAATACGGACTGCTACCAGCCCATCGAGCGAAAGCTGAAGATCACCCGCTCACTGCTTAAAGTTTTCCTGCAATACCAGCATCCGGTAAGCATTATCAGTAAGAATAACCTGATGCTGCGCGACCTGGACCTTTTGAAGGAGCTTGCCGCGTTAGACCTGGTTCATGTAGCGGTCACACTGAACTCTCTTAATGAGGACCTGCGATTAAAGCTGGAGCCAAGGACGGTGACCGGGAAAAGCCGCCTGAAGCTGATAGAACGTCTGGCTGAAGAGAACATTCCCGTATTAGTAATGGTGGCCCCGGTCATTCCGGGGTTGAACAGTGATGAGATCCCTACGGTCATTAAAGCGGCCGCCGATGCAGGAGCCGGAGGGGCTGCCTTTACCATGGTCAGGCTGAACGGATCCATTGCTGAGATATTCACAGACTGGATATATAAGGCATTTCCTGACCGGGCCGAAAAAGTGCTGCACATGATCGCAGAATGCCACGACGGAAAACTGAATGACAGCCGCTGGGGTGCCCGGATGAAGGGGGACGGAAAGATCGCAGAAAGTATTCAGCAGTTATTCAAAATTTCCGTAAATCGCTATCTTTCCGGTCGCGGTTTGAGGCCTTTAAACCTCCGGCACTTTCGTCCCGCATCGGGCAAACAGCTGAATATGTTTATTTGACCTGTTTGCACTGAAATAAAAATTCCTGTATATTTATACGATAAACCATTATAGTATTTAGTACAAAATCATTGAATGAGCTCTGAAATCAAATCTGTTATCATTGGAACCGGCTGCTTTGTACCGGAAAACATAGTTCCTAACGACCAATTCCTACAACATAGATTCTACGAAACCGACGGCCGGCCTATCCTAAGGGAGAACGCGGAAGTGATCTCCAAATTCCAGGATATAACCGAGATCGCCGAACGCCGTTATGCCGATAATGACCACACCGCTTCTGACCTGGGTTACTTTGCGGCACAGGACGCAATAAGCTCTTCGGGCATCGACCCCGAGACTCTGGACTATATCGTCGTTGCTCATAATTTCGGCGATATCCCTCACGGCGATACCCGCAATAAGGTCATCCCAACGCTTGCTGCACGTATTAAACACCGTCTGGAAATTAAGAACCCGGATTGTGTTGCCTACGACATCCCTTTCGGATGCCCGGGCTGGTTGCAGGGGATCATTCAGGCAGACTATTTTATCCGCTCCGGCGATGCGAAAAGAATCCTGGTGATTGGCACGGAAACCTTGTCCAGAGTGACTGACCCGCACGACCGCGACAGTATGATCTACGCTGACGGTGCAGGTGCGACCATTCTGGAAGGACAAACGGGCGGGAAGGGGATCCTGACACACAAGACGCAATCCCATACCTCTTCCGAAGCCTATTTCCTGTTCTCAGGACAGTCAAGCAATCCTGAATTTGAAAGCGATGACCTTTTCATCAAAATGGAAGGCCGCAAGATCTACGAGTATGCGCTTACAAATGTTCCCCTGGTGATCAAGCAGGCCTTAGAAAAATCCGGCAAGTCGATCAATGATGTTAAAAAGGTCCTCGTGCACCAGGCAAACGGCAAGATGGATGAAGCTATCCTGAAGCGCCTGTTTAAGCTTTACGGTATAGCCACACCACCTGCAGGCGTTATGCCCATGACAATCGCTAAGTTCGGTAACAGTTCCGTGGCCACTATCCCCACATTACTCGACCTCCTGTTGAAAAAGCAACTCGACGGGCAGGAAATACATGAAGGAGATGTGGTTGTATTCACCTCCGTAGGTGCGGGAATGAATATCAACGCGATGGTATACCAGTTCTAAAATTCCAGTTTTCCTTATAAAACGATCCCGATAAGAATCTTTTTTATCGGGATTGTTTTTTTAAACGGCCAGCCAAACCCTGACCACTTTGCTTAGGACTTGCTTAGGCCTGGTTCGGGTCAAGTCCATGTATTCATGGACATGACCTTAACATGAGTCCTCTTTGTTCTATACCAGACTTCAGCCACATCGTATAAAGGCGGCGCAGAATTAACAGGCATAAAAAAACCGTACCGAATAAATTCGATACGGTTTATATCTTATTTAAGAAGCAGGCTATTAAAGGCTTGGCTGCTCTTGTTCCTGCTCACTCAAGGCAAAGCCTTCGTCAACAAGGATACGTCCGCAATGCTCGCAAACAATGATCTTTTTACGCTGACGGATATCAAGCTGTCTTTGCGGGGGGATCTGGTTAAAACATCCTGAGCATGAATCACGCTGAATAGTTACCACTGCAAGTCCATTCTTGGAGTTATCACGCAAACGGTTGTAGGCAATCAGCAAGCGCTCATCTGAATTCTTAGCAGCAACTTCTGCTTTTTCCTGAAGAACAGCTTCTTCTTTCTCAGTTTCTGCAGTGATAGTATCTAACTCCGCTTTCTTGTTTTCCAGATCTTTTTTACGCTCAGCAAGTTCTGCAAGGGTTTTTTCATATCCTTCAGTACGGTTGCCGATCTCAAAAGTGTGTTCTTTGATCTTTTTCTCAGACACCTGAATATCCAGGTTCTGGATCTCGATCTCTTTATTAATCGCGTCGAACTCGCGGTTGTTCTTTACGTCATTAAGCTGACCTTCATACTTTTTGATAGCAGCGGTAGCCTCTTTGATCGAGTTTTTGCGGTTAACAATTGAATCTTCCAATTCATCCAGTTCCGCTTTTATTTTTTGGATCCGGGTTTCCAGACCGGCAACTTCATCTTCCAGGTCGGATACTTCCATGGGAAGATCACCGCGGATCTGGCGGATTTTATCAATTTGGGTATGAATGGTCTGAAGCTCGTATAAAGCTCTTAATTTTTGTTCTACAGTTTGTTCCATTAAATCAAATAATTTATGGGGTTTGTACTTTGTGTTGTTAAATGGAGTGCAAAGTTAGGAAATTTTTTCGTAATTAACTCTAACAATAGCTGTTGCGTAAATTGCTCACTCTCAAAGTGCCCGACATCGGCTATAACGATTTTTTTATCGGCATCAAAAAATTCATGATACTTATAGTCCGAGGTGATGAAAACATCGGCACCTGCATTGATCGCCTGCTGCAGCAGGAAGCCCCCGGCGCCGCCACATACAGCTACCCTTTTCACTTTCTTATCCCTTAGCGCTGTATGCCGGATAACGGCCGAGCCCAGCCTGGCTTTAACCTGTTTCAGGAATTCGAGTTCGTCAACCTCTTCCGGAAGCGTGCCGATCATGCCTGAGCCTACTTCCTGGTAGGTGTTGCTGAGGCTGTATATGTCGTATGCTACTTCTTCGTAAGGATGGGCCATATGCAGGGCTACCAAAACCGCTTTTTCCTGTGTTGCCGGATAGATGACCTCGATGCGCATTTCCGGCTCCGTATGTCGCCTGCCCTTTTCACCGATGTAAGCATTTGTATCCTCGCCGGCTTTAAAGGTACCTTCGCCGCCGGTACTGAAACTGCATTCGGAGTAATTCCCGATGTTGCCTGCTCCGGCACTAAACAGCGCGTTACGAACTTCTTCTGCCTGCGCATTGGGAACGTAGGTGACCAGTTTTTTTAACAGGGCGTGTTTCGGCGACAGAATGCTCAGGCTACTTAGTCCTATAACTTCACAAAGCTTGGCGTTCACTCCGGTTAAAACGTTATCGAAATTTGTATGGATAGCATACAACGCGACAGAGTTTTTTATAGCCTTCATCACGGCACGTTCGACGTAAGTCTTCCCGTTAAACCGCTTTAAGCCGCGGAAGACAATCGGGTGATGCGAAATGACGAGGTTGCATCCTCTGCTGATCGCTTCATCGATGACCTCCTCAGTACAATCAAGTGAAATCAAAGCAGATGTGACCTCCGTCTGAGGGTCGCCTACGATAAGGCCTGAATTGTCGTAATCTTCCTGATAGGATAAGGGAGCTATCGATTCGAGATAAGCCGTTAATTCTTTTATTTGCATCAAAAATAATGAAGGGTTTTTGCCAGCACTACCTCGGATAGGAATTCATCGAGTGGATCATCTGAGCACACTCGTAAGCCATCTTCTGGTTATACTCCGAGGTCAGGGACTTGTAATTGATTAGGTCGACAATTGTACCGATCAGGCAAAGACCACCGGTAAGTAAGTATAGAATACCCATTCCGATCTGACCAAGAATAAAACGCTGCACGCCGGCGATCACAACAAATCCCAGAAGAGTTAAAAGCAGAATATCCTGCGGATCTTTCCTTTTAGTTGCATAATAAGAAAGAAAACTCCGCGCTTGCTCCTGATTCATGTTCTTCATTACCTGCTCGAGGTATAAATATTCGTCCGGGGTAATACCCTTAAAATTCATGATTAGGTCTTGATACATCTGTCTGGATTTTGCCCTAATTTAAACGATTTTTTTAGATAATAGCCAAATGCGGTGCAGCAGAATAAAAAAAGCCGGAATGCCGAACCAGTGATAGTTCAGAGAAGCCTGAAGGTTGAAATGAAGTAAAGAACTTATCGATCGGCCTATACCACAACCGGGGCACCATGAGATACCAAGGTAGTTGAACGGACATAAGGTGTAATGGCGCATTGCGGGATTCGAAAACGCCAGGATTGCAATTGCAAAAATCCAGGCCAGCAACTCCAGCGGCAATTTTCGGGTCATTATAAGTGACGTTGCTTATTCATCAGTGAGATCGAAACGATGAGATTGAAAAGTACTCCTAAAATACCTGCACCTGCGATGCGGCCCATGTAGTCGGTATTCATAACAGACGGAGCATACTGAACATATACTACAGCGAAGAATGCGGCAATGATACCGCCCACGATCATGATCTTGAATCCTTCAAACAATCCTTCGAAAAACTCCATCCGGCCACCGTTAACATGATCCCGAAAGTTCTTGATCCCCAGGAAGAGACCTGTCAGGGGAATTAGTCCCGAGGCATATTCCAGCGCTGAAAATGTGCCCGGCTCGGGTGCGTCGCTGTATACTCCGGCAAAGTGTAAGACCAGGATCCAAATACCACTGGCGATGCCTATAAGCAGGCCATACTTAATTGCGTTTCTCATCTGCTTGAAATAAAATTAGTAATCTAACCCTGTAAAATGCTGGTTGCGATACATTAAAGTTAAATATTTTCAACAGTTAATTAAGCTTCTGGTTTCTTAAGAATTAACAATCTGTATTGATTTTGGTTACTTGTATATTTAAATCGAAATTTGGCAGAGTGAATATTCGCGATCTAATAACTTTATATAAATCAGACAGCAGGGTTGACAATCTGGCCAGAGTTCTGAACATCAGTAAAAATCCACGTATCCATCTGAAGGGATTAGTGGGATCGAGTGACGGCTTAATTGCCGCGGCACTTTATGCCCTGCAGCAGCGTCATATGGTTTTCGTGATGCCTGACCGTGAGGAGGCTGCCTATTTTTTGAGTGACCTTGAAAACCTATTAAATAAAGAGATACTGTTTTTCCCTTCCTCCTTCAGGAAATCGTTTGAATTTACGCTGACAGACAGCGGCAATGTCCTGCAACGGGCCGAGGTATTAAATGAGCTGAACCACACTTCAGAGTTTGGGCAAATAATTGTAACCTATCCGGAAGCCCTTGCTGAAAAAGTAATTGACAGGCAGGCACTCGAAAAGAATACCCTGGAAATTGCCACGAGCAACAAGCTTAATATTGATTTTATCAACGAGTTCCTTATCGAATACGATTTTGAGAGAGTCGACTTCGTTTACGAGCCGGGGCAATTTTCTATTCGCGGAGGTATTGTTGATATCTTCTCATTCTCACACGACCTGCCTTACCGGGTCGAATTCTTTGCCGACTTTATAGAGAGCATCCGAACCTTCGAGATCGAAAGTCAGCTCTCAGTTGATACGGTAAAAAGCGTAACCATTGTACCGAACGTACAATCGAAATTTTTAACCGAGAACAACATTTCCTTACTGGAGTACATTGAGCCGGATACCGTTATCTGGTTTAAAGATGTACAGTTCTCCCTCGACATCGTAAAAGATGGCTACAAAAAAGCGGTGGAGTACTGGAAAGCCTTGCCTGAAGAGGACAAGCAGCAGAACCCGCATTGGGTTGATCCCAGATTCAACTTTTCTGATCAGAAGCTTCTGGCGGACCAGCTCAGCGATTTTGCTGTGCTTGAATTTGGTAAGCAGTTTTTCTACCAGCCCAATGAGGTGATCGCGTTTGATATTAAGCCGCAGCCCTCATTCAATAAAGATTTTAATTTGCTAATCCACAACATCAAGCAGAATGAGGAACAAGGATTAGAAAACTACATCTTCACCGATTCAACAAAACAGATAGAACGACTCTACAGCATCTTCGAGGACATTGATAAGACGGTAAAATTTACTCCGGTGCATCTGTCCCTGCGCGAGGGCTTTGTGGATTACGGACAGAAGCTAGCCTGCTATACCGATCACCAGATCTTCGACCGCTATTACAAATACAAGCTGAAAAAAGGCTATGTCCGCTCCCAGGCTATAACCCTGAAGGAGCTCAGGGACCTTAAGCCCGGGGATTACATTACGCATATAGACCATGGAATCGGAAAGTATGCCGGCCTGGAAAAGGTTGAGGTTAATGGCAAGACGCAGGAAATGATCCGCCTGGTTTATGCCGACAATGACCTGCTCTATGTCAATATTAACTCGCTGAACCGAATCTCAAAGTATTCAGGTAAGGACGGGGCTATTCCCAAAATGAATAAGCTGGGAACAGACGCCTGGGAAAAGTTAAAAAAAACAACTAAAAAAAAAGTTAAAGACATTGCCCGCGACCTGATCAAGCTATATGCCAAGCGCAAGTCGCAGACCGGGAATGCCTTCTACCCGGATACATACCTTCAGACGGAGTTGGAAGCTTCCTTCATCTATGAAGATACGCCTGACCAGGTAAAGGCTACTGCAGATGTAAAAAGAGACATGGAGGCACCTCACCCGATGGACCGGCTGGTATGCGGGGACGTTGGCTTCGGAAAAACCGAAATTGCCATCCGCGCAGCCTTCAAGGCCGTTGCAGATAGTAAGCAGGTTGCCATCCTGGTGCCAACAACCATCCTGGCCTTACAGCATTTTAAAACATTCTCGTCCCGTTTAGCTGACTTCCCCTGCAATATTGACTATATCAACCGTTTTAAGTCGAGCAAGCAGATAAAAGAAACACTGCAGAAGCTTGCTGAAGGAAAAGTCGATATTATTATCGGGACACACCGGATAGTCAGCAAGGATGTGAAGTTTAAGGACCTGGGCTTACTGATCATCGATGAGGAGCAGAAATTTGGTGTAAGCGTTAAGGAAAAGCTAAAGCAGTTCCGGGTAAACGTAGATACACTTACCCTCACAGCTACCCCTATTCCGCGAACGCTTCATTTTTCGTTGATGGGTGCCCGCGATCTCAGCATTATCAGCACTCCTCCTCCAAACCGCCAGCCGGTAGTAACCGAGCTGCATGTCTTCAACGAAAAGCTAATCAAGGAGTCAGTGGAATTTGAGGTGGACCGCGGCGGGCAGGTGTTTTTTATCCATAACCGCGTTCAGGACCTGATGCAGTTGGGCGGCCTGATACAAAAGCTGGTTCCGAAGGCCCGCATCGGGATTGCTCACGGGCAACTGGAGGGCGACGCGCTGGAAGATGTGATGATGAAGTTTGTGAGCGGCGACTACGATGTACTGGTGGCCACCACCATTATTGAGGCCGGCCTGGATATTGCCAACGCCAACACCATCCTCATCAACCATGCTCATATGTTCGGCTTAAGCGACCTGCACCAGATGCGGGGCAGGGTTGGCCGGTCAAACAAGAAGGCTTTCTGTTACCTGTTAAGTCCTCCCTTATCAACACTAACAAGCGAGGCGCGAAAGCGGCTTAGTGCCATCGAGGAATTCTCAGACCTCGGAAGCGGCTTTAATGTGGCCATGCGGGACCTGGATATCCGGGGAAGTGGAAACCTTTTGGGGGCAGAACAAAGCGGCTTTATTGCTGAGATAGGTTTTGAGATGTATCATAAGATCCTGGATGAAGCTATACAGGAACTGAAGGATGACGAGTTCAAGGATCTTTTCACTGATGAAAAACCCAGGCCGTTCATCAATTTTACCCAGGTTGATACCGATCTTGAGGTACTAATCCCGGATGAATATGTAACCAACATCGGCGAAAGGTATAACCTCTATACCGAACTCTCAAAGCTGGAGGATGAAGCGCAGCTTGAACAGTTCGAGCAGCAGCTTGTTGACCGTTTCGGCCCTATACCACCTGCTGTAAGAGAGCTTCTGAACACCTGGCGATTGCAGTGGCTTGGAAAGATGATCGGATTCGAAAAAATTTCCCTGAAGAAAAATACTCTCAAAGGCTATTTCATCACAAACCAGCAATCCCCATACTTCGAGACGGAACAATTTAACCGCGTTCTGCAGTTTGTACAGGCACACCCCCGGATCTGTAATCTGAAGGAGGTTAAGAAGACCCTCAGGATTGCAATCGAGCATGTAGGCTCGGTAGAGAGTGCTATCGATATCTTGCAGGAGATCGCTCAGCCGGTGGCTGTTAATTAGCTATCTGGAAGGTAACCGGAAAGGTGTAGGCTGTTCGAACAGGCTTTCCCTCGACCATGCCCGGTTTCCATGGGGGACTTGTTTTTAGTACCCGGAGTGCTTCTTCGTCGCAACCGCCTCCGATTCCCTTGATGATTTTCAGGTCGCTCAGCTCCCCGGTTTTCTCAACAATAAAGCCGATATAAACCTTACCCTGGATATTGTTTTCGCGGGCATTGACAGGATATTTAATGTTCGATCCCAGGAACTTGCCGAAGGCCTTTTGACCCCCGGGATATTCCGGAGCTACCTGAACAGTCCCAAGGTCAAACAGCTTGCCTTCATATATAGCCTCGGTGTTTACTGTGCCGCTTTCGGCAACCGGCTCTGCACCCGGACCGTCGTAGCCCGTGTCTTCCCAGGCTGTATCTTCCGTTGGAACAACAGTGTAGGATGAGAAATTCTTCTGTTCAAGCTCGCGCAGTGAAATGATCTTGCCTTCAGGATTAATAATCATTTCATTTTTCACATCAGCCGATTCCTGCTTACCCCAGTCGGGCTTAAAATAGCTTACTTTATTCCAGTAAGTTACCACCAGGTTATCGCCAGCACGCTCGTAATCCAATGATGAAACGATCCAGTTCTGATCCAGGTTCTGCATCTCACGCGATCTGAGATCATGGATCTCTCGCAGGCGCTGATAAGTGAGGTTATGGTAATTATAATAGGTCTCAGTAATACTCGCGAAATAGCTTGGCGGGTCGAAATAGCCTTTCCGCTGGTCGTAATAAAAAGCTTCAATAAACTTGACCAGCGAGCTTCTGACCTGCTCATCGGTCATATCTGCATTTTTGTCCAGCAGGTCCGATTTGTCGTCGACGACTGTGACGGGCGGTTGCTCCCCGGAAAACAAACTATTCAGATCATCCACAAAAAACGTCAGGTACCCCATAATCAGGAGTACAAACCCCAATATGAGCCCCATATAAAGCAGTGAGCGATCTCTTTTTACCGGTTCTTGGTCGCGAATTTCGTCAGGCTGTGGAGTTAAAGAGTTTTCCATTAACAATTTAGAGTCTTTGAAAGATTGTCATACTAAAACCGTTCCAGACCATCATCGGGAAAAGCAGTTTTCAAAAAGCGGCTTTAATTTACAGGATACTGATCAGCTGCAAATATACGAATACCAAAGGGGCAGCTAAAAGCAGGCCATCGAAACGGTCAAGCAGTCCGCCATGTCCGGGTAGCAGGGACCCGGAATCTTTTGCCGATAGACTTCGCTTAAGCATTGATTCTGAAAGATCGCCTAGTGTACCTGCCACTACGATGATCACAGAAACAGCAAGCCAATGGATCAAAGGAAGTTCGTGAAAGTAAATGCCCAGGATAACGGCTGCTGCCAAACTGCTGACCAGGCCGCCTGCAAATCCTTCCCATGTTTTTTTGGGCGAATGGCGTTCAAACAATTTATGCTTTCCCAGGGTGCTCCCGGCCAGGTAGGCCCCGGTATCACTTGACCAGAGGAGGATGAGGAATGCAAGGGGATAGTGACTGGAATATTCGCCGTCGAGGAAAGCTAATCCATAGAAGAAACAGAAAGGCACGGCGGCGAAAATTATACCGAACAGGGTATAGGCAATATTATGAAACGGGTTGGGCTTATTCCGATAAAGTTCCGCAACAATGATCATAAGGGACAACGGCACGCAGATCAGCAGGTATTGCAGGGGCTCACCCTTGAAAAAATAAAGACAAACGGGCAGGTAGATGGAAGTGGTCAGCGCAAGTCCCCATCGTTTTTGTGGTTTTACTTCCTCCGTAGTTACCAGCCGGTAAAACTCTTCCACGCTTAAGATGCTTAGGATCAAAAAAAACAGGGTAAAGGCATATGCTCCCAATAACACTGAAGCCAGCATCACCGCAACAAAAAAGAATCCTGTAATTGCTCTGGTTTTCATTAGTAAATAGCTTGCTGGTTGTAATTAGAAACTGGTAAATGCATGTATGATTATAATTCGTTCTTTACTATGATCTCGATCGCCTGGTGAAAATTATCGGCATGGATATAAACTTCAACTTCGCCGACGCGGTAGGGGAAGCCTTGCTTATTTATCAGAATAGGGTCCAGTTCATGATCGTTTAAAGCCTGTCTTACCATTTCAGACTTGAAGAAATCATTTGACGTGTAAATTTTAACCCAGCCCTGTTCCATATATAAACGATTATGCCCTGACAATAACTCGCTCCCGGCGGCTTTGTATGTAGAAATACCAGAGAATAAGTACGGTTCCTACTATGCTTATTAAGTATGCGGGCCAGGACGATGTCTGGACTTCATCTAACTTTTCAAGACCTTTTCCCTGCTGCTGAAAGACAAAGGCTGTTATTACTGCAGTCGCATTATTCAGGAAGTGTCCCAATATCGGCAGCCAAAGGCTATTGCTCCAGACAAACAGGTAGCCAAACATGGCTCCCAGTAACATGCGGGGTAAAAAGCCATAAAACTGCATATGTATCGAGCTGAAAATAATGGCGGTTAGCCAGATCGCGATGTGATGGTTTTTCGTGAGCTGATGAAAGATCCGCTGCAGACAGCCTCTGAAGATAAACTCTTCGCCGATAGCCGGGATGATGGCAAGCATCAGCAGATTCACCAGCAGTGAGCCGACCGTTTTCATCGTAAGCAGCTGTCTTGTTAATTCTGCCATCTGATCTTCCTGCCGGCGCATCCATTCCTCAATTCCGCTTAAAAAAGCGGGCAGTTTCATGCTTTTGTTTACTTCTACAGCCAGTTCAAGAAGGGGAGCCGACACAAACATCACGACGATGGTGAGCAATCCCAGGATAGGTAAGAAACTATGTAATTTTAGGTAGCGCTTCCAGTCCCGGATTTCCAGCCACCCGAAAAATATGGCAGGAATAATAAACATCCCGATGCTGGAAGCGATCTGTATTAGTTTTGTTAGTGAAAGATTGGCATTAAGGTCTCCGCCAAGAAATTTAAGCAGATCGGGCAGACCGTAAGCAGCGCCACCGATAATAGCGCCGACCAGGGTAAAAATTATTGCACCGGCCATAACCAGTAACAGCAGCAAGAGCAAAGAAACAAAAGGATGACGCTGCGTTGACCCTGAATCAGCCATGGTGAGTAATAATTTGTAATTTTGGCATTTCAGAAGAAACCCGTTTTATAAAAATTGCGTTGAAGATAGCTAATGTCTGTTAAGATTGGAAATATTGATTTAGGGGAGTTCCCGCTGTTGCTGGCCCCTATGGAGGATGTTAGCGATCCGCCCTTCCGTTACGTTTGTAAACAGAATGGGGTGGATATGATGTACACCGAGTTTATATCATCGGAAGGATTGATTCGCGATGCTGCAAAAAGCAGGCAGAAGCTGGATATCTTTGAATATGAGCGCCCGATCGGCATTCAGATATTCGGTAGTGATATAGAAAGCATGCGCGAAGCAACCAGGATCGCCACAGTTGTAGAACCAGACCTGATCGATATTAATTATGGTTGCCCGGTGAAGAACGTCGCATGCAGGGGTGCCGGCGCAAGCCTGCTTCAGGACATTGATAAGATGGTCAGAATGACCAAAGCAGTTGTAGAATCAACCCACCTGCCTGTGACCGTGAAAACACGCCTGGGTTGGGATGACAATACCAGGAACGTTTATGAGGTTGCCGAGCGGTTGCAGGATATCGGCATCAAGGCTTTGACCATTCATGGCAGAACGCGTGCCCAGATGTATAAAGGGAGTGCTGACTGGACCCTGATCAGGGAGATAAAGCGCAATCCGAGGATCCAGATCCCCATTTTTGGGAACGGCGATGTAGACAGTGTAGAAAAGGCAGCAAACTGGCGAATGGAATATGAAGTAGACGGCATTATGATCGGCCGGGCTGCGATTGGATATCCCTGGATCTTCAGAGAAGTGAAGCACTTCTTTAAAACCGGTGAACATCTTGCGGGGCCGACGATCCAGGAAAGAGTTGAAGTTTGCCGGACTCATCTGGAAAAATCTATTGCCTGGAAAGGGCCAAAAACCGGCATTTTCGAAATGCGCAGGCACTATGCAAATTATTTTAAAGGAATTCCTGATTTCAAAGCATACCGGATGAAACTGGTATCTCTTGAAAACATTCAGGATATCTACGCTGTTCTTGATGAAATAGAAGAACAATTTGAAGCGGTTATCGCATAGGATTTGAGGTTTCAAATTATATTATTATCTTGATTTAAAATTTTAGTTTATGGTAACCGAAATCACGGAAGGGGTAAAAGTGTCGGTTGAGACTATTTACCAGCCAGAATATTCAAATCCTGCCAATGAACACTTCATGTTCGCATACAAAGTGAATATTGAAAATTTAACCGAATTCAGTGTTCAGCTATTGAACAGGCACTGGCTTATATTTGATTCTAATGGTGCACACAGGGAAGTAGATGGTGAAGGAGTTGTGGGCCAGCAGCCGGTAATAGAGCCTGGAGACAATCATGAATATGTATCGGGTTGTAACCTGAAGACTGATATAGGAAGCATGAAGGGTCATTATGAAATGAAGCGGGTAGTAGATGAAGAACGGTTTCATGTCAACATTCCGGAGTTCTACCTTATAGCTCCTTATAAACTTAACTAAGCTGTTTCAAGATAATAAAAAAACCCGCTTCCATATCTGGAGCGGGTTTTTTGTTGTTTGGAATGGGCTTATTAATCTCTCCTGTTTACCAACATGCTCGCATAATAAACGAGTGTGGCCAGGGAACCCAGGGCCGCTACTACATAGGTCATGGCAGCCCACCATAAAGCATCTTTAGCCTGCGAATGTTCTGAATCTACCTGCATGATCCCCCTGTTGCTTTGAAGCCATGCCAAAGCCCTGTTACTGGCGTCAAATTCGACCGGTAAGGTAATGAAGGCGAAAATAGTTACCAGAGCGAGAGCGGCTACTCCTACAGCCAGAACGAGCGGATTGCCTGAGAATATCAATAACATGACCCCAATCATCAATGTCCACTGAACAAGTTTTGAAGCCACGTTGACCGCCGGTACAACAGCGGAACGGAACTTTAACCATGCATATGCACGTGCATGCTGCACCGCGTGGCCGCACTCATGGGCCGCCACAGCTGCTGCTGCGACACTGCGGCCATGATATACCTCGGGGCTAAGGTTTACCGTACGGTCTGCCGGGTTATAATGGTCAGAAAGCTGGCCTTCGACAGAAATGATCTTCACATCGGGAATACCATTGTCTGCGAGCATTTTCTGCGCAATATCCTTTCCGCTCAGACCGGATGCAAGAGGCATCTCCGAATATTGTTTAAACTTGTTTTTAAAACGCCACTGAACAATAAAGCTGATGACTCCAATGACGATTATTAATATAAATCCTAAATTCATTTTTCGTGTTTTATCTGGTTATATAGTGCAATAGTTCAAAAAGTATTCCTAATAAAAAAATGCTGCTAAACCCATAGTAATATTACAAAATATCAGCATCGAAGAGGCACTTATTGTCAGGCCATAATTAAATTTCAAATTTTCCGATCTTTAACGCATGCAGAATAATATCTCCTATTGGGAGCACAGTTCTTTTTTTGCTGACTACGATGTCATCATCATCGGAAGCGGGATAGTAGGTTTGAGCGCTGCATTAACCATCAAACTCAAAGCGCCGTCGCTGAGTGTCGGCATTCTTGAAGCTGGCTTTCTTCCAAGCGGTGCAAGTACAAAAAATGCCGGTTTTGCGTGCTTCGGGAGTGTTTCAGAACTTATAGATGAAGTGAGATCCACTTCAGAAGATGAAGTGCTGCAAGTGGTAGAAATGAGATGGAAGGGGCTTCAGAAGCTGAAAGAAACATTGGGTGAGGCTGCTATAGACTATCATCAACTGGGCGGTTACGAGATCTTCCGGCATGAAGACTCCGCCTCATTTGACGAGTGTATAGAAAAAATTAGTTACCTGAATACAAGACTGGCAAGCATTATTGGGAGACCTGACATTTATGCAGTCGCCAATGAAAGAATAGCAGGTTTCAACTTCCATAATGTAGGTTCGATGATCCTTAACCGATGCGAAGCACAGATCGATGCAGGGAAAATGATGTCAGCACTATTGCTAAAGGTGCAGGAAACAGGTGTGCGTATATTTAATGATTGTAAAGTTTTAAACATCCATAAAGAAGGTTCGGGTCATTGCTTAAGAACGAAGCAGGGAAGCTTTAAAGCCCAAAAGGTCCTGATTGCCACAAATGCCTTTGCCAGGGATCTTTTCCCAACACTGGATGTCATTCCGGGGAGAGGGCAGGTACTAGTTACTGCGCCGATCAAAGGCCTGAAGATTAAGGGCACATTCCACTACGACAAAGGCTATTATTATTTTCGAAATATCAATGACCGCATTCTCCTGGGTGGCGGTAGAAATATCGACTTCACTGCAGAAGAAACCCTTCTTCCGGGAACAACTTCGCGGGTTCAATCCGCACTGGAAAGCCTCCTTTATCAGACGATCATCCCGGATCAAAGACCCGATATAGAATTCCGTTGGAGCGGGGTGATGGGCTTCGGCGATCAGCTAAAACCGATCATTGAGCAGATCGAGCCAGCTGTCTTCTGCGCCGTCCGCTGCAACGGGATGGGCGTGGCCATGGGAAGCCTTACCGGTCAGCAGGCAGCGGAGCTTATCCTTCAGTCCGTCTGAGATCTTCATTTATCTAAGCTTCATTTATTAAACTAATTTTTTTAGCTTTTATTCTATAAAACTGCTATTATGTTTTATATTAGTGATAAAATAATTAGTAATGGAAATAGCCGTCCTGATAGTTTCTGCAGCAATATTGATCTTAGCCTTCATTCTTTTTCTGAAAAGATCGGCGATCCTATCAACCCCATCATTTAATTCAGAACTGGAAAACCTGCGGACAGAAAATAGTCAGCTTAAAATAGGTTTTGCGAAAACCGAAGAACGGTCTGCGATCCTCCAGCAGGAAAAAGAGAGTTTAAAAGAAGAACTTAACCGGGAACGGGAAAAACTTGCGCATACAAACCAATCGCTTGAAAGTATTCGTTCCTATCACAAGGCACAGCAGGAAAAAATCGCTGAGCTCAACTTTGAAAGAGAAAGAAACCAGGAGAAATTCAGTAAAGATTTCGAGCTCATTGCAAGCCGTATCCTCGATGAGAAGACACACAAATTCACAGAGCAGAATCGCAGCAACCTCGACATGCTATTGAATCCGCTTAAAGAGAACATCAAAGCCTTTGAAGAGAAAGTGGATAAAGTGTACAAACAGGAGTCGGATGAGCGAAATGTATTGAAAGGAGTTATCAGTCAGCTGGTTGATCTGAACAAGATCATGAGCGCAGAAACGCAGAACTTAACCCGGGCACTGAAAGGGGATAATAAGAAACAGGGCAACTGGGGAGAAATGATCCTTGAGAGGGTTCTTGAGCGGTCGGGACTTGTTAAAGGACAGGAATATCGAATACAGGCGAGTGTTCATTCAGGCGACGGAAACCGCTTTCAGCCCGATGTCATCATAGACCTTCCCGATAATAAGCATCTGATAATAGACTCAAAGGTTTCTTTGATCGCTTATTCGCGCTTCGTAGACAGCGAAAATGATACCGAGAAGGATCTTTATATCCGGCAGCACATAAACTCGCTTAGAAATCATATAACAGGCCTTTCTTCGAAAAATTACAGCGACCTCTATGATATCGATTCGCCTGACTTCGTCATGTTGTTCATCCCGATCGAATCATGCTTTAGTGTTGCGGTTCAAACCGATGCTGAACTCTTCAATTATGCATGGGATAAACGAGTTGTAATTGTAAGTCCCTCAACATTGCTTGCTACATTAAGGACCATTGCCAGTATCTGGAAACAGGAAAGACAAAATCGCAATGTCATGGAGATTGCACGGCTGAGCGGTGAGATGTACGATAAGTTTGTCGGGTTCGCCGGGGATATGGAAAGCATTGGTAAGAATATCCGGCACAGCCAGGATGCTTATGATAAGGCTTATAATAAACTTTCAACCGGCAGGGGAAATCTCGCGGTTACCGCTCAAAAAATAAAGGTCCTTGGGGCAAAGACAGGAAAGCAAATTGATCAGAAGCTCCTTAATGAAGTGGAAGATTAGACTGCCTTTTCCAGCAGCTCCAGTATTCTTTCCGGAGGTCTGCCAATTATCGCTTTGTTACCCATAACTATTATTGGCCTTTCAATCAATATAGGATTCTTTGCTAATATGCTCAACCATTCGGCTTCCGAATAATTCTTACCTGAAAACTGATCTTTAAAGATGTCCTCACTTCTGCGTACCAGTTCAGAAGCTTTCATATCCAGCTTTCCCAGAAGTTCTGAGATCTGAAGTTCGGTAGGCGGGTTTTTTAAGTATTCAATTACTTCTGCCTGGACACCCTTGCCGGAAAGAATCTCGCAGGCACCCCTGCTTTTCGAACACCTGCTGTTATGATAGATCGTTACCATTGGTCAGCTTTTTTTGAAAGCATTCCAGCCTTGGGCTTTAATCTCATGTACTATATCCGATTTCGAGATAAGGTTGCAGCCTGCAGAAGGTTCTGTTATATGCCCGATAACGGATATATCAGCACTGTTTTTAATCTTTTCGTAATCGGATTGTGCAATTGTAAAGAGCAGTTCGTAATCCTCGCCGCCATTCAATGCACAAACTGTAGGGTCAATACCGAAATCACGGGCAGTATCGTAAGTCATGGGATCAATGGGTATTTTTTCTTCATAGATTTTACAGCCTTTGTCAGACTGTTTACAAATGTGAAGGATCTCTGAGGCCAGACCATCTGATACATCGATCATTGAGGTTGGTTTTACGTTGATTTCACCTAGAACCTCAATGATATCTTTTCGTGACTCGGGTTTTAGCTGACGCTCAACTATATAATCCTTGCCTTCAAGATCCGGTTGGATTTGCGGATTTTCCAGGAATATAGCCTTTTCCCTTTCTAATAACTGTAAACCTATATAAGCTCCGCCCAGGTCACCTGAAACACAGATAAGATCACCTTCACGGGCACCATTCCGATAACATATTTTATCCTCATCTGCATAACCCACGCTGGTAACACTGATTACCAAACCCTGCTTTGATGAACTTGTATCGCCGCCAATAAGATCAATATTATATTTTTCGCAGGCGATTGAAATTCCCGTGTATAATTCTTCGACTGCTTCGAGGGGAAACTTGCTCGAAATACCGATGGAAACGGTGATCTGGGTAGCAGTACCGTTCATGGCATAGATATCACTTAAATTAACCTGAACAGCCTTATAGCCAAGGTGCTTAAGCGGAGTATAAGCAAGGTCGAAATGTATGCCTTCCAGTAGGAGGTCTGTAGAAATTAAGGTTCTTTTACCTTCAAAATTAAGAACGGCGGAGTCATCGCCTATGCCTTTCAGAGAACTCTCGTTCTTAATCTTAATATTTTTTGTGAGATGATCAATAAGCCCAAATTCACCCAGATTCTCTATTTCAGTCCGGCCTTTATTCTCAAACATGCAGATATTGCTAATTTATCTTTATTCATTTATTACAAGCCATATTTGGCTGAAATTTCGAGCATCCGCTCTATTGGCTTTTGTGCCTTTAGGATGATGTCCATGGGTACGGTTACTTCAGGCAGCTCATTTTTTAAACACAAATAAAGCTTTTCCAAAGTATTACGCTTCATGTGCGGACAGTCATTACAGGCACATGCATTATTTGGCGGCGCCGGAATGAACACTTTATCCGGATTGGCCTTTTCCATTTGGTGAATTATTCCACTCTCGGTAGCTACAATAAACTCCTTAGCCGGATCACTGATGGTATATTTCAACAGGCCTGTGGTAGAACCAATGTAATCCGCCATCTTTAACACCACTTCCTCACATTCCGGGTGGGCTATAAACTTCGCTTCAGGATGACGCTCTTTTAACTTCAGGATCCGCTGCTGCGAGAATATCTCATGAACCATACAGGCACCGTTCCATAACACCATATCCCGGCCCGTCTTTTTAGCAACCCACGCTCCCAGGTTACGGTCTGGACCAAAGATTATCTTCTGATCCTTAGGTAGGCTGTCGACGATCTGTACCGCATTGGTGGATGTGCAAACAATATCGCTTAACGCTTTCAATTCAGCCGTACAATTTACGTAGGTTATTACCAGGTGATCAGGGTACTTTTCCTTAAACTTAGCAAACAAAGCCGGTGGACAACTATCTGATAAAGAACAACCTGCCTTTAGGTCAGGAAGTAAAACCCGTTTATCCGGGGATAGTATCTTAGCCGTTTCTGCCATGAAGTGAACGCCCGCAAATACAATGATATCCGCTTCTGTCTTAGCTGCTTCCTGAGATAAGCCCAGACTATCGCCAATGTAATCGGCAATATCCTGAATATCCGGTTCCTGGTAATAGTGGGCTAGTATTACGGCATTCTTCTCCTTTTTAAGTTTGTTTATTTCTTCAAACAGATCCAGTGTTGGATCAATAGGCTCATCGATGAAACCTTTAATATTTAATTCTTCGAAGGTATCCATTCTTAACGTCTTCAATAAATACAATTAATTCTTTAAAGAGAATACTTATAGTTTATTAGTGTGTTAGTTATGTTGGAAAGTCGACATACTTTTTTTTGATATTTTTGTTTTAAGTTATTTACTAACACATTATAAACATCAGGTATAAGTTATCTAATTGATACACAGATTTCTTTGTAATGCTGTGATTATTTTTAAAACTTTTTTGTGTAATGATTTATGGTTTATGAAAGTGGAATAACTTCTTATATCGTCTCATAACTTTTTCAAAAGTAAGCTAAAATTAGGTCCTTAGGGTAACGGGTTAGTAAGTTTTGAAATTATTCAACCGAGTTGTTAGACAATATTAACATCTTTGGTATGGTTGTTAACACCAGTTACGGATTGTAAGACAAACAGCGCTCCAGACAAGGTTTGCCGGACCATTGAGCCTGTTAATAAGTGAATAATAATGAAGGATATTGATTTTTTGGTGATAGGCTCTGGTATTGCCGGGTTAAGCTTTGCATTAAAAGCTGCTAATCATGGTAAGGTACTTATTGTGACGAAGGCAAATGAAGATGAATCGAATACCAAGTATGCCCAGGGTGGAGTGGCAGTAGTAGTCGATAAGGAGGACTCATTTCAAAAACATATAGAAGATACTTTAGTAGCGGGCGACGGCCTTTGTGATGAGCATATTGTCGAGCTTGTTGTAAAGGAGGGCCCCGCCCGGATTGACGAGATAATACAGTACGGAACCCATTTTGACAAGGATACGGACGGGATCTTTGATCTCGCGAAGGAAGGCGGTCATTCGGAACACCGGGTTCTGCATTATAAGGATGTAACCGGTTTTGAAATAGAGCGGGCGCTGCTTGAGAAGATACATCAGCACGAAAACATTGAGATACTTACACATTATTTTGCTGTTGAACTCATCACGCAGCATCATCTTGGCGAATTTGTTGATAAGAGTACAGAGGATATTACCTGTTATGGCGTCTATGCCTTAAACACCTTTGATAACTCTGTTGAAAAGATACTATCGAGAGTAACGGTAATGGCTTCCGGTGGTGCAGGGCATATTTATTCCAATACAACCAACCCTGTTATTGCAACGGGTGATGGGATGGCTATGGTTTATCGTGCAAAGGGGAAGGTGAGGAATATGGAGTTTATCCAGTTTCATCCTACAGCCTTATATAATCCGGGGGAGTATCCATCATTCCTTATTTCTGAAGCAGTTAGGGGTTATGGCGGAGTGCTGAAAACTCGCAATGGGGAGGAGTTCATGCAAAATTATGATGCCCGCGGCTCATTGGCTCCCAGAGATATCGTTGCGAGAGCTATTGATGCGGAAATGAAGAAAAGTGGAGATGATTATGTTTATCTGGATATCCGGCATCGGGCGAAATCGGATATATTAACCCATTTCCCTAATATATATGCCAAGTGTTTAAGTATTGGTATTGACATGACTAAGGATATGATTCCGGTGACCCCTGCGGCGCATTATATGTGTGGTGGAATCAAGGTTAATGAGTACGGCCGGTCTTCCATTCAACGTTTATACGCGTGCGGTGAATGTGCTTCCACTGGTTTGCATGGTGCTAATAGGCTTGCCTCCAATTCACTATTGGAAGCAACTGTTTTTGCTCACAGGATTTACCTGGATGCATTGAATAATTTTTCAGGGAATCATATACCCGATGATATTCCGGAATGGGATGAGACAGATACACAATTGTCAAATGAGGATATACTTGTCACTCATAATCTGCGGGAAACTCAAAAGGTCATGAGTGATTATGTAGGTATTGTGAGGTCTGACTTCAGGCTTGACCGCGCTTTAAGGCGCCTGGGCTTGTTGCATGAAGAAACTGAAAGCTTTTATAAGAAGACTAAGCTGTCTTTGAAGTTGTGTGAATTGCGGAATATAATACAGAACTCCTATATCGTTATTAAATCAGCTATGATGCGAAAGGAAAGCAGGGGACTGCATTATACCACCGACTATCCTGATCATCAGGAGAACCCTCAGGATACTGTATTTTAACTCATTATAATGGCATTGATATTACCGGTTCTGGATAAATCTCCCTC
This sequence comes from Flavihumibacter soli, assembly GCF_010692725.1. Classification (GTDB taxonomy): domain Bacteria; phylum Bacteroidota; class Bacteroidia; order Sphingobacteriales; family Sphingobacteriaceae; genus Daejeonella; species Daejeonella soli. The sequence continues at coordinate 484,133 of NZ_JAAFZB010000095.1, read as the reverse complement.
ATGGGGAGAAAATTGCTTTATTGCTGAGAATGCTACGATCGTAGGAGACGTGGTTATGGGAGAGAACTGCTCAGTATGGTTCAATACCGTTATTCGGGGTGATGTTAATTATATCCGCATTGGAAATAATACGAACATACAAGATGGAGTTGTGATTCATTGCACGTATCAGTATGCTGCTACTGAGATCGGCAACAATGTCTCTGTAGGGCATAATGCGCTTGTTCACGGCTGTACGCTTCAGGATCATGTACTTATAGGCATGGGCGCCATTGTGATGGATCATGCCATTGTAGAGGAGTACACTATAATCGCCGCCGGGGCGATCGTGCTCGAGAATACGACGTGTGAATCCGGCTATTTATATGCAGGTATCCCTGCCAGGAAAATTAAGCCGATTACCACTCAGCAAAAGGAGCTTCTGGATACACTTCCTTCACGATATATAAAGTACTCCAGCTGGTTTACTGATCCTTTGGTATAACAACCTTTTCTTCAAGATCCCAGTTAGGGCGCAGCGTTAATACCTTGTCAAATTTCCAGATATGTTCAGGCTGACGTCTGAGTTTGATGCTTCCCGTGTCCCATGTGCCGTTTTTATTCTCGTCGTAGACAACCCTGACATTGTATTTGGCAGTAGGATACCGCATGTAATTGATGACTGTATCCTTTTTAATAAGGTCGGTTCTAATCACTTTATTTTCAGCATTTAACCACTGTACGATATAGTTTTTCGATGTATCCGGCACCGTGAACGTGAGTGCTATTGAGCCAAAATTTTCCTCTGAATCTAATGAGAAGGTTCTGCTGTAGTTCTTAGACTTATTGCCAAAGATATCGGTTAGAGCGCCGTCTGCTAACTTCAAAATGTATTCGCGCTCTGGGCGCCAGGGATATTTAAGCTTGAATCTTCTTAGCGATGTACTGTCCTTCAAGATTTGTAAGCCGCTTATAGCCACCGAATCTTCCAGCAGGGAGAATTTCGAGTTGTCGAAAAGATCGGTAGGTCTGGACAGAATGAGCAGTGGATCAGTTCCCGGCTTAAGGTTGCCCGATCCCAGATTATCGGTGATAATCAGGGGCTTGGTATATGTATCCCGCTTGCTTCGGCTGATCTGCACCGTATCAATAGGTTGCTTATCGGCTGACAGGGACACTGTTAGGGAATCAAATGTCAGGTCTGGTAACCAAAGGAATGCCGAATCCTTCTCTGCCGTTAATTCGACCACTTTTTTGCTGTTCAGGGCTGCAGGTGAGAGAATATCGATTGAGCCGTTAACCAAAGGCTTATTATAAGCAAAAACTATTCTGCCATCATTCTCAATTTTTCGGTCCTTAACGGCGAACGTTTCCGGCACTTGCTTAAATAGGCTTAGTTCAAGTCCTGAAATATTTTTGTCCAAATGAATTGTATCCTTATGGAAACCCACTTCTTCCGCTGGGGAGTTATAAATACGATCGGCAGCTTCTTCCTTAAGTGCGTACAGGAAATAGTTATCTTCTCTAAGGTTTCGAAGAGTAAAATTACCTGCCGAGTCAGTAGAAGTGAAGATATTTGGTTTCCCTTTTCCGAAGATGGAGTCCCTTTTGACAGGCAATATAAATACCGTTGCATCTTTGAGCGGTTCCTTAGTAAGTGAGCTTTTTACCGTACCGCTTATGGACAAAGAGTCGATCAGGTTTCCTGTCGAAAACACGTAAGTAAAATTGGTAATTATGTTTCCTTCGTTAACATCAACAACTGCTTTTCCAAAATTTATTGTGTAAGTAGTATTACTGTCTAGCGCTTCATCAAAATCTATTTCCAGCAATTCTTTCCGGGCTTTGAAAACTGGCATTTTTTCCATAGCCGGAGATATACTGATCTCCGTATACTCACTATTGAGTTTAATGAATTCATCAAACTCAATCTGGATTTTTTTTAATGAAAAATTTGTTGATAGATTTTTAGGTGTTGCTTTTACAACTTTCGGTGGCTGCTTATCTTTTGGCCCTCCGGTAGGCTGCTGGATACTTGCACAACCCCAAAGGGCAGATATCAGGGTAACAAGGGTTAAATAATTTAACTTTAAATAGGGTATCTGAAATTTCGGCATTTAAAGGCTTTTAAATTAATTATCGGCTCATTTGAAGTAATTGTATTCTCGGTCGGTAGTTATCGCCGTATAAGGGCTTATTTAAGGTCAGCTATTTACTCTGTTAAGTATCTTAATGTCAGTTAGTTACATATTAACGAGCCATATGCACCATTAACACAGAAATATCGGAGGGTGAAACGCCCGAAATTCTTGATGCCTGTCCTAATGTTCGCGGCTTTATTCTCATTAGTTTTTCACGAGCTTCTTTAGATAGCGATACCAGTGTTCCATAATTGAACTCAGGGTTGATCTCGTGGTCTTCCATCTTTTTCATTTTGCCGACTATCTCGAGTTCTTTCTCAAAGTAACTTTCGTATTTCACTTTAATCTCAGCCTGCTCAACGGTCTCTTTGTCATAATTATTCAGAAGATCATCAAGTTTCTTATCAACGGTCCGGAGTTCACTAAAACCAATTTGCGGTCTGGTGACTAATTGAAATAATTTTGCATTTTGGTTGATAGGTGAGGTGCCTTGTGCTTCAAGGAGCGTGTTGACACTTTCCGGGGATATCGAGTGACTTCTTAAATGAGATACGATGTCATCAGCATTCTTAACTTTTTGCTTCACCTTTTCTAAGCGCTCATCAGAAATCAAGCCAATTTTATGACCAATCGGACTTAAGCGTATATCTGCATTATCCTGACGGAGGAGGAGTCTGTGTTCCGCCCGGGAGGTAAACATGCGGTATGGCTCTTCGGTTCCTTTAGTAACCAGGTCATCTATTAGAACACCGATATAAGATTCTGATCTTTTAAGAATGAGTTCATGTTTATCGGCAATTTTTAAGTGCGCATTGATGCCCGCTATGAAGCCCTGGCATGCTGCTTCCTCATATCCGGTTGTCCCGTTTATTTGTCCTGCGAAGTAAAGATTATTGATTCGTTTAGTTTCGAGTGTCAAGCTTAATTGCGTAGGAGGGAAGAAGTCGTATTCAATCGCATAGCCTGGTCTGAACATTTTCGCAGTCTCAAATCCCGGGATTTGAGTCAACGCTTTGTACTGTATATCTTCAGGCAGGGAAGTAGAGAATCCGTTGACATAGATCTCGACTGTGTTCCAGCCTTCCGGTTCCACGAAGATTTGGTGCCTGTCACGTTCAGCGAATCGGTTAATCTTATCTTCAATGGAAGGGCAATATCTTGGACCGAGGCCCTTGATTCTTCCCGTAAACATCGGAGATTTTTCGAAGCCCTCCTTCAGGGTTTCATGGACAGCTGTATTCGTATAGGTTATCCAGCAGCATCGTTGCTCTTTCGGAAGTTCAACGTCCGTATAGGAAAAGCGGCCCCTGTCCTCATCACCCCATTGCTCTTCCATTTTAGAATAATCAAGACTCCTGCCATCGACACGGGGAGGAGTTCCTGTCTTCATTCTTCCCGCTTCAAATCCTAATTCAACCAGTTGTTCGGTGAGTCCGGTTGCTGATTTCTCACCTGTCCGTCCGCCACCAAAGCGCTTTTCGCCGATATGAATTATTCCGTTCAGAAAGGTGCCATTGGTTAGTACCACTGCCTTCGCTGCTATCTCGATCCCCAGCGATGTTCTGACACCACAAACGGCATTGCCTTTAACGACGAGGGAACTAACAGTGTCCTGCCAGATGTCAACGTTAGGGGTTCGCTCCAACATTAACCGCCACTCTTCGGCAAATCGCATACGGTCATTCTGTGAGCGGGGGCTCCACATAGCAGGACCTTTGGAACGATTAAGCATCCTGAACTGGATGGTTGTTTTATCTGAGACGATGCCCGAGTATCCGCCAAGCGCATCTACTTCACGCACGATCTGACCTTTAGCAACTCCGCCCATCGCAGGATTACAACTCATCTGAGCGATTGTGCCCATATTCATTGTTATCAGCAGGACAGAAGACCCAAGATTTGCTGCGGCGGCAGCAGCTTCGCAGCCTGCATGACCAGCTCCAACAACAACTACATCATATTCTTTAAACATATTATTGTACGTTCCACGTGGAACAATTAAATATATACTAAACTAAACAACACGTGGTGTTCCACGTGAAACAATCTTGATAAAGGCTATCAATGCAACTCCTGCCCATATTGTCTCGAGAACAACAAAGGGATAGAATCCTATTAAGTATGCAGAATACCCGCAAAGACCCGCGCCTATAATATTTAACATGGTATAACTCTTCGTCTCCGAGGACATCAGCCCCCTTGAATGCAGAGCAAAAGCGACTAATAGCATACTGATCCCGATCGTGGCAATTATATCTGGCAGGGTCATGCAGTTTCTTTTAGTTCTAACAACTCCATCCAGCGCATAGTGCGCGCGTCTAATTTGTCGTGAAGAGCCTTTATTTCACTTGCAAGAGAGAGCAATCGCTGATGATCAGCTTCAGCAGCATTGAGCTCTGACGTGAGTTCTACTATATTGCTCTCCAATGCTGTAATCTCATTCTCAATACCAGACAGTTCCTGTTCTTCTTTGTATGATAGTTTTTTTGATACACTCTTATCGCTAACGCTCTTTGCCACTATCTGAGGAGCGGTCTTTTCAGCGGTTTTGATTTCTTCCTGCTCAAGTCTGTAATCAGTATAGTTTCCAGAGTAGATATTAACATTCCCCTGGCCCTCAAAAATGAATAGCTGGTCGGTTAGCCGGTCAATCAAATATCGATCATGGGAAACCAGCATTAAGACACCCGGAAATTTCAGAAGGAAATCTTCAAGAACGTTCAGGGTATCAATGTCAAGATCATTAGTAGGCTCATCCAGGATCATGAAATTAGGGTTCTTCATCAGTACCCGCATTAATTGTAGTCGTTTTTTTTCACCGCCGCTTAGCTTGCTAACCATGCCATACTGGCGGGCAGGAGGGAACAGGAAGTGGGTTAATACCTGGCTTGCCGTCAAGTTTTTCCCATCAGCCATCGTAATGTACTCCGCCACATTTTTAACTACATCAATTACACGTTCATCATCTTGAAATTCCAGACCACCCTGACGATAGTAGCCGAACGAGGTTGTTTCACCCAGAGCTATGCTGCCTGAGTCAGGCTGAATGCTCCCGGTAATTAAGTTCAAAAGGGTAGACTTGCCAGTTCCGTTCTTTCCTGCAACACCTATCCGATCGCCCTTTTTAAAGGTATAGCTGAAGTCATTGATTATCGGATGACTGTCAAACGATTTTCCGACATGCTTAAGCTCCAGAATTTTGTTTCCTTGTCTCGAGACATTGACACTTAGTTCCAGGGTTGATTTAGCAGTCCTACCTTTAGTTTTTTCCTCCAGATCGTAAAAAGAATCAATCCTTGATTTCGATTTAGTGGTACGGGCTTTCGGCTGCCTTCTCATCCACTCCAGCTCCTTCCTCAAAAGATTACTGTTCTTTTCAAAGCTCGCATCTTCCGCAGCCATCTGTTCGGATTTCTTTTCAAGGTAATAGCTGTAATTGCCTTTAAAGGTTTGCAGTTTTCCTTTGTCCAGTTCGATTATTTGTGATGAAACGTTATCCAGAAAATACCTGTCGTGGGTAACCAATAGTATGGTCTTCTGACCGGTAGTGAGGAAGTTCTCGAGCCACTCAATTGTCTCGATATCGAGGTGGTTGGTTGGCTCATCAATGATATATACGTCAGGGTCATCTATTAGTAGCTTTGCCAGTGCAAGCCTTTTACGCTGACCTCCTGAGAGGGTAGAGATCTGTTGGTCGAGCTTCTGGATTCCCAAGCGGCCCAGGATAGTTTTAATTTGATATTCGTATTCCCACGCGTTCTCCGTACTCAATTCATCCATGAGCCTGTTTAAAAGCTTTTCATCATGTACATCTGACTCCAAAGCCTCTTCATAATGACGAATAAGCTGTTGTTGTTTGTTTCCGATGGAATAAATAAAGTCACTAATTGTATTTAGAGAATTGAACTGCGGGTCCTGCTCCAGGTAACCGATGCGCAGATCCCGCTCAGTAACAACTTTGCCAAGGGTAGGAGTCAACTGGCCGGAAAGAATCCGAAGAAGGGTAGATTTACCCGTGCCGTTTATGCCAACGAGAGCAACCCGGTCTCCTTTAGCCAAGCCCAGGTAAAGATCTTTAAATAGCCAGTTATCATTAAATGAATGACCTAATTGTTCTGTTGATATAATGCTCACGCTGATGCCGATGTAATATAAGAGATGTTTGGGGATGATAATCCCACAATAAAATAAATGCAAAGGTAAGCAATACAAGTTTTTAAAGTGCATTACATGCCCAAACAGCTAATTAAATTAGATTAGTATGAAAATCAATTGAAGATAGTTCGGGAATTGAATGGTTCGGAAGTGCTCTTAAAAGCTTCTCAGCGAAAGATAATGGTTTTCCCGGCTTGTCATTAGCTTTTTGGCTACTGCGCCCTTATCAGGGTATCCAAGGAGGTGCAGGGCGCCGTGTATCATTACCCGGTGTAATTCATCCCATTCATTCACACTAAACTTTGAGGAATTCTCCCGAACTCGATCTATACTGATAAATATATCACCAGTGATAAGTTTTGGGGTCTCGCTGTTATCAAATGTAATGATATCAGTATAGGTGTCATGGTTAAGATACTGCTTATTTAACTCAAGCAGGTAATTATCACTTGAAAAAATATAGTTAAGTTCACTCAGCCTATAGCCCTCAGCAAGGATGGTATCCTTAATCCAGCTGCGAACCAGAAGCTTTTGTTTTAAAGTGAATTCAATATCCTCTGAAAAGAAATGAATTGGGATTAAGGGCATTAAATCTTAAAATGTAATTCCAATTCGTTGCCGATAGTATTAAAAATACATTGATCGGCTAGTTTTTTGATTATAAAGACTCCGCGACCGCTATAGTTTTCCAGGTTTTCAGGAGAAGTTGGATCCGGAAGGTTATTGTAGTCAAATCCGCTTCCTTCGTCCGCAATAGTGAAGATCAGGCGCTTGTGCTCAACTATTTCCAGGTTAATGTAAACCTTTTTAGTGTCATCCTGCTTATTGCCATGTACAATAGCATTTATTACCGCCTCGCTAAGGCAGGTCAGCACGTTGGCATACGTCTCTTCACTAAGATTATATTTCTCGCTAAGGTTGTCTATGAAGTTTTCAACCGTGGTGATACTTTCTAATTTAGACTGTAATTGCAGAGTATACAATCCGGTGCTATCTGAAAAATCTATCGGGCTACTTGTCATTATTTCCCGAATTTAAGAATTTAAAATAATCTCCCACTTTTATTTTATAAAATGAATTTAAAGACGGTGGTACGGTTCTCAATAATTCAGTTTCTTGTTGTTTAATGCTTTTAAATTCCTTCATAAAATTAGTATAGTTTGAAGGCTGATCTACTCCGCGTTTACTTTCCCTCTGATTATCCTGTTCTCGCTCCCGCTCAGCCTTTTCCGCTTCCAGTAATTTAGTTAAAATTTCCTGTTGGCGGTTAATAGTCTCCTGGTATATCTTTTTGTTTACGAGATCTGTCTCTGTTTGTTCCATTTCTTTCATCAATTTATCCAGATTGCCCAGTCCTTTTTGCCCGTCTTTATTCATTTCACGATTAATTTCCTGCATTCCCTGCCGTATTAACTGTTGTTCACGAGCCATCTTTGCTAGTTGTTCACTCATTTGTCCCTTTCCCTGTCCTTGCTGTCCCTGCTGCCCCTCTTTTTTCATCTGTTCCCGGGCCTTTTGCATGTTTTTGTTCAACTGGTCCTGCATTTTACTTAACTGTGAAAGGCTTTGCTTTTTACCCTTTCCGCCCGACTGTGCATTGCGCTGAGCCCGCTGCATTTGCTCAAGCGCCTCGCTCAGCATAAGTGCGAGGTTGTTAATTGAGGTCATGGCATATTGTTGATTCCGATTAGCTTCAGCTGTTCTGCGCTCAGAAAGATGCTCGAGAGCATTGTCGATATTTAAATTTATCGTTTGAATTTCTTTATTTACTACTGATTGTATTTGCGGGACCTTCTTACTGAGAGAATAGAGACTATCCTCAATCATCTTTAAATTATCTTTTATATCTTTTTGTTTTTGAGTATTCGAAATATAATTAGGATCAGAAGAGTTGGTGCTCCTAAGAGTTTGCATAATTTTTTCCTCATCAAAGGACGTCGTGATCAGATTATCTAAAATTTCCCGTAGTGCCTGAATGTTGATATCATTCTCTTCTTCTTCACCTTCCTGCTGCATACTTTCCAATTTTTCAGAGAGCTGTTGCATTTTCTGTGCCGCCTGGCGTTGGTTTTCACTTGCTTTGCGTAAATTCTTCTTACGCAAATTATCGCTGCTTTCCTGCTGATCCTGATCTATTTGCCTTTGCTCCTCTTCCGGGACGCTGAATTCATTTTTCTCCTCCAGCTGGTCATTTTTTGTTTCCAGGCTCTTCAGGTCTTCCTTTACTGATTTGAAGTCCTCAGAGAGCCTCTGCTGTTCCTCAGTCAATTGTTTCTGGTCTGCATTGTTCTTTTTAGACTCGTCGCTTAAAGTCTGTTGATCTTTAGCAAGATCTTTCAACTTATCGGCCGTTTCGGCAAGCTTTTGCTCGAATTCCAGTTGCTTGTATAATTCAAGAATGCGGTCCAATTCTTTCTTAAGGGATTTATTATCAACCTGCATCTTCGATAATTGCTCCTGAGTTAAATTTTTATTGTTTTGCTCCAACAGTTTTTCAATGTTTCTAAGTATCTCACGAGTTTTTTCGTCCAGTACATTATTGAAAAGGTCCTCTATCTGCTTTTGCTTTTCCAGGATATCCTCCCGCACCTCTTTATTTTCCTGCTGTTCAAACAGATCCTGTTTGTTTTCAGTCTGAATCTCCTTCACAAGAGCTTCCAGTTCCTTTTGCTTTTCTAATAATGCTTCCAGCTGCTTTTTGTCATCATAATTCAGGCTTTTTTTATTTAGAAGCTCCTGGTTTAAGCGTTTCGCTTCTTTTTCAACCTGGCTAGCCTGCTTGATCGCCTGCGTCATTTTGCTTTTAATGGTAGCAGAATTTGTCTCCAATTTCTGATCTATCTGTTTTTCAGTCAGCAGGTTGAATATTCGAATCGGTGATCGTGTTACCTTAGCCCCGTTTACCCCATCGTTATCAGATATCTCAAAGTAATATTCTATCTGATCACCCGGCATTGCTCCCGTCTTATTCACATTCCAATAATATGAGAAGGAACTTTGCAAGGCGTTTGCGCTGATCGGAATTGTTACTCCACGGGAAGCGCTCTTTCCTTCTTTAACCTTGCTTAGGACACGATAGTTGAAGCGAAGCCCGCTAAATCCGTGATCATCGTTGACCTGGCCTACAAAATATATCAACTTGTTATTGACTGAATCGCGGTTTTCGCTCACATCAATGGACGGATGAAGGTCTGGAACTACCGTTAACTGATATGATATACCCTCAGGGTTCTTCACTTGGCTATTGGTTGGACGCAGCGTGTAGGTGCTGTTATTCATTGCCTTATAAGAAAAGCGGAATTCATTTTGTCCGGAAGGGGAGATGAGCTTTTCCTGGTTGTTAACTTTCAATTCGATCTGCTCCGTGTTTTCTGACTCCAGTTTCCATCGGATATTAGTTCCAATGGGTACCGTCAGGTCTCCTGTATTACTGATCTGTTCATTCTTTCTATTGAGATAAGCGGGGAAGTCCAGATTAACTTCAAGTTTTAACAGAGAGGGCTTCGCATTCACTACAAGATCATACTCTCTGGAACTAAATTCACCTGAGGTCAAGCGGATCTTTTTGCTGCTTTGAAGGTTTTTAAAAATGTACGTGAACCGTATAATCGATTTTTTTTCCAATTTAAAAGTGTTCACCCCGTCTTCCAGATACAGATCATTTGGTATCTGATCGCCGGTGAGCTTCACCTTAAGTTCAAAATCACTACCCTGAAGCACGCTAAGGTTGTCATTAAGTATCACAAAGCTGAACGGCGCTTTTTTGACAAACCGGGTATTATATTTCAATAATCGCTCTGTACTCTCACTGAATATGGAAGGAGCTGTAAAGAAGATCAGGATAATGAATGATAGGGGAACTAGCGCATACTTTAAATATCGCTTGTTATCACTGATATGGACGGCGTTCGTGAATGGTAAAGGACTTAGATCGGCTATCTTCTGATCGATACTTGCTTCGATGAGGGATCGGTGTTCAGGACTTTCATCAGAAAGCTTCTTCAATTGAAGGGTATTAAGCAATTTATCTTTTACTGGTTTAAAATGCTCGCCGATAATCTCTGATGCCTGTTCATGGCTAATCTGGCTTCCCAGCTTAAAGTAAGAAGTCAATGGGATTGCGAGATAAAAGGACAGGATAATAAGGTTCAATGATAGGAAACCATAAAATATAAAACCCCTAATATTCGGGTCGAAATTGCCGTAGTACTCTGCGAGTGTTACCAGCAGATAAGCGGCAAAAAAGGACGCAGCCAAATAAATACATCCGCGAATTACCTTGTTCAGGTAATACTTCCGGGTGAATTCATCGATTTTCTGAATAAGTAAGGCATAATTCCTGCTCGAGCTATTCATATGATGGTGGATACCTTTGTACTAAGATTTACAATTAATCCGTGTTTTAAACAAATTTATGAATCAGGATGTTTACTAGGTCATGAATACCAATAAATTTTGTTCATATGAAAAAACTTATCTTATTGGTGCTGGTAGCTGCTATCGCGGGTGCGGCATGTAAAAAAGAAAAGAAATCTAATGCCAGGGCAGATAAGCCGATTGCTGAAGCCATCAGGGGCACATGGTATACAACGGCGGAAACCCATGAGTATTACAATGCCAACAACGAAAAAGTCTTTACCAGAACAGTTGAGCCGGGATGGAAATTTACCCTGGACGATAACATTCGGATATGGAGTCCTCAGGGTGTACGGCATTTATTAACGCAGTATACGATTTCGAATTTAAACGGGAAAAACTATCTTAACTATACACAAAAAAGCGTCGAAAAAAATTTTGAGATATTATCACTGGAAGAGGAAATCATGAGCTGGAGGCTGGAGACCGCGAACGTGCAGTATGAAGACAACGGGCCGAAAACAGCTGCGAAGGAAGTCACTGTCATGGATTTTCATTGTCCGTGCAAATAAGGTCGATAGAAAGTCTGCTTACATTAAGCAGGCTTTCTGTCCTTATTCGGCTTTAAGCCGGTTGATTACTTCCGAAGATGTTAATTTCTCCTGCTCGCCCGTACTCATATTCTTCAGACTCAGGTTACCGCTCTCTATCTCGTCACTCCCGATAAGGATGACATACTTAATTCGCTTATCATCTGCGTAACCGAGTTGTTTCTTTAGTTTAGTGGCAACTGGATATAATTCCGAAGCGATCCCGGCACTCCTTAACTCCTGTAAGAGGGGCAGAGCGTATCGTTCTGAAGCGCTGTCGAAGTTGCTGATCAACACCTTTGTCGTTTGTTGTGTGCTTTCCGGAAAAAGGTTCAGCTCCTCCAGGACATCGTAAATGCGGTCAGCTCCAAACGAGATCCCTACCCCGGTCAGGTTTTTTAGCCCGAACATACCAGTAAGATCATCATACCTACCGCCGCCACCTATGCTTCCCATGCCTACTTCGTTGGTCTTAACTTCAAATATTGCACCTGTATAATAGTTTAACCCACGTGCTAGCGTTATATCAAGCTCCACGGAGGCGTTCATCAGCTTAAAGCTTGTCAGGTACTCTAATATTGTTTCAATCTCCCCAACGCCCTTTATTCCTGTTTCGGACGTTGCAAGTACAGCTCTGAGAGCCTCGATCTTTTCTTCATTCGACCCTTTTAAAAGAATGACTGGTTTGATTGTTTCGATATCTTCAGAAGTAAAGCCCCTTTCAATTAATTCTGATGAAACGCCATCCAGACCAATTTTGTCCAGCTTGTCGATAGCTACGGTCATGTCGACAATAAGCTCCGGTTTACCGATTATCTCAGCTATTCCGCTAAGGATCTTGCGATTGTTTATCTTGATGGAAAAATCACGAAGGCCTAAAAGACTTAATGCTTCATCATAGATCATTACAAATTCCGCCTCATTCAGCAGGCTTTCGGACCCCACGACGTCAGCATCGCATTGGAAAAATTCGCGATAACGCCCTTTTTGAGGGCGGTCAGCCCGCCACACGTTCTGAACCTGGAATCTTTTGAAAGGGAATGCGATATCGTTCTGATGCATGACCACGTAACGCGCAAAAGGTACCGTGAGATCATAACGAAGAGCCTTTTCTGAAATCTCAGGCGTTAGCAGATTTGAGTTGCGGCTGATCAGTTTTTGGCTGTCGGCTTTCGCCAGGAAATCACCCGAATTTAAAACCTTAAATATCAGCTTGTCGCCCTCATCACCATACTTGCCGGTTAAGGTCGACAGATTTTCCATCGCAGGCGTTTGAATCTCCTGGTACCCAAACTTCCGGAAAACGGATTTGATCGTTTCAAAGATGTAATTGCGTTTCACCATTTCAGAAGGTGAAAAATCCCGGGTTCCTTTGGGTAATGAGGGTTTTATAGCAGACATCCGGCAAAGGTAAAAAAACTCTCAATAGAATGGATTTGTCATTATCGTCGGCATTCACAAGCTGCACCATTAGTTTAAAGGCATTTCTATAGGCGATGGTTTTTACAGAAAATCAAGGGCTTTAAATAAAACTCCTAAGACATTTTATTACTAACTTTAATGTATACGCCAAAAGAAAACATGATGAAAAATGCAATAAAACTACTGTCAGTAAGCTTGCTACTACTGGGCTACTCTACTGCACATGCGCAGAATCTTTTAAAGAAAATCAAGCAGAAGGCTGAGCAGACAGCCGAAAAGGTGGTGGACAAAAAAATCGACAAAGCCGTTGAAGATCAAACGGGGATCAGTAATGAGAATACCAGTACTCCCAGTCCATCGGCAAAAAACAGTCCGGGCAATAAAGGCGGAGCCGGCCTGGTAACTACCCCGCCGGATGTTAACCAAAACCTTAGCGATGCTGAAGCCGCTTTCAAAGCAAACAACTATGGCGAAGCTCGTTACGCAGTCCAGCAGGCGATGCTCGGAGTTGAGATGCAGATAGGAAAGAAAATTCTTGCCGGACTACCGGAGTCTGTAAGCGGTCTGAAGATTTCTAAGGAAGATGATAAAGTTACAAGCACCGGCTGGGGCTGGGTAGGCTTAACCATTCAGCGAAAATACGCCGAAGGAGATAAGCAGCTCACCACAACGATAGCTAATAACTCCGTCTGGATGTCGGCCGTTAATCTTTACCTCGCAAACGGAGGCTATGCTCAAACAAGCAGTGATAACCAAAAGTGGAAACAAACGAAAGTAAAGGGTAACAAAGCACTTATAGAATTTGATGAGGGATCTGGCTATAAGTTGACCGTTCCGATCGGGCAGACCTCCCTGATCATCTGGGAGGGCGTGAATTTTGCCACCGAGCAGGATATCATGAATGCGGCCAACAGCTTTGATATCGACGGTATTAAAAAAACATTAGGAGAAAAGTAATCAACCTGAAATCATGAGAAAAACATTGTTAATCGCTTTATCATTTTTCCTGCCGGCCTTTGTCCTGGCCCAGGATTTCAATAAACATCTCGCAACAGCCAAATCAGCTTATTCCTCCGGAAAGCTCGAGGACAGCCGGTTCGCTATGGAGCAAATGATGCAGGAACTGGATATGACGATTGGAAAAGAGGTTCTTAAACTGCTGCCCGCCAAGCTTGATAATCTCAGCATGAATTCTGCTGCCGATAATGTTAGCGGAACAACCGGCTTTCTGGGCGTTAATATTCACCGGGATTATGGAACAGCGGATAAAAAAGCAGAAATAGATATGATCACAAATTCTCCGCTGGTCGCTTCGATCAATACCATACTGGCAATTCCCTTAGTAGGTAATTCCGGTGACGGCACCCAAAAACGGGTAAAGATCGACGGCTATAAGGGTCTGCTGCAAAAGAACGTTAACAGCGAGACCCAAAAAACAAACTACGAGCTGCAGATGCCGTTCAATTCAACCTTGCTTACATTCCGCATGGAAAATGCGGACGAATCAGAGGTATTGAAACTCGCAGCGCAGATACCTATCACGGAGATAGCGAAGATGCTACAGTAATTAGTAGCTGATAAATACCTCATTCAGTAAGCCGGCAAGACGTACACCGCCTTGAAGCAATTGTTGATTTAGCGTTGCGATATGATCGAAGTTATATCGGTAACTCAACTTATCTTCAGGCTTGACGGTAGCGTATAATTGCCGGCTTATCTTATACGATTCGTATGCCCATACGGTCAGATCATCACTCTGAAGTTTCTTAACCTGTTGTTTATCTGTAAAATTGATGGCATCTGCATATTCCGTGTAACTCAGCTGCTGGTATTCGATCAATTGTTCATCCCACACGCGATGTAGGTTCGTTGGCTGGGAAAACCAGCTTAGTTTAATTCCGTTACCCCCGGCGTCTGCCTTGCGGCCCATGTGCATTGGCTGATGCAGGTCTCCAACAAAATGAATCAGCAATCGCAGGTACATTTTTTTCTTTGCCGGATCGGTATTCTTGTTTTTTAATTCGGCCGCAACAAAGCGAATACGGTTATAAATGTTTGTTCCCGTCTCTTTCTCCATCTCCTGCTTCAGGGTTTGATAATCCAGGTTATCCAGGAAATTAGCATAATGCCAGTTCCCGAGATAATTGAACGTGCTGTCAGACTTTATAAAGTCCGCCCAATTGCTGGCCATTGCAAGAGACTCGTTACCTAAAATTTTCTTAACCTCTTTCCTGGTTTTTCCGCTGATGTAACTGTCGGCAATTTGCCCGACTATACGGTGCCCGAGCATTCCCCAGGCCATTGATTTTCCGGGTATAGAAAGCATAAATATGCCTAACAGAACTAGTTTAAATAATGATCGCATTTTATTGGTTAAGGGGTTTTTGTATACAGGTAATTCTTTGTTTTAATGAAAGTTGCAGAGGCCGGTGCTGCCGTAAACTTTCCAGGCTGATTGATGCGGGTGCCCGGTCCTTAATTATGAATGCTTCCAGGTATTGGCCGATACGGTAACAGCCACTGATCTTTTGCTTGAAGTTAGACTTTGTAAAGGTTCCCGAGATCAGGAGCGAATCGCCGCGGACAGTATAAAGCCCCTTGGCATATTCAGTCCATCTGCCGTTATTGAAGCAGCTGTCTG
The DNA here is from genome assembly GCF_010692725.1 of Flavihumibacter soli. Taxonomy (GTDB): domain Bacteria; phylum Bacteroidota; class Bacteroidia; order Sphingobacteriales; family Sphingobacteriaceae; genus Daejeonella; species Daejeonella soli. The sequence goes on along the minus strand of NZ_JAAFZB010000095.1, from coordinate 468,849 downwards.
GATAAAAATTCGTCCTGGCAAAGGTGTTCAGTGTCACATAGAATGAATCACAGGTAAATCGGAATTCGTGTGTTGTATACTGCAAGAGGTCTTTGCGATATATAACGCTGTCTTCCTTCCATTCACCCTGGAGAAAATCAGAACCTCGCCCCTGCAGGTTAGGGTTAAATTTGCAGGATGTCAGCAGGCCAAGAACAAGAAAAAGTATTACTAAAAAGCGGCTCATAATTTAAAAAAACCCCTCCGCCAAGTGGGAGGGGTGGGAAAGCGTTTATTTCAGACCGCCAATCATTTGCTCAGGCCTTACCCACTCGTCGAACTGTTCGTTAGTAAGCAGGTTCAGGCCAATGGCCGCCTCCCGAAGAGAGGAATTATCATGAAGTGCTTTCTTGGCAATCTTAGCAGCATTTTCATAACCGATATGAGGGTTTAATGCTGTAACAAGCATCAGCGAATTTTCCAGATGCTTCTTTATTCCATCGTAGTTAGGCATGATACCTTTCACACAATGATCTGCGAACGACACACAGGCATCTCCAAGCAGTCGTGCAGACTGAAGGAGGTTAGCTGCCATCACCGGTTTAAAAACGTTTAGTTCGAAATGCCCGTTAGACCCTCCAATAGAAATAGTAACATCGTTACCCATGATCTGTGCTGCAACCATCGTTGCCGCTTCATTTTGTGTAGGATTGACTTTGCCGGGCATGATAGAAGAACCAGGTTCGTTATCCGGAATGTGGATCTCTCCGATCCCTGAACGGGGACCTGATGCCAGCAAGCGGATATCGTTTGCGATCTTCATTAAGGAAACGGCGATTTGCTTCAATGCGCCATGAGTTTCAACAAAGGCATCATGCGCCGCAAGCGCTTCGAATTTATTTTCAGCAGTCCGGAAAGGCAGGCCGGTAAAATTGGAGATGTACTCCGCAACCTTCACATCGTATCCGGCCGGCGTGTTGATGCCTGTACCAACCGCGGTACCACCGAGAGCAAGCTCCGACAGGTGATCTAATGTATTGCGAAGAGCCTTCAAGCCGTGCGTAAGCTGGGAAACATAACCTGAGAACTCCTGGCCAAGGGTGAGGGGCGTCGCATCCATCAAGTGGGTACGACCAATTTTAACAACGTCTTTAAATGCATCAGCCTTTTCCTTCAAGGCATCTCTCAATTTCTCCACCCCGGGGATGGTTATACTGATCAGCATCTTGTAGGCAGCTATATGCATAGCCGTCGGATAGGTATCATTTGAAGACTGCGATTTGTTTACATCATCATTCGGATGAATAAAGGTCTGGCCCTCGCCAAGCTTATTCCCCTGCAGGACATGCGCTCGGTTAGCAATCACTTCATTTACATTCATATTCGACTGCGTTCCTGAGCCTGTCTGCCAGATTACCAACGGGAATTGTTCAGCCAGCTCGCCAGAAAGTATTTCATCAGCAACACGAGCGATCAGATCCCTTTTTTCTGCAGGCAAAACACCGCAATCGGTGTTAGTAAAAGCAGCCGCTTTTTTCAGGTAAGCAAATGCTTCTATGATCTCAGGGGGCATCGAAGCCTCAGGTCCAATTTTGAAATTGTTGCGCGAGCGTTCTGTTTGTGCACCCCAATACTTGTCAGCGGGCACCTGAACTTCGCCCATGGTATCATGTTCTACTCTGTAAGTCATTTCCGGATAAAGATTAAGGCCACAAATTTAGATTTTTTTAAAGAAGTATATAACCTTAGACGGGTCCTTTTCCGTACTCTCTTTAAGAAACAACGATTCTCGAAAACAAAAACCCGAATTAAAAGTGTTTATAACTCTTTTGCCCTGTATTTTACAATAATTTCTAATTTTCGCCATTCTATCTTACACACAAAATCACACCAGTAATAATGATCTATTGTCTGCGCAGATCACTTCTGCTACTCCTTACTTTTTCCGTACTTCAATCATGCTCTTCCTCAACACCAAATGGAAAATCGGCTAATCCGGCCGACAATGCTAAGAAAGATAGTATTGCCCTTTTATATAATTCTAAAAAATCCGATAAGCGAATTGATGAATTCATGAAAGAGCTTCATCGGAAATACTCCTTTAACGGGAATGTGCTTGTTGCCAAGAAAGGAAAGATCATTTATCAGAATGCGATCGGCTGGGCAGATTACCTTCATCGCGATAGTTTAAAGATAAACTCGGTCTTCGAACTGGCGTCGGTGTCCAAACCGCTCACCGCTACAGCAGTCCTGATGCTTGTGGAAGAAGGCAAGATCAAACTGAATCAGGACGTCCGCGAATTCTATCCTGATTTCCCATATGCCGGAATCACTGTTAAAATGCTATTAACCCACCGGTCAGGAATGATGAACTATGTTTATTTCACTGACAATATCTGGAAATCAGAGAAGAGAAATGAAAGAAAGGGTATGACCAATAAGGAGGTTATGGGCCTGATCGCGAAATATAAGCCGGCCCCATACAATACCCCGGACAAAAAATTCCACTACAATAACTCTAATTTTATGGTACTGGCTGCCATAGTTGAGAAAGTTACCGGTAAACCATTTGCCACTTTTATGAAGGAGCGGGTTTTCAAACCGTGTGGGATGAAGAACACAGCGGTTTACTCCAAGGCTGTTTATGAGAAGATACCGGTGGATGTGGTTGGACATGACCGCACCTGGCGTCGATCCGTTGCTCAGAATTTTTTAGATGGACCGGTAGGAGATAAAGGGGTTTATAGTACCGTCCATGACCTGTATCTATTTGATCGCGCGATGCGTGAAAACCGTCTGATCAAGAAGCAAACCCAGGATTCTGCCTATGCACCACATAATGTGATGGAAAGAGGCCACTTTAACTATGGTTACGGCTGGCGTACATTTCAGGACGGCCCGGATCATGTGGTGTATCATACGGGGTGGTGGCATGGTTTCCGGCATATTTATGTAAGAGACCTGAAGAAAGATATCACGGTCATTTTACTCAGTAATCTGACGAATGGAAGCCTGCTGAAGTTGGACGAACTTTACAAAATGGTGGGAATGCCGGTAATCAGAAGGGGAGCCTACTCTGGTAACGGCACTGTTACGCCATCTGATTCTGATGATGACTGATGAACAAAAGAACTTTGTTTGTTGTTTCAGGATATAATCCTATGTTCGCTGTTTAGGATTCACACTTAAATCAAGATTAAAAACGTTCAGCCCGCATCACTTATTGTAACTTATTGTGCGGGTTCAACGTATTTAAGTATAACCGGTTAAAATACAGGCAAGACAGAACTCGATGCTGTTTGCTGCCTGATCGTAACGCCAGAATTATCGTATTGATTTAACATAAAATGACTTTTAGGCGTTGAAAAAATGAGCAAGGTTTTTATAATTGATGATGACTCCATTCACCAGCGGATTGCTCAAATTATGATCGAAAAGCATCAGCTTTTTGATGAATATACAAGTTTTACAGAAGCCGAGAAGGCCGTTGCCTTTCTAAAAGACAAGAAGAATAGTCCGCAGGAACTTCCGGATGTAATTCTATTGGATTTGAATATGCCAGTTATTGATGGCTGGGATTTTCTTGATCTCTATCAGAATTTTAAGAATGAATTATCTAAGGCGATCCGCATATTTATCGTCACCTCCTCGGTAGATGAGAAAGATATCTTGCGTGCACAGGACTATGCCTTTGTAACGGGCTTTATTTCCAAGCCGCTTTCTCCGGACATAATTCGGGGCACTCTATAAACCTTTCTTCAACTGGGATGTTTATTTTTTGAAAAGACTAATATCCGATGTTCGATAAATTATTAGAAGCGCAGAAAAAAGCAGAAGAGATAAAAAGCCGCCTGGATACTATTTCTGTCAGCGCCGAAGTTGAAGGTGGCAAGATCAGTGTTATTTCAACTGCTAATAAATCACTGACCTCCATTCATATTGATCCCGATTTTTTAAAGGACGCCGACAGTGAGGAACTCGAAGAGTTGTTGCTGACAGCCATTAATAAAGCTTTACAACAAGCTGAGCAGGTAAGTCAAACAGAAATGCAGGCCGCCACCCGCGATATGATGGGTGGATTGGGAGGACTTTTTGGAAAGTAATCGGCGCATGAAAGCTACCTATTATGGGCATGCCACGGTGCAGCTTGATACAGGGAAGGTCTCTTTATTATTCGATCCCTTTATCAGGCCAAATAAGCTCGCTGCGGCGATTGATGTTAAACAGATTAAGCCTGATTTCATTTTACTCTCACATGGCCACGAGGATCATATTGCCGATCTTTTTGAAATTCAGAAAAACAGCAACGCCACCATTATCTGCATCGCTGATATATTATATTGGCTTAACAGGAAAGGGATCACTAAGGTTCACGGAATGAACATTGGGGGAGCGTTCCGGTTTGAGTTCGGCAGAGTGAAAATGGTCCATGCCCTGCATTCAAGCTCGCTTCCAGACGGCAGCTACGGTGGTAGTCCGGCGGGATACCTGATACAGGCGAATGGCAAGAACGTTTACTTCGCGGGCGATACTGCGCTGACCTATGACATGAAACTGCTGGCAGGTGAGCAACTTGATTGGGCATTCCTTCCAATTGGCGATAATTTTACCATGGGGGTTGATGACGCGATCACTGCAGCCGGTTTTATTAACTGCAAAAACATCATCGGCATTCATTTTAACACATTCCCTCCTATCCAAATTAATGAACAGGAGGCAATGGATAAGTTTGCGAAAGCGGGACTAAATCTTCAGTTATTACCGATAGGGCAGACTCTTCAGCTTTAGATCTATATCAGATAACAGTACCATTAGGGATAACAGCCAGCTTTTTAATGACTATGATCCCGTCCTTGATCGTATGAGTATCATAATCACCATCAGGTAGCGTATCCTTGCCATGTATCCGGACATCATTGCCGATGTAACAGTTCTTGTCAAGGATCGCATTTTTAATGTAACAACGTTCGCCGATACCCATGATTGGCCTGTGTTCATCATGAGCACTGCTGATCTCATCCAGTGTCTGGTAATAGTCGTTACCCATCACGTATGCATTCACTATTGTTGTTCCGGTACCAATACGAGTTCGTATGCCAATGACAGAGCGTTCAATGCGGCTTGCATTGATGATACAACCATCGGATATCACCGTTTTCTCCAGAGTGGTTCCCGAGATCTTCGAAGGCGGAAGCATCCGTGCCCTTGAATAAATAGGCTTTTTGTCGAAAAGGTTAAAGTCCGGAATATCTTCCGTTAACCCGATATTAGCTTCAAAAAACGAACTGATCGTACCGATGTCGGTCCAGTAACCATCATATTGGAAACTTACCACCTTGTGGGTCTCGAGTGATTGGGGAATGATCTCCTTCCCAAAATCCGTACGGTTGTTTCCTTCCAGCAGGTCGAACAGGACCTTCCGGTTGAAAACATATATACCCATGGATGCGAGGTACTCACGGCCTTGCTTTCTCATCTCATCACCTACATCAGACACCCAGTCAGGAAGCAGGTTTGAGGTGGGCTTTTCTACAAATGAAGTGATGACCTGGTCTTCGTCGGCTTTTAAAATGCCGAATGCAGAGCTCTCCCTGGCCGTTACCGGGATTGTAGCAATTGAAATATCTGCACCGCTTCTTTCATGATTTTCTATCATTTCGCAGAAGTCCATTTGATATAACTGGTCGCCTGATAATATCAGGATATACTCAAATTCATGCTGGACAAAATGGTGGAGACATTGACGTACGGCATCTGCTGTGCCCTGGAACCATGTAACGTTATGCGGGGTCTGTTCGGCAGCCAGTATATCAACGAACGAGTCGCTGAAAATGCTGAAATGATAGGTGTTCTTGATATGTTTATTTAACGATGCGGAATTGAACTGAGTAACTACGAAAATACGCTCATATCCTGAGTTCAGGCAATTTGAAATGGGGATGTCAACCAGGCGATATTTGCCCGCTATGGGTACTGCCGGTTTTGACCTTGTAGATGTTAAAGGAGCCAGTCGGGAACCTTGCCCGCCGCCAAGCACTACGCTAATTACATTCGATTCCATATTATCGTTTTGTTAAACTGTTATATAAGTCAAGATATTCTGCGGCTGACCTGTCCCATGAAAAATCCAGGGACATCATCCGTTTTTGCAATTCTTTCATTCTTTTAGTCTCCGAAAATAGTGCTATGGCCCTTCCCAGCGCTTCTACGGCATCAACTGTCGCTGCCTGGTTAAACCGGATCCCGTAACCCTCGTCTGTGAGAATGTCGACCACGGTATCTTTAAGCCCGCCCGTACTGTTGACAACCGGCATAGTACCGTATCGCAGAGAGTATAATTGGTTCAGGCCGCAAGGTTCAACTCGTGAGGGCATGATTATGAAATCGGCCCCGGCGTAAATGCGGTGCGCCAAAGCTTCATCATAACCGATGAACAAGCCGAACTGGCCTTGATGCTTTACCTGCAGAGCGCTGAGTTCCAGTTCGATCTCTGGTTCGCCTGAGCCCAGAATCAGGAAATTAACCCGATCCTTGTAAACAGAGCATACCCGGTCGACAATTGCGGGCAGGAGATCGGCTCCTTTCTCGCCAACCAGGCGGCCAATGAACACGATCAATGGATTTTTAAGCTTCAGCTTAAACTCCTTACACAGGGCTTTTTTATTTGCCTGCTTACCTTCCGTCACGGTATCCGCGTTATAGTGTGCAGTAATGAACGGATCTTTTTGCGGATCCCAAACCTCGGTATCAATGCCATTGATTATTCCAGTGCCTTTTTGCCGCTCCATGCGAAACAAATTCTCGAGCCCGTTGGAGCGGTAGGAAAGCTCTTCCAGGTAGCTCGGTGAAACGGTGGTGAAGTTCCAGCAGCACTTAACGGCGGCAGCAAGCGAGTTGATACATCCACCCCAGTCGAGGAGGCCGGACCTCGAAAGATCGATCTCCGGCAGGTAACTAATTTTATCCCACCCAAACCAGCCCTGATATTCGCCGTTGTGAATCGTGCATACCGTCGGAATTCCCTTGAGGGAATTATACCGATAGGAGTTGGAAACAAGAAAGGGAATAAGGCCGGTATGGTGATCGTGACAGTGGATGATGTCCGGCTCTTCACCTGACTGAACCATCCATTCCAGGAATGCGAGCTGGAAGGACACAAATTGTTCTGTTTCATCCGGGTAGCCATATATCTCCTGGCGGTCCAGCAACCCGGGAATGTTTATGAGGTATAATTCAAATCCAAGCTTATTGGTTTCTTCCCGCAGAACGTAGAAGTCGAAACGCCGGTGACCAAGCTTGCCGCTACCTTCAAAGACTTTTTCGAAGGTATTTTCCCTGACAAATTTGCGGTCGTAATAAGGTAGAACGACGGAAGCTTTTGCTCCGCTCCGGCAAAGATATTTTGGTAAAGCACCCACCACGTCACCAAGACCGCCCGCTTTGGCTACCGGGTAACATTCTGCGCTGAGGTGGAAAACGTTCATACCAGTATTTTCATTCAATATAGTAATTGTTTAATAGAAAATCATTACGAAAGAAGCTTGAGCATTAAGATTAAGCGCAGCCCTGCAGAAAGCACCTTTGTTTCTTAATAGTTAACAGGGAAAGTGCCGGGGATGTTTCGGGATCAGTGAAAGATTTAAAAATCAAAAAGCAGAATGGACGAAGAGTAATTAGGGTCTGCTTAGGGTCATGTCCATTTACTTATGGACTTAACCTTAACCAGAGTACCAAAAGAGTATAGCAAGGGCTTTAAATGGAATCGATCAATCTGAGCAATCCCGGTGAGGGGTTTCCCTTCTTTTAGGGCAAAAAAAAGCCCTGACAAGGTCAGAGCTTTTGATAATGGGATTTTCGTTTAGAGAAAAGATACTTTTTTCGACTCAGGCGTAGAATTAATGCGCTTCCAGCCAGTTCTCACCCTGGCCTATTTCCACCAGGATCGGTACCACTGTTTTGAAGGCGTTCTTCATACGTTCTTCAATGATCTTTTTCATGGGCTCCACTTCCGTGCGAAGCACATCAAAAACTAATTCGTCATGAACCTGCATGGTCATTTTGGAGTCGAGGTTCTGATCCTTTATATCCTTGTGGATGTGGATCATTGCTATTTTGATCATATCTGCGGCTGAGCCCTGTATCGGGGCATTAATGGCATTTCGTTCTGCAAAGCCTCTCACCGTGGCGTTCGCAGAATTGATATCCCGGAGATAACGACGACGACCCATAATAGTCTCCACGTAGCCATTCTCCCGCGCGAAGTTCATGGTGTTACTCATGTAGTCCTTGATGCCCGGGTATTGGATAAAATAGTTTTCAATAATTTCCGCGGCTTCCTTACGCGGGATGCCAAGGCTCTGCGACAGACCAAAAGCTGACTGCCCGTAAATGATACCGAAGTTAACTGCTTTGGCGTTACGACGCTGTGTGTCGGTTACTTCCCCGAGCGGTATGCCATATACTTTGGCTGCGGTAGCGGTATGAATATCCAGGCCCTGCGCAAAAGCCTCCATCATATTCTTCTCCTTACTGATCTCGGCGATCAGACGTAGTTCGATCTGGGAGTAATCCGCCGACAGGATCAGGTGATTTTCATCCCGAGGAATAAATGCCCGGCGAACCTCACGACCGCGTTCGGTTCTTATCGGAATGTTCTGCAGGTTAGGGTTATTTGAACTTAGTCTGCCCGTGGAAGCCACAGCCTGGTTATAGGACGTATGAATACGGCTGGTTTTCTTGTTGATCATGAGCGGCAGTGCGTCTACATAGGTAGACTTCAGTTTTTGCAGTTGCCTGAAGTCCAGGATGTCTTTGACGATATCACTCTTGTTTGCCAGGGCGGTCAGCACATCTTCGCCCGTCTGGTATTGCCCGGTCTTGGTTTTTTTAGCCTTCGGATCAAGCTGCAGCTTATCAAAGAGCACTTCGCCCAATTGCTTGGGGGAAGCGATATTGAACTTGACACCCGCTTTCTCGTAGATCGTGTGTTCCAGTTGCTTTATATCGGTCTGCAAAGTTTTGGAGAATTCAGCCAGTGCTTCCTCGTCTACTTTGACTCCTTCGCGTTCCATATCGCTCAGAACATAGATCAGGGGGTTTTCTATTTCCCGGGCCAGCCGGTCGGCATTTACGGATTTCAGAAGCGGTTCAAAAGCTTCCTTCAGCTGGAGAGTGATGTCAGCGTCCTCCGCTGCAAATTCCTTGATGTCCTCCATTGGGACATCTCTCAGGCTGCCTTGCTTTTTGCCTTTGCCTATCAGGGAATCAACGGTCACGGGCGAATAGCCTAGATAATTCTCAGCGAGGAGATCCATATTGTGCCTGGAGTCGGGATCCAGCAGGTAATGTGCAAGCATGGTATCAAACAGTTCGCCCCGCATTTTGATGCCGTACCAGTTAAGCACCAGGATATCGTACTTCAGGTTTTGACCCCATTTGGCGATATTCTCGTTCTCGAAAATTGGTTTAAACTCATTTATGCACGCCTGGCACTCGGCCTGGTCTGCGGCAAAGGGTACATACCAGGCTTCACCTGCTTTTACAGAGAAGGCCAGTCCTACCATTTCGCAGTCATTGGCATCGATAAAGGTTGTTTCGGTTTCAAAGCAGAATCCGGCCTGCGAAGACAGAACCACAAGCAGCTCTTTTCTTTTTTCAGCAGTATCGGCCAGGTGATAGGTGTGAGGTGTGTTATTGATGTTCCTGCCGGGTGTCTGAGGCTCATCGCCCACCTCCTGCTGGGGTACAGTTTCTGTTGGTTGCACGCCTGAGCCGCCTGCGAACATATCCATTTGCCCGTTGCCATTTGCAGCCTGCTTGCTTTCGTTGACGTTGAATTCATCGCCAAAGACCCGGCGTCCCAGGGTTCTGAATTCAAGTTCAGCAAACAGCGGTTCAAGAACCTCACGATTTGGCGGATCAACCTTTAAGGCTGTCACATCGAGATCTACGGGTGCATTGAGCATGATGGTGGCTAGTTTTTTTGATACCAGGGCCTGATCAGCATACTGCTCCACATTCTCCTTCAGCTTTCCTTTCAGTTCGTGGCTGTTGGCTATCATATTTTCAATTGAGCCATACTGTTTGATCAGCTGCTTGGCGGTTTTTTCGCCGATGCCGGGGATTCCCGGGATGTTATCAACAGCATCTCCCCACAATCCCAGGATATCAATTACCTGTTCGATACGTTCGACTTCCCACTTTTCAAGTATTTCCTTAACGCCCTGGATCTCCATGGTATTACCCATCCGTGCAGGCTTGTAGATGAAAATATTTTCTGAGACCAGTTGCCCGAAATCTTTGTCGGGGGTCATGCAGTAAACGGTGAAACCTTCCTGTTCGGCTTTCTTTGCAAGGGTGCCGATCACATCGTCTGCTTCAAAGCCGTCTGAAAAGAGAACGGGAATATTAAAGCCTTCTATCAGGCGGACAATGAAAGGGATGGCAACGGCCAGATCCTCAGGCATTGCCTGGCGGTGAGCCTTGTAGGCTGTATAATCCGCATGTCGTTCGGTCGGCGCATCCGTGTCAAAGACGACAGCCATATGGCTCGGGTTTTCTTTTCGCATTACCTCCAGAAGGGTATTGGTAAACCCCATGATTGCCGATGTGTTCATCCCGCCGGAGGTGAAACGGGGGCTTTTACTTAATGCGAAATGTGCGCGGTATATTAAAGCGAAGGCGTCTAAAAGAAAGAGTTTTTTCATTGATGTGAATTCGTGTTTCAATAAGCAAACATGCCTCAGTATATCTGCCGGCGGAAGTTTGATTACAGGATTTCTGCGTTTAAATTACAAATGAATCTAAGACTTCAAAGTTACTATTATGCGGGTAAATGTAGAGACAGGTTAGGGTCGCGTTCAGGCGAATTCATTGTTACGTCCTTCAGCGGGCAATGCAATCCTGCAAATGATCGTTCACCATTCCCGTCGCCTGCATATGGGCATAACAGATGGTGGTACCAAAGAATTTAAAGCTCCGTTTTTTCATGTCGGCACTGATCTTATCGGAAAGATCGGTTCGTGCCGGAGTCTTCGAGTGATCTTTCCAGTTATTGATTATCGGCTTTCCGTCGGGGAGGAAACCCCACATATAATTGGCAAAACTTCCAAATTCCCTTTGAATATCAAGGAACAACTTTGCGTTGTTAATAGCAGCGGCAACTTTTTGACGGTTACGGATAATTCCGGGATCCTGAAGCAGGCGCTCGACATCCTTGTCTGTAAAGGCAGCGACCTTTTCAGGATCAAAATCAGCAAATGCCTTGCGATAGTTTTCCCGCTTCCGAAGAACAGTGATCCAGCTGAGTCCAGCCTGGGCACTTTCAAGGATCAGGAACTCGAACAATACCCGGTCATCATAAACCGGCTTTCCCCACTCTTCGTCATGATATTTTACATAAAGCGGATCTGTACCGCACCAGGAGCATCTTTTAAGGTCAGTCATCTGTTTGGAGTTTGGAGTTGAGAGTTTGCAGTTGAGGTTTTGAGTTGGCAGGTGAGAGTTTGGAGTTTAGAGTGGTGAGATAAGACCTTATGCAGGCGGTAATTTAACGTTGGAGCTTTCAGTTTTCAGGATCGGTATTTTCAAAAGAAACTTCTCAGGATTGTTCATCATATAACTCAGAAGTTTAGCGACCTCTTCACTTTGATTAAAAAGGCTAGCGTATTCTTCCTCCGAAATGTATTGGCAAGCGAGTGCAAATTCCAACCAGGTTTGAGTTTCGCCATTTTCAGTATCTGCGTCAGATAGCTTACTGATAAAATGATTAGGATACCTGCGCTTACGGTAAGCTTCAGCAAGGTTTGCATTCACAGATCTTGAACATCGCCGTATCTGATCAGTTAAACTGTATGTCTCTTCTTTCGGGAAAGATTTTGTCAGTTCGAATATTCCCATCGCCAGGGCAAAGGCTTTTTTGTAAGCCAGCAGATCTCTTAAAGTTCCCATAATGAAAGTTAAAGATATCTGCTAAAAACTCAAATTACTCCCTACTCCTCACTTCCCATTCCTTACTTCCCACTCCCAACCCCAATCTCCTAACTCCCAACCATTAACCCCCACACAACTCATCCCAGTACTCAACGGCGCGACGATAGTGAGGAATGACGATCGAGCCCCCAACGAGGTTTGCTATCATAAATACCTCGTTCATCTCTTCGGTCGAAACGCCCTCGTCATGACATTTCCCGAGGTGATATTTAATGCAATCGTCGCAGCGCAATACCATTGAAGCAACAAGGCCAAGCATTTCCTTGGTCTTTACATCGAGAGCGCCCTCTGCATAGGAGGTAGTATCCAGGGCAAGAAATCTTTTGATGTTTGTATTTGCGCTCTCCATAATCCGGCTATTCATTTTAGTACGATAGCCGTTAAACTCTTCAATCAGTTTTCCCATTTTAGTTTTTATGTTAACCGTATATTATTTTTCAAGGTCCAGCTCTACCGTCGGATCCCAGAACACTGATTTAAAGTTTATAATCCGGTCATCCTTTACTTCGACTCCTTCCTGTGCCAGCAGCTGCTCCATTAGTTCAGGCGGATTGAAATGAAATTTTCCGGTTAGCAGTCCGTTTCGGTTAACTACGCGCTGTGCAGGTACCGGCGGGTCGGCGAGACCAGAGTTATTCATAGCATAGCCGACCATTCTTGATGAACCTTTGGTGCCCAAATATGCTGCGATTGCACCGTACGACGTCACCCTGCCGGCCGGGATCAATCGGACAACCTGGTATACCTGGTCATAAAATGATGCTCTGTCCATTAATGGAAACTGAATTTCAGGTAATTTATGTTTTTTTCGTGAGCAAGGTATTTCTTCTCGTAGTAGGTTTTTATTGACAGAACCTCATCCGCAAAATCAGAGCGGTAAAGGTCTTCGGTTCTTACATGAAGTTGCAGGCCCAGCTCGGCGATCTTTTCGTGCGTATATGCATGAAGTGCATCGTTGTCTGTTTTCAGGTGCAGTATTCCGTGAGGCTTCAGGATGGTACGGTATTTTTCCAAAAATCCGGGGAAAGTAAGTCTCTTTTTCTCCCTGCTTATCTGAGGTTGCGGATCGGGAAAGGTGATCCATATCTCAGATACTTCACCTTTATCGAAGTAATCAAGAATACTTTCTATCTGGATACGTAAAAAAGCGACATTATTGATTTCTTCTTCCAGTGCGGTTTTAGCACCTCTCCAGATGCGGTTGCCCTTGTAGTCAATGCCGATAAAGTTCTTTTCGGGAAAAAGCCGCGCCAGGTTTACTGAATACTCTCCCTTACCGCAGGCTAATTCAAGTACTAAGGGGTGATCATTTTTGAAATGCTCCTTATTCCATTTGCCCTTAAGAGAATGCCCCTCTTCAAGCTCATACACGTTATTAAAGGTGGCAATTTCCGCAAAGCGGCGCAATTTATCTTTACCCATATATCAATCTTCAGCCTGCAAAAATAGTTTTATATTTGCACGCTTAACAAAAAATAAGTGGAAAAAACCTCCAGAATATACATCGCAGGTCACCGGGGAATGGTAGGATCAGCTATTCTCAGAAAGCTTCAGTATGAAGGTTTTACGAATCTGATCACCCGTACGTCTTCAGAGCTTGACCTGAGAAATCAGCAGGCAGTTGCGGACTTTTTTACACTGGAGAAGCCGGAGTATGTTTTCCTGGCTGCGGCAAAGGTTGGGGGTATTGTTGCGAATAATACGTATCGTGCGGATTTTCTATACGATAACCTGGTAATCCAAAATAATATTATTCATAATTCCTACATAACTGGGGTTACTAAGCTTCTTTTTCTGGGTTCGAGTTGTATCTATCCTAAGCTGGCTCCGCAACCGCTTAAGGAAGAGTACTTGTTAACAGGCTTGTTAGAACCCACCAACGAACCCTATGCCATTGCGAAGATCGCGGGAATCAAACTTTGTGACGCTTACCGGGACCAGTATAATTGCGATTTTATCTCTGTAATGCCAACCAACCTTTATGGTTATAATGATAACTACCATCCGGAAAATTCGCATGTACTGCCGGCGCTGATCCGGAAATTTCACGAGGCTAAGGCCCACGGAGAGAAGGAAGTTATTGTCTGGGGTTCCGGAAGTCCTATGCGGGAGTTTCTATTCGCGGATGATTTGGCTGATGCATGCTACTATCTTATGCAGACCTATAGTGAGCCCAGCCTCATCAATATTGGAACGGGGGAGGATATTACGATTAAGGATCTTGCGCTGCTGATTAAAGATATTGTCGGATTTGAGGGTGAATTGATATTCGATTCTTCGAAGCCGGATGGCACGCCCCGGAAACTAATGGACGTTTCGAAGCTTCACTCACGTGGATGGAAGCACAGGGTCGAGCTACCCGAAGGCATTAAAATGGCTTATGCGGATTTCTTAACGAAACATCCTTAACGCAAAAAAAGATTGCCCGAAGGCAATCTTTTTAATAGGTTTCGCTATCCGGCGGAATCCCATAATCATCGGAATTCGCCGACCTGCTGCGTCTTGATTTTGCAGCTCCCCGAATCCAGCTGGATGCTGTGTCTATCCAACTGGTAATACTATCTTTATTGAAAGATGTTGCGGCCTTTTGAGATAGCAGCGTAACCAGTGACTTCATAATAAAACCAGATTTTCCAAAGACCAGCTTATTTAAAGCCACAGGTAAGCCGATTCTAAATGCATTGGTCACCCAATCGTTGCTGCTCTTGTCTACACCGCGGGCATTATCGCCGAACCAGGTATTCACCTTATTTAAAAGAATGCTAGGGATTCGGAATTTATCTTTGAGCCTGTGAACGTGTTGCTCAATGAGCGCCTCGTGATGAAAACGTTGCAGTTTTAGTCGAAGAATCTCAGAACGCAAATCGTCAATGTTTTCAATTTTGCTTTTCATAAGTAGCTTCGTTACGTTCCTTGAATATCTTTTTTATTATTCCGTTCTCTATAGGCTTTTTTATCATATTCTCTTGTGTGAATAATACAATCAATGCCAGAAGGAGGTAGATTCCGGTAACAATAAGGAAGCCTGCATATGTATTGCCAATTACTTCGGATAAGTAAAATCCGAGGCTGAGGCTGCCGAAGAACACGACAAACAGCCCCAGGATTGCCAGAATGCTTCCCGCCGCTGCTCCTGCCGCTGCGGTGGACGTCCTTTCGGCAACAGTAAGCATAGCAAGGTCCATACGTATGTTTGCATATTCTTTGATATCGCTAATCAATCCGTTGTCTTTTTCTTTCTGCTCTTCCATTTCAGATTAAGGATAACTGACTATGCCTGGTTAAGGTTGTTTTCAGCGCTATCAGCAGCGTTTCCAATGGCTGACTTTGCCTGCTCGCCCGCATTCCTCAATTCATCCCCTGCGTTGGCAAATTTGGATTTTATGTTGCTGGCCATCCTGTTTTTGGCATCTTTTAAATTACTGATTTCATCTGAAGCGCGGTCTTTAATACTATCAGCCAGGTTTCTCAATGAGTCATTCAACTTGTCGCGGGTGTCAGATCCTTTTTCGGGAGCAAATAACAGTCCTATTGCAGCTCCGGCAGCCATTCCGGCCAATAATGCAGCCAATACTTTTGAGTTATCGTTCATGATGTTTCGGTTTTGGTTAAAATTCTTAAACTACTAACTATACAAACTAATTTGTAAAACTGTTTTCACTTATTCATCTTCGACCGACTTTATCCGCTCAAGGCGTTCTGAGGCCAATTTGCTGGTTTCATAGATTCTGATGGTCAGGATGAAATACGAAAGGAGCAGCGGCCCGAAGACAAGGCCGATAATTCCGAACACCGGGATGCCGATGATCACCCCGACGACAGTAATGATCGGATGGGTATCCGCCACACGCTTAGCGATCAGCAGGCGTAAAACGTTATCGATGTTGGTGATTATTATAAAGCCAACTAACAGGATTCCCCATCCGGCTGTACTATTGCCATTTGCCAGCTCAATTAAAGCCGCCGGCACGAACACAACCGGTGCACCCACCACGGGTAAGAAAGAAAGAAATGTTGAGATAACCCCCCAGAAAATAGGATCCCGCACACCGAACGCAAAGAACGTAAGACTAACAAGGGCCCCCTGTACGATGGCAATGCAACCCTGGCCGAGTACATTGGAGTAGGTTGTTGTTTTTAATTCCGTTGCAAACCGGATAGCGTTTTGTTCATTAAATGGCGCGTATTTAAGCAGCCCACCTTCAAATTCTTCGTACGTTACGAACATAAAGTAGAGTAAGAAATACATAACAAGCAGCCCAAGGAATACGCTTGCCGCTCCGCCCAGGATGGATGGGAAAAGCTCAGCCGCAAGGGTGTTGAGTTTGCCCAGGCCCTTGTCGAGCAGGTCGGGCTGGTTCAATTCTGAACCGGCAAAATCATCGATCTTTTGCATGATGACCTTGATCCGCATAGGGTCCTGGTTGAACTCCGTTATTTTCGAGATCACCATCAGGCTGAGTGCCAGGAAAGGGAGTACGATTATCACGAGCGAAAGAACAATTATTATGATTGCTGCCAACCATCTCTTCATATTCCAGGGCCCGATCATGTGCAGGAAGACAGGGCGAAATATCGTATAAAGGACTATTGTACTTAACAAGGAGCCGGCAATGGTTCGAAGAGAGTATAGAATAAAGCAACCCAGGATGATCAGGATGGCTAATACGATGATATTCCGCTGTTTATAATTATAGATAGACATAACGTTATTAAAAAACCTAAGCTACATAAAAGGGCTGCTATAAAAAAAATCCTGTCCGCATTGAGCGGGACAGGATTTTTCTAAGGGTTATATTTATAAAGTTTGCGCTACTCCAGGTTTATCGCCTTCATCTTGTTGTAAAGAGTTTTGCGGTCAATGTTCAGTAACTCAGCTGCTTTTGTCTTATTGAATTTTACTTCGCGCAACACGTTTAATATAGTATCATACTCTGCTTCCATAGCAGCATTCTTTAAGTCACGGCGATTATTCGTGCTGGAACTGCCTCCGCTACTCATCGCATTTTGTAAAGCCGTAACCTTTGCGAAAGTTGCAATTTCTAATGGAAGCGCTTTGACCTGGATCATTTCACCCTCAGTTAAAAGGGCTGAACGCCTGATCACGTTCTTTAGTTCGCGTACGTTTCCTGACCAATGGTAAGTTTTGAAACACTCGATGACTTCGGGTGAGAAACCCTGAACATTACGGTTCAACTCTGCATTCGCTTGTTTCAGGAAGCTCTCTGCAAATATCATGATATCATTCCCGCGATTCCGTAAGGGTGGCAGGGTAATATTAAATTCATTAAAACGATGATAAAGATCCTCGCGGAAACGCCCTTTCTGAATCGCCTGTCCCAGGTCTTCATTAGTTGCGACAATAATTCGGAGGTCCAGATCAATTTCTTTCGTACTTCCGATGCGTTTTACTTTTCTTTCCTGTACAGTTCTCAGCAAAGATGCCTGCAGATCGTATGAAAGGTTTACCACTTCATCCAGAAACAAAGTTCCGCCGTTTGCTAGTTCGAAGTGACCGATTTTAGTGAATAAAGCGCCTGTAAAAGATCCCTTTTCGTGACCGAAAAATTCACTTCCGGCTAATTCCTTAGTCAGGGAGCCGCAATCCATCGCGATAAATGGCTTATCTCTTCGTGGACTGTTCAGGTGAATGCTTTTAGCTACAGACTCTTTACCCGTGCCACTTTCGCCTGTGATAATTACGCTGTAATTCGTGGGAGCTACGAGGGCTATCTGGCGGAACAGCTCTTTGGAGGCATGACTTTGCCCAACAACGAATTCTTCAGGAAAATTATTTTTTTTCGTTTTCTCAGTATCCGCATCCTGATCAGCCGTATAAGACTTAGGCTGTATCTTCTGGGCGTCGATAGCTTTATGAACAGTATTTAAAATTTCGTCCGGGTAGAGTGGTTTAGTGATGTAATCAAACGCACCCATCTTAATTAGCTCCACGGCAAGCTTGATGTCAGAATACCCGGTTATAATAATGACCCCGGTCTCTGGGTAGTTTTCCTTTATCTTGCGAAGAATTTCACGCCCGTCAGTGTCCTCTAAGCGGAAATCACACAATACCAGGTGATAAAAACTTTTTGAGAGATGGTCGAGCGCCGAAGCACCGGTGGTGGCAGTATTTACTTCGAAACCATTTCGTGTGAGAAACTTGGATAGTATCAGGCCGATGTTAATTTCATCGTCAACGATTAATATTTTATTCATTTTACAAGAAGCGATAAATAGTGTTTGTAACGTTCTAAGCTCGAATGCTCATTGCCTATAAATTTATAATTTGTTGGCTGAGTAGATTTTACGTGTACAACTTTGGTAATGTTACAAATTAGCCACAGTTTATTGTTGCGGTTTTAAATTTGAATTAAAGGTATTAATTCCCTTTAAACACCGGTTTACGTTTCTCCCTGAATGCAGTGACACCTTCGTGGAAATCGGCGGTCCCGAAACAATTCGAGAACTCATTAATTTCCGCCTCAAATCCGTTTTCTCCGTCGGTAAGGCCAGCGTTAACAGCCCTGATGGCAGCTGCCACTGCGACGGGTGATCGGCTTAATATTTTATTCATGATCTCCTCAGACTTAATGATCAGTTCTTCGGGAGATACGACATGATTGACCAGCCCCGACTGTAATGCCTCTGCTGCGGTGATCATATCGGCAGTAAGGATCAATTCCAGGGCACGCGCGCGTCCGACAAGCTGGGTAAGTCTCTGGGTACCGCCATAACCGGGAATCAGGCCCAGGGTCACTTCAGGCAAACCCAGGCGTGCGTTATCTGACACGACCCTTATGTGGCAGGCCATGGCAAGTTCCAGGCCACCGCCAAGCGCAAATCCATTGATAGCTGCGATCACCGGTTTATTGCTGTTGTGAATGACGTCGAAAACTTTTGTCTGGCCTTCACGGGCAAGGTTGCGACCCTCATCAGGATTAAAGGTTGCAAATTCGGATATATCGGCACCGGCCACAAAAGCCTTAGGCCCTGCGCCTGTCAAAATTATTCCGCCCACCGAACGGTCATTGAACGAATCGGTTATAGCAAAGTGCAGTTCGCCGAGCGTCGCCTTGTTCAGTGCATTAAGTTTGCTTTCGCGATTTATCGTGATGTATAAGATGCGGTTTTTAATCTCAAGGAGTAGATTTTCGTATTTCATATGTTGTGACAACAATTCTATAGTAGCGGATTAGAAACGGGTTCTTAGAAGATTAAAAATTCCGGTTCTCTTCAACCCACGCAGTAATATACGTAACAATATCGTGTGTATGCGTACCAGGAGCAAAAAGTTTACCGACACCGATCTCATTTAAGAACTTCATGTCCGCATCGGGAATGATTCCTCCGCCGGTAAGAAGCACATCATTCAAGCCCTTTTCCTTCATTATCCGGATAATCTTTGGGAAAACCGTCATATGAGCGCCGGAAAGAATAGAAACCCCAATGGCATCAACATCTTCCTGGAGAGCTGTGTTAACAACCATTTCAGGAGTTTGTCTCAGGCCCGTATAGATCACTTCCATTCCTGCATCCCGTAATGAAGTAGCGATTATTTTTGCACCGCGGTCATGGCCGTCGAGGCCTACCTTGGCCACTAATACTCTCAGGGGGCGGCTTAAGCTGTTGTTCATTGTGTAAAAATAATAGAAAAAAGAATGGGAACACCCTATAGGGTAATTTCAGGTCAGCGGAGACGAACTGAATTGTTACTTTTGCAGATAGTCACAAATGGTGACATTAGAGATTTATGAGCGAAGAAAGATCATTAAACTTTTTAGAAGAAATAATTGAGGGGGATGTACGCGAAGGGAAACATGACGGTCGGGTACTTACCCGCTTTCCGCCGGAGCCTAACGGGTTCCTTCATATAGGACACGCAAAATCTATTTGCCTGAATTTCGGCATAGCACAACAGTATAATGGAAAGACGAACCTTCGCTTTGATGATACTAATCCCGTAACGGAGGATACACGCTATGTTGATAGTATAAAGGAGGACATTAAATGGCTGGGTTTTGACTGGGATCAGGAACTCTATTCCTCAGACTACTTTGACCAGATGTATGCCTTCGCAATGCAGCTCATACAAAAGGGGAAGGCCTACGTTGATGACAGTACTGCCGAAGAAATAGCAGCCAGTAAGGGTACGCCGACTGAGCCTGGAATACCTACACCTTTCCGCAGTCGGAGTGTTGAAGAAAATATCAGGCTTTTTGAAGAAATGAAGGCAGGCAAATACGCAGACGGAGCCAAAGTTCTTCGTGCTAAGATCGACCTGGCATCACCCAATATGCATATGCGGGATCCATTGATGTACCGCATCCGCCATGCACATCATCACCGGACAGGTGACGAATGGTGTATTTACCCGATGTATGACTTTGCTCACGGGCAAAGTGATTCCATTGAAAGGATCACTCATTCTATCTGTACATTGGAATTTATTCCGCATAGGCCCTTGTATGACTGGTTCATAGATGAACTGGAGATCTTCCCTTCAAAGCAATATGAGTTTGCCCGCCTGAATATGAACTACACTGTCATGAGCAAGCGTAAGCTCCTTCAACTCGTGAATGAAAGGTTTGTCACCGGCTGGGATGACCCTCGAATGCCAACTATCAGCGGCTACAGACGCAGAGGCTATACTCCCGGATCAATCCGGAATTTTTGCGAAAGGATCGGGATCGCCAAGCGGGAGAATATTATTGAGTACAGCTTGCTGGAATTTTGCATACGTGAAGATTTAAACAAGTCCGCCTGGCGCAGGATGGCTGTACTCGATCCGATTAAACTGGTTATTACAAATTATCCTGCCGGTAAAGAGGAAGTTCTCGTTGGTGAGAATAATCCGGAGGTGGAAGGTGGCGAAGGTGCCCGGAATATCCCTTTCAGTAGGGAAATATGGATAGAGCGGGAAGACTTTATGGAAGAGCCCCCTAAAAAATTCTTCCGGCTTGGAGTTGGCCTGATGGTACGTTTGAAGCATGCTTACATCGTTAAGTGTGAGAATTTTGTTAAGGATGAAAACGGCCGGGTAACAGAAGTGCACTGCAGCTACATTCCCGAGTCAAGAAGTGGGAGTGATACCAGCGGCATTAATGTGAAGGGCACGATTCACTGGGTCAGTGTATTGCATGCAAAAACAGCTGAGATTCGTTTATATGACCGCCTTTTCCAGGTCGAGGATCCCTCAAGCGAGGATGGTGATTTTAAAGAATATATCAATCCGGATAGCCTGACCATTATCCGTAACGCTTTTATAGAGCCTGATCTGGCAACGGCCATTCCGGGAAAAGGCTACCAGTTTATACGGAAAGGGTATTTTACGTTGGATATAGATTCAAACGAAAACAGTCTCGTATTTAACCGGACGGTCACTTTAAAGGATGCCTGGGCTAAAGAGTCAAAAAAGGGCTGATCGTCTACAAAGAATAAGTGCTAACAAAAAACCCTGCCTTCTCTACAAAGCAGGGTTTTTTTATGCGCAATAAATAAGTTTAGTTCTGAGCGATAAACTTTAGTATCTCAGGGCTGTCAGGCAGGGTTTTACTGTTAAAATGAGCGATCACCTTTCCGTTCTCGTCAACCAGGAATTTATTGAAATTCCAGTTGATCGTAGCATCCAGCACACCGTTCTCACTCTTGCTGCAAAGATATTTAAAGATAGGGGTAGCATTTTCGCCTTTAACATCAACCCTGGTAGTAAGCGGGAACGTTACACCATAGTTCTTTTGGCAGAACTCTTTGATCTCGGTGTTCTGTTGAAATTCCTGTCCTCCGAAGTTGTCGGAAGGAAAGCCAATCACCACCAGCTGACCTTTGTATTTCTGAGAAAGTTCTTCCAGGGCCTTGTATTGTGGCGTATAGCCGCATTTGGATGCTGTATTCACTATCAGCAATTTCTTGCCCTTAAATTTCGATAGGTTGATAGTCTTGCCATCAATTGATTCTATTTTGAAATCATGGATACTTTTCACTTTCACCGGTGAGGCCGATGTAAGTACCATAACCAAAAGAACCGCGGTAATCATATATTTCATCATGTTCGCTTTTTTAAAAGTTAAAGCTAATTATTAAATGGGATAATCAACCAATTTCACACGCACTTAAACGGATCACCTCCAATTTTTTCCAGCGACTTTTAATGAATTCTGACGGTCAAATCCTTTGATTTTCCGGGAGGTTGTTCTAATAATGAAAAGACGAGCAGTTAGAATTAAAGGAAGAACTGACCGCATGAGCTAAAAAATCGTATTTAAATGTCAACGATTTGTAACGGAAAAAACACCTATGCACCTTGTAATCAGCATTTTACATCAAAATTTCCTTGGTTTTTCTTATGATTCCCCTTTATTAAGTCATAACTTTAAGTGACTAATTGTGTTTACTTATAAAACGACAGATTATGCAAAAGATAACTACTCTGCTTATTGTCTTTCTATTAACCGGCTGGACGCTTGCAATGGCGCAAAACATCACGGTGAAAGGCACTATCAAAGATCAGAAGGGTGGCACACTGCCCGGAGTTTCAGTTAAAGTTAAAGATACCTCTACCGGGGTCTTGGCCGGGGCGAATGGTGACTACTCTATAAGTGTGCCCGCAAACGCCACCCTTGTTTTTACTTACCTTGGCTTTACAGCACAAGAGGTAGCTGTTAACAATCGGAATGTAATAGATATCACCTTAGCCGAAGAGAACCGGCAGTTGAGTGAAGTCGTCGTTGTCGGCTATGGGACTCAGCGCAAGGGTGATATTACAGGTTCTGTCGGAATCGTTTCCGAAGAAGCCTTTGAGTCAAGACCTAATACGCAATTCGGAAGTATTATTCAGGGAAAAACTGCAGGGGTTCAGGTGCTTTCTTCTTCAGGTAAACCGTCTGCAGGTTTTAGCATGAGGATCAGGGGGACCAGCTCTATCAATGCGTCGAGTGAGCCATTATATGTCATTGATGGGGTTCCGACTTCAGATACACGGTCGCTTAGTCCCAGTGATATTGAAACCATTACTGTCTTAAAAGATGCTTCATCGGCGGCTATTTATGGCGCTCAGGGCGCAAACGGAGTTGTATTAATCACAACTAAAAAGGGCAAGGTCGGCGAGCCAAAATTTGAATTCGAGGCCTATGCAGGCTTTTCCAGTGTTTGGAGGGAACTTGATGTCTTGAATGGGGACCAGTACAGGGCCTTGATGACGGAAATGGGGCAAAATACTGACTGGAACCAGTATACTGAAAATACAAACTGGCAGGATGAAGTTTTTCAAAATGGGAATTCTCAAAATTACCAGTTGGCCGTTTCAGGAAAAACCGAAAAAACTTCATACTACGTATCCGGAGGATGGGTTCAGCAAAAGGGAGCTGTTCGTAGTTCTGAAATGGACCGTGCCAACTTTAAAGTTAATCTGGATCAGGAACTGAAACCATGGTTAAACGTGGGAACCAACGTGGCATATACCAACTACCATGATGTTGATGTAAGCGATAATTCGGCAGTTAACCAGGGGGGCGTGTTGCTGGGGGTGCTCTCAACACCACCGGTGATTGGAATTTATAATGAAGATGGAACCTTTACCAGGAATCCTTTCCAGGACTGGGAAAACCCGATTTCCGGCACAGACGGTACTGACAGAGGTTATAAAAATCAACGGCTGCTTGCCGGTGTACACGCCGATTTAAACATAATGAAAGATTTAAAATTCAGGACCAATCTCGGTATTGATTACAGCAATGCTGCTTTTGATTCATTCCTTGATCCGATTCGTACCGGATATGGCCGTGCGAATGGCGGTATAGGCGTATACACCACTAACCTGACTAATTTCTGGATCAACGATAATACTCTAACCTACAATAAAGTAGTTGGAGACCATAATTTCAGTGCCTTAGGTGGATTTGTTCTTCAAAAAACAAAGTATGAAAACAGCTCCATCGAACGAAGGAACTTTTCAGGAATTTCGGTAACTACACCAAACGGCGGCTCGATCATTAATATTGCATCCGCAGATAAATCAGAGAAGGCAAATCAATCCTTCTTAAGCCGTCTCAATTACGACTATGCGGGAAAATATCTTTTAACCGTCAATTTTAGAGCCGATGCTTCATCTAATTTTGGTGCCGAAAACAGGTGGGGTTATTTCCCTTCGTTCTCGGCAGGCTGGAGAATTTCTCAGGAATCTTTCTTAAAGGATGTTGAGATAATCAATGATTTAAAATTGAGAGCTGGCTGGGGAGTTGTCGGGAATGATAATGTTGGGACCTATGCCTCCTTCGCCAGTGTGGGCGTAGGCGCTAATTATCCTTTTGGCGGGGTGATCATGCCGGGTACTTATCCTTCAACTATAGGAAATAATGAGTTGAAATGGGAAGAGACGGAGCAATCCAATATTGGTATCGATCTCGCTATTTTAAATTCAAGAATCAATTTTACCGCTGAAGCGTATTGGAAAAAAACGAAAGATCTTCTGTTGGATGTACCACTGCCTCTTTCAACCGGATTCTCAACCGGAATCCAAAACGTAGGATCTGTTGAAAATAAAGGATTAGAATTCCAGATAGGTAGCAGAAACTTTGTCGAGGGTGATTTCCTATGGGATACAGATTTCAATATTTCTTTTAACCGGAATAAAGTACTAAGCATTAACGGGAGTGACATTTACGGGGGGTATGTTGCTGCCAGGGGCGATGTAAGTTTAGCGAGAGAAGGGTATCCACTCGGGACTTTCTTTGGTTATGTAGCAGACATTGTTGATCCTGCTACAGGCAACCTAATGTATCTGGACGTGAATGGAAACAGTACGTTCAACCCGGCTGCAAGCGATCGTACGATTATCGGGAATCCTAATCCTGATTTCATTTACGGTTTGACCAACAGCCTTTCTTATAAAAATTTCGCGTTCGACTTCTTTATCCAGGGTTCACAGGGTAATGATATTTTCAACGCTACCCGGATTGAAACCGAAGCAATGGTCGATCCTAAAAATCATTCAGCAGACGTTTTATCCCGTTGGACTGCTCCAGGTCAAGTTACGAGCATGCCGAAATCAGGCAACGTGAATAATTCGATCATTTCAACCCGTTTTGTAGAGGATGGCTCGTATATCAGGTTGAAATCTGCTACGCTTAGTTACGCACTTCCGAAAAGCTTACTATCAAAAATAAAATCCTCCGGCGCTAAATTCTATGTTACCGGAGAAAACCTGTTAACCAGCACTGATTATAAAGGGTTCGATCCCGAGGTAAATTATGCCGGCGGATCTAATACAGTTCAGGGAATCGATTTTGGTACTTATCCGCAAACACGAAATCTAATTTTCGGCTTAAACGTTACATTTTAATATCGATCGATATGAAAACTAAAAATATAGCTCTATATACAATGACAGTGTCATTGATGTTAAGCGCACCTTCATGTAAAGATTTCGTTGATCTTGCTCCGATCTCCAGTGCGACCACTGCCAATGCTTACAATACAGCCCCCGATGCAGAAGCCGCCCTCACCGGCGTTTATGATTCATTTGCCCAGGAGTATTACATATGGGATAATATCCTCTTCAGCGATGTGATCTCTGATAACTATTATGCGGGGGGAGACAATCCGGAGATTTTTGCTATTGATAAATTAGAAATTACTCCTACCAATGCACGTCTTAACTCAAACTGGGGCCAGCTTTATGGTGCTATTGCGAAAGCCAACCTGGTATTGCAAAAAGTACCCGGTATCCAGGATGCAGCGCTGGATAAAAATAACCGGAGAGCAGAGATGTTAGGAGAAGCTTCTTTTTTGCGCGCGTTCCATTACTATCAGTTGGTTTCATTATTTGGCGGAGTTCCATTGGTAACCTCTCCAATTTCATCCACTGAACCGGGCGCTACCAATGTGCCGCGGTCTACTGAGGAAGAAGTATATGCCCAGATCATAACTGATCTTGAATTTGCTGTAACGGTTTTACCGGACACTTATAGTGGCGTGGCGAGCATATCAAAAGCAAGAGCAACCAAGGGAGCGGCAAATGCCTTGTTAGCAAAAGCCTACGCTCAAAAGCCTTCGAAAGACTATAATAAGGTTCTTCAATATGCTGACGCGGTGATATCCAGTCCGGCAGACTACCGGTTAATGCCCAGCTTTGACTTTTTATGGGATGGAGATCACTACAATAATGCAGAATCAATTCTGGAAGCGCAGTTTGAGGGCGGGCCGGAAGCAAATTATGGGCCTCAATTATTATTGCCGCCTTCTATAAGCGGCGATAGCTGGAGAAAGTTCGTAACTCCGTCTAAGGACCTGGTAGCAGCCTTTGATAATGAAAATGATCAGGTTCGTAAGAATGCCACCGTACTTTTTGAAAATGCCCCATGGTCAGATGAATACTGGGCTTTGCCGGTTGGTGGAAGCGTCCCATTTGCTTACAAATGGAGAAGCGCTAATGGTTGGGCAAGTACTAACAGGCAATATCTTCTGCGTTTAGCTGACATCATTCTTTTAAAGGCTGAAGCTCTGAACGAATTGAATCGTCCCGCAGACGCAAAACTTGAAGTAGATAAAATTAGATTACGTGCCGGGCTGCCTCCATCAACAGCATCAACACAGGCAGATTTACGGTCTGCCATACTAAATGAACGCCGCATGGAATTAGCCCAGGAAGCACAGCGCTGGAATGATCTGAAACGATACGGGGTAGCTGTTGAAGTAATGAATAACCTGAATGAGATCGATCTGAGAACAAATACCAAAACGAATTACAACGCTCAGGCTACAGATCTGCTACTTCCGATTCCTCAGCAAGAGTTGAACCGGAATACAAAACTTACTCAAAACCCGGGTTATAATTAATTCAATAATAGAACGGGACAAGGCAGCCTTGTCCTGTTTAAACGATGATCTTAATTATGATTATAAATCTGAATTAAAGAATTATGAAAACCTTATACAGCAAATTGCCTATTCTAGTCATGCTGGCAATGGTAATTTTATCAGGATGCGAAAAGGATGATAAGATCCCGCCCTCAACGATCGGCTTTACCGCGACAGCAACCAATTTATCCGTTGACTTTACAAATGAATCTACCAATACCCGCTATTTTTCCTGGGACTTTGGTGATGGTTCAGACCCATCAACCGATATCAATCCTTCACATTTTTACGAAGATGAGGGAACATACACGGTGACTTTAACGGCCACTGGCAGGGATGGAAAGGTTAACACCCAGGCTGCTCAGGTCACAGTGACCGCCCCTGAAAATTTTGTAAAGGGCGGAAAAATGGAAGCTGCAGATATCAGCAACTGGACTGTTCTTAAAATTAGTGACGGCGTTGATATTACTTTCGAGAATGGAAAAGCAATAGCCAGAGGCGGAAACTGGGGACACGCAGCAATTTACCAGGCTATCCAGGTGGAAGCTAACCAGAAGTACACGTTTTCAGCATTGGTTGCAGGCAGCGGTGCTACAGAAACCTGGCTGGAAACTTATTTTGGAGCCCTGCCTCCCGTTCAAAATTCTGACTACTCTTCAGGAGGAAACCAATTTGGCTTAAGTACCTGGGACGGATGTGGTTCTACTCCATTTAATGGTAATCTAGCGACTCTTGCCTGTGCAGGTGCGCAAAAAGGCAAAGACGGCGAAATTACATTCTCTCAATCAGGAACTGTATACCTTCTGATTAAGACAGGCGGAAACAATTTAGGTGCCGGAGGGATATCTATAGATAACATTAGTTTAGTAAAAAAAGACTAGCCCTGCCTGATAAGTAAAAACCGGAGGTAAGCGCCTCCGGTTTTTATTTATCCCTTAATTAAAAGCTCCTGCATAGTGCCCTAATTGCAGTAAGGTGGTAAATAGATTTGTGCTTGTAACGATTACGCTGGTGCGGGCAGGAACTTTTGTAATATTGCATAAACCATACTTTCATGAACCAATTTCGATACAACTCTTTTAAACTGGCGATCATTTTAGCGGTACTTTGCTTCGCCGTCGGCTGCAAAACGAAGCAGCAGAACCAAGAGATCAGTTTCTGGCTTACCAATCCCGATAAATCTGTTCTATTTCAGGAACAGAAAATTAACATGGCTTTTTCAGATTCCTCTGTTTCGGGGCTTGTTATCGATGTTGATCCCAGTAAAAGCTTCCAGGAAATGGATGGATTTGGCTTTACATTGACTGGTGGCAGCGCACAGGTCATTAACAGGATGGAACCCGCGAAGAGAAAGGAGCTATTAAATGAATTATTCGGTACGGAGGGTGCAAATATTGGTATCAGCTATTTAAGGCTCAGTATCGGTGCTTCGGATCTAAATGATCATGTGTTTTCATACAACGATCTTCCAGCAGGTGAAACCGATACGTCGATGTCTAAGTTTAGCCTGGAACCTGATCGTAAGGATCTGCTGCCCGTACTGAAAGAAATTTTGGCAATTAACCCGGATATTAAAATCCTTGGTTCACCATGGAGCCCGCCGGTGTGGATGAAAACGAATAAGAACTCGAAGGGCGGAAGTTTAATGCCGCAATACTATGATGTATATGCTAAATACTTCATTAAGTATATCCAGAGCATGAAGGCCGAAGGTATTCGCATCGATGCCATCACGATCCAGAATGAACCCTTGCATCCGGGGAATAATCCGAGCCTTTTAATGTTAGCACCTGATCAGGCAACATTTATTAAAAAGAACTTAGGGCCGGCCTTTAAGGCTGCCGGCATCGATACAAAAATTATATTATATGATCATAATGCCGATCGGCCAGATTATCCAATCAGTATCTTAAATGATCCGGAAGCTAAAAAATATGTCGACGGTTCTGCCTTTCATTTGTATGGCGGTCATATTGATAGTTTAAGCAAAGTGCATGATGCACACCCGGATAAAAACCTGTATTTCACTGAGCAATGGATCGGTGCACCGGGTAATTTTCCTGAGGACCTGAAGTGGCATGTAAAAACCCTCATCATTGGCGCTCCCCGAAATTGGAGCAGGACTGTTCTCGAATGGAATCTTGCCGCTGACCCGAAGCAAGATCCGCACACCGAAGGTGGATGTTACGAATGCCTGGGCGCTATCACCGTCGACGGAGACAGCTTTGTGCGTAATCCTGCCTATTATATTGTTGCGCATGCTTCTAAATTCGTAAGGCCAGGATCTGTCCGAATTCATTCCAGTTTACCTGAGAAACTTTCGAATGTGGCTTTTCAAACTCCTGATAAAAAGACGGTGCTGATCGTACTAAATGACGGCCCTTCGGATCAGAGTTTCAGTATTCGTTACAATGGGAAGGCTTTCACAAGCTCGCTTAAACCAGGTGCGGTCGGCACATATGTTTGGTAAAGAAGGCCTGTCGTTTTGATTGATCAAACCGTATTTTGCGGCAAATTATTACACTGAAGCCTGAACAATTATGACCCCGATCAAACTTTTTATGCTTATGCTAGGCTGCACTCCTCCAGGGCGAAATACAGAGCAGCATGATATTTATTTTACCGCTGCCCGCAGTATCAAGGACACGGTTCAGGAGATTAAAGAATTTTGGCCCGAAGCCAAGGGAAAAATTCACATAGATGCCTGGCGTGAGGTAAATCAGGTTGAGCAGTTTTCGGTGGAGGTCATATCAAAAGACCTGGCGGGAGATGCTGTGGCTGAAGCTTTAGAGGCCAGGTTGTTTTTCATTAATCTCGGCGGATACCGGGAAAACGAGTTTGACGAATTCCATTATAAGATGCTGGTGACTGCCTCCGATAAAGCGGCTGCCATACGGCTCGCTAAAGAAACAGCTTTCTACAAACACACCGGATTTGATGGAGCACCCTCGCACATAGACGACAAGTTCGGAGTAGACGTGGATGACATTTACGAGATTCAGGAGATTCTTCCGGATAAAATAAAGGAAAATTATACAATACGGCTGTTGCCGGCTGAGTCAGTGCAGCAAGATCGGATTCATTTGGGTTATTTTAAACTGGATGAACTGTGATCTAAATAACCTCGGACTGCTGGCGGCGCGTTGAAGGTGACATATTCAAGTTGATGCCTTCGGGTGCTATCGTATAAGTCAGGTACTACTCATCTAGTGGTTAGTCCACTAATTTAGCGGACTAACCTTAACATGACCTTAACAAGACCAATCCATTGGGATTTCTATTTGGCAGGATTAATGTATATGGCTTGACATAAATCGATACATCATGAAAAAGATACTTTATTCTATAGCGCTGTTATTTACAGTAACGACTCTAATTACGGCTTGTTCAACTACTAAAAATGCTTCTACTGCATCCAATGCAGAAGTTGGACGCGGTAAGATCACCGGCACCTGGACCGTAAACTCAATCACCTACGAGGGAATTGTAGAAAATGCAGTACAGTCTGTTTTTGATCAGGGGCCCGCAAGCCTTTTCCAGGGAAGTACCTGGACTCTTACCAATAGCGGCAAAGGCATATACGCATTGACTAATGGTACTACCCAGTCAATTTTCTGGTCCATGACCAATACCGGCGGCACTCCTGAATTCGCGTTTAAAAAGATTAATGAAGGTGAAAAGCCGAAGGAAGTTGCAAGCGGTTATCGTTTGCTGGTTGAAAATGCTGACGGTGATAACCTTACCCTGAAGGCTCCTGTTCAATACGGTGGCGGATCGGGATATATCGTTTACCATATGACTAAGAAATAAACCACCTGATCATTTATTTTAAAGCGCCGGATCTTTCCGGCGCTTTATTTTTTTAAATAAAATAAGCTATGAAAATCTATTTCGGAGTATTTGCGCTGCTTTTCGCTACAACCGGGTGCAGTCAAAATGAAAACAGGGAAACAGAGGTAAGTAATAAGGCCGTAGTGGAAGAAACATCGGTTTCGGCAACAAGCGATACCCTCTGTTATGAACGGTACAGCGGAAACCGGAATCAGGATACCGCTTCGATAGCACTTGTTATAAACGATAATACGGTTACCGGCAGTTATGAGAATATTCCATACCAAAAGGATGCCCGCAAAGGGACTTTGAGTGGCATCCGTTCAGGCGATATAATTAAAGGTATCTGGCGTTTCCAGCAGGAAGGAATGAACGATTCTATACCCTTTGAGTTTAAACTCGATAAAGAAGATCTTTTACAGAAGCCTACCAGCTTTGATGTGACCACTGGCCGCGAAACATTGGCTGATACAGCATCTTTTAGCTTGAAATTCACAAAAATTGATTGCAAGGCGGTCAACCCACGCATCAGGTAAATATCAGGTTGTTTCTTTCTTTTCAGCCTCTGCCAGTTTCTTCTTGACCCGGAATTTCGGGAAGCTCATCGGGCTTTTAGCGGGCAGGTCATCGCCGAGCAAAACACCCCACTGTTTGAACATATCCGTGCGGTCGAAAATGATCTTCAGCACAGCGATGATCGGCAGTGCCATGAACATCCCGGATATTCCTGCAAGTGCGCCCCCTATAAAAACGCCCAGGATTGCACTTAGCGCGTTGATCTTAACCTTCGAACCGACGATCCGCGGCATCAGAATATTGTTGTCAAGAAACTGGACGAAGGCGATAGTGATTAGTACGGTAAAGATCGGACTTAATTCCTGGGATGAAGTGAGCGTCAGCATAACTCCGATAACGTTGCCGACCAGAGCCCCGATATAGGGGATGAGATTCAGCAGCGCAAAGATCACACCGATGAGCAGCGCGTGTTTAATGCCAAAGATCATCAGGATTCCTCCAAGCAAGACGGTGATGTAGGTTATCTGGATCAGAAGCCCGATGAGGTAACTTTTAATGATGACCTCCGTTTCTTTCATTCCTTCTTCCACCATTTTATGATCGGCGGGCTCAAACCACATGAAGATAAAGCGGAGTAGTAGATTCTTATAAAAGAGCATTAGGTAGATGTAGATCGGCAGCAGGCCAAAAAATAAAAACAATCCTGTTATGGATCCGGCGAATCCGCCCAGGATATTTCCCGCAGAACTTAGCATTTTGTCGCTTTGCTCGTTGATGAGTTTCAGTTGTTTGGTGGTAGAATAGTTGAAAGCATCGTTGATCCATTCGCTCAGGGACGTTAAATGCTTGCTGACATTCATTTTTATACGAGGGAAGTCACTAACAAGGATGCCTATCTGGGCTGAAAAGAACCAGATAATGCCGGCTAGAAATATGGCTAGCAATAAGATGGGAATCAAGATAGCCATGGTTTCAGGGAACCGCTTCTTTTTAAGAAACCGGTAAATAGGCAATAGCATGATACTGACAAAGAACGCCAGCAGTATAGGCATAATAATATCACGGCCTAAAACGATCAGGGCACCGATCAGGAATAATCCCAGCAGTTCGAGTGATCTTTTTACAGTGATCGGCATTTCAGTCATAATATACGGGATTGTGGTTTTTGTGAAGGGAATTTACGGAATCATTTGCAGTCCTTAACATTAATGGAAAAGCTGGGATATTGTTTGATAAGCAGGGCCGTTGATAATCGGCATTGTATCAAACTGTTTACGTTTTTCGCATTCCTGCCCATTTGAATATATTAGCGACATGGAAAGATATACTTATAAACAAATTTTAGATGCCGGCATCAAACCCGTGGGGCTCTTACTCACAGGCTTAATGCTGTCTGCAACGATGACCTTTGCTCAGAGCAAAGATCCGATTGTCGATAACATCGTTAAGGAAGCTACAAATAATTCGCAACTTGAAGGACTGGCTCACGAGCTGTTAGATGTAATTGGTCCGCGCCTGGTGGGAACTCCGCAAATGAAACAGGCAAATGATTGGGCTGTCGAAAAATATAAAAGCTGGGGTATCTCGGCAAAAAATGAGAAATGGGGCGAATGGAGAGGCTGGCAGCGTGGTCCATCACAGATCACAATGGTTTCTCCACGTATTAAGTCGCTTGAAGGAACCCAGCTGGCCTGGAGTCCGGGTACCGGCAGTAAGGGTGTAACTGCAGAGGTGATCATTATTGCTGATGCTGCAGATTCGATTGCATTCCAAAACTGGTTGCCGAACGTAAAAGGAAAGTTCGTTATGGTGTCGATGAATCAGCCAACCGGACGCGATGATGATAACTGGGAAGAATTCGGAACAAAAGAATCTTTCGAAAAGATGAAAAAAGACCGTGCAGACCAGTCGGCTGCATGGCGTAAACGGATCAGCAAGACAGGTTATAATACCCGTACTCTTGCTCAGGCTCTTGAGAAAGCCGGTGCAGCGGGAATTGTTGGTTCTAACTGGTCAGCAGGTTTCGGTGTAAACAAGATCTTCGGCGCAAGCACAAGCAAAATACCTACAATTGACGTTTCTCTTGAAGATTATGGTCTGCTTTACCGCCTGACTGAATCAGGTCATAAACCCCAGATCAGCGTGAAAGTTGATTCAAAAGAACTTGGGCTGGTTCCAACATTTAATACCATCGCTGAGATCAGGGGTACAGAGAAACCTGAAGAATATGTTATTCTTTCAGCTCACTTCGATTCCTGGGATGGCGCATCAGGTGCAACTGACAATGGTACAGGAACCATCACGATGATGGAAGCAATGCGTATTCTGAAAAAGATCTATCCAAACCCTAAACGTACCATACTTGTAGGTCACTGGGGAAGCGAAGAGCAGGGATTAAATGGTTCACGCGCATTCGTTGAAGACCATCCGGA
This sequence comes from Flavihumibacter soli, assembly GCF_010692725.1. GTDB lineage: Bacteria > Bacteroidota > Bacteroidia > Sphingobacteriales > Sphingobacteriaceae > Daejeonella > Daejeonella soli. The sequence continues at coordinate 435,247 of NZ_JAAFZB010000095.1, read as the reverse complement.
AATTGTTAAGAACATCCAGGCTGTATTTAACCAGGATAACGGCACCGGTCGCGTGGCGAATATTGCAGGACAGGGTTTCCTTCATTCATATGACTACGTGGGACGCTGGTTGAACAAGGTTCCTATGGACATTCGCAAAGATATTCAAACAACGTTCCCGGGAGCACCAAGCGGTGGCAGTTCTGACTACGCATCGTTCCTTGCGGCCGGCGTACCTGCTTTTTCTCTGAGTTCTCTGAGTTGGGATTATGGTAGCTATACATGGCATACCAACCGCGATACTTATGATAAGATCGTTTTTGATGACGTGAGAAGCAATGCAATCCTTACTGCTATCATGGCTTACATGGCTAGTGAAGAGCCTGCGAAAACATCACGCGAACAAAGTGTTTTACCTGCAAATCCGCGTACGGGAGAGGCTAGCAAATGGCCTTCACCCAGACCGGCAACCCGCAAAGGTGGTGTAGAATAGTTTCACAACCTTTAAATTTTATTTACAGAGGCTGCTTAATATATATTAGGCGGCCTCTTCTTTTTTGAGCGGTCGAACGATCAGCAATCAGTAAAAAGTACCATCAGACAAGTAAATCAGCCTGAACTGGTGTAACCCTTTCTGTCTATCTTTGTTATCGTAACAAACCGGACAATACAAGTGCTAATTGGTTCGTTGCAAGCTTAGATTCAAATGAAAAACGGGTTCCCGGTATACAATATATCTTCACTCTCTGATGTCAGGGAAGATGATATCATGGTGAGCCGTTTCAACCCCTATTTGAAAATTCACAAAAATCTGTCTTCTGCCCACAGGCATAGTTTTTATCACATCGTGATGTTTACGGAAGGCCAGGGAACGCATCAGATCGACTTTACCAGGTTTGCCGTTAAGCCCTTTCAGATCTACTTTATGATTCCCGGCCAGGTGCATAGCTGGGATTTCGTTGAACCGGTAGATGGCTATATCGTTAACTTTTCCGCATCATTCTTTCAATCATTCCTGCTTGACGCAAATGTCCTTGAGCGGTTCTCATTCTTCAGCGGTTTTGCCGAGGAGCAGGTGATACAAATACCTTCTGAACAGCACGCGGAGATGACCGGTCTTTTCGAAAGTATGATTGAAGAAAGGAAGGACAACAGAACGATGGGTGCTGATATGGTAAGGGTGTTACTGCTAAACCTTTTTATCAGGGTGTCCCGGCTTAAGGCAACAGACGCACCAGGCCCCAGGGTATCCTTTAATGATACGTTGCTCAGGAATTTCAGAATGCTGATCGAGCAGAATTACCGGGTATCCCGCCTGCCGAAAGATTATGCCTCGATGCTTTATATAACCCCGAATCACCTGAATTCACTATGCAATGACCTTTTAGGCGTTCCGGCGGGCGAGTTGATTCGAAGCAGAGTTCTGTTAGAGGCAAAACGTCTGTTGGTTAACCTGGATATGACGGTGTCGCAGATCGCTGATGATTTGAATTTTGCAGATAACTCTTATTTCAGCCGCTTCTTTAAGAAACAGGTTGGGATGACACCTGAAATGTTCAGGAAAAGTGCGTTACTTAATGATGAAAATAATGGAATTGAAACCACAACAGAAAGAGCCATCGGCGCTTAGTGCAGCATTACATGCGAAGTGTCCGCGTTGTCGTAAAGGTGACCTGTTTGCAAATTCGATGTACGGGTTTAAGACTCAGGTTATGAACGAAAATTGCGGCTATTGCGGGCTTCGGTTTGAACGGGAACCCGGTTATTTTTATGTGGCGATGTTCGTCAGTTATGGAATGACGGTACTACAAATGATAGCTATCGGAGTTCTTACTTATCTTATAACCGGCGAGGAAAGTTCGCCATGGATCTATATTACCACGATTTTCGTAGGCATAGTTTTACTCTCGCCGATCAACTACAGGTACTCGCGGGTTATACTTTTATACTGGCTTACTCCCGGATTGAACTATTCGCCCGGAAGACGTGATCAGTCGGGGAGACAGGACTTGAAATGATAATGGGGTATTAAAAAAGGATCTTGCTGCTCACTTCTTTTTCGATGGTGATATAACCTGGATAATTTACCAGGTTATCACCAATAGCAATCGACGGCTTGATCTTCAGGGTAACAATTCCCTTCTTTTCGCTCGCCGAATCGTTTCCGCCTTGCATAAACTCTACTATCTCTTTCATGGTCTTACCATTTGAAACGATTTGGTAGATATTAGCATTGATACTCACGGGAACAGTAAGTGAATCGCCGGGAGCGACACTGACCTTTTGATCTACAAGCCCATTTGCAAGTTGCTGACCCTTGATCAGAACGAGATATTCAAAGCGGTTGATAGCTGCTATTTGCTTAGTCGGGTTCTTGATCTTAAGGTTTATACGTGCTTTAAGAGGAATATCCTTTTTAAGGTAAGCCCAGGCAAACTCCGGCATGTTGCTAATGTTGATTGCATTATTATTGATCATCTTGCTCACATCCCTCCCTGCAACGTATATGCTGTCTGCAGAGCGAATCTCATAGATACAATCTTCCAGGGTTTGCAGTTGCTTTGCCTGTTTGTTTATGCCGCAGTTAACAAAGAAGAGGGAAATAAGGCACAGGTTAATAAATCTTCTGATCGCCGTCATAGATAAGCTTTATTGTGTAACGCTCGAAACCGGATATGGTTCGGCAGCAAATTATAGGGGTGCTCCTACAGCAAGATCGCAGCGATGCCCCGGCATTCCATGCTGCGGATTGGTCTTTGGTTGCGCAGGCGCAGCAGTTTTTTGCTCCTGAGTAACCGTTAGTGGTGCTCCGACAGGGAGGTCACATCTGTGACCCGGCAGGCCATGTGCAGGATTCAAGCCCTTAGCAGCAGTAGCGTTAGCTGGTGTTCCAGGCTGCGTAGACAGTTGGGTACTAGGTTTCGTTGATTCATTCGCAGTTTTTTGGTTGTATATGTAAGCGAATACAGAGGCTCCCAATAAAATGATGATAACAACGATATAAACGGTTTTCATGTAATGATTTTAAGTTTCAGATCAGCAAAGATAAACAAACCAGCGCCTTGGAGCACAAGTCATTGTAAAAAGCCGGGTCTCTTCCCGGACTATGAATGAAAAAGATTTAAAGACCAAGTACTTCCACGCCTTGTTCAAATACAATATCGACAGGAATACCTTTTTTTCCGAGCCTGTCAAGATCTTTCTTAAGCTCGGCGCCGATCACAGCTTTTTCGTTCTGCAGTTTTTCCACGCCAGCTTTATCACCATTCCCCTGCAGTGTTAAGATCTCACGGGTCAGAGCATTCATAGCTGCGCCGAATTTCTCGTAGTTAACCTTGTAAGTTCCCTTGTTAGAACGTTCAAAGGCCCCTTTCTCCTGGAAGAAATTGAAGCATTGCATATTCGCTTTGCCGTGCGCACTGGCGGTTCCGAAACGTACTGAGCGAAGAATACCGGCCATAAAAGTGGTATAGAAGTCTTTAAGGTCGCCTTTCACCTCACCCTTTTTCAGGAGTTCGGTAACCATGTATAACCCCAGTATATCAGCTTTCCCCTCTTCCAGCCATGATCCTTGTTCCTGTAAGGCCGCCCTGACATAGCCCTTGCCGTTTACAGTAGACTTAATACCAAGGCCGTGTGCCACTTCGTGAAACATAACGTTGGAAAAGAAAGCATCGAATTTGATATGCTGCTGCTGATCTTTATCAATCAGCTCGCCAGCAATTGGCACGAGGATCTTATCGAACTTCGCCTGCATCGCGTTTTTCAGCTGGGAACGGCGAGTACCTTTTTTCTGTTGGATCTCTTCGTCGTTTGGCAGGTTTACAGCAATCGTTTTAGAACCGGCATTGCAATCACCGGCATAGTAAACTACGTCATAAGCGTTCAGCTCAGAATCGGTTCCCGGAGTCTCACTCTTGTATTTCTGATCGACGGGAAGTCCTTTCTGCAATTCAGGCAACATGGCAACATATTTCTCCAACCTTTTACTCCACTCTTTGTCTTTTACCAGGACATAGGCCTCGAAAGAGGTGCGGGTACTTAACAGCTTATCCTCATAATTTTCGATCGGTCCGATGATCATATCGATACCGTTATTTTTCATGTCCATCCATGCGTAGTCGCTGGCGGTATAGTTGCTGGACAGTAAAGCGTCTGCCCGCAGATTAAGATATTTCTTTAATCCCGCGTCCTCGGCCAGTTCGGCCGCCTTTTTCAAAAGCCCGGAAGCCTTTTGAAGGCCATCCTTATAGAACTCCTGATATGGAACAGCTTCCAGTTTACCGGAAGCATTTCGACTTATAACAGAATACTGACCGTTCTTATCTTTGATATCAGATTTCTCCAGCTCCTCTCTGGTAACTCCTGCAGGATAAAAACCTGCACCTTCAGGCTTCGGTCCAACGCCTGCAACAAACGGTTTATCACCGTTTAAGCGGTCCCATGGCCCATAGTTAATGTTGATGAATTCACGGGTTTTCTCATCTTCAACTACCGCCAGCAGGCTGTCCCTTTGAGGGTAGGCCTGTTTCCAGAAAAGCTCATCCATGATCTTTGCAGCTTCGATGAGCAGGGGTATCATTTGCCGTTCACTGGCGCTCAACATTTGCAGGTCGGTGGTCAGCTTTACCTTCTCATAGATAGGTAAGCGCTCCGCAACATACGCTTGCAATGAATCTGATTCTTTGCTACTTGTGTTCGGTTTGTTTGAACGGTTACAAGCTGATAAGACTGCGGTCAGACTAAGTCCCAGAATTAAAGCGGATTTAAAATTCGGTTTCATATTAGCGATTTTGATCGCTTAAATATAAAGAAAAACACCAGTCTTGTTTATGAAGTCTGTTACAGAGGATCTAAAGGATTACTGTTTATCCGCTTGACTTGCGGGATCATCTTATTGATGAATCCAACTGATCCTGGAAACTTACCAATAAGATTTACATCTGTCTTGATTCCGAATATTACCCTGGTAATCGTGAACCGCTTTAGCACGATCTCGTAAGCGCTAACAACACACAGAACAGTGCCCGATAGTATCATGCAGAACTTAGCGAAAATGGAGGCGTCAACCGGTATCAGGTAATATGCCAGTGCTATTATAATGGCCTGATGAAGAATATAGAACGGATATACTACCCGATTCGCATACCTTAAGAAATCGTTTCCAAAGTTCAGATATCGGATTGCGAATCCGGTAAAGGTCAACAACCAGAACCACTGATTCAGAGATATCATAGGCTCCTCCAACGGCCCCTGTATCAGTCCTAAAAAAGTCGAGCCCATCATGCCGTTTATCGATTCATCCCGGATCCATATTGTGCAATACAGTATTACCGCCGTAACAGTACCGCCTATCAGAGTGATCCTGCGATTATTAACTATAGTGGTTCTTATACCCGATTGCGCGAAGAATAGTGCGCCGAATATAAAATAGGGAAAGTAGTAAATCAGGTTCGTGAGATCACTGCCTGGTAAGAAGTTACTGGAGATGTAATAAGGCAAATGGAAGAATAAAATTATGGGCAGCAGAACTGAGGACTTGCTTAATACGCCTATAATATAAGTCATAATAGAACGGGCGTTGCCCGTTCTCAGGTACATCATTACCGGGATAATGGCGATGCTGAAAATAAATATGAAAGCCAGGTACCATAGGTGCAACCAGTGGAAATTTCCCCGGGGAAACCACTTAAATTCTAAGAGGTTCAAGTAAAAATCCTGTACAGGAATGTTATTTCCTTCAGCCCTCCATATAAATAATATCATCGGGGGAACGATTAGGATAGTACCGGCTATCAGTGGTATGAATATCCTTGTTAACCGGTCATCTATAAATTCTATGATGCTTCTTTTTTCGAGCACAATGGAAACAGCCACTCCGGAAATAACAAACAACAGAGGCATCCTCCACTGATGGAAAAATTTTAATACATAACCGATGGTGGGAATGGTTTCGGTGTTCTGGATCCACCATGATGATCCTGCGAAGACTTCACAGCAGTTAACAATGACAAGCAGGCCAAATGCCAGAACACGGAGCCAGTCCAGGTAGAATAATCGCGGTTTTTTGGAAGTAGAGATTGTATTCATCGATAGAAAAGATGTTACGACATGTAATTTATTACTTTATTTATAAAACTGCTTTCGTCTCCCTTATGGAAGCTTTACTAACTGACAACTTTTTTCGTAAGCGGTTAATTTTAAGCTGCTTGCTCACCGGCATGGTAAAAAGTGTGTTAAAGATGTTACAATGCGGTTAACTCCAGCCCAGATATTTCAGGGAGTTTAAGAGTTCTAACTCTTAAGTTTGCCAGATAAACACCGATGTATCTTATGAGATTACCTTACTTCAGCTTGTGCTTTGCGATTGTTATCTTCGTTCTAAGTTCCTGTGCAAGCAATCCTTACGCTGTCACCAATAAGGCATACAAAAAGCAAACTAAGCAGCTCGCCAAGGCTATCCGCCAAACCCCTGTTCAGCCTTTACCGGAAGAATGGGTAGGGACAACGAACTTCGGATTAAGGAAACCCAATTATGTGGTCATTCATCATACAGCACAAAATTCAACCGAACAGACTTTAAAGACTTTTACACTCCCACGCACGCAGGTGAGCGCTCATTATGTGATTGGCAGGGATGGGAAGATTTATCATATGTTGAATGACTACCTGCGCGCCTGGCATGGTGGCTCAAGCCGGTGGGGGAATGCAACGGATATCAATTCATCTTCAATCGGTATAGAACTGGACAATAACGGCTTCGACGCTTTCGCGGAACCGCAAATAAGCAGTTTACTGCAAGTGTTGGCAGAACTCAAGAAAACCCATGGTATCCCGGCTGCGAATTTTATCGGGCACTCAGATATTGCACCCGGAAGAAAGGTAGATCCGAACGCCAATTTCCCATGGAAAAGGTTAGCAGACAGTGGTTTTGGATTATGGCCTGATCTGGTGTTGGATTCTGTTCCCGCGACCTTCAATCCGACAGAGGCATTGCGTATCATCGGTTACGATGTCCGGAACGTGGACTCTGCGATCAGGTCGTTTAAACTACATTTTATACAGACGGATCTGAGCCCCATGCTAAATGAGTATGATAAGCAGTTGCTCTATAACCTTTACAAAAAGTATCTTTAACCCGCTATAAAAACCTGGTCAATAAGCTCGTTGATAATTTCTTTATTGAGGGGCTTTTTGTACAGGCATCTTATCGAGGGATAATTGCCAATTCTTATACGGTCCGATTCGTTGGTTGAAGAAGACACCATAAAAATTATGTAGTCGGATTTTTTATCCTCGTTCAATTGTTCAAATGCCTCAGCGAAGTCAAATCCGCTCATTACAGGCATTTGTATATCCAGAAGAATTACAGTCTTAGGATGTTCTATAATCGGGGCGTCTTTTATGAATTGAAGTGCCTCAGAAGCTTCGGTAAAACTGCGGACAGAGCCGGAGTTACCACTATTTCTAATAATTTTTTCGGAGATAAAGCAATCTAAGCGACTATCGTCGATTACTATGAAATTCGGTTGTAAGGATGACATTTCTACTTGTTACGTACTTTTACGGTAAAAGTTGTGCCCTCGTTAATAACTGAGTCAACTTTTATTTCACCGTTAAGTTTTAACAAGGCGTCTTTTACGTTATAAAGTCCAAACCCTGAGCCCACATCCTGTGAAGTGGCTCTGAAAAACATATTGAAAATATCCCCGATATGATTACCTGAAATACCAATACCATTGTCCTTAATTAGCATCGTCAGTTCGCCGGCATCTACGACTATATCCAGCTCAACGTTCTTGTCGGTCCGCTCCTTTTTCTGGTACTTAAAAGCATTTGAAAGCAGGTTGTTTAATATGATCTTCATCGACATAGCGTCGCCCCGGAAAGTCTCATTCTGAACAATTCGTGTATTGAAATTTACCTGTTTCATTTTCGCGGTTAGCCGGTGAGTTTCAAGTTGTTCTTCAACAATATCTTTAAAGTCGATTTCCGAGATCTCCAACTGCCCGCGGTTAACATTATAGTAATCATGGATATTCTGGATATATGCATCCAGGTTTCCTACCGATTCCTTGATGAGATGCAGCATTTCCCTGATCTCTGATATGTCATCTATTTCCCGCGATAATTCCACTGCGCCCAAAATGCTTAGGAGCGGATTTCGCATATCATGAGTCACGCTGTAAGCAAATTTATCAAGCTCATCGTATGCGATCTGCAGTTCTGCGTTCTTTGTCTCCATGAGCATGTTGGCGACGTAAAACTTGTTCGCCTCATTGATGGCGGTGAGTATATCTGCTTCGCTCCACGGCTTTTTGACATATCTGAAAACATTTCCAAGGTTAATCGCATTGATTACTGCTTCAACGTCTGTATAGCCGGTGATAAGGATCCTGATAGGTTTAGGATATGTTCCTCTGATTTGCTCAAAAAATTCTACACCGGTTTTGTCCGGCATTCGCTGATCTGAAAAGATCACCCGTATATCAGGATGGTTCTTTAGATGCTCAAGAGCTTCTTCATTGTTTTGAGCAATTAAAATATTATAGTTGACTCTGAAGGAAGCCTTAAAACCCATCAGGTTATTCAGCTCGTCATCAACATATAAGACTTTTATTTTTTCAGGCTTATTCACTTTAATTCGTTTCTATAGCTTCCATAATAATGGGCAGCTCAATAATAAATTCGGTTCCAATCCCAGGGCTTGTATTAATTGTAATCTCACCCTGATGTCTTCGGATCGTATTGTAAGCGATGGACATTCCAAGGCCAGTGCCTTCGCCGACGTCCTTGGTGGTGAAAAAAGGTTCAAAAACCTTCTTTCGGGTTGCCTCAGTCATTCCGGTACCATTGTCTGAGATTTTGATGTAAACATTATCTTCATCGTTTTCGGTGCTTATGGTCAATTTGCCACCGTTTTGGCCATCAAATTTTTTGTTTATGGCATGTATTGCGTTGGATATGATATTGAGAAAGACCTGGTTAAGCTTACCTGGATAACACTCAATCACGGGAATCGGACCGTAATTTTTTTGCAACTCGATTTTGTTATTCAGTAAATTGTTTACGATAACCAGCGTCGAATCGATCCCTTCGTTAATGTCGGCCTGTTTCAGGTCATCCTCATCAAGACGGGAAAAGATCCGAAGCCCCTTGACAATTTCTGCTGTCCGCGATGCACCTTCATGAATCCCCTTCAGCAGATGCCCTATCTCCATCTTCAGGTAATCAAAATCAATTTCTTCTTTAAAGTCATCGATCTGCTGCTGTTTCTCGGCTGCAGATGAATCAGACTGACTTACTTCTTCAAATGTATCAATGGTTTGAAGAAGGATATCGATATCCCGCTTCAGGGGATTTACATTTGATGTGACAAAATTGATCGGATTATTTATTTCATGGGCTATACCGGCTGTAAGCTGACCAAGCGAAGCCATTTTCTCGGCTTCTACCAGCTGGCTTTCCGCCTCTTTCAGGTCAACAAGCGTTTGGTTCAACTCTGCGTTGGATGCACTCAATTCCAGGGTACGCTCATTTACCCTTGCTTCAAGGATCTGATTTTGCTCACGAATAATTCTTTCATTTTCTTTCGCGATTGTGAGAGCCTCAGCCTGGGAGATCTCTTTCTCTTTCTTCAGAATATTTATTTTTCCCGCAAGTGCGAAGGAAAGGAAGATGGCTTCCAGTGCCGATCCGATTTCAATAGCATGTATTGTTAGAGTATTATAAGGTAAGATGTTGTAATCCTTCACCACGAATATGATCACGCTCGCAAAGAAGATCGACCAGCCAATTAAAAAATAACGGGCCGGCTTGTATTTTTTCCGATAAACGGTCCAGGCAGCACCGATAACGACCAGTGATCCTGTAACGGCTATCAAATTAACCATCTGGTAGGCTATCATCCTGAAATCAGCGATCAGGAAGCAAATTGAGACCAGGTAGGCAATAATCGTGATATTGAGCGCCATGTTAAGTCTGGGCGCGAACTTCTGTGTTTTAAGGAACACCTGCGCGAACCTGATTGTAGCAATCCCGGACATAGCACCGCAGAAGGTCATCATATGCTGCGATAGCCAGACATTATCGCCCCATAAAAAGCGATGGGAGAAACCCAGCAAAGTAGCCTGGGTGAGTGCTACCCAGAAAATGTAATGGCAGTAAATCAGATAGTCTCTATCTCTTACCGAAAGAAAAACGAACAGGTTATACAGAAGCATAACGATCATAATACCGAGATACATACCCGCCTGGGTATCAGAGCTGCTGATTAATGCTAAAGTCCTTTCCGCACTGTTTATCGTTATGGGCGCAAGTATCTGCTGACTGCTGTTAAGTTTCAGATAGCATGTCACAGTTTCCCCGTTCTTGAGACCGATCCTGTAGAGATAGAACTGGTGATTGAACTGCCTGTTCGACAAGGGGGTAAATTTGTCGCTATAGATGCTGTCTACCGACCCGTTACCTCGGAGGATATATAAAACGACCTGGTCAATTATCGGGTTAGAGAGATTGAGCGCGAACTCCTCTCTGACTGCATTGTTGAATAATTTAAATTTGATCCAACTGGTGCTTTGGCTTATCCCCAGGTTAGGAACCTTAAGTTTGTTTGGTTTAAAGTACCCGGGTGTAGACCTTACCTGATCAAAACTTAAGCTGGCACTTGAGTCCTGGAAAACGAGAACCTCATTCCCGATATAGTCACCATTTAATACCTCTGTAATGGGAATCAGCTGCTGTCCGAATGCAGATCTGGTTAAGGTGAGGCATAACAGCAGGAAGAATACTTTTAGAATTTTCATAACATCATTGACGCTGGTCATCAGCCTTAATTAATTAACTGATCCAGATCCACATAGTATCTGCCCGAGGCATGGTGCTGTCCAAGTAAAATTCTCCGGGAAATATCCGTAGTGATCGCTCCTCCCAATACTACCGAGGAGGCCAGCTGGGGCCAGCTGGTTATAGTCTTATTTATTTCTGTCATTGACAGCTTCATTCGTTCAGACAAAGAGTCGAATGAAACCAAGGCGCTTAAAAGTGCAAATCGATTGGAGGGTTCCAAAGGCTTCAGCCCGCTTTGATCGACAAATTCATCGATTAAACCGTGAAAAACGCTGCGCTCCGGTTCTGTATCGAACCTTTCTATATCAAGCATGCCGCGGTCATTTGTGTCCATTACAACAGGTATCTGAAGGGATCTTGCTTTAAACCTGCTTGAAACCTTAATATCCAGGCTGTCACACACTTCAACAAAAAGATCCAGCTTGCCGCCGCCGGTAAAAAAGGCATCCATGTTTTCACTGTTTAATCCGTCGTTAAAGATCCTGACCTTCAGGAAAGGATCGATCTCTGCGATCTCCCTGGCGGCTATTACGGTTTTCGGCATCCCAAGGTTATGTAATCCTGCACGAAGGCGGTTCAGGTTGCTTAATTCAAGGGTGTCAAAATCTGCCAGTCGTAATTCGCCGCAAGTACGTTCCATCGCGAGGGTCAATGCGATCGATTGGCCCACCGATAGTCCGACAATGCCGATACGTTTTGATCTTAAAGTCTGTTGCTCCTCCCAGGTGATCTTCACCCGGTTCCTGGTGGTGCGTACTTCAAAAAATTCTTCTTCATCGAGAATATGAATTAAAGTACTGTTCCATGGGTAATATACCCACGCGCCATATTCGGACAAATCAGTTCCTGCAAGGTGAGCTTCTATTAGCTGCGAATAATCGCTTTCCTGAAGTTGAATTGTTGGATTGCGGGATTTCAGAAGCTCTTTCAGTTGAGAATAGATGTTATCCTGAGTTCTTACGTTCCCATTTGAGATCAGCGCATCGTAGGTCAGCTTATCATCAAGCTGATTCAATCTTAGTATAACTGGTCTGTAAACTGATTCAATTGATTCGGTATCGGCGCTTACGGTATCACTATGTTGTAACATGTTTTTATAAAATATCGGGGATTAAGTCATTTGGTACACTTCCTCTGACTTTTTTGTAATTTATCCGGGCGTTTTCAATCACTTCATTCAGGTCCCATTTTTCCAGGTTGTCGATCTTGGTTTCGTAGTGAATGGTGATCTCCTTTTTACGAAGCACTTCCAACCGTACAATGTTCAGGTTGTCCCTGATCTTAAAAATGGCTGCCTTATCTTCCTCGTGGGCTTTGCTCAAAACAGGTACATCCTTAACAACCATACTGGTCGCAACTAAGTCCAGCTTGGGATAATAAAACGTTCCGTCATTGCCGACCCTGCCTTCCAGTTCCATACCGACGCATTCACCGGGTTTCACCGTATAAGGTGCGCACAAAGCAAATAGCGACTGCAATCCGATCTGGTAGGAAATAGCGACAGCGGCGCGTATCAGGAAGATACTGCCAATGCCATAACCTGCAATCTCCCGGGAGTTCCACAAACCGCATAGTTCACCGGTACCGTGCTGGGCATATTCCCATACGATATCATAGATCTTCGGATCAATAGCTGCGGTAGCCTGCTCGATCGGAAGGGGCTCGGAACCGCCTGCGACATGCACGCGGGCGCCGCCATAAACTTTCTTTTTATCTAAAGATTCAACAATAAGAACAAAAGCAGCCGGATTCTGGGTCCATTCATGCTTTGATGAGGTAACCTTAGTAATGCCTATACTCGTCAACACATGCGTATGACCTTCTAAAAATTTCTCGCATGCTTCAGGATCATCGATCGCTCGAAATACTCTAAGTCTTACTTCAGGATTATCTTTATTTAAACTTACTTCCATTCTTGCCCTAAACCTTTTAAACTGCTACTTATCTACTTGTATCGAAAAATCCAATTGAAAAAACCGCCCAAATCTTAATTAACTTTATGCTATTTTTGTGCATAAAATACTTTATACGCAAATGTCCGATAAAAAGATCAATTTACTTTATGTTGATGACGAAGAAAATAATCTGATGTCATTCAAGGCTACTTTCCGCCTGAAATATAATGTCATGATCGCTATAAGCGCGGCCGAAGCGATGAAGGTGCTGGAAAAAAAACCGGTAGAGATCATCATCACAGACCAGCGAATGCCTAACATGACAGGGATAGAGTTCCTTGAAAAGGTGCTGGAGAAATATCCGGATCCAATGCGGATATTGTTGACAGGCTATGCCGATATGAATGCCGTGATTGATGCCGTTAATAAGGGTAAAATCTATCACTACTTAAGTAAGCCATGGAACGAAGAGTTGCTTGACGAAACTATTCAACGGGCTTACGATGCTTACACCAAAGACCAGGAGATCAAAACAATGAACGGGAAGTTGGCAACAAGCAACGATCAGCTGGAATTCATGTTGCGTCAAAGCCTGCTTTCCTAAAGGACAACTTCGATTCGTAGAATTCCTATTTTGGGCAGCTTGACACCGGTTAAAGACCATTCCATCAGTGTATTTCAACGCGTTCGAACACTGGCTCATCTTATGAGCCGGTCGCTTGAGGAGTTGAAGGCGAACGACCCGTTGCGTATGGCCGGCGCTACGGCTTTCTTTACCACATTTGCACTGCCCGCAATTTTAATTATACTCATACAGCTTTTCGGGATTTTTGTCAATCCACGGAAGATCGGCTCGGATCTGATCGAAAGGCTGGCCAATGTACTTGGAAACACCAGCGCTATGCAGATCAAACAAACCCTTGAAGGATTCCGTTCGCTGAGTCAGAACTGGTATGTGACCTTCTTCGGATTTCTGTTCCTGCTGTTTGTCGCGACCACCTTGTTTGCGGTCATTAAGAATTCTCTCAATCAGATCTGGAGCATCCGGGTAAGACCTCATCCCGGAATGATCTTTAACCTGAAGAACAGGGCCCGCTCATTGGTTATTATTATCCTCGCAGGCTTATTATTTTTTGTAGGGCTTTTCGCAGAAGGCTTTCAAGCCATACTTGCTGATTATATCCAGGATATCTGGCAGGGTGGTGCAGTTTTCTTTATATGGGCCATCAACGAAATAGTTTTTGTCATCATCCTGACGATCTGGTTTACAAACCTTTTCCGCTTTTTAACCGCAGGAAAGCCGAAGTTCAGTCATGCTCTTGGCGGAGGATTTTTTACAGCGCTGCTTTTCACTGCCGGCAAGATCATTTTAAGGTGGCTGATGGGATACAGCAATGTCAACACAATATTCGGGGCATCGGGTTCAATGGTTTTAATTCTGCTCTTTGTGTTCTACTCATCCATTATTTTTTATTACGGGGGCTGTTTCGTTAAAGTGCTGAGTGAGGAATACCATGCCCCGATCCGGCCCGTTAAAGAGGCTTTCGCCTTTGAAGTGTTGGAAATAGGACCTGAAAAACCGGCTGTCTAGGTATTTAGGAATTACTTGAGATAGAATCCTGTTCACGCAAAGCATTTAAGATCAGCAATGAACGCAAAGTGAGGATTTCGGTGTACCAGTCATACTAACATCTCATATCTAACATCTGATCTCTACAAAATATCTTTCAGGATCTCCCAAACGTTTTCAGCCAATATCATTTGACCTTCCGCAGTGGGATGAATGCCGTCTGACTGATTTAATTTGGCAACACCGCCAACCTTATTGAGCAGGAATGGAACATAGGCCATATCATTTTTATCGGCGATTTCCTTAAAGACCTGGCTGAACTCGCTAGCGTATTTACTTCCCATATTGGGTGGAACCTGCATTCCGGTCATTACCATTTTGACGTCAGGGTACTTCGCTTTTACCTGGTCGACAATGCTTTGAAGATTGGCTGTTGTTTCACTTACCGGGATACCGCGCAAGCCATCGTTTGCGCCTAATTCAAGGACAAAGACGTCAACTTTCTGCTTAAGGAGCCAGTCTATCCTATTTTTACCGCCCGCTGTGGTCTCCCCGCTGTTTCCTGCATTGATCACTTTATAGGGGAGGTGTAGAGAATCTATTTTGTCCTGGATCAGGGCCGGGAATGCTTCTTCCGGCTCCAGGCCGTAACCCGCAGTTAAACTGTTTCCAAAAAATAAGATAGTTTTCATAGAAGCGGGTTGTTCATTCTTTTTGGACGTAGTGCTATCTGCTGCCGAATCAGCCTTCTTGTCCTGCGAACCTGTGCAGGCAGCTAAAAGCAGTAACAAGGAGCAGGTGTATTGGGTGATCTTAGACATAATGGCGAGTTGAGGATTTGATTAAGTTTTTTAAAACATAGCAGTGTAGCATAAGTTTAAGTAATTTGTAATTTTCATCAGTGATCTGTCTACACCTGCAACAATAGTAGGTAAACTTACTCTAAACTTTAAACTGCTTGTGGAAACCATTCTCAATATACAGGATTTAAGCAAAACCTACCAGAGCGCCGGTCATACTTTAACGGTTCTGAATAATATCAATTTTGCTGTGGAGGCCGGCTCTACACTCTCCATCGTGGGGCCTTCCGGAAGTGGGAAGACGACACTTCTCGGCTTATGCGCCGGTTTAGACCGTTCAAGTTCGGGACTCGTTGAATTAAATAACATTCGGCTGGATAATCTGACCGAAGATCAGCGGGCACAGGTGAGAAACCAGTATGTAGGCTTTATCTTTCAAAACTTTCAGCTGCTGCCGACGCTCACTGCACTTGAGAATGTGATGGTGCCGCTGGAACTGCGGGGCGAAAAAAGCATTCGGGCAAGGGCGCTTGACCTGCTCGATAAGGTAGGCCTGGCCGACCGGGTTGACCACTATCCCGCACAGCTTTCTGGCGGTGAACAGCAAAGAGTTTCATTAGCACGTGCCTTTTCCAATCAGCCAAAGATCCTGTTTGCGGATGAACCCACGGGTAATCTCGATGCGGAAACAAGTGAGAAGGTTGTTAAACTGATATTCGACCTGAACCGGGAAGCTGGAACCACCCTCGTGCTTGTCACCCACGATCTCGACCTGGCCTCCAAAACCCAGCGTATCATCCGGCTGAAAGGCGGGGTTGTCGTATCCGATGAAAGAACAGTTCCTGAATCCGTTAATCAAATTTGATATGCAGGCTCCTTCCGGTGGTGTCCCAGCAAGGATGCCCTTAAATTTTCGATGGCTTGTACTAATGGCTATCCGCGATAGCCGGAGGAACCGCTCCCGTCTTTTGCTTTTTATCTCCTCGATCATCCTGGGCATAGCCGCGCTGGTTGCGATATATTCTTTCGAACACAATCTTAAACAGGATATCAACAACCAGGCAAAATCACTGCTGGGTGCCGATCTGGTTATTGAAACCAACAAGCCGGTTAAAGAGGAAGCCTTACCTTTGTTAAAGTCGCTGGGGGCAGAGCGGTCAGAGGAGCGGAGCTTCGCTTCCATGATCTATTTTCCGAAGAACGCCGGTACCCGTCTGGTAAATATCAAGGCACTGGAAGGCACATATCCCTATTACGGCAAGATTGAAACCACCCCTGCTTCTGCCGGATCGACCTTCCGCGATCACAAGGAAGCGCTTGTTGATAAAACCCTGATGCTTCAGTTTAACGCGAAGGTGGGCGATCAGGTCAAGGTGGGTGAGGTTCTATTCAGAATTGCCGGGGTACTCAACAAAGCTCCCGGCCAGACAGGCTTTGCTTCCTCCGTAGCCCCTTCTGTCTTCATTCCCCTTCGTTATCTTCAGGAAACTGGTTTGTCGCAGAAGGGCAGCCGGATCACGACGAATTTTTACTACCAGTTCGAAAAAGGCTTCAATGTCGAAAAACTGGTAAAAAGGATCGAGCCCCGACTTGAAAAGGCAGAACTCGATTATGAAACGGTTGAATCCCGTAAAGAAAATACCGGCCGTTCATTCGAAGACCTTTCGCGCTTTCTTGCGCTTGTAGGCTTTATCGCCCTGCTGCTCGGCTGCATCGGCGTAGCCAGCGCCATACATATTTACATCCGTGAAAAGATCAATACAGTTGCAGTGCTTCGTTGCCTGGGTGTCAGCTCATGGCAGGCACTGATCATCTACCTCATACAGATCGTCGGTATCGGTTTCATCGGATCGGTATTGGGAGCTGCCCTTGGAGCATTGGTTCAGCAGTTCTTACCCCTCGTACTCAAAGACTTCCTTCCTGTAGAAATCACAATTGCTATATCCTGGCCCGCAATAGCGCAGGGAATCTTGTTGGGAGTGATCATTTCTTTACTCTTCGCCCTTCTGCCCCTTATTTCTGTTCGAAATATTTCGCCACTCAATACCCTTCGCTTATCATTTGAAGAAACCCGTCTGTTTAAAGATCCGGTTAAATGGCTGGTATATATCCTCATCTTACTGTTCATCTTTGTCTTCACTTTCCTGCAAATAGGTGGCTGGTTACAAAGCCTGTACTTCACCCTGGGTGTTTTGACGGCATTCCTTGTCCTTGCAGGGATGGCTTACGCCCTGATCTGGCTCGCGCGCCGATTCTTCCCTTCTTCATGGAGCTACCTCTGGCGGCAGGGATTTGCTAATCTATTCAGGCCGAATAATCAGACACTAATACTGGTGGTATCGATCGGCCTGGGTACAGCATTTATCTGTACGCTATTCTTTGTGCAGGGCATCCTGATAAACCGGGTAACTTTATCGTCAAGCGGCAACCAGCCTAACATGGTATTGTTTGATATCCAGTCTGGCCAGAAGGACTCGGTGGCTCGCCTTACCAGCCAAATGAACCTCCCGCTATTACAGCAAGTGCCCATTGTGACCATGCGCATGGATGAAGTGAACGGTAAAACTCTGGCGGATGTTAATAAAGACAGCACTCTGAAGATTTCCAAACGGGCCTTTGAGCGGGAATTCAGGGTTACCTACCGTGATAGTCTTACCGCCTCAGAATCTATTACCGAAGGTAAATGGTATGGAACGGCGGAGCCCGGGAAACCGATCTACGTATCGCTCGAAGAAGGTTACGGCGAGCGGATCGGGGTTAAGATCGGCGATAAGCTGAAGTTCAACGTACAAGGAGCGCTCGTAGAAACCGTTGTAGGCAGTTTCCGTAAGGTCGACTGGAACCGGATTCAAACCAACTTCCTGCTCATCTTCCCTGCAGGAGTTCTTGAAGACGCACCCCAGTTTCATGTACTGATAACAAGGGTTGGGAGTAATGCGGAGTCGGCTGGTTTCCAGCAGGCCGTTGTAAAGCGGTTTCCCAACATTTCAATTATCGACCTTGGCCTTGTGCTGAGCGTGCTGGACGAGATACTGAGCAAGATCGGATTCGTTATCCGATTTATGGCAGCGTTCAGTATCATTACCGGTGTCGTCGTTCTTATTGCCTCGGTGCTTATCAGCAAATTTCAACGGATCCGCGAAAGCGTACTGCTCCGGACGTTGGGT
Organism: Flavihumibacter soli; assembly: GCF_010692725.1. Lineage (GTDB taxonomy): Bacteria > Bacteroidota > Bacteroidia > Sphingobacteriales > Sphingobacteriaceae > Daejeonella > Daejeonella soli. The sequence goes on along the minus strand of NZ_JAAFZB010000095.1, from coordinate 416,988 downwards.
GCCAGCCGTAAACAGATACTGGTGATCACCGCCATGGAATATTTCTTCCTGGGCAGCATGGCAGCGGCAACCGGCATCCTGCTTTCACTGGCAGCAAGCTGGGCACTCGCCCGGTTCAGTTTCGAGACGGTATTTCAGCCAACCCTATTTCCGGTCATTTCTTTGTTTGTAGTGATCACGGTACTTACGGTGCTCATCGGCTTGTTTAACAGCCGCAGTATCCTGAATAAGCCGCCGCTCGAAGTCTTAAGAAACGAAGCCTAAAAGCAAAAAGCAAAAAGCTGACTGCTGATACCTGACACCTCGTACCTGATACCTATTCAACCTTATACCGGTAAACAAATCTGGCCAGGTTGCCTTCTATGTCTGTTCCTTCAACAATCGCTTTATAGCTTCCCCGAAGATCACCGTTATAGAATTCGAATGACATCTTTCCGCTCTCATCCGTAAAGACTTTAGGGTTCCAGTATACGGTCGCCCGGAGGTCTGACCCAAGGGTGCGGCTTTCGGCGGTCGTATATTTAGGCATGTAAAATTCACGGCTTTTCAGGTAACCAAGCGGGTTAAAGGTAAGTACGTTGCTGGGCGGGAACAGGGCCTTAAGTTCTTCAGCCGTGACAGGTTTTTTAATCACTTTTTTCATATGGATCACCAGCACACCGTTCGTGTTATAGGTACGGTTTACCGTTCCCAGATCGTCCTTCAGGAAGATCTCCACAGATTCCACGTCCGCAGGAATTACACTGTTCAGGTAAGTGGCATCGACAGGCAATCCGTTAACAAATGTCTGCACAGGCACCCTTAGGCCCGTATTATAGACCCTTGAAACATAAAAATTATCCTGGTAGAATGTGAGGCCGTTCGCGGAGCTCTGCAAACAGGTTAGCAGGGTGTTGCAGCCTTTAAGACGTTCTCCTTCTAAAACATGGTCCGCCAACGGGCTAAGACCCGACAAGGCAGCGTAGTCTTTATGACTCGCCTTTTTAAGGACGGTAGAACTTATAACAACTTCCTGCAGCATTTGCGATGCCAGCGTGTACTGTTTCTTACTGTTTTCCAGGTAGGGAGCAAGCACACTGTCAAGATTTAAGACGTCCTCCGGCGCATTCACGTTTTTGGTAACTTCCGGGAAGGCACTTCCGTCAAGCATGATCATCATATTACGGGCGCCGGTCGAATTTCTCGCTGAAATACTCACCTCGGCAGAATCCGGGACATTTACGTTCTTAAATTCAAATCGACCCTTGCTGTCAGTCAATGTTTCAGCCGCAAAACGGTTCTGCGGAACCATAAGCCGCATGCTTCCTTTTCCTACGGGCATTCCGTTAGATGTTCGCAGGGTGCCTGTGAAAGCAATCCCTTGCTCGGGCAGGAACGATACAGCCGGTTTCTTATCTGCCAGTATATCCTTATAAGAAAACTTGCGATGGCCCTGAGTGAGCATCAGGATATCCAGGTCCTTCAGCTTCTTATCGTTGATCTGGGTAAAGTAATAATTCGGTTTTTCGATATAGCCGCCCAGTTCGGAAGCGATCAGAAAACTGCTGAGAATAGTAGACTCGTCATCCTCGCTGAAAGGTACCTTGTCCTCGCTGACAATCGAGATAGAAAAATTTCCCTGGACAGGAGTAGTGCCGGCGCGGGCAACAACATTCATTTTTACCGGCTGCCTGGTACGGTAGGCTTTTTTATCCGTGCTTACCGCAAGATTCAAAGCAGAGAGTTGATGGTTAAATACCAGCCGTTCGGTTAAAGGCTCGCCCGAAGCAGAAAACAGGGTGAGCTGAACTATCCCCGTAGGGAACTTGTTCTTAGGAATTGAAGCACTGAACGCAGGGGCATTTAAACTTGTCTTGGCAGCGTAACATATTACACCTTTACTTTGTGCGACCAGGTAATAACTTCGGTCTTTATTAGCCGCAAAATATGCAGGGCTGCTGGAGATCCTCAGGATCAAATTATCCGCCGTCGTATTTGACGCCAGTAAACCTATACCGGACGACTTGGCGGCGGGCAGCGATACGATCTTCTTCACGCCGTTAGCAAATGTGAGGCTGGCTTTATATGTTTTCCCCGGCTCAGCGATCATCGTAAATACTCCCATCCCCAAGTGCTGGGATTCGATAGCTGAAACTACCTGGCCCGTATTATCGCTTATCTCTCCTTTTACGGCAACGCCCAGTCCGCTCTCACGAATTGCTTTAAAGGCTATTTTTCCGCTCACGCCTTCGATCAGTTCTCCTCCTTCCGGAAAAAACTGTATATCGGCGTCTTTAAATGAGTTTTTCAGAGGGAAGACAGATGTTATCTGCCTGCTGTTATCTGATTCTAGTATGGTTTCAAGTACACCGGCATCCAGGGCAGCTTTCTCCGCTGAAGACAAGGTCAAGGAAATGTTCCCCTGTGCATCTGTTGTCTCCTTTCCCTTAGCAATGGTTGCAAAGTTTGAAACCACCTGCCAGCCTACTCTTCGTCCGGCAAGAACATTTCCCTGCGGGTCTTTAAAAGACACCCGAACCTTGATCCCCGGAGATTGATTTCCATTCTCCTCCTTAATCAAAATATTGGTAATGACTTTACGGTTCAGGGCATCACCGATGCGGATATTCTTATAGAAAAAGTAGGAGTCGCTGAAATTAAGCATCCACTGGGTATAAGCTCTTACGCGGTAATTTCCCGCCTTATAGACCGTCGGGTCAAGTGTGAGGCTACCGTATGCTGAAGTATTGACTACCGGGAGTTTCAGCGATCTGACAATCGTATCCTTATCTGAAAGGATGTCCACATAGAGAACCTTACTCAGGTCGGAAGGTTGATTCTGACCAAGAGCCAGGTATGCCTTAAACCAGATAGTGTCTCCTACAGCATAGTAGGGTTTATCAAAGTGCAGGTGGACTTTCTCTGAAGGATACTGTTCTGTAAACTTCATTGTTTTCTCAATGATGGTATTCAGGCTCAGGGTATCCTGAGAATATAGAAATCCTGCCTTGAGCAGGATCAAAAAGGCAATGGCTAATGAACGTAGAACTTTCATTCAGTGGATAGTATTAATAAGAGGTGCTAATATATGTGAAATGGACCTTCTTAAAAATGAGGTCCGGATGATTGATGAATATATTACTTAAAGGTGAATTATAATCAGGTCAAGGTACTGACTTGTACGCTTTCAATTCTGCGGATATCTTGCTCAGCGAAGAGGGAGATTTTAATCGATGTACGGGTCATAAGGTACCATCTGTCTGCACTATACCGTCGGAGCTAAAAGCGTCAGCTTTCATTAAGGTTTTATGGAGACTTTGTAGGGGTTTCCTAGTAGCTTTCTAGTAATATGCTTCGGAAAACGTACTAGAAAACCTCTATAAATCCTTTATGACTCCACTATGATTTTTTCACCAATAAAATGAGTCTTTGAGAGCGGGCATCTTCTGGTGGGAACTAGTCAAAAACCAAAAAGCCCTTCAAGCCTGTTTCCAGGTGAAGGGCTTTTCAGGATTTTTTTAAACTTTATTTGTCAGTGGCTGTGTCCCTTATTACGGTTGAATATTTTAGAGGCTATTTGAGTTAAATGTATCTCCCTGGCTGATGTCGCCGGTTTCAAATCCTTTCTTAAACCAGCGCATGCGCTGGGCTGAAGTGCCATGGGTAAAAGCATCAGGTACGATTTCCCCCTGAGTCTGCTGTTGTATGCGGTCGTCACCGATGGCGCTGGCGGCTGTTAAGGCTTCTTCAATATCCCCTTCTTCAAGAATACTGTGCATTTTGTCTGCCCGGTTGGCATAGACTCCGGCATAAAAGTCCGCCTGCAGTTCCAACATAACAGACAAACGGTTATATTCTTCCTGGCTGACCCGGCCGCGCATCTGCTGAACTTTTTCGGAAGTGCCCATCAGGTTTTGAACATGATGACCTACTTCATGGGCAATAACATAGGCCATCGGGAAGTCGCCTCCGGCTCCGAAACGGTTTCTTAATTCCGTTTGGAAGCCCAGGTCCAGATACACTTTCTGATCAAGCGGGCAGTAGAACGGACCGGTTGCTGAACTGGCGTTACCGCAGCCGGAGGATACCTGGCCTTCGAACAGAACCATTACCGGTTCCTGGTATTCCATACCGTTTTCGCTGAATACCTTATTCCAGACGTCGTCCGTATCGCCGAGAACCACATCCGCAAACTGGCCGGCCTCATCCTTCGGTGAGCCTGTGGCTACTTCTGTTTGGGCACCTTGCCCGATTGGCAACTGGCTTACCAGGTTTGCTGCATCAGGACCAAACAGGAGTCCCAGGATTACAACCAGGATACCGCCACCGCCAAGAGCCATTCCGCCGCCGCTCATGCCGCGACGATCTTCAATATTTCCGCTTCCGCGTCTTCCTAACCAGCGCATAGTTATATAGTTTATGTTATTAACATTGGATACAACACGCGTTTTATTTGTTTGTTTGTCTGTGAGCCGGAGGGCTCTCCCTGGCAAGGAAATACCGTTTTCAGGGCACGGATTTTATTTCCGGAATGGGGCTGCTGTGATGCGGTTTACCGAAACGCTGAGTTTTCAGACTAACTTCGCCGTCCTTGCTGATCCGGACCATGAAGATAAGATCGTAATCATCATCATTGAGCGTTTCAAAAGGCGGTGTTGCACCAAAGGCCTTTACAATTTCCAGGATCGTGTTTGAATGTCCTGCGATAAGAATCTTTTGATTAGCAAACTCTGATTTGACCAGCTCCGCTACTTCTTTAGAATCTTTGTATGATTTTACCGGAACGCCGTTGCGTTGGGCCACAGGGGAGGCTGTTTGCATCGTACGTTTGTAAGGAGTAGAAAAAACGGCAGCAAATTTCTCCTTTTTCAGGAACCCATTCAATGCTACGGCCCGTTCTTTCCCTTCGGCATTTAAGTCGGGATTATTGTTTGTGGGATCGCTTGTGTCCTTCTCCGCATGGCGAACAATATATATGACTGTTTCTTTTGCCGGGAGGCTTGCGCTGCTAAGGGAAACGAGCAGGAATAAAAAGCCTAGCCAGGCCATGGGTTGTGTAAATCTCTTCATTGTCATCGTGGTTTTATTTTCAAATTATTCAAAACAGTTTAAAATGAAAATACATTCTAAACTTAGTTAAATAAACGGAATCTTATGCAGGCGAGAAAGTGGGTCAAAAAGAACTTCAGCATTTTAAAAGCCAGCTTCAACGCTTTTCTTGAGGATAATGCCTTAAAAATGAGTGCATCCCTGGCATATTACACCATATTTTCAATGGCTCCCTTACTGATGATCCTTATTTCGGCGGCAAGTATTTTTTATGGCAGGGAGGCGATTCAAAATAAAGTTTTCGAAGAGTTGAACGGCTTTCTAGGAAACGATGCGGCGTTAAAGATCCAGGAGATACTTCAGCGGATCACGCTTAACGATGATTCTACAACAGCAATCACAATAGGGATAATTACCTTATTTATCGGGGCGACCGGGGTATTCCTCGAAATACAGGATTCGATTAACACGATCTGGCGAGTGAAGGCTAAGCCAAAAAAGGGCTGGAAGAAACTCCTTATTAACAGGTTCCTATCCTTCTCTATGATCATCACACTTGGGTTCCTCCTGATCGTTTCGCTGATTATCAACGGGATCATCCTGGCCTTGAGCGTCAGGCTGAGTCAATATTTCCCGGAAGTAACGATCGTACTCGTCGAAATTATTAATGGTGTGGTTACTTTCGTTGTCATTGCCGCCTTATTCGGTATAATATTCAAATATCTGCCCGACGTGGAGATCTCCTGGAAGGATATCCGGGTAGGAGCGATCTTCACCGCTATTTTATTTACGGGGGGGCGATACCTCATCTCGCTTTATATAGAACAGGTCGGTCCGGGAACAGCTTACGGGGCTGCGGGGTCACTTATTGTTATCCTGGTTTGGGTATACTATACCGCCGCGATCCTATACTTCGGAGCAGAATACACGCAGGTATATTCTGAGTGCTATGGTGGCAAGATCAGGCCGGCCTCCTATGCCGTGCACATTCTAAAAGTGGAAGAAGAAAAGGAAGTCAGCGAGCTGCCCAAGCAGGATCATAAAATTGAGGAAGACTGAAGGATCTCAGGTTTCACGCAAAGCAGGTAAGGTTCCGCAAAGAACGCTAAGATTAATATCCTTAGCGCAAAGCGGGTAAAACTGATCATATTCTGTGGTCCTTTTCGTTTTTCTTTGCGCTCTTTGTGTGAACCCAAACAAAGTCACCATTACTGCATCATCAATATTTTTCGTGGATCACGGTCAGGATCCGCTCCATTTCTTTCCTGATCTCTGCTGTTGGCCGGACATAGTTGTTGTTCATGAAGGAAAAGATAAGTGTCTTGCCTTTACGCGTCTTCAGGTATCCGGAGAGATTAACGACATTTGAAAGCGTACCTGTTTTGGCAAATACGAATGGTTTATCTGACTTGAAATAGTTCCTGATGGTCCCTGCTTTGCCTCCCTGCGGGAGCAGGCCGAATAGCCGGGCCTCATTATTCACCTCATCATAGATCTTTTCGCACAGCTTCACCATGGTTGCAGGAGTGAAAAGATCCTGACGCGAAAGGCCCGAGCCATCTACCCACTGTGGTTTATCAGGCAGGTCTGACAGGTGGTTTTTAAGCATATGACCGATAACAGCCTGGGTATTCATTGGCAGATCGTTTTCGGCCGCATAGGTTAGCAAGAGCTGCTCGGCCATAAAATTATCGCTGGGCTGCAGCATATGCCTGAAAACGGTATCGCTGGCGGCGCTATAGATCTTCTTTGTAAGGGAAGGTTTCTCCATCCGGACGATTCCCTTGTAGCCTGGAAGGAGAGTATGCAGTATGGTATCGATAATATGTTCGTCTGTTTTAAACGGGATCTCCTGGTTATAATTCGAAGTAAATGCACTTTGAGGCTGATGAAATGTATTCGTGGCGATGTCTCTCCGGATGGAATACTTTTTCTCAGACCCTGCGCTGTCGGTTACCAGGTGGAATATACCCCCGGTAGGAAGGGCAGGGGTGCTGGCCAGTTTTCCTTCTTTGACATTGATCCTGATAATATTACCGTAAACAGGTAGTTCAGAAATTTCAGGCTGATAATATTCATTGTAGTCATCATATGCCCAGCCGGTCCCATAGAAATCTCCTTCGTAACGTCCTTTAGCCCAATAGATTTTTTTGCCGCTTTGTTGCAGGAAACTCAGCACTTTTTGTTCCTTAAAGTCAGGGTGAAGAAATACGGGATCGCCGGTTGCCCAAAAGATCAGCGAATCACCTTTGGTAATGTACTGAAGGCCGGGAATGGAGTCCTTGAGTAATTTCAAGCCGGCGTAAAAAGTAAAAAGCTTCGTGTTCGAAGCTGGTGTGAAATATTTGCGGCTTAACTGTTCAGCCACCGGTTTTCTTTTATCGAGATCATAGAGTGCAAAGCCGGTGAAATGGTCATTGAGTACCGGCGAATTTTTAAGGAGTTTGCGGATTTTCGCCGGGCGGATATTTTGGGCATCGGCCAAATTGGATAAGGTGGCCAGTAATAGCAATAAGCTGAAGAATTTTATTAATTTAACTGACGGTTTCATATCATGTAATTTTCCCGCTATAAATATAATCTGTTTATCCTTGTTTCCATTCTAAGCCGTAACTTAATGAATATGAAGCTAATTTTCCGGAGACTGAAATACGTTAGTGTCCTGATATTACTATCAGCCTTCATACTTTTACCCTCTTCAGCAAGCGCACAGTATTTCCAGTTTGAAGGCCAGCGAAAAAAGGAGGTTATCCCTTTCAAACTTGTGAAAAACCTGATGATTATTCCGCTGACGATCAACGGGAACGGTCCTTATAATTTTGTTCTCGACACCGGCGTGGGCTTATTTTTAATCACTGACCCGAAGCTGATGGATACCATTAAGATCGCACATTTAAGGAGTATTAAAATAACGGGTTTCGGGGAGGGGGAAGAGCTAAGCGCTTTTGTTGCTCCTTCCATCAAAGTTCGTGTCGGTAGCGCGGTTGCCCAGTCCATCCCGGCCGCCATACTTAAAAATGATGTATTTGAACTCTCCAGCTATGCAGGACTGCCTATACATGGTATTATCGGGTATGAATTCTTTAGCAGTTTCATCGTAAAGATCAGCTACAGCGTAAGCGTAATCACCATCTATCGCACAGATAAGCCTTATGTTTTACGTAAGGGCACCATGATACCGATAACCATTGAAGAGAAAAAGCCCTATATGGTGACAGAAATAATGTTAAGCAATGGCGAGAAGATCAACGCTAAACTGATTATCGACACGGGGGCCGGTCACCCAATTTCCCTTGAGACTTACAAGGGTAAGCCCTTCGAAATACCGGAGGTGAATATTGCAGCTAATCTTGGAGTAGGGTTAACGGGTGCTATAACAGGTTATGTCGGCCGTGTTCCATCCATCACACTCGGGAAATACAAACTGGAGAACGTTATCGCTTCATTTCCCAGCCACAGTTCGGTTGGATCCAGGCTGGTGACAGTGGATCGAAACGGCAACATGGGCAATAATATCTTGAAAAGGTTTGATGTCGTGTTCGATTATTCCCGGTTGGCAATATACCTAAGGCCCTCCACGTTTTTGAAAGAACCTTTTGAGCACGATATGAGTGGAATGGAACTCGCTTCGGCCGCGCCGGAGTATAACAGGGTGGTCGTTACCCGTGTGGAACCGTTCTCTCCTGCCGAATACCTGGGTCTCCAGAAAGATGATGAGATAGTTTCTATTAACTTCAAGCCGGTAAAGGAGATGACAATGCAGGAGATCGACAATATGTTCCGGTCGAGAAACGATCGCAGCTTTATTATTGACATCGTCCGGAATAAGGGAAAGGAGCATGAACGGGTCATCCTTACGCTTGCACGGCGGATCTAATCTCAGAATTTTGGGACCTGTCTGCGTAGCACCGGTGCTTGTAACTTTCACGTTACTCCCCGCCGATACTCCGGCCTTATTTTAAGTTTGTTAATTGCATTAAACCCAAACTAAACTATATGATTAAAAATTTACGTTACGCGTCATCCGTAACATTAACAGCGCTGGTGCTTGCTGCCGGTGTTCATGATGCGGATGCGCAGACCCGCAAAAAGAAAAACGCGCCGGCCCCTGCACCGGCCGCTGCGACCACACCAGCCCCTGGTGCGGCTGCGGCTGCGAAATCAGGGATCAAACCTTATAAAGAAGTAATCACCGATAAGGCGAAAACAGACAATGGTTTGTTCAAAGTTCATCGCCTGGATGGTAAATATTTTTACGAGATCCCCGATTCACTGTTTGAACGCGAGATGCTTGTAGTTACCAGGTATGCCAAAACACCGACGCAAGAGCGTGCCTATGGCGGCGAGGAGCTGAACGAACAGGTATGGAAATGGCAGAAGCGAGATAAGCAGGTTTTCGTGCGGGTTCCATCTTACCGTAACGTTGCTGCAAGGGGAACTGATATGTATCAGTCAGTACAGAATTCAAACCTGGATGCTGTTCTTTCCTCTTTTGATATTAAAGCATTCAATAAAGATTCCAACTCCGTGGTAATTGATGTTACTGATCTGTATTCTAAGGACGTGCAATCTCTTGGTTTGCCTCCGGGTCTACGTACGCAGTACAAGATTTCTACCATGGATGAGAGCCGGACCTATATCGATACGATCAAATCCTTCCCGATCAATATCGAGGTCCGTTCATTAAAAACATACAGGGCAGCAGATGCACCGGGCGATAAGTCTATCGGTTCAATGACTGTTGAAGTTCATAACTCGATGCTGCTTCTGGCGAAGGTTCCTTATAAGCCTCGTTTTACTGACGATAGGGTTGGATTTTTCGGCCAGAGCCAGACTGATTACGGCGTTGACGCGCAGAGAGCTGAGGTAACCAGCTACATTCGCCGCTGGAAGCTGGAGCCAAAAGATCCGGCTGCGTACAAGCGTGGTGAACTGGTAGAACCTAAGAAGCAGATCGTTTATTATATCGATCCGGCTACTCCACAGAAATGGCGCCCTTACCTGATTGCAGGTGTTAAGGACTGGAATGTTGCTTTTGAGGCCGCAGGTTTCAAAAATGCGATCACATGTTTAGAAGCTCCGGCAAACGATCCGGATTGGTCACCTGAAGACGCACGTTATTCAGTGATCCGCTATTTTGCCTCTGATGTTCCCAATGCCTATGGTCCGCATATTGCCGATCCGCGCTCTGGTGAGATCCTTGAGTCAGACATTGGCTGGTATCACAACGTTATGAACCTGGTTCGTAACTGGTTCTTTGTTCAAACTGCCGCTATCAATCCTGAAGCCCGTTCTCCTAAATTTAAGGATCAGGTAATGGGTCAGTTGGTAAGATTTGTTTCTTCTCATGAAGTAGGCCATACATTGGGTTTGCCGCATAACTTCGGTTCAAGTGTAGCCTTCCCGGTAGATTCTTTGCGGTCTCCTGCCTTTACAAAACGTATGGGTGGAACTGCCCCTTCGATCATGGACTATGCTCGTTTCAACTACATTGCTCAGCCGGGTGATGAGGGTGTGATGTTATATCCTGGTATTGGTGAATATGATAAGTGGGCTGTTAAATGGGGTTATACCTGGTTTGATAACCAAACTCCAGAAGAGGAAGCAAAAACTTTGAATAAATGGACTTTAGAAAGAGCAGGTAACCCGCTTTATTTCTATGGCCGTCAAACAGGAAATCCGATCGATCCAAGATCTCAGTCTGAAGATTTAGGTGACGATGCGGTTAAAGCATCAACTTACGGAATCGCTAACCTGAAGCGCATTGTTCCTAATATTGAAAAATGGACCTATGAAGAAGGAAAGGCTTATGATAACCTGCAGGAGCTCTACGGTGAAGTGTTAGGACAGTGGAATCGTTACATGGGCCACGTTCGTGCAAACATTGGCGGTATTCATGAGAATTATAAGACCTATGAGCAAAAAGGTCCTGTTTATACTCATATTTCTGAAGCAAAACAACGTGAAGCGATGAAGTTTATCAATACGCAGGCTTTTGCAACTCCTACATGGATGCTTGACCAGGCAGTATTGACCAAGTTCGATCAGGCTGGAATCGTTGACCGTGTGCGTCGTTCACAGGCTAACGTTTTAAATGGGATCCTTGATTTTGGCCGCTTAGCGCGTGTTATTGACAATTCTGTTAAAAACGGTAACAACGCTTACAGCATTGAAGAGCTTTTTGCTGATGTACATTCCGGAATCTGGAAAGAGCTGAAAACCGGTGCCAACGTGGATACTTACCGCCGTAACTTACAGCGTGCTTATATCGAGCGCATGGAATATCTGATGACCAAAGAACAGGAATTACCTGCCGGTATCCCTGCACAATTTGCGTCTCAATTTCTCGGCACCCCTATCGACGCTTCACAGTCTGATATCAGACCTATGGCTCGTCGGGAGCTTAAATTGCTGGCCGCTGAGATCAGGGCATCTTTGCCTAAATTCAGCAATACCATAGTCAAAGCCCATATGGAAGACAGTCTTGTAAGAATTAATGATATCCTGAATCCTAAAGGATAATTAAATCAGGAATACCAATAAAAAACCCGCTTCAGTATTTGAAGCGGGTTTTTTTGTTTTACCAGTAAGATTTCTAAATTTCTGTTTGACCGTAGTTCTGGGATTCACTAAGGAAATCTGAATTTCTGTCCGGTTGATTCTCAATATAGTTCTTAAAGTTGTTGATATCACTGCGCACCAGTTTTTCGAATAAGGGGCTTAACAGGCCGGCGAATTTAGACTTTAAATAGCCGCCTGTTGGAGGCAGGTAGCTGATAACAGCCTGGATGACTGTCCCTTCACCATCTGCCGAATCCATGAACTCTACTTTACCGGCATTATCTATGCTGGATCCGGGTATTGATTTCCAGCCGATAACCTTACCGGGATCTTCATTTACTATTTCTGCCTCCCAGCTTACAGTTGCAAATTTGCCTGGTAATTTGGCTTCCCAGACGGAGCGGGTATTGCTCCTGTTTTTAATACTTTTAAGATGCTCCATAAACAGCGGGAGATTTTCAAGGTTCCTCCAGAACTCATAAACTTCCTGCCGCGGCTTGTTCACATATACGGAAGTTCGAATATTGATATTTGAAATCCGGTTACGAGAGGTTGCTCTATCGATATAAGAGTAGAGCGGGCAGTTGCCGGTAATTCCCCGATAGACAAGATAGCCACCCACGGCGGTTGTAATAAGGTTGCGGAAAGGATGTGAGGTGATATTTTTAAATGTGCCTGAAATCAGTTGTGCACCTGAGGCTATGGAAGCCAGGCGCTCAGACCATGATACATTTACCGGCAGGGTTAAAGGCCTGGTAGAATTATACCGTTCCAGATCCCTGTTTATTGCCATTGTAGCCATAGGTTTATGTTTAGGTTAATATACACTCAACCATTTAGCAGCGGCTTAGTTTAGAAATTTTATAATTCCCGGCTTTCATTGCTATATTAAGCCTATGAAATTTTCTTTGTTAACTTTATTATCTTTCACTTTATCAACAGCGGCTATGGCGCAAACCGACTCACTTGCAGTCGTTAAGGCCGACTGGAATGTTCGGAAGATCACCCGCGGCGTAAAGCTCAGGCAATTCACGTTCAATAAATCGCTGTTTAGTTCTAACCAGAACGTAAGCATCCTGGAAGTGAAACAGCGCGGGCGCCGATTCTTTGATCTTGGTTATGAACCCCGGACTCTTCGTACAACCAGTGATTTTGGCAAGGCGGCTGGCGCTATAGCATCTCTGAATGGCACATTCTTCGATATAAAAAACGGCGGCTCTGTAGATTTTATTGAATCAGATGACCATGTTATTAACGATAATCGCCTTAATAAAGATGGTGGAAGAAGCTTGCATCAGCAGGCTGCCATTCTGCTTAATGATGGGCAGCTATCGCTATCAAAATGGAATGGTGAACCCGCATGGGAGAGAACGCTGGAGGCGGAAGATATCATGGTTACGGGCCCGCTTCTGCTTACAGATGGCCGGGCGGAGGTTCTTGATACCGCCAATGTCTTCAATAAGACACGTCATCCAAGAACGGCTGTTGCGGTTACCGGAAACAAGAGGGTCTTACTGATCACCGTTGATGGGCGCCACGAAAACTCTACTGGCATGAGCTTGTTTGAACTGACGAAACTGTTAAAGTGGCTGGGTGCCCGGCAGGGAATTAACCTGGATGGCGGCGGTTCAACCGCGCTGTGGGTTAGCAACGATTCTGGAGGCAGTGTTGTAAATTATCCATCAGATAATAAAAAATGGGATCATGAGGGTGAAAGAAAAGTAGCGAACGTTATTTTGCTTAGGAAGAGGTAAGAGCTGTGAATATGCTGGACGGATAACTAAATTTCCCATTCCGGCAAACCCTTTGATGTATATGGGCGTAATTATCTAAAAGTTAATAAAACCCGCAAACCTTAATTTTATCTCTTTTTATGGAACGTAAAGAATTTATATCTATCCTGGGAATTGGAGCAGGCTCGATCATTATCTCATCTTGTTTAGGGGCATGTGGTAAAAGTGATGGTCCTACACCCGGACCGACTCCCGGTCCTGGCGGTAAAGTTGACTTTACGGTAGACGTATCAACAAATGCGGACCTTAATTCCAAAGGCTGGACGATTTTGAACAGTATCATCATTGCCAAGAGTGGTTCTTCCTACATAGCATTGTCGGGTGTTTGTACTCATCAGCAAAATTCCATGACCTACAACGCTGCAACCAATACCTTTCCATGTTCTCAACAGGACGCTGCACATGGCTCAGTCTTTAACGCCAATGGAGTAAAGATCAATGGTCCTGCTACTTCAAATCTTCAGAAATATAGTACTACACTTAGCGGCAATACTCTTCGCGTTTTTGAAGCATAATCTATGAGGAAACTGGTATTGTTCTTTCTTTTCATCCTGCCCCTGACTGTTGCAGCGCAGGATGACCTTTTGGATATGGCTACTGACAGCACTGAGGTGACCGTAAGTAATATGACCTTCAAAGGCACGCGGATCATCAACGGTCATTCGGTAGAAACGGTAGGTAAAAATAATCTTGATTTCATAATATCGCACCGCTTTGAAAGCTTAAATCAGGGTTTTGATGAGTTTTTCGGATTAGATGCCGCGACTAATCGTCTGGGACTTGAGTATGGGTTGACTAATAATTTCATGCTGGGCATAGGGAGGAGTTCCTATGAGAAGAACTATGACTTTTTTGGGAAATACCGCCTGCTCCGGCAGACTGCCGGGGAAAAAAGTATACCGCTTTCACTGACTGCTTTCGGTGGGTATGCGCTTCGGACGAATGACACTGAGCCTCCATTATCCGGATCAGAACGGAGCAGTTACACTGCTCAGTTGTTGATTGCCAGGAAATTCAGCGATGCTTTTTCTCTGCAGCTCACTCCGACGTTTATTCACAGAAACCTCCCCGACATTGCCACAGATTCTAAATCCGTATTTTCAACCGGCATTGGTGGGCGGGTGAAGATAACTAAGCGAACTTCCCTGAATGGGGAGTATTACTATGTGTTCCCGAACCAGATCGATGATAGTTATACCAATAACCTGTCATTCAGCTTTGATATAGAAACAGGGGGGCATATCTTTCAGTTGTTGTTTACCAATTCTTTTGGTATGGCTGAACGTCAGTTCATCACCGAGACGGATGGCAGCTGGGGAGATGGGGACATACATTTCGGGTTTAATATTTCACGGACATTTAGCTTTGCTAAGAAGACCGAAAAGAAAGAGTGATTATGGAACGATGGGTAATGATACTGGCTTTTGTATGTTTAACCACCTCAAAAAGCTTCGCGCAGACTGATATATTCTCGACCAATTCGGGAGCTATTAATTTCTTTTCAAGCGCTCCTCTTGAGGATATTGAAGCTAAGAACGCAAAGGCTATATCGCTGATTAACACCCGCAACAGTGAGATTGCTGTGCGGGTGCCAATCAAGCAATTTCAGTTCAGAAACGGACTGATGCAGGAGCACTTCAACGAAAATTACATGGAAAGCGAGCGGTACCCGCACGCGACCTTTAAAGGAAAGATCAATGAAGCGATAGATTTTAAAAAGTCCGGAACTTATGATGTATCTGCAACCGGGGTGCTTAATATTCATGGTGTGAACCAGGAACGTACATTGAAAGGCAGGTTGAAAATTGATAATTCAGGAATGACCCTGGAGACGAAGTTCGATGTATTGCTGGCGGACCATAAGATCAAAATTCCCCAGGTGGTCTTTAACAAGATAGCAGAGAAAATTGCTGTTAGTACCAGTTTCACCTACAAGCCGCAGGCAAAATAAAAATCGTTATATCCATCCTTTTTTTCATTTTTGGGGCACCAAGCACCTCTATAAATGAATACTTATTCTGTAGGAACAGAACATCTGACTCTATCAATCATAAAGCAGATCTTTGAAAAACCCCATTATCTTGCTTTAGGGGAGGAATCGGAAGCAGCGGTTTTGAAGTGCCGCGATTTCCTTGATATAAAGCTTTCTGATAGCACTGCACCGGTTTATGGAATAAACACAGGCTTTGGATATCTGCAGAATGTCATTGTTCCCAATGATAAGTTAACCCAGCTTCAGCACAACCTTCTTTTGTCTCATGCCTGCGGAACAGGGGAACTGGTGCCTCAGGAGATTGTAAAGCTGATGCTCCTTCTTAAAATTCAGTCGCTTTCTTATGGTCATTCGGGTGTTAGTCTCCAGACAGTTGAGCGTTTGATCTTCATGTTTAACAATGATGTGCTTCCTGTGATCTATACACAGGGTTCGCTGGGTGCTTCCGGCGATCTTGCACCTCTGGCCCACCTGGCATTACCTCTTATCGGAGAAGGAGAGGTCTGGTTAAGGGGCAGCCGGGCTACCACTTCCGACTGGTACGCAACACTTGGCATGCAGCCTCTTCGGCTACAATCAAAGGAAGGTCTGGCACTAATAAACGGTACCCAATTTATGGCGGCTTATGGTATTCACATCCTGCTGAAAAGCGAAAGGCTATCAGACATGGCCGACAGGATAGGTGCTTTATCTGCTGATGTATTCGATTGCCGCATTGACCCGTTTAAGTCACTAAGTCACCAGATACGCCCGCATAAGGGACAGAAGCAAACCGCGGAACACCTCTTTTCACTTTTGTCCGGCAGTGAACTGATCGTAAGAGGCGGGAAACAGGTACAGGATCCGTATTCGTTTCGCTGTATGCCACAGGTTCATGGCGCCAGTAAGGATACAATATCCTATGCTGCGTCCGTTTTCGATACGGAGATTAACTCTGTTACAGATAATCCGAATATATTTCCTGACGAAGATGAGATTATCTCGGCAGGAAATTTTCATGGGCAGCCTCTTGCACTGGCGTTTGACTTCCTGTGTATTGCCCTTGCGGAGCTGGGTTCCATATCCGAGCGAAGAACCTTCCAGCTGATCTCAGGACAGCGGGGTTTGCCTAACTTTCTTGTAAAGAATGCCGGGCTTAATTCCGGTTTGATGATTCCGCAGTATACAGCTGCTTCCATAGCCAGTGAAAACAAACAACTTGCCACTCCTTCCTCAGTCGATTCCATAGTTTCCAGTAACGGCCAGGAAGATCATGTGAGCATGGGCGCTAATGGTGCTACCAAGTGCCTGCGTGTGGTAAATAACCTGCAACGTATCCTGGCTATCGAGCTGTTGACGGCTTCGCAGGGCCTCGAATTCAGAAGGCCCTTAAAAACATCGCCAGAACTCGAAAGGATGGTCTCGTATTTCAGAGAAATGGTGCCGTTCCAGGAGGATGATCATCTGCTGGCATCGGATATCGAGGGTTCAATACGCTTTCTGGAAACCTTCACCGCATAGGGAGTTTCTGCAGGAGGGTTCAGATAAAAAAGTCCCGCACTTAAAAGTGCAGGACTCAAACTAAACCAAACTAAAAAGCTCTTATTTCAGAATAAACGGAATGTACAGGCCAACCGACACATTTCGCCCCTGGTTATAATAGCCCTGGGTGGGATTACTTTCATCCAGGCGGCCAGGTTTAAAGCGGCTGAGGTGGTCGTAGTATGCCTTATTAAACAAATTGTTCGCCGATATATTCAGGCGGAGCGGTTGTTTATTCAGGTGGAAGGTGGTTCCGAACGCGGCTCCCAGCAGTGAATAACCGTCTGTCGGAGTTTCAAACTGGGCAATACGTGTCTGTTTGAAAACATTCTGAAGGGTAAGGGAAATATACGTCTTGCGAGGCATTCCCTTTATATGCGGCTCAATTCTTATCTCATTCCGTAGAACCGCTGCGGGTATAAATGGGAGGGCTGTATTGGTTTCCCTGTTCTCAGCATGAGTGAACGCAAAGCTGTTTTCAAAATGCAGCGCTTCGATAGGGTGGAAGGTCAGTGCAGCTTCTGCCCCGTAGAGATTTGCATCGGCCTGAACAAAACGAAACACCGGAAAAGTTTCCCCATCAATCTGTATAACCTCATTGTTATTCTGACGGCTGAAAATGTAGTTATTGATATGATTATTATACAGGCTTAAACCTGCCTGCAATTTATCACTGTTATATTCCAGGGAGGCATCGGCATACAGGCTTGTTTCGGGTGCCAGGTTGTTATTTCCTACCTCGTACCTGAAAGTTCCTTCATGTACACCATCCGCACTTAGTTCGGCAATATTAGGTGAACGGAAAGCACTCCCGATATTTGATTTGAAACTCAGGAATTCATTAAACTCGTGAGTGAAGCCTGCAGCGCCTGAAAGATTCGAGAAGTCATTGTTGAAGTCGTTAAATTTCAGAGCGCCCTCCTCTTCCATCTGATGACCTGTAATGCTGCGGTAATCAAACCGCAGTCCCATGTTGAAGGTCGTGTTCACCCAGGTTTTCTTGGCATAAGCAAAAAGACCTGTTTCATTTGATTCATAATCCGGAATAAGCAGCTCCGGTGCTTTATTCTCATTGTTCTGGATCGAACCTGAGAGCCCGATTACAGGCTCCCACCCGAGTTTCTCCTTCAGGTAGAATTTGAAATCATAGGAGTAGGTTTCCAGGTTGAAAAATAGGGAGGGATCAGTTTGGTCGTCTTCTAATTCCCGGCGCTGATTGTTTTGGTAAGCCAGGGTGGTATGAAGGTGGTTATCACCGAAGAGGATATTACTGTTGACAGCCACCTTATAGTGGCGGATATCCTGAAATGGAGTCATCAGGCTACGGTCCTTTAAAGCATCATTACTGATGATATTACCCTCGCCATCCTCGAAAAAACCATCGGCGTTTCGTGAGAAATCCGGCAGCCCGATATTATTGCGGAAGCTGGATGCGTTCAAATGCGCGAAGCCCCATCTCTTATTCAAGCCAACCTGGCCGCTGAGGCTGGTTTCGTTATAGCCGGTATTCGCAATTCGCCCGTCCGGAGCTTCATAGCTGAACGCATTCTTGTATGAACCCCGTGCCTGCCAGATAAATCCGTTTGCGTTACCCTGGAGCATCGCGGAGTTTCCGCTCAGGCCGTTGTTCGTCGAGTAGTTGCTTAGCAGTTCGCCTCTGACCCTGCCTTCAGGAGCAGGCAAAGGCTCGAGGATGTTGATCACTCCGCCCAGAGCGTCGGAACCGTATAACAGACTTGCCGCACCTCTCAATACCTCGACCCGCTCGGCATTGAACTGGTCAGTTTCCAGGCCATGCTCATCGCCCCATTGCTGGCCCTCCTGTTTGGCGCCATCTACCAGCGTGAGCACCCTGTTGTAGCTGAGGCCCCTGATAACCGGTTTGGAGATTCCGCCGCCGGTGGTGATCTGCGATACACCGGGTACTTTAGCAATCGCATCGATAAGATTACCGGAGGCACTGCTTGTCAGTTGTTCTTTGGATACTGCGGTCACTGACGTACTGTTTTTACGGTTATCTGTACTGAAGGCAGTCCCGGTAATGACGACTTCGCGGGCTTCTATGACGCTTGGCTGAAGAATTATTTCCAGCTCGGAATCGTCAGCCAGGTCAACAGTTCTCGTTAGTGTTTTGTAACCCAGGTATTTTACTTCGATAAGGAACTTTCCCTTATCGGGTACATTTTTAAATGTAAAGTGCCCGTTTTCGTCAGATACAACGGTGATACGGAGATCGGGAATTGAAATACTTGCACCGGCAAGGGTTTCTTTGGTATTGGCATCGATGACCCGTCCCTTTACCTGCCTTAAAGCAGCAAAGACTGATGAGCCGTACAGAATCGCAACGGCAATTAAAAAGACTTTTATTTTCATAAAAGGTGTACTGGTTTAGAAATGGAATAAATGAATCGCTGATAGCGACAAAAACTGATCTATTGAATGTATCAGTTTTGAGGAGGTCCTCTTAATGCCGAAAACAGGCATTCAAAGAAATAGGAAGTAATCTCATTCTCGCTAAAAATGCTTGCTGCAGGCAGTGAGCTTAAGTTATCGAAAAGGTCAGGTGATGTAAAGTTTCTGTCGAAGTGAATGGCACATACCCAGCAATAAGCCTTCTGGGCAGTTACATGGGTGGAATGTTTGCAGGTTTTATTTGGTTGAGAATCTTTGCAAACAACCTGTTGTGCATGGTCATGAAAAAAATCCATAGGCAGAACAGTTACTGAAAAGCACAGTAACAAAATGACAGAGATGCCGGTTCCGATAGATTTCCTGATATTTCTCATATTCATGGACATACAAATATATCGAATGTCCGCCAATTTATTTAATTCATTACTTTTGGGATGAGTAACAAATGCAATACGAATATGAATCTGACCTCATCGCAAACCCTGGACCTTACAAAGAAAAATACGCCCAACGGATCAACCTTAAATTGTAAAGGCTGGGTGCAGGAGGCCGCCTTGCGAATGCTTCTGAACAATCTTGATCCGGATGTTGCTGAAAGACCACAAGATCTGATCGTATACGGCGGAAGAGGTAAGGCAGCCCGGAACCCGGAAGCACTGGAGCTAATCATAAAAGCGCTTAAAGACCTGGAAGATGATGAGACTCTTCTCATTCAATCCGGGAAGGCGGTTGGTATTTTGCCTACGCACAAGGATGCGCCAAGAGTGCTGATCAGCAATTCGCAGTTGGTACCTAAATGGGCTACGCAGCAGCACTTTGACGAACTCGAGGATAAAGGCCTGATGATGTACGGTCAAATGACCGCAGGATCCTGGATCTATATAGGCTCACAGGGAATAGTACAGGGAACCTATGAAACGTTCGGAGAACTGGCACGTCAGCATTTCAACGGTTCTTTAAAAGGAACACTTTCCGTAACTGCGGGACTTGGCGGTATGGGCGGCGCTCAGCCTCTTGCCATTACTATGAACGAGGGAGTATGTCTTGCTGCGGAAGTGGAAGAATGGCGTATCCGCAAGCGATTGGAAACCCGTTATATAGATGAAATAGAATTTAATATCGATACTGCCATCGACAGGGCACTGCAATACAAGCAGGAAGGGAAGGCCCTGTCTATCGGGGTGGTGTGTAATGCCGTGGAGCTGCTGCAGAGGCTCATTGATCGCAATATAACTCCTGATACCCTGACGGATCAGACATCGGCTCATGACCCTCTTATTGGTTATTTCCCTGAAGGGCTGAGTGTCGAACAGGCGAAGATCCTACGGGAGCAGAATCCGGAAGAATATGTGAAGCGTTCATATGAGACGATGGCAAAGCATGTCCAGCAAATGCTGGAACTCCAGAAACGCGGTGCCATAACCTTCGATTACGGCAATAACCTTCGCGGTCGCGCTCTTGAAGCAGGCGTAAAAAATGCCTTTGACTTCCCCGGCTTTGTGCCGGCTTATATCAGGCCTTTGTTCTGTGAAGGCAAGGGGCCTTTCCGCTGGGCTGCTTTAAGTGGCGATCAGCAGGACATTTATGAAACGGATAAACTAATACTTGAGCTTTTCCCTGAAAATGAAGGCCTGAGCCGCTGGATCAAAATGGCACAGGAACGCATCGCTTTCCAGGGCCTGCCCGCCCGCATTTGCTGGCTTGGACAAGGGGAACGGGAGAAGGCAGGCCTTGCATTTAATAAGCTAGTGGCCGATGGTAAGGTTAAGGCGCCCATCGTTATCGGCCGCGACCACCTGGATACCGGCTCTGTTGCCTCTCCTAACCGGGAGACAGAAGCAATGAAAGATGGTTCTGACGCCGTGGCAGACTGGCCGGTTCTGAACGCCCTGATCAACACCGCAGGCGGCGCCAGCTGGGTATCATTGCACCATGGGGGTGGGGTCGGGATAGGCTACTCTATCCACGCAGGAATGGTCATCGTCGCAGACGGAACGGAGGACGCAGAACGCCGGATCAAACGGGTATTGCACAATGATCCCGCCATGGGGGTGATTCGTCATGCCGATGCAGGCTATGACATCGCGAAGGATACAGCGCGGAACCATAAATTGGATTTAAAGGACAGGCTGAAATAAATCTTACCGGGAATATTACTGCGCGGAGGAAATAGAACTTAAAGTAAACCACTTACTGTGGGTGTCTGATTAAAATTTTGTTGCTACTGTAAACTTTGTATCTTACTTGTAAAATAAGTAATATATGGTCTTTAGCGATGCACGAGCTTTCCTATCCAGAAACTTCCTGCTTATTATCATTTTAGTCATCGCCCTTTTCATGCGGGGGCAGCATCTGAGCCAACCTTTCATTGATGTTTTCAGCTGGCGGCAGGCAAGCACCGCCATGATGGCCCAGAATTATTTCCTGAATAACTGGAATATCTTCTATCCCGAGGTCAACTGGACGGGCGTAGGACCCGGTTACCAGGGAAGGGAGTTTCAAACGGTAAGTTACCTTGCTGCTATTGCTTACCAGTTTTTCGGACAGCATGATATGATAGGCCGGATGATTGCCATCAGTTTTGGCTTATGGGGAATTTTTGCACTCTATCAGCTTGTCTTACTCGTTTGGGACAAAAAGCATGCATTGGCGGCTGCCACCATGATGGCGATCTTGCCGGGTAGTGCTTTTACTGATCGGTCTTTCCTTCCTGATCCGGCGATGGTTTCTCTCACGACCACCTGCATGTGGCTTTTTGTTTTATACCTGTACCAGGAAAAAACACGATACCTGGTTTTGGCCGCGATGATTGGATGTCTCGGAATACTAACCAAAATTCCCGGGCTGATTATAGGTTTGCCAATGCTGTATGCCTTCATAACCCTTTACAAAAAGCGGGGTGTTAAAGACTTTCCTCGTCTCAAACCCGTACTTCTCACCTTGGCATTGGTATTGATTCCCGTTGTTGCTTATTACTTGTGGGCACGATACCTGTCACTTACCTACCCGCCTTATCATTTTGCAGGTTCACGCAACTGGATATGGAACGACTGGACAGCGGTGTTTAAAGAATATTTCTATTTCAAAAATCTCAAAAATATAATGGAATACTGGATCCTGGGTTATCCGGCCATTATCTTCTTTATTTTGGGATTAATGTTACCGCTAGCCGCGGATGATGAATCCAGGAAAAGTAAAGTTCCCCGTTTCTTTCATTTCCTGCTCCTGGGTTGTGTGCTGTACTATTTTATTGGTGCTTCCGAACTGATCAATAATCCATGGAACTTTCAGTTGTTCCTGCCGGTAATATCCGTTTTCAGTGGCCGTCTGCTTGTTGTCCTCTACAACTATGGGACTGCAGTCGATAAAGTAAAACAAGCCAGGCTTGCTTTCGTGATTTTATTGATGCTTGCATATAACGTCAGGATCATGCGCGACTACCTGTTTGAAACTAAGTTTGCCAGCGACAGCCATAAACTCGGAACCAGGCTTAGCTCCCTGAAGAAACCTGGTGACCTCGTCATAACTATAGCGGAAGTTATCGGCGACCCGGTAGCCATTTATTACAGCGGCGGCAAAGGCTGGGTCTTTCCCCTGGATATCGGTCTGGCGCTGTCTGAACTTCCTAAAGATGATCCGAATTTGATCCTAGCCTTAGATGATCTTAAAAAGCAGGGCGCAGACTTCTTCGGGATCGTCGATAATCATTACCAGGAAATTCGGAGGGAACATCCCGGACTACACGCATATCTCAAATCAAACATGAGCATGGTAAATAAAACGAATGATTTCGTGATCTTTAAATGGCAATAGGTTCCGGCTGCCTCAGGGACTCTTCTTACTCATATAATCATTCAGTGCCTTCATCGCCGCTTTCTGAGTTTTATTCCGGACGAAAGGCATCCAGCCCAGTAATTTCCCGGAAAGGCCTAAAGCTTGTCCGGCCCACTTATGAAAATTGAAGTGGTCTCTGTGCCTCACGATCTTTTCGTCCTCAAACACAAAGTTTGCGGTGATATGATTTATTACCCTGTTTCCGTTGGCTGAAAAGGGATATGTTGCGATCCATTCCGCGCTTCCTGTTTTTTCATCAGCCCTGATATTCTGGAACTCGATTTTCAGATCCCTGCTTTTCACGCAAAACATTTCCCACATTGCTCTCACCTGGGTAGCGTTCAGGTTCGGAAATACAGGGTCACTAAACATTGCTGTATCAGCATAACATTCCTGCATAGTTCTAAAATCCTTCTTTTGAAAGGCTGTATAGAAACGATATATAAGGTGTTCGTTCCTGTTCATTTCGTTATATCTGATCGGGTCAGTTGCCTGATGGCCACCAGGTGACTAAAAAGAACCATCGGAACGACAAATCCAGGTAGCCAGCTAAAAGGGAAATATAAGACCGCGATATTCGGTTGATCGAAGGCCAGTTGCTGAAAAGCAAAGGGTGCCGAAAGAACGGCATGGATCACGATATTTAGTAATAATGCAAGCCCAATGAAATTCCATGCCAGGAGCGTGTTCCTGTTGAGCAACTGTTTCTGCAGTCCGTAATAAGCTACGAGCGGCCCTGTGATACCTGCAAGGATATCAAAATTGCGGCCGGCAAAGGTCATCAATTGCGGGACCGACTTATTAAGAAATAGCCAGTATAAAACAAGTTCTACGGGAACTCTGACAATGTGCAGGAAGGTCATTGTCTTTTGCGGTAATTCGTCTATAAAAGTCACTCCTTTCCTGGTTAGAAACAGGATAAGTATGGTCAACAGTGGCGGGAGAACGAGAAATACAAATCGTGGTGGGAGAGCCCTTGTGTCGCTACTGTAAAAATTGCTGAGCGTTACCGCTGCCTGAAGAATCAGCCATACCGTTAATACCACCAGGATCAAGAGCGCAGTTGCATCACCGGCAGGCGACTTCCTCACAGCTAGATAGAACATTATCAGTGTCAGAACTGTGGTAAGCCCGAAGACTATAGGAATGTATAGTGGAAGATCCGGTATCATTATTTTGATCTAGGGTTCTTGTCTCGTATCCTTCAGATCCGCTGAGAGGCGCTTTGGTGCCACGCCGCAGTAGGACGTAAGCAGGGCATCATTCAGAATATCCGCTGCTATTTCATTCAGGTTTATTAATGTCCAGCCCTGTTTCCCCCATTTATTGGGTACCGGAAAAATGGCGGACCTGTTAAAAGAAGAAAAAACATCCTGGTCAATCTCTGATAACTTAACACACGCCTGCGCTTTTTGAATGTCAAGGGTAGCGAAGATCTTTTTCTGTACCCTAAAAGAAGTTTTTTCGAAGTGAGGCTGCTCCGTCGTTTCCGGAAAGGAGAGGGCGATGGTCCGAAAGGTGTCTATAGCAACCATATCTAAATATACCAAGGATTTCTGGAATCTTCAGAGGATTGGTCTTGTTCAATTCCTATATTACAGGGCATTTAAAAAAGAAAGATTTATATGGGATTATTTTCAGCTTTACTGGGCAACGCAGGTGTAGTTAACCAGGATGAATTAAAGAAGGACTACGGAAATCTTCTGATCGATGGTGAAGAGATTGAACTTGGTTTCAAACTCATCCGCGACACTTTCATCTTCACCACCAAAAGGCTTATACTGATTGACAGACAAGGGTTGACGGGCAAGAAGACCGAGTTCATGTCGGTCTCCTATAAAAGTATATCCAGGTTTAGCGTTGAAACCGCCGGAACCTTTGAACTGGACGCCGAACTGAAGATCTGGATCTCCGGCGAATCACAGCCAAGTATCACGAAGAAATTCAACAAATCGGTCAATGTGTATGATGTGCAGAAGGTACTCGCACATCATGTCCTGAAATAGCCAGCCTGCACTTTCTGGTTTTGATAAAACCAGCCAGCTGATTTATTTGTCTTTAAATATTGTCAGCGTATAATTTGAACCCAGCACTGTGAAAGACAACTTTTCAGCCCACGCCTCTATCTACGCACAGTTCCGCCCGGTATACCCGGCAGAATTATATGATTTTATTTTACCGCTTGTTCAGAGTAAAACCCTTGCATGGGATTGCGGATGCGGTAATGGGCAGGTAGCCGGAGTTCTTGCCGACCACTTTAACAGGGTAGAGGCAAGTGATATCAGCCAGAAGCAACTTGAGAATGCAATAAAAAAGGATAATATCAATTACCAGCTTACCCCGGCCGAGAATGTATCAATTCCAGACCGTTCAGTTGACCTTGTAACAGTTGCTCAGGCGATCCATTGGTTCGATTTTGATAATTTCTACAAGGAAGTCTACCGGGTTTGCAAGCCTGGCTCCCTTATAGCGATCTGGTGTTACAGCCTCCTGACAGTCAATAAAAAAGTGGATGCTATTATTTGGCAGTTGTATGAAGAGACATTGGGTGACCGGTACTGGGATCCTGAAAGACGGTATGTCGACGAACACTATCAGACCATTCCTTTTCCCTTTGAAGAGATCACGGCCCCGTCCGTCGCCATCCGTGTTAAATGGGAGGTCGATCACCTCATCGGTTATTTAAACAGCTGGTCCGCTGTTCAGCATTATATCCGGGACAATAATAATAACCCGGTCGATGCGATCAGCTCGAAACTCCGTGAGGCCTGGGGAGAACAGCGATCGCTCGAAGTCTGCTTCCCCCTGTTTACGCGGATCGGCAGAATATAGAAAGGCAATACTGAACCGTCGTTATTACTTTCCCAATATCCCGAGCTGCTCAAGAATATCTTCCTCCCGCACTGGAAATTCTTTACCATGTTTCAGCGTCTGAAAAACGGCTTCGAACACACCCATGTACCGGCCTTTCTCAGAAGGGATCTCTTCGGTAGTCTTCGTGCCATCGCTATTGACTATCGTCAGCCTGCCTTCTTTGCCGGTGGGCTCTTCACCAAAGCCCTGATCCCCGGGTTTTAGACCGGCAATCAGCTGCTCTTCCTGCGTATCGCAGAACGACTTGATAAAAGATCCGTTTGTTCCGTGTATCACAATACCCGGCTGCGGGTCTGCTACCAGCATGCTTACCGTGATAAATACGTTAAGGCGATCGGGAAAGACCAGGTGGAGGTGAGCATAATCATCAACCTGCGTTCCCGGGCGATATCTGCCTAAAGTCTTCTGAAAACTCAGTGGTTTTCCAAACAGGCTGATCGCCTGATCGAGAAGATGCGAACCAAGGTCATACAGGATGCCGCTTCCCGGTATTGCAGTTTCTTTAAATGCCTTTGGTCCGATAACGTTACGGTAGCGGTCAAACCGCAGGTGCATTTCAATTACAGTACCCAGCTTGCCGCTCTCGATCACCCGCTTAGTAGCCAGAAAATCACTTGCGAAGCGCCGGTTATGATAGATCATTACTTGCTTATCCAGCTGTTTCCCTAGCTCAAACAATTCCCTTGCTTCATCAACGGAAGTTGCTGCTGGTTTTTCGATCAGCACATGCTTTCCCGCTGTCAACGCCCGTTTGGCAAGGTCGTAGTGGGTATTGTTTGGTGTGTTTATCACAAGTAGTTCTATTTCAGGGTGGTTTAGGAGTTCTTCCACCGTGTCGTAGCTATTTATTTCGGGATAATCAGCCTGTGCATTTTTTTTGCTGCGTTCAAGTACTCCAAGTAATTTGAAGCCGGGGTGCTTATCCAGAAAAGGGGCATGAAAGATCTTGCCCGACATGCCGTATGCCAGAAGGCCGGTCGCTATTGGTTTATCCATAAATCAAATATAAACGCTTTGAACTTTCTAAATCGTAAATCTTAACTTTAAGAGTATTCAAAACCGACCTTACGTATGCGCATCTTCCTAAGCCTGTTACTGATATTCTTTTCAGGATTCAGCACCAATTGCAAGAAATCCACACAGGCTCCCAAAGCCGACCCACCGGCACCGGTCTCCGTTTTGAAGCCGGTTTCGGTAAAAATGCTGGATGCGAAGGTTAACGAAACTTCGGGACTAATCTATTTCGATAACTCTTTCTGGACCATCAATGACAGTGGCAACGCAAATATTCTTTACCGGATCGATGCGAAAAGCGGTTCGGTCAGCGCAGAAATCAAGATTAAAAACAGCGTCAACACCGACTGGGAAGAATTAACCCAGGACCAGGACTATCTTTATGTTGCCGATATCGGCGACAATTCGTTAAAGCGGGAGGAAAAGCAGATCTACCGGGTCAGAAAGTCTGCATTGCTCAGCATCAGCGGTAACGGCGAGGTCGACAGCGAAGTTATCCGGTTTTCGTATCCCGCAGTTGACGGGAAAGTTAATTTTGATGCGGAGGCGCTTATTGCGTATAAGGGCGAATTGCACCTGTTTACAAAAGACTTGTTCGAAACTAACCACTTCACGATATCTCCACAGCCCGGCACCTCAACCGCGAAGTTCGTCGAGAAGTATAAGAGTGACGGCATGGTTACGGGCGCCGCTGTGAATATTACAGACAACAAACTGATCATGGTGGGCTATATGGGTTTCGGCGATCGCTTACTCTGGGAGTCTAAGCTTACTGATGATACCCGTTTTTTCAACTCACCGGCGAAATCATTTACCATGGGCTCCGTCACGGAAACCGGCCAGGTGGAAGCCGTTTGCTTCAATGCCGAAAACAAGCTCTACCTGACAAACGAAAGTTTCGGCGCCGTCAGCCAACAGTTGTGGAATGTGACCTACCCGTTTTAATGAGGTTGGATTAATTCGCACCCTTGAGATGCGTCCCAATTTCCACCTTTCGATAACCTGCGTTCTTCATGGAGAGAAATTTTAAAATACATTGATGAAAACTAATTTTGTTAGGTGGAAGCTATAATCAGACGGCCTGTTGAAGATGAGATCCCCCGGTTATGGGAGTTAATGCATGGTCTTGCAGTATTTGAAAAATACGAGAACAGCTTTAGAATCACTCCTGAAATCGTACTTGCTAAAGGCTTTAGAAAAGACCCGCCTGACTTTTACAGCTTCATTGCTGAAGCCGGTGGCAGGATTGCCGGTATGGTCGTTTATTATTTCATCGCCTATACCGCGGAAAACCGGCCTTCGATTTATATAAAGGAATTATTTGTTGATGAAGATTTTCGGGGTTTAAAGATCGGCGAAATGCTGATGAAGGCGGTGGCCGGCGAAGCAGAGACCTACGACTGTGCCTCAATAAAATGGACAGTAGCCCGCTGGAACGCAGATGGGATGCGTTTTTACGAACGGCTTGGTGCAAGGGAAAACAGGGACTGGCTCAACTACCAACTTTCTGACGAGGATTTCAGGAAACTATTGTAATCTTTCATAGCATTTACAGATCAGCTCTTTTGCAGAGCTCCTTTTTCTAACTTTGCGGCATGACACCAGCAGAGATCAATATTAAGTTTGCCCAGCTACAGGAACGCATCGCCCGGGATTTCGATAATGAGAAGCCCGACCTGAAGGTGCTGCTCTTCCTGATCGGGGTGCAGGAGCTCGGTCAGGGACCACGTAAATTCAGCAAGCGGCAGAAGGAAGAACTGATGCATATAGCCAACTGCCGGCTGTTCAGCGAACTGGGCTTTTACGAGCTGGAAGGCCTTGACCAGGATGGCTGGCCGCACTGGAAACTCGTTAAGCCAATCCCTGCCTATACTTTGCTGGAGCAGGAGATGGTGTTGAAATCGCTGATGGTCACTTACTTCGATAACCTGTGATCTCCACCTGAAAAGCCAGGTAAGGCAAAGGATTTCTTTAGCTCATGGTAAGGTCAAGTCCATGTTTTTATGGACATGACCCGAACAAGGTACCTGGAATGCCTATGCAATATTGCCGGTTCGACAATCCTAAGATGCCGGGGCGGTCACCGTATTTCTTTAGCAGTGGCGGTAAATAAAAAATCTTGTATTTTCGGGATCAAAAAAATTGTTCAGATGAAAAAAATACTGTTCCTACTATTTCTTATAGCTACTATCCCGGCATTTGCCGCCAAGCCAAAGCATGATTTTATCAGGCTCAAAAGTTCGCAGGGTGAATGCATTATTATGCTTTACAACCAGACGCCGAAACATCATGATAATTTTTTAAAGCTTGCAAATGAAGGTTTCTACAACGGGACTCTTTTCCACCGTGTTATCAAAGAATTTATGATCCAGGGGGGCGACCCTGATTCAAAAACTGCAAAGCCCGGACAGGCTTTAGGAGAAGGTGACCTGGGATACCTGGTTGACGCTGAATTCCGTGACTCCCTGTTCCATAAAAAAGGCGTTCTTGCTGCTGCGCGGGATAATAATCCCCAAAAAGCATCCAGCGCGAGCCAGTTCTATATCGTTCAGGGTAAGGTATGGACTGATGAAAAGCTTGACCAGTTACAAACTAACCGTTTAAATGGCCGCCAGATCCCGACCTGGCAGCGCGAGGTTTATAAGACCATTGGCGGTGTTCCGCATCTCGACCAGAACTACACCGTTTATGGCGAAGTAGTAAAAGGTATTGAGATGGTTGACGCAATCGCTGCGGTAAAGACAGCGCCTGGCGATCGTCCGGTTGAGGATGTAAAGATGGAAGTAAGCGTTCTGAAAAAGAAGGAAGCGCGTAAACTTGAAAAAGCCCTGGGGCTTAAGACCAACACACTTTAATGAAGATCATTACCTATAATGTTAACGGTATCCGTTCGGCGATCAACAAAAACTGGCTGGCCTGGCTGCAGGCTACCGACGCCGATGTGGTCTGTTTGCAGGAAATAAAATGTACCCCGGACCAGTTGACAGACATTCTTCTGCTGGAACAGATGGGTTACCAGCACTACTGGAATCCTGCGGAAAAGAAAGGCTATAGCGGTACAGCTATCTTCACGAAACATACGCCAAAGCATGTAGAGTATGGTTGCGGAATAGAAGAGTACGATCGGGAAGGCCGGGTTCTCCGTGCCGATTTCGAAGACTTTTCCGTCATGAGTACCTACTTTCCCTCCGGGTCAAGCGGTGAACACAGGCAGTCTTTTAAATTCCAGTTCCTGGACAACTTCCAGGGATATATAGACAAACTGAAACTCGAATTACCCAGGCTGGTGATATCAGGCGATTATAATATCTGCCATCAGGCTATCGACATCCATAACCCGAAATCAAATGCGAACTCTTCCGGGTTTCTTCCCGACGAGCGTTTGTGGATGGAGAATTTCATTAGCAGCGGCTTCATTGATTCCTTCAGGCATTTCAACCATGAACCGCATAACTACACCTGGTGGAGTTACAGGGCAGGCGCCCGCAACAGGAACCTCGGCTGGCGTATCGATTACAATATGGTTTCGGAAGGCTTGCGGGAGAATCTGAAGCGTTCGGCCATTTTATGCGAAGCAAGGCATTCAGATCATTGCCCGGTTTTGCTGGAACTGGATTTTCAGAAAAACTAAACCGCGGGAAATACCTTATCTTCGGTTATGTCATCCACGCTGATCACACATATAAAGGGTTTAGTTGGCACACACTCCGGGGAAGTTAAACTTCTGAAGGGTGCTGACATGGGCATGCTTCCTGTCCTGGCAGATTCGTGGCTACTGATAGAAGACGGAAAGTTTAAGGATTTCGGTGAGATGGGCAGCCTGCCATCGAATGTCACAAACCTGTCGGCGCAGATCTCTGCCAAAGGTAAATTTTTGCTTCCAGCATGGTGCGATTCACATACACATCTCGTCTTTGCAGCTAGCCGCGAGGAGGAGTTTGTGATGAAGATCAGGGGTCAGTCTTACGAAGAGATCGCTGCGGCCGGGGGTGGTATCCTAAACTCGGCAGCTAAGGTTCAGGGAGCCTCCGAAGATAAGCTGTTTGAGAGCGCCTGGAACCGCCTGGAAGAAGTTATCAGGTTGGGGACCGGGGCTATTGAGATAAAAAGCGGTTACGGGCTGACCGCAGACAGCGAACTGAAAATGCTTCGCGTGATCCGGCGGCTGAAGGAAGCTGCACCGGTACCGGTTAAGGCTACTTTTCTGGGGGCGCATGCTTATCCGGCCAATTTTAAGAATGATCATGAAGGTTACCTCAAACTCCTGACAGGCGAATTGATCCCACAGGTAGCGGGGGAGAATCTGGCCGACTATATTGATGTCTTTTGCGAACAGGGCTTCTTCACGGTTGATGAGACCTCGCGGATACTTGAAGCAGGCGCAAAATATGGGTTGAAGGCGAAAATCCATGCCAACCAGCTATCCGCAACAGGAGCTGTTGAAACGGGAGTGGCCCACGGGGCGCTGTCGGTTGATCACCTGGAGGTGATGAATGAAGCGGCACTGTCCAGCGTGAGCAACAGTGATACCATTGCCACGCTGCTTCCTTCCTGTTCGCTGTTTCTGGGAATCCCGTTTGCAGATGCCCGGTCCCTGATCAGCCGGAATACAACTGTTGCCCTGGCCTCAGACTTTAACCCCGGTTCAACACCCTCCGGGAATATGAACCTGGTAGTATCGCTCGCGTGTATGCGCCTGAAGATGCTTCCCGAAGAGGCAATTAATGCCGCCACAATAAACGGGGCTGCGGCGATGGATCTGGCTCATTCGCATGGCTCGATCGCCAGGGGAAAAGCTGCGAATTTCTTTATAACTCATGCTATTCCTTCTCTCGCTTACATGCCATATAGCTTTGGCTCCAATCATATTGAAAGAGTTTTCATTAATGGTAAAGTGTATTAAATGGGCAGTCTGAGGATCTACAACAGGGAACAAATTTTGTCTTATACCAATATCCGCCCGGGCGAAATAAAGCTGGGGGAGAAGGTACAGGTAGTTGAAAATATAAAGGAGCTCGCTTTTTCAAGCTCTAAGTTCGTTCTGCTCGGTCTTCCGGAAGATGTGGGCGTTCAGGCCAACTTTGGGATCACCGGCAGCAGGACTGCCTGGGAGGATGCCCTGCGCGCGCTTCTCAATATCCAGAGCACTGAAAAGCTCCGCGGCGATGAGATTGCCGTTTTGGGCCATATCGACTTCACCGACGAGATCGGTCGTGCCCGTGCTCTTGATGCCGGCAAAGAGGATGAGCTTGAAAGTTTGCGAAACATCGTTAATGAAATAGATTCGGAAACTGAGCAGGTGATCAAGGCCATATATGCCGCGGGAAAAATTCCCCTAGTTGTCGGCGGCGGGCATAATAATGCCTATCCCATTCTGAAGGCGTTCTCCGAATCATTTAAACGTCCGGTTAATACGATTAATATAGACGCGCATTCTGACTTCCGGGCAATTGAGGGGCGCCATAGCGGGAACGGTTTCAGCTACGCTTTTAAGGAAGGCTTTCTGGGAAAGTATTCGATGATCGGCCTTCATGAGAATTATAATTCACGGACGATCATTGATCAGTTCCATTCACAGCCGGAGCGATTTCGGTATGTCTTTTTTGAGGATTTTATCCGGGAAACTACCAGTCATAGCAGGGCTTTCCAGCATGCGCTTGATTTCACCGACGGTTTGTGCGGACTGGAAATCGACCTGGATAGTATATCCGGGGTTTTGACAAGCGCCATGTCACCAACGGGCTTTACTACAGAGCAGGTGAGGGATATGATCGCGCAGACTGTCACAAGGCAGCTCTTCTATTTACACATTGCAGAAGGCGCATCCAGGCTCGATGACGGGCGTGAAAGTAAGCTTACGGGGAAAGTTATCGCTTACCTGCTGAGTGACTTTATAAAAGCGCAGGAGTGATTGGGATCGGGATTATTGGATTAAAGAACAAAGAGCAAAGATCAAAGACGCATAGTTCTTTACTCCCCGCTCTAAACTCCTAACTCACTACTCCCAACTCTCCACTCCTAACTAAATTCCCAGATACGATCAGGCGTTATGCAGGCATGCATCTTTTTATCATGATCATTCACATCTTCGACAGCCTCGATTGGTTCGAAAAAGGATAGTCCTATGCGACTGGTATCAGGGCGGCAGCTCTCAAGGAAACGATCATAAAATCCCTTCCCGTAACCCACACGGTTGCCTTGCAGATCAAAGGCCAGTAAGGGCATAATGACCGCGTCAATGAGCTGTGGTGAAATTGGCCGGCCGTGTATGGGCTCAGGTATGTTATATTTATTACGGCCCAGGATGGTATATACAGGATCGAACAGGATGTTCTCCATTTCCATGGTCTCGAAATCGGTTTTGGGAATAACGATCTGAAGTTTGGGCTCGTGTTCTTTAAAATATTCAAGGATAGAAAAAGTGTCGACCTCTTTATTGTCAGAGATGGGCATAAATAAATGCACCAGCTTAAACTGACTCCAGTTTATCTGGGCAATCTGCTCCACGATCATCCCGTTCAGGATCCAGTATTGCGAGCGGCTTAAATTCTTGCGTCTTTCCAGGAAGGTTTTGCGGATCTCTGCTTTATTCACACTACGAATGTAAAGTTTTATGGGAACCATTAAAATAAAAAACGGCCTCAAATTTCATTGAGACCGCTTTAATCAACCTAAACCTAAACTTAATCGTAAATATCGGGAACGTTATTTAACACGTTCTAAATAGTCGCCCGTGCGGGTATCTACTTTCACTTTATCACCCTGGTTGATGAATAAAGGAACGCGGATCTCAACACCGGTCTCAACTGTAGCATTTTTTTGTGCGCCGGAAGAGGTATCACCCTTCACCGCATTTTCTGTGTAGGTGATCTCCAGCTCAACACTTGAAGGCACTTCAGCCATGATCGGCTCATCGCTTTCAAACGCGATGATTACATTCATTCCTTCTTTAAGGAAACGTGCCGGCTCACCAAATAACTTCTTAGGAATATTGAACTGCTCGTAAGAATTGTTATCCATGACGATGTAAAAATCAGCATCATCATACAGGTACTGATAGTCATTCGTTTCAACACGGCAGATCTCAACCTCTTCATCAGTTCGGAAGCGATATTCCACTAATTTACCTGATCTGACGTTACGCATACGGGCCTGGTAAAAAGCGCGAAGGTTTCCCGGAGTACGGTGAATAAAATCTTCGACCGCTACCAGTTCTCCGTTAAAACGAAGGATGTTACCGTTTTTAATGTCTGAAGCTTTTGCCATTTTGTTTTTTTTCTTAATCGGCCTGTCTAAAGCAGGCGTCTTTCGAGCCGCAAAGATAGATTCTTTTGTTTACAATAGCAATGCCTTTTTAATTATTATTTATTGCTTCCAAAAACATCGTTTTTTGATGGTTTCGAAGGCATTTGACGCATTTATCTATTGATCTTGCTAAAGTCTTTATAATCCATCACTTGCAGACGATGATCGCAAAATTCATATTCGTGTTCCTGGTTTGAACAGATGATCAGCAACCTGTCTGAGGCAAAACGGCTGACAAGATCCTGGTACCAGAGAACGCCTTGTTTGTCGAGATTGGCGGTCGGTTCATCCAGCAATAATGCAGGGGTGTCTGAACACATAGCCAGGGCCAATTTAACGCGCTGCTTCATTCCCGATGAAAAGTGCCTGAGCGGTTTATTCCTGATCTTGGCAAATCCAAGCAGGTCTGTTAGCGCCTGTCGGTCGATGCCCTTATGATAGTTCTTAAAACTGAAATGAAAGTCGACCAGTTCAGGAAGAGAAAACTCTTCAATCAGCTCGAGGTAAGGAGTTGAAAGTGCCAGATGCTGATAAATGTTTTCTACATCGATGTTCTTATGATCGTCGTTGTAAATAATATGGCCTTCGGAAGGTGTCAGGCTTCCCGCGATGATCTGCAGCAAGGTAGATTTGCCTGAGCCGTTGGCACCCAATATGGCATAGCTGCTGCCGGTGTCGAACTGGTATGTGACACTCCTGAATATCCATTCGCGGTTAAAACGTCGGCCAATGTTTTCAAGATTGATCTTCATGCTGTTAACCGTTCGGAGCTATAAGTAAAGGTCATCTGTTTAATCCCGATCAGGCAGTTCCGAAGCCTTTCATCACTCCCCGGTTTGAGTTCCGGATAAAATCGAGGATCTCATCACGGATTTCGGTGGGTTGACGTTCTGTTTCTATAATATCGAGCGCTTTACTGATATTTAATTTCTTTAGGAAGATAGTACGGTATATATCCTGGATCTCGTTTATCTGTTCGGATGTGAAACCGCGACGACGAAGGCCTACAGAATTTATTCCGACATAAGATAATGGTTCGCGGCCCGCCTTGGTGTAGGGCGGAACGTCCTTACGAACCAGTGAGCCTCCGGAAATAATGGAATGAGCTCCGACAGATACAAACTGGTGAACTGCTGAGGCCCCGCCGATAAAAGCAAAGTCCTGGACCTCAATATGACCTGCCAACTGTACTGAGTTGGCGATAATGACATTGTTCCCGATCACACAATCGTGAGCTATATGGACATAGGCCATCAGCAGGCAATTCTGCCCGATGGTTGTCGTGTTTTTGTCGAGCGCCGTACCACGATTCAGGGTGACGCATTCACGTATGATCGTATTGTCGCCGATAGTAACGGTAGTTGCCTCCCCTTTATATTTCAAATCCTGGGGCGGGGCAGAAATTACAGCACCAGGGAATATGCGGCAGTTCTTGCCAATCCGGGCGCCATCCATAATAGTGACGTTTGAACCAATCCAGGTGCCTTCGCCTATCACGACATCCTTGTAAATTGTGACAAATGGGTCGATAACCACATTTTCGGCAATAATTGCCTGAGGATGTATGTATGCTAAAGGCTGGATCATGCTTCTTTTTCTTCTATACGGGATATAAGGGCCATCAATTCGGCTTCCACAACGATTTTATCGCCTACCATACCTACACCTCGCATCTGGGCGATGCCCCGGCGTATAGGTGCCATCAGATCACAGCGAAATATCAAAGTGTCACCCGGTAATACTTTTTCCTTAAAGCGGGCATTCTCGATCTTTAATAAATAGGTAAGGTAGTTTTCGGGATCCGGAACCGTATTCAATACCAGGATGCCACCCGTTTGAGCCATAGCCTCTATCTGCAATACGCCGGGCATAACCGGTGCTTCAGGAAAGTGGCCGACGAAGAAAGGCTCATTCATTGTAACATTCTTTACTCCCACAACGTGACTCTTGCTTAGCTCGATGATCTTATCGATCATCAGCATTGGCGCACGGTGCGGAAGGATGTTCATTACTTCAACAGTGTCGTAAACAGGTGTTGAGTTCGGGTTGTATTGCTGAACGTTTTTTTTACTTTTCTCTTTTTTGATCTGCGCCTTGATCTTTTTGGCGAATGCAATATTAGCAGCATGGCCGGGGCGGGCTGCCATAATGTGACCGCGTAAAGGAACGCCAACCAGTGCAAGGTCGCCAATCATGTCAAGCAGTTTATGACGTGCCGGCTCATTCTGATGACGTAACTGGATATTGTTCAGAATTCCTTCTTTCGCAACATCTATATCATCGCGGTTGAAAAGAACAGCCAGGTGTTTTAATTCTTCAGGACTCACCTGTTTGTCAACCACAACGATTGCGTTATTAAGGTCACCGCCTTTTATAAGATTGTGTTCGAGCAGCATTTCCAGCTCATGCAAAAAGCAAAAAGTCCGGCATGAAGCAATTTCCTTCTTAAATTCTGAAATAGTCGTAATCGCGGCATGCTGACTTCCAAGAACCGGGGAATTATAATCTATCATGCAGGTAAACCGATAATCATCCAGAGGCATGGCTACCATCTCAACTTTGCGGTCGGGTTCTGAATAGTGGATATTGTATGGAATATCGTAATAATCACGGTCTGCTTCCTGTTCTTTAAAGCCTATCGACTCCAGCGCTTCGATGAACATTATTGCGCTGCCATCCATAATGGGAATTTCAGGACCAGTAAGCTCCATCATAACATTATCGACTTCGAGACCCACCAGGCAAGCTAAAACATGCTCTACTGTACTTACGCTCGCGCCGTTTTGAGAAATGGTCGTTCCGCGTGAAGTGTCAGTCACATTGTCCACGTCTGCGTCCACAACAGGGCTGTCGGGGAGATCGACGCGTTTGAATTTATAGCCATGATTTACAGGAGCCGGCTTAAAGGTCATAACAACCGGCTGCCCGGTATGTAATCCCACGCCTGCTACTGAAACTTCCGACTTGATTGTTCTTTGTTTTACGTTCATCTTATACACTTAGAAAATCGTTTTACTGATTTTCTGCTTTTGTTAATGATTCTAATTTCGCCCGAAGGTCTTCAATTGTTTTTTCCAATTCGGGCAAACGCTGAAAGATAACTTGAGCACGCATGTTATTTCCAAAACTGGTTGCCGGAGCACCTGCCCACTTTTTACCTTCGTCCTCAATGGATCTTCCAATGCCTGATTTGGCCTGGATCTGCGAGCCTTTGGCTATCGATATATGTCCGACGATGCCAACCTGGCCGCCAATGATACAGTTCTCGCCAATCTTGGCGCTTCCCGAAACACCGGTCTGAGATGCGATTACGGTGTTTTTTCCGACTTCGACATTATGCGCAAGCTGAAGCAGGTTGTCTAATTTAACGCCGCTCCGGATGATGGTTGATCCCATCGTTGCGCGGTCGATGCAGGTATTCGCGCCGATCTCCACATCGTTTTCAATTATAACATTCCCGATCTGGCTGATCTTGGTATAGCTGCCATCTTTTTGCGGTGCGAAGCCGAAACCATCACTACCGATAACGGTACTTGAGTGAATGATCACGCGGTTATGCAGTTCGCAGTCTGCGTAAACTTTAACGCCCGAAAAAAGGGTACAATCGTCACCTATCTTCACATTATCACCAACATAGGTCTGCGGATATATCCTGGTATTGTTTCCGATGACAGCATTGGCGCCGATATAAGCAAAAGCACCTATGTAAACATTCTCGCCCACGCTGGCGCTCGGGTGAATGAATGAAGGCTGTTCGATGCCCGTCTTATTTAGCTTGATGGTATTATATTTATCCAGCAACACCGAAAATGCGCTGTAGGCGTCCTTTACCCGTATCAAAGTCGGATTGACCGGCTGGCTGATCACGAAATCTTCATTCAGGATCACGATTGATGCCTGAGTCTGATAAAGGAATTGTTCATATTTTGGATTGGCCAGAAATGAAAGTGAACCTGGTAAGGCTTCCTCAATTTTAGCCAGTTGGTTAACTGACACATCCGGGTTACCTTCAACGGTTCCATTTAGTAATAGCGCAATCTGATGTGCAGTTAATTGCATGCGGCAAATTTAGGTGTTATTAGTTAACGAACAAATTTTGTCCTTATTAGCTGTTAGACGCATTCCAGTCCTGATGTTTCAGTTCCTTCAGGTAGCAAAGGATATATTTTTTTACTGTTTTGGCCAGGGCCTCGAGGTTCGAATTGTCGGAAGCAAGGGTGATGTCCAGTATACTGCCATCTTTCATCAGAAGGTTGATATTCCCGTCTCCCACGCTGTATGCGTTGTTTTTGATAGTATCAGTAAAAACGAAATAAGAAGCCTCATCCTCATCAATATCAAAGATTGAGAGGCTCTCATCAACCAGCGCATCGATCTTCTCTAACGGTGGTGGTTCATTACTTATTTCGACCTGGTAAAGGTTGCGTGCAATTAAATGTTTACAAAGTGAAGACAGAATGAGGTCTTCATGATCTGTCCACACCTTAATGGATGTAAAAATATCGTGATCATCCAATCTGGAAAACCTTTCCAGGTGGATTGGATCGGTTATAAAGTCTTCTGCGGTCACGGAATTATTCAGAAAGTGAGCCAGGCAGGGGGTTGCAAATAGTATCGTCCCTCCTGCAGCAAGTTCTTTCGCCCGTTCAAGGATCTTAACAAGCATTTGTTCTGCTGCAATAACAGTTTTATGAAGGTATACTTGCCAGTACATCAGCCTGCGGGCGATCAGGAACTTTTCTATGGAATAGATCCCTTTTTCCTCAACTACCAATTGATCTCCGGACACATCAAGCATTTTTATGATCCGGTCGAAGCTGATCACTCCTTCGGAAACGCCTGTGAAAAAGCTATCCCTGTTAAGATAATCTAAACGATCGATGTCAAGCTGCCCGGACACAAGCTGATGCAGAAATCGTTTTGGATAACGCTTGTTGAAAATGTCCAGCGCCATATCCAGCTGATTGTTAAATTGCTTATTCAGGTTATTGATAAACAAGGTTGAAATATGCTCGTGCGAGATCCCTTCAACGATCGTGTGTTCCAGTGCATGCGAAAAGGGCCCGTGGCCTATGTCATGAAGTAATATTGCAATAATTACGGCTTCTTCCTCCTCCTCCGTGATCTCATGACCCTTACTGCGGATGGTCTCAACTGCCAGGCCCATTAAATGCATTGCGCCCAAAGCGTGATGAAAGCGGGTGTGCAGAGCGCCTGGATAGACCAGGTGGGTCATGCCCAGTTGCTTAATATGTCGCAGCCTCTGCACGTAAGGATGCTGGATCAAATCGAACACCAGATCCGAGTGGATGGTTATGAAACCATATACAGGATCATTAATAATTTTTTTCTTGTTCAATACGGGAGGCTAAGGCACAAAAATTGTTAATTTTAATGAGACATAAAACATTTTGCGGGGAGAATTGTGTTAGAAGGCCAAAAATGACTGAAACCACACATTGAATTAATCCGCGAATATTCACTGCTCCGACACTGTAAATTATCAAAAACAGCATGCAAGAAACCAATATATTATGGGCCGATGACGAGATCGATCTGCTTAAACCACATATCTTATTTTTAAACGAAAAAGGGTATAAGATTAAAACGGTGACGAACGGCAGTGATGCATTGGAGCAGTTTAAAATTGAAAACTTTGATCTGGTGTTTCTTGACGAAAATATGCCGGGACTTACCGGTCTGGAGACACTTGGAAAGATAAAAAGTATTAATCCTGATATTCCAATTGTACTCATCACGAAGAATGAAGAGGAATATCTCATGGAGGATGCTATCGGTTTTAAGATCGATGATTATCTGATCAAGCCGGTGAACCCAAGGCAGATACTGCTGACCATCAAAAAGCTGATAGATAATAAGCGCCTTGTTAGCGAGAAAACGTCCATGGCTTACCAGCAGGACTTCCGAAACCTTGGGATGACCATGAATGAGAATCTCAGTTTTTCTGAGTGGACTGACATCTATAGAAAGCTTGTGTTCTGGGAACTTTCACTTGAGAAGCTTGAAGACGCGGGGATGCGCGAAATACTGTCCATGCAGAAGTCGGAGGCTAACGTTCAGTTCTCCAAATTTATAGAAAAGAATTACCTGGGCTGGATAAAGAATCCGGAATCCGGTCCGATCACTTCGAACCAGCTGTTCAAAAAGAAGGTCTTTCCCGCGCTTGAAAGTAATAAGCCTGTATTCTTCATCCTGATCGATAACCTGCGCTATGATCAGTGGAAAATGATCAACTCTATTTTGAGCGATTACTACCGGGTGGACGAAGAAGATCACTATTACAGTATACTGCCTACTGCTACGCAGTATGCACGTAATGCC
The DNA here is from genome assembly GCF_010692725.1 of Flavihumibacter soli. Taxonomy (GTDB): domain Bacteria; phylum Bacteroidota; class Bacteroidia; order Sphingobacteriales; family Sphingobacteriaceae; genus Daejeonella; species Daejeonella soli. The sequence goes on along the minus strand of NZ_JAAFZB010000095.1, from coordinate 376,311 downwards.
ATATTTTCCGGGCTGATGCCGCTGGATATGGAAAGTCGTTTTCCGGGTAAATGGCAGAACGACGAGGATGAGGGGGGTAAAAACTTGTATGAGGAAGATTTTCTTGCCGACCAGATCCAGAGGATTGTACGAAAGGATTGCAAATACTCTTACCATAAGGTCCTGACTTACGAGCAAGGTAAAGACGTCAATGAAAATATTAATAACCTGATGGGGAACGATCTGAACGTGATCGTTTATAATTTCGTTGACATGCTTTCACATGCACGTACTGACATGGCTATGATCCGCGAGCTGGCGAATAATGAGGCCGCTTACCGGTCCTTAACCCTGTCGTGGTTTGAACACTCCCCGCTTCTTGACGCGTTAAAAAAGCTTTCCCAGAAGAACATTAAGCTGATTATCACGACCGACCATGGTACAATAAGTGTGAAGCATCCAAGCAAAGTGATCGGGGACCGGAATACCAACACCAACTTAAGGTACAAGCAGGGCAAAAACCTGAATTTTAATCCCAAGGATGTGTTTCATATAAAAAATCCGCATGACGCTATGTTGCCCAAGCTTCACATCAGTTCCAGCTTTATTTTTGCAAAGGAAGACAGCTATTTTGTTTACCCTAATAACTACAACCAGTTTGTAAACTATTTTAATGGCACTTTTCAGCATGGTGGTATCTCGCTGGAAGAAATGATCGTACCCTTCGTAACTTACAGTCCGAAGTAAATCGCATGTAGTTCTTATGTTTGCAGGTATGGATTTCAAAGTAAGCAAGCTTGAAGAACTACCCGCGGTTGCAGCCAGCCTGGTGAAAAATTTTCCTTCAGAGCGCCTGTTTTTCTTTTTCGGGGAAATGGGTGCCGGAAAAACTACCTTCATTAAAGAACTATGCTCAGTCCTTGGGGTTAAAGATGAAGTTTCCAGTCCAACGTACTCCATAGTAAATGAATACTATTCGGATAAGGGAAAAGTTTACCATTTTGACTTTTATCGGCTTAAAACGGAAACCGAAGCGCTTGACATGGGTTATGAAGAATACTTTTATGAAGGGAGCTACTGCCTGGTTGAATGGCCTGAAAAAATAAAAAGCCTCTGGCCGTCGCAATATGTAAGAGTTGACCTGTCTGTTGGTGATGATGATGAAAGACTGCTTTTAGCCGTGATCGTCAAATAAATCGGTTAATAAAAATTACGTTCTCTTAAAAAAATTGTAATTTCAAAAAACATACGCAGGCCATGATGAGTGAATTATCCGACATTGCAAAACAGGCTTTAATGCAGCCTCAGGAGGCAATGCTGGAAACAAAACGTAAGAAAAACAGTCTTAACATAAGCATTCCAAAAGAAACTTCTTTCCAGGAAAACCGGATTCCCTTAACACCTTTATCGGTTGCCTTGCTTGTTAATAACGGTCATCAGGTGCTGGTTGAATCCGGTGCAGGGGTAGCTGCCAACTTCACAGACCGCGAGTACAGTGATCAGGGTGCCAAAATAGTCTATGATAAGAAGGAAGTCTTCCAATCGGATATAATTATCAAGATTGCGCCACCGACATTTGAGGAAATCGCCTTAATGAAAACAGGGCAGGTACTGCTTTCTGCTCTGCAGATGTCAAGTCTCAAAGCGGATTTCCTGCATGCCCTGATGAAGAAAAAGGTTACCGCCCTTTCTTTTGAATATTTAAGAGACGAAGGTAACGTGCTCAGTGTGGTTCGCGCCATGAGTGAAATAGTGGGAGCGACTTCAGTTCTTATTGCGGCTGAATATCTCAGTAATGTTTTTGAAGGCAAAGGCCTGATGCTAGGAGGTATTACAGGAGTTCCGCCAACTGAGATTGTTATCATTGGTGCCGGCACGGTCGGTGAGTATGCTGCCCGGACATCCATAGCGCTTGGTGCTGAAGTAAAGGTGTTTGACAGTTCTGTTTTTAAGCTGAGACGTTTGCAGAACAATATCGGCTCACGCATATTCACCTCTGTAATTCAGCCCAATGTTTTGCAAAAGGCATTGCGTAGCTGTGATGTAGCGATCGGGGCTCTTAGGGCAAAGCATGGTTTCAGTCCCTGCATTGTGTCAGACACCACCGTAAGCAAAATGAAACCTCATTCTGTTATTATAGATGTCAGTATCGACCAGGGCGGTTGTTTTGAAACCTCTCATGTCACTAATCATACAGAGCCCACATTCCGAAAGCATGATGTGATCCATTATTGTGTACCCAACATAGCTTCAAGGGTGGCGAGAACGGCTACATATGCCCTTACCAACATATTTACCCCGATTCTCCTTGATATCGGTGAGAAGGGCGGCATTATGAACGTTATCTGGGAAAATCCCGGGGTACGTAATGCCATTTACCTGTACCAGGGACAACTTACCAATACCGACCTCGCCGAACGATTTAACATACCGCATAAAGACCTTGATCTTCTGATAGTTTCTAACCGATAAAATATTAAACTCCGTTAGAATGATCAGAAGGCTTCTAGTTATATTTCTCTTTCTTTTTATATGCGCATTAAGCCTTTCCGGGCAGACAGCAAATCCTGGTGAACTGAGAATTGTTGACAGTTATGCGGATTACTTTTCCGGAATTAAGGCCGACAGTAGTACCAGGCTTGTGGAGATCATCAAGTATATTCCCGATATCAAACTAGATATCCGCTATGCCACGAGGAATAATTTTACGGGACAGGCGGTGTACACCGAAGCAAGAGCATTTGCACGCCTACCTGTGGTTATTACCCTGGCGGCTGTTCAGCAGGAGCTGAAAGAAAAAGGCCTTGGTTTAAAGATTTATGATGCATATCGTCCGTATTCGGTGACGGTGAAGTTTTTTGAGATCGCAACTGACAAAAGTTTTGTTGCAAGTCCAAAAACCGGTTCAAGGCATAATCGGGGATGCGCCATAGATATGACCCTCATTAAGCTTAAAACCGGCAAGGAATTAAAAATGCCGACACCATATGACAGTTTCGCCCCGGAAGCGAGTGCAAAATTTAACGATTTGCCCAAAAGAGCGAGGGTGAACCGGAACACGTTAATACAAGTTATGGAGGCTCATGGCTTTAAGGTGCTGAACAATGAGTGGTGGCATTTTGATTTTAACGGCTGGAAAGATTTTGACCTGATGAACATTCCCTTTAATAAACTCTGATATGGAATTGCCTGAAGCAACAAAAATACGCTTGCAAAGCCAGCACCTGGTCTTGGATGAGCTTATCGGTCGATTGTCGGAGGAACAGTGCGACAAAGAAGTTATTGCGGGTAAATGGAGCATTCGTCAGCAGTTGGCACATTTAGTAAGGTATCAGGAGATTTTCTTTGAGAGAATTCAAACGATCATGGACAATTTTAACGCCGTATTTGAGCCCTATGTCGCAGAAGAAGATCCCGAGTTTGAAAAGGCGGTTCTTCTGCCGGTGCCTGAACTCCTGAATAAATTACGTTTGTTCAGAAAGTCAATAGCTCAGTTTTATTTAAGGCTGGATTCCGGAGAATTGAGCCGTAAGGGGAGGCATACCCGGTTAGGAAAATTCTCTATTGCTCTTTGGGGTGAATTTTTTCTTCTCCATGAGGCACATCATATATTTGATATTTTCAGAATGAGCAGGCAGCTGTTTCATCAAACCGAATCAGGGTCGGACACCTTCTGAATTAATAAATTTTCTATCTTAACGCTTCTTAAGTTTATTTATGACGAGAAAACTCCTTTATCCCGCATTGCTTATCTCAATATCGGCTTTCGGCCAGAATAGTGATCTGAAAAGCAAGGCCAGTCTGTCAGCCGATAAAATTGAAAAGAAAGTGATTGAATGGCGGCGCGATTTTCATGAGCATCCCGAACTGGGAAACAATGAAGTCCGCACCGCGGGAGTGATTGCCAGGCATCTGCGGTCACTTGGAATGGAGGTCAAGACAGGAGTGGCCAGAACCGGAGTAGTAGGAATATTGAAGGGTGCGAAAGCCGGACCCGTAGTTGCCTTAAGGGCAGACATGGACGGGTTGCCGGTCCAGGAAAGAGTGGATATACCCTTCGCCTCTAAAGCTAAAGCCCAGTTTAACGGGCAGGAGGTAAGTGTAATGCATGCTTGTGGACATGACTCGCATATAGCCATTCTGATGGGCGTTGCTGAAGTATTAGCTGCCCACAAAAACGAGCTTAAAGGCACTGTAAAGTTCATTTTTCAGCCTGCCGAGGAAGGGCCGCCCTTTGGCGAAGAGGGTGGAGCCGAGTTAATGGTGAAAGAGGGCGTTCTTGAAAATCCTAAAGTTGACGTAATATTCGGACTTCATATTGATGCGCTGACCGAGGTCGGGAAGATTACTTATCGCCCCGGGGGGACAATGGCCAGTGTTAACGACATGCAGATCATTGTCAAGGGGCGTCAGGCTCACGGAGCTGCGCCATGGTCTTCGGTTGATCCAATTGTAGTTTCAGCACAGATCATCAATAATCTGCAAACAATAGTCAGCCGTAACCTAAACGTGACTGAGAATGCAGGTATAGTTACCATCGGATCGATTCATGGGGGAGTCAGGTCGAATATCATCCCTGAGCAGGTAGAGATGATGGGCACTTTGCGAGCCTTAAGTGCAGAGGATGAAAAGATGATTATAGAGCGCGTGAAGCAGGTGGCGACTAAGACCGCGGAAAGCGCCGGCGCAGTGGCCGAAGTAAAAATTCCATTCAGCGTACGGTATCCGGTAACCTTCAATGACCCCGCTCTGACGGAGCGGATGCTTCCGAGTCTGCGGAATACGGCAGGGAAAGAAAAGGTTGTGCTGATACCCGCGGACACGGGCGCTGAAGATTTTTCTTTCTACCAGGAAAAAGTTCCGGGCCTTTATATTTCATTAGGGGGCATGCCCAAGGGAAAGGATCCGAAGAAGGTCGCATCACATCATACTCCCGATTTTTTTATCGATGAAAGTGGCTTTGTACTGGGTGTAAAGGCCATGACAAACCTTACCCTGGATTATATGCAGGGCTTGGTAGAATAAGTCTTTCAGGGTGCAGAACGTCGGAGTATAGAATTACATAAGATCAGAATGGAAGATCATCGGTTTCAGGGTTAGCTCTGTCGTAGCTCATAGGCTGTTCCTCAGCCTTGGGGGTTGTGGTAGCAGTGCTTGTCGCGCTTCCATTCTCAAAATCACTCTTCCTGCCAAGCATGGTGAAATTTTCAGCTACAACTTCGGTAGTATATTTTTTATTGCCTTCTTTATCTTCAAAAGAACGCGTTCTCAGTTTTCCTTCTATATAGACCAGCTTATTTTTCTGGAGATATTTCGAAGCAACATCTGCTAATCCACGCCACATAACGATGTTATGCCACTCGGTCTGCTCTATTTTGCGGCCATCCTTATTATAAGTTTCTGATGTTGCTAATGGAAAGCTTGCTACACTTACGCCGCCCTCAAGGTGCCTGACTTCCGGATCCTTGCCCAAATGTCCCACTAATATTACTTTATTGATTCCTGACATGATTTTTTCATAAATAAGCTACTTGAATTTATAAAAACTTTTCGAGGAACTCAAATATTAGTTTCGGTTGTGCAAGTGATTGTAAATCTGTGCAGTTAGCGAACAAATACTCATCGGTTTCAATCATCGGGTCTTGGAAACGCCTTATTTCAATAAATTGTGAATGCAAGCGCTGGTGACTTAATGACTGCTTCACCGGCGGCGAAATGCTTTTTATAATTGCTTCCGTCCCAAAGAGCTCCCTAAACCGGGGATCGTTCAAAATCTCATGAGCAGCGACCGTCGATTCGGTTTCAAATAGGGGAAGCTGATAGAGATTCTGCCAGATATCTTTAGGCCCGCGTTTTTGCATCAGGATCCGGTCGCCTTTGACTGCGGCTATAAAGTAGAAATAGCGGTTCCGAAGTTTTGCAGGTTTCAGTTTAACCGGCAGCAACCTGACCCTGTCAGATTGGTAAGCTTCGCACCCCTGGCGCAGAGGACATATGGAACAATCAGGTCGTACAGGCCGGCACTGCAGCGAACCAAATTCCATTGCCGCCTGGTTATAAGTTCCAGCATTCTCAACATCCATCACCTGGTTCGCCAGGGTGGTAAATGCTTTCTTCCCGGCGGTAGAATTTATCGGGCTATCAATGCCGAAAAATCTGCTTAAGAGGCGAAAGACATTCCCGTCCACCACTGCTTTAGGCTCATTGGAAGAGAAGGATGAAATTGCCGCTGCGGTATAGTCGCCAATGCCTTTCAATTTCAATAACTCGTCGTATTTTTTCGGGAAGTAGCCCGCATGTTCTTCCATGACCATCCGGGCCGTATGGTGCATATTGCGGCCCCGTGAATAATACCCCAGCCCCTGCCAGTTCTTTAAGATCTCATCTTCCGAGGCCCGGGCAAAATCAGTAACGGTAGGATATTTTTCAGCAAACTTGTGAAAATAAGGAGTACCCTGTTCAACCCTGGTCTGTTGCATGATAATTTCTGAAAGCCATATAATATATGGATCACTTGTTTCCCTCCAGGGAAGATCACGCTTGTTGATCAGGTACCACGCGATAATTTCCTGTGAAAAGTTCATATGCTGAAAATGTAGGGCTGCAAAAGTACGGCAGACTTTCTTTTATTCCGGCAGCTTTAAAAAAATGCTGAATATATTTCCCTAATTCAATTTAATCCAATACTTTTGCAACCCCAAAACAGTTAAGTATTTACGATAAATAATAGAATAAAACAGACATGACCAAGGCAGAAATAATTGCGGAGATCTCTACGAAAACCGGTATTGAGAAAGTAGACGTTCAGGAAGCAGTAGAAGCATTTTTTAAAGTGGTTAAAAATTCAATGGTAAGCGGCGAGAACGTATATGTAAGAGGCTTCGGCAGCTTTGTAGTAAAGAAAAGAGCTAAAAAGACTGCACGTAATATTTCTAAAAATACTGCCATCATTATCCCCGAGCACTTTGTGCCAAGTTTTAAGCCAGCAAAAGTATTTGTTGAGAAAGTAAAATCAGGAAATAAGAAAGTAGCGGAAGTAAAATAATCAGACTCTTTATGTTAAAGAAGCAGCAAATCCTTGTTATCGGTGCAGTAGTGATACTGATGGCGGTCTTGCTTTCTTTAAATATTAAAGGTTTGGTTAAACCCAGTGAAGAGCAGGCCGCAGGTAATCAGCCTGAAGCGGGAGCAGTTGCAGCGGGTTCTCCTGTTTATACGGTAGAGCAAGCTTCAGAAACTGCCCGTCAGGATCTGAATGCGAATCTTGCTCAGCAAATCAAAGAACTCGAAGCAGCTCATGAAGGCAGCTCAGGAAAGGAGCAGCTGGACACAGAGAAGAAGCTGGCTCAAAAATGGGATGATGTGAATAAACCTGCACCTGCAGCATTTTATTATGAAATGATAGCGGGGAAGGAAAGCAATCTTGATAACTGGTTAATAACCGGAGATCGTTTTACAGATGCTTACCAGAATACGCAGGATTCACTTATTCAGCCTGCATTAATGCAGAAAGCCACTGCGGCTTATCAGAAAGCTGTAGAGCTTGATAAGAATAGCCTGGATGCCAGGACAGGCCTGGGAGTTGCTTATGTTAGCGGATCAGGAAACCCGATGCAGGGAATACAATTGCTGCTTGCAGTAGTTAAAGAAGATCCTAAAAATATTAAAGCGAACATGAACCTCGGTTTATTTTCAATGAAATCCGGACAGTTCGATAAAGCTGTCGGCCGTTTCAAAACCGTGGTAGCACAGAAGCCTGATCCGGAAGCGTGGTTCTACCTTGCCTCCAGTTATGAGAACCAGGGGATGGTCGATGAGGCTATAACAGCTTATTTGAAATGCAAGGAACTTGCTGCCGATCCTAGTTTAGGTCAGTTTGTAGACCGTAAAATCAAAGAATTAAAGAAGTAATTATCAATAAAACATTTAAATCTAAAAATTATGCCAAGCGGTAAAAAAAGAAAAAGACATAAAATGGCTACCCACAAACGTAAAAAACGCTTAAGAAAGAACAGGCATAAGAAAAAATAGTCATAAGTGGGTAGTATAGTTTTTAGCCTCCGCTTTAAGCTTTTTACTTCAAACTTTCAGACTTACATTAGACCTCCCGCAAAGTACATAGCGACGGAGGTTTAATGCTTTTCTATGTGTTTTCTTATTTAATCTTTTTTTCACGGATGGCGGCTTCCCAATGCCGCCGTTATAAAGAGTAGCTATTGGTAAAAGAATTAATAATCAATTCTAACCCCAATGGGGTGACTATTGCTTTACTGCAAGACAAGCAACTCGTAGAATTAAACAAAGAGCAGGTCAATAACAATTATGCTGTTGGCGACATTTATCTGGGTAAGATCAAAAAGATCATGCCGGGGTTGAATGCTGCGTTTGTAGATGTAGGCTATGAGAAAGATGCTTTCCTGCATTATCTTGACCTGGGGCCACAGGTTCAGTCGCTTTTAAAGCTGACCAAGATCGTAAAGAATGGCAGTTACAAAGATAAACTGCTGAATAGTTTTAAACAGGAATCGGATATAAACAAATCCGGTAAAATTTCTGAGATTCTGAGCCGCAATATGGTTTTGCCAGTTCAGATCGCAAAAGAACCTATTTCAACCAAGGGCCCACGGTTGAGTTCCGATATTTCTATTGCAGGTCGTTTTGTTGTGCTCGTTCCTTTTTCGGAGGTTATTTCTATCTCCAAAAAAATTAAGAGTAATACCGAACGCAGCCGCTTAAAGAAGATCGTAGAGAGTATAAAACCTAAGAATTTCGGTGTTATAATACGCACCGTGTCCGAAGGGAAAGGTGTTGCCGAACTACAAAAGGATCTACTAGATCTGATTGATAAGTGGGAAAGCTTCACCACGCGTTTACCTGCTACCGAGCCGTCAAAGAAGATACTTGGAGAAATGGGACGTGCATCAACAATATTACGGGATATACTAAACGCTGATTTTACTAATATCCACATCTCAGATCCTGCGATGTATGAAGAGGTAAGATCATATGTGCATGAGATATCGCCGGACCTGGATAAGATCGTAAAGCTTTACAAGCACCGCGAACCTATCTTCGAACATTTCGGAATAGAGAAGCAGATCAAAGCGGCTTTTGGAAAGACTGTAAACCTTCCCGGAGGAGCCTACCTGGTGATCGAGCATACTGAGGCTCTCCACGTAATTGACGTGAACAGTGGAAACCGTACCGCAAATCCTGAGAACCAGGAGCAAAACGCCTTGATGGTCAACATGGAGGCAGCCAAAGAAATTGCTCGCCAGCTTCGCCTGCGCGATATGGGCGGTATTGTAGTAATCGATTTTATCGATATGCACAAGCCTCAAAACCGCAAGGAGCTGTTTGATTATCTCAAGGACCAGATGCTGTTAGACAGGGCTAAGCATACGATATTACCGCCAAGTAAATTTGGCCTTGTGCAGGTTACCCGTCAACGCGTCCGACCTGAGATGAATATCGTTACAAATGAGAAATGCCCGGCTTGCGATGGTACAGGTGAGATCAAAGCGAGTATCATTTTGATGGATGATATTGAGAATAATCTGAACTATATCCTGAATGAGCAGAATGAAAAAGGAATTACACTTTGTGTTCATCCATATATTGAAGCCTATATCAAAAAGGGACTGATCTCCTGTCAATGGAAATGGTTCTTTAAATTCAATAAATGGGTTAAAGTGAAGCCGGTGTCCTCATACTATCTTACGGAGTTTCACTTCCTGAATTCGAAAGAAGAAGAAATAAAGCTTTAATGTGAGAATTTGCTGATATGCTAATTCATTAATGAAATGTGCAGATAACAAAGTTGTCTGCACATTTTTGTTTAAACCTGATGTACTTTCTGCATATCTTCACATCTTTCAATAGCTGCGATGCCATCATTTGCATATTCCCATATTATCACATTATCACATTATCCACTTGGCTAAAACACGATCCGCATACTTTTGTCAAAGCTGTGGCTTTGAGTCTGCTAAATGGTTGGGCAAATGTCCTTCCTGCCAGCAATGGAATACTCTTGTTGAAGAGGTGATCGAGAAAGCCAATCCGGCGATCCCGAACTGGAAAGGTACATCGACGTCCACCCAGCGTTTGAATAAGCCTGCCGCGATAAGGGACATACAATTTACGGAAGAGCACCGCCTTGTCACTCCTGACAAGGAATTTAACCGCGTTCTTGGAGGCGGGATTGTAGGAGGGTCTATTGTACTGATAGGAGGGGAACCCGGGATAGGTAAATCTACCCTTATGCTGCAGCTTGCACTTAATCTTCCCGGGCTAAAAGTCCTGTACGTTTCGGGCGAGGAAAGCGAACAGCAGATAAAGATGCGGGCCGAACGGCTGGTAAATTCCCCAAAAGCAGAATGTTATATTTTAACAGAAACCTCCACGCAAAATATATTCAAGCAGGTGGAGATACTTCAGCCTGACCTGCTTGTTATCGATTCCATTCAGACCCTTTACTCATCGCATATAGAATCTACCCCCGGGAGTGTGTCACAGGTTCGTGAATGTACGGCCGAACTTCTCCGGTTTGCGAAAGAGAGCGGAACACCTGTATTCCTGATCGGGCATATTACCAAGGATGGCATGATTGCTGGCCCGAAGATACTGGAACATATGGTTGATACGGTGCTGCAGTTCGAGGGCGACCGCCACCATGTTTACCGGATCTTGAGGGCTGTTAAAAACCGGTTCGGATCGGCCTCCGAGTTGGGTATTTATGAGATGCAGGGCAGCGGCTTACGTGAGGTCTCAAACCCATCAGAAATACTTCTCTCGCAGCGGGAGGAGCCCCTCAGCGGGATCACCATATCGGCTATGATGGAAGGTTTGCGGCCTATGCTGGTGGAAGTCCAGGCACTGGTCAGTGTTTCGGCTTATGGTACTCCGCAGCGCTCCGCTACGGGTTTTGATACCAAGCGGATGAATATGCTGCTTGCCGTACTAGAAAAGCGCTGCGGTTTCAGGCTCAGTACACAGGACGTGTTTCTTAATATTGCCGGTGGCCTGCGTGTTGAAGACCCTGCAATTGATCTTGCCGTTATAGTCTCGATCATTTCATCGCATGAAAACATGCCGGTTGGCCTGAAAACCTGCTTCGCCGCTGAAGTAGGTCTGTCAGGTGAGATACGGGCGGTGAACCGTGTAGAACAACGTATAGCAGAAGCAGAGAAGCTTGGATTCGAACAGATCTTTATTTCCCGGTATAACAAGAAAGGCCTGGATGTGTCTCGCTATAAAATTGAAATTAAAACTGTAGCTAAAGTAGAAGAAGTATTTACAGCCTTATTCGGATAGCCAATCCAGCAGCGTTAAGTTACTTATGCTATCGTTACAATATGTCCACATAACTTTCACTTAATTTTGCCAAATTTGTTATTGATCAAACTACAGACAATGAAAAGAATGATACCTCTGCTGGTCGTGGCCGCTTTGCTGGCATCCTGCAATAATGAGCCTAAAACCGCCCTTCGTGCTGCGGAATACGTAAAAGGCACTGCTGTGTACGGTGACTCTATTCAGGATGTAAACGTAATAGACCTCGCTTCAGTGTCAACTGCGATGCACGATAAGGACAAATTGGATATGAAAGTGAGAGGTGTTGTCAAAGAGGTTTGTCAGAAGAAGGGTTGCTGGATGATCATGAAACTTAACAATGGCGATGATATGCGTGTAACCTTCAAGGATTATAAGATCTTCGTTCCTAAGGATCTCTCAGGCAAGGAAGTGATACTGGAGGGCTTTGCCTTTACAGATACCACATCCGTCGAAGATCAGCGGCACTATGCAGAGGACGCAGGTAAACCGGCGGCCGAGATTGCCCAAATAACAACTCCTAAAAAACAGCTTGCCTTTGAAGCCAAAGGTGTTGTGGTGATGAACTAAACTTTCCAGAGGTTTATACTAAATAAAAAAAACCGGCTCTCTACAGTGCCGGTTTTCTTATTTCTATTTGGAGAGATACATTGACTTCTCCTTATATAAATGCCTGAAGTAAGGATCCTCAAGGGACTTTATAAACCGGATTGCTTCCCCGGTTGATTTCATCTCCGGTCCTAACTGTTTTTCAACTTCCGGGAATTTGTCGAATGAGAAAACAGGTTCCTTGATGGCATAGCCTTCAAGCTTACGCACAATGTTAAAGTCCTTCAGCTTTTTGTCGCCAAGCATCACCTTCGTTGCTATGTTAATATAGGGAACGTCATAAGCTTTGGCAATAAAAGGAACTGTGCGTGATGCACGCGGGTTTGCTTCAATTACGTATACCTTTCCGTCCTTTATCGCGAACTGAATATTCAAGAGGCCGCGTACGTTCAGAGCTCTTGCGATACGCTTACTGTACTCTTCCATATCGGCCAGGACTTTATCCGGCAGGTTGAAAGGAGGCAATACAGCGTACGAATCTCCCGAATGAATACCCGCTGGTTCAATGTGCTCCATCAAACCGATGATGTGAACATCTTCGCCATCGCATATCGAATCAGATTCTGCTTCTTCTGCACGGTCAAGGAAATGATCTATCAGGACACGGTTACCCGGTAAGTTCCTTAGCAATTTAACCACTGCCTTTTCAAGATCCTCATCATTGATCACAATGCTCATCCCCTGACCACCTAATACGTAGCTCGGCCGAACAAGAACCGGGTATCCAACATGGTGGGCAACTTCCAGTGCTTCTTCAGCACTCTCAGCTACTCCATAGCGGGGGTAAGGGATATCAAGCTCTTTAAGCAAATCAGAGAACCGGCCCCGGTCCTCGGCGATATCCATATCATTGTATGAAGTTCCGATAATCTTAATTCCGAATTCATGTAGCTTCTCAGCCATTTTAAGGGCTGTCTGACCGCCTAACTGAACGATGACGCCTTCCGGTTTCTCCAGTTCAATTATCTCGCGTACATGCTCCCAGAATACAGGCTCGAAATACAGCTTATCGGCCATGTTAAAATCGGTCGATACAGTTTCCGGATTACAGTTGATCATGATAGACTCATAACCGGCCTCCTTTGCTGCTAATAAGCCGTGAACGCAGGAATAGTCAAACTCTATCCCCTGGCCGATACGGTTAGGTCCTGAGCCGAGAACGATTATCTTTTTCTTTTCGCTCACTATTGACTCATTTTCGTCCTCAAAGGTCGAATAGTAATATGGGGTCTGGGCCTGGAATTCTGCGGCACAGGTATCAACCATCTTATAACAGCGGTTTATTCCTAATTCCTTGCGCTGCGCATATACCTGATCTTCGCTCACGTTTCCAAGCAGCCATGCGATCTGTGCATCGGCATACCCTTTTTGCTTCAGGGTCAGGAAAAAGTCTTTAGGGATATTAGTCAGCGAATAACGCTTCAGTTCTGTTTCTAGCTGTACCAGTTCCTGTATCTGAACCAGGAACCATTTATCTATATGGGTGACTTTACGTATGGATTCAAGCGGCACGCCCAGGCTCATAGCGTCCTTGACATGAAACAGGCGATCCCAGCTTGGATGCTCCAGGCTATACATGATCTCTTCAAGGTTGCGGCTTTGCTTGCCGTCAGCACCCAGTCCGAGACGATTGGTTTCCAAACTCTGACAAGCTTTTTGAAGGGCTTCTATAAATGTACGGCCAATTGCCATTACCTCACCAACCGATTTCATTTGAAGTCCGAGCTGAGTATTGGCGCCTTTAAATTTATCGAAGTTCCAGCGTGGTATTTTAACGATCACGTAGTCCAGTGTCGGCTCAAAATACGCGGATGTGGTTTTCGTGATCTGGTTCTCAACTTCATCAAGATTATAGCCAATTGCAAGTTTAGCGGCAATCTTAGCAATAGGATAGCCTGTCGCTTTTGAGGCAAGGGCGGAAGAGCGAGAAACCCGGGGATTGATCTCGATAGCGATTATATCTTCGGTGGCGGGATCTACCGAGAACTGCACGTTACAACCTCCGGCAAAGTTACCAATAGCTCTCATCATCTTGATCGCCTGGTTACGCATGTCCTGATAGCAGCGGTCACTTAGCGTCATGGCCGGTGCAACCGTAATGGAGTCACCTGTATGAATGCCCATAGGGTCGAAGTTCTCGATAGAGCAGATGATGATTACATTGTCTTTTCCGTCCCGAAGCAGCTCCAGTTCGAATTCTTTCCACCCAAGGACTGCCTTTTCAACCAGGACTTCGTGTGTAGGCGATGCCTGCAATCCGCGGCTTAGTGCGTGGTCGAAGTCTTCTTTCTTATGTACAAATCCGCCGCCTGAACCACCCAGGGTATAAGAAGGGCGGATAACTAGTGGAAATCCAATTTCCTGGGCGGCTTCCTTTCCTTCAAGGAAAGAGTTCGCAATTTTAGATTTAGCAACTCCGACACCGATATCTACCATTAGCTGACGGAATTCTTCGCGATTCTCCGTTTTTTCAATGGCGGCTATATCAACGCCTACGATACGGACACCATACTTTTGCCAGATGCCGCGTTCCTCCGCTTCCTTGCAGAGATTCAGAGCCGTTTGACCTCCCATAGTAGGGAGCACTGCGTCTATCTTCTGCTCCTGCAGGATCTGTTCTAGGCTCTCGCAAGTTAGCGGCAACAGGTAAACATGATCGCCAATAACATTATCCGTCATGATAGTGGCCGGATTGGAGTTGATAATCGAAACGGTAATGCCTTCATCTTTGAGAGAAAGAGCAGCTTGTGAGCCGGCATAGTCAAATTCACAGGCCTGGCCGATCACAATAGGACCTGAACCAATGATCAATACGGAGTGGATGGAGGTATCTCTGGGCATAGAGCTATTTCAAAAAAAGATTAAATTGAATGGGTCAAAACAGAAGGGTTTGACACCTGAGTGCTATGCACTTAGAAACAAGAATCCCGACTGTTCTGTCGGGGTGCAAAGATAGATAAAAAATCAACTTTCGGACCTTAAAAGCTGAATAAATATAGAGTCGATATTAATTATGGGCCGGAAACCAGTGTTGTGGGATGGTTTAAAACGTAAAGGCAATGGGCACTGTGTAAGCTACACGTACGGGAATGCCATGCTGGTACCCAGGTATCCAGTTCGGCGAACGCCGAACTACCCTTAAAGCTTCTTTGTCTAACAACGGATGTACAGAATTTAATAATTTTATATCTGCCATGGTTCCATCAGATTCAACAACAAACGAGATAAGTACCTTGCCCATTATTCCCTTCAGTCGGGCGCCTTCAGGATACTTTACATTTCGGCTCAGAAACTTGTTGAAAGCTGCTATGCCGCCTTTGAATTCAGGCAATGATCCGTCATTTGAATAGTTGGTAATGCTTCCATCGGCGTTAATTATCCTGCCAGAGATAAATTGACCGCTCTTGTAAATTTCTTCCGAGGTGACTGGCTTTTTTAGATGCTTGAATTTCCATGAACCTTCACGCATACCATTAAGATAATCGCCTTCTTCGTTAAAGTGATCAACATTTTCATTCACATGGCCCTTACCGTTAGTAACTAACTGCACTCCGGTTGAGTCGTAGAAGGATTGTAGTTTATAATGATAGGATTTATTATAAGAATGAGTAACCTTAATTCCCTCGGAGCCGTGCTCAAGTATTTTATGCAGTTTTCCGTTGGAATAGAAATAGTATGCATTTCCAACCGGTATCCCGTTTTTGTATGTAATTATCTTTTCTTTTTGCCCGTTCTTATAAAAACGCATACTTGAACCCTCATAAATAAGATGGGCTTCAAATGCGGATACTTCACCAATGAAGCGACGTGCATTGTTCGTGAAAAATTCAAGAACCTTGAAGTTTACTGATCCGGAATCAGGCTCCTGAATTACGCGGATATAGTCGGCGCTGTCTTTATGGTTCACCTGTTCTCCACTAAATTTCAAGAAGTACAAATTCTGTTTCTTTTGAGCCTCTGCCGGTAAGAAGTAAATAAAAGAAGCAAGCAGCAAAACGACGAAGCGCATAGGTTAGATCTAAACGCCTAAAATATATAAAGAGGAGCGAAACGCTCCTCTTTATATAGGGAAATTTAATTTTTACTGTTCAAGCTTAATTTCACCAAGGTCTGCAGCCTGGCCGGCCTTGACTTCTACGTTCTCAAGAGTTTTGTCTTTCAGAGGTTCTTTTGCATCTATCAGAACGGTATACTTACCGGACTTTACCTGGTCAAAGTTAAATGAATTACCCTCAGGTACTACTTTCAACGTATCTGTTCCGGAAACCGCCCAAACCTGGTTTACCGAGTTGGCGGGAGTAAACGTCCCTTTTATTGATCCTGTTTCTGCGGCGGTGAACGCCAATAATCCAAATGCTGCTGTTGCTGTTGCAAGAAATCCTAATCCCGACTTTTTCATAGTATACGAATTTTTAAAGGTTAAAAATATTGATGATTTGTTGAGTAGAGATCTTGTTCATTGGCTGTTGTTTCAGGTTGTTTTTCGTTAAAAAAGGTACAGAGGTAACGACCCGGTTATGCGGTTGCGTATAGGCAAGTGAATTTTTTTGATGATAAATTTTAAAAATTGAGGCTGTTGAAGCGCTGTATTTTCCGGTCTAATAACAGCTATCTTACTGAGAGTCTGTTGCTTTCGGCTCATGTTAAACCGGTGAAAAGATGGTGAGAAAATATTTTCTCCCAAGACTGGTATCTAACAGGAAGAGCTTAGATCAGGCGTTTAGGGTATATCTGTGGTTTGCTCTCATATTCCATAATTATTTAACTTGATTTCTTAGATCTCGATTAACTGTTTCTTAAATAGTGAAATTTTTCTTAAGATTAAGGCAAGTTTGGTTGCATAGACACAATGTATATAAAACGGTACACAAAAAGTGTAACTTTAACGATAAGCCTTACGTATAAGCATTGGAACGGGTTTTGTAACGCTGGAGCTAAATAATTAACACGATTATGAAAAAGACCCTTATTGTTTTAATAGCCACTGCCAGCATCCTTACGGCCTGCGGCACTATGCAATCAATAATCCGGTCAACGTTCCCATATACTGCCACCCTGATTGTTCCCGGTTCAGCAAAAACAAATACCAGCCTGTCCGCAACCAGTTCCGCAAGCAGCTTCGATCAGATATTTACCGGTCAGGGTTCAAATACAAGTTCAATTAAAGAAGTCCGGATCGCTTCTGCCAGAGTGGAAGCAAGTAATCCCGTGAGTCAGAATCTTGGTGCTTTTAAATCCATCAGACTTTATATCTCCCGTGGCGACGGATCATCAGAAGTGATGGTTGCGCAGCGATCAGATATTTCCTCTACTGTAGGTAACAGTTTGGTTTTGGATATTGATAATTCACGTTTTCTTGATGATTACATTAAGGGCAGCACAGTGCGGGTGAGAATGGAGTATGATCTGCGCAGTTCCTTAAACTCAGATGTAAGTGTAAAAGCCAGCTTAGGCTTGAGCACCGCACCTGACACAACTAAGTAGTTTTTTTTTGATTAAATAATGTTTGGTTACGTTGATCCTCCAGCTGTGAAGCAGGAGGATTTTTTGTTTAGGTGAATAATAGAAATCAAACCAAAGATTAATATCAGATATTTGGCTCACCTTAACTCACACAATGCTTTTACAGCTATCATTCTGGGAACTGATCATCAACCAGCTTGCCGCTACAACCTGGCTTGAATGGGTTGGTACTCTGTCGGGGTTTGCCTGTGTCTACCTGGCCGCGCGGCAAAACATCTGGAACTGGCCAGTTGCTATCATCAGCGTGGTCGCCTATTCTATCCTGTTCTTTGAATACAGGCTTTACGGTGACGCAGCGCTGCAGATCTATTTCATGGGAACTTCTATCTATGGATGGTACTATTGGCTTAGGAGGAAAGAATTACATCAAAAGCCTGTCGTCCGATTGGAAGGCAGGGGTTTCGCAATCGTCTCTATCGCAGGGATCGTATTAACATTATTGCTTGGCTGGTTCCTTGATAATTATACTGATACCAATGTTCCATATGCCGACGGGTTTTGCACGGCGATCAGTTTTATTGCCCAATTTCTGATGACAAGGAAAGTTCTTCAAAACTGGATCCTTTGGATATTGGTGGATATCTGCTACGTTCCTTTATATCTTTACAAAGATCTGATGCTGACCGCAGTATTATATACGTTATTCTTAGGTCTTGCAGTGTTGGGATACCTGCAGTGGAGGAAATCGTATCAGCTATCAGTTGAAATTGCATCTAAAGCATGAATATAAAAAAGGTAGCAATAGTTGGACCGGAGTCCACCGGAAAATCGACACTATCTGAGCAGCTGGGCCGGTATTATCAGACCATCTGGGTGCCCGAATTTTCCAGGGATTACTGCTCAAAACTTACGGAGCCCTGCACCTGGCAGGATGAACTGAATATGTTTTATGGTCAGCTTGACCTTGAGGAACAATTGGTTCCTGAAGCAAACGGCCTGCTTATCTGTGATACTACTTTTATCACCGTCAAGATCTGGTGCGATCATATATTCGGACGCTCGCCTGAGGAAGTATTAAAGGAACTATCCACCCATCCTTATGACTTTTATTTATTGATGGATATTGACCTGCCGTGGCAGGAAGATCCCCTTCGCGATTTCCCGGATCTTCGTGAGCATTTTATGCAGATCTGGCATCAGGAACTGCAGGCACTTGGCGCCCGCTACGAAGTTATATCCGGCGACAAGGATAAAAGGCTGAGAAACGCGGTAAGAGCGATCGACAGGTTTCTGGCAGTTTAATTTTAGGGATTTTGTCGTATTTCACGAGGATTCGGCACCTTCGAATCTATACCTCCCACTAAACCTAAAGCTTTGTTTTCAAGTTGTTACACAGGCCATTCTCATATTAACACTTATTAACAATTCGTTACTGTGCAATTATTTAGCTTTAAGATGACAATTAGTTGATTATGTGGTGCAACGTTCAAAAAACGGCGGCGTCTCTTAAACAGAAATAAAATGTTAGAAGCTGTTTACACAGATCAGCACTTCGGCCTGGTGGTCGAATGCAAAAAGGGCAGCAGAAAAGCCCAGTATGACTTATACAAGCTTTATTCGAAAGCCATGTTTAACGTGGCGCTGCGAGTTCTGAATGATGCAGACGAAGCTGCCGATGTATTGCAGGAGGCCTTTATTGATGCTTTCGCAAGGGTGAAGGACTTTCGGCAGGAAACCACTTTCGGGTTATGGATGAAGCAGATTGTGATCAATAAGTCGATCAGTCAGCTACGTAAACGCAGGAAGGACCTGGTGTCGATCGATGATGTGGACGTGGAAGCCATACCAGACACGGAGAGTGTTGACATGGAGGAGATAGAGCTACAGGTGCATCAGGTACATGAAGCCATCCAACTACTGCCGGACGGCTATCGCGTAGTGCTTTCACTCTATCTGCTTGAGGGTTATGATCATGAGGAGATCTCACATATCCTGAAGATCAGTGAAAACACCTCCCGCACACAGTTTATGAGGGCCAGGCGAAAGCTGGTAGAGATTTTGAAACGCAAGGGGATACACTATAATTAAAGGCAGGGATAGCTGCAAAAAATAACATGGGTGTCGTACCCGCAAACTGATCAGAACAGGAGAAGATTTAAGATGGAAGAAAGAGTACAGAATTTTATCAGGGAGAATAAAAGAGAGTTTGATTTCGCCGAGCCGCCAGCAGGACTGTGGGAAAAAATCGAAAAAGGACTCGATACTAAACAAACCACTACTCCTAAAGCTTCAAGGGTGGTTAAACTCAGTTTCCTGCTGCAATTAGCCGCCTCGCTGGCAGTGATCGTAGCGGCAGGCTTGTTCCTCTGGCAATACCAATATAAACAGGCTACGGATCTGGCGAATATCGATCCTGGTCTTGCGAAGCAGCAGGTGCACTATGCGTCAGTGATAGAGATTAAACGCAGTGAACTGAAGCGAATAGAAAAAGAAGAACCCCAGTTATATCAGGAATTCTCATCCGAAATAAGAAAGATGGATGAAAGTTACCAGCGACTGAAAAGAGACCTGCCAGGTAGCCCTAACCAGGAGGAAACTGTAAAAGCAATGATCCGGAACTTGCAGATACAGGCCGAAGTGTTAAACCAGCAGCTGAATGTTATCAAGCAAATTAATGATTCAAAAAAACAACAGAACGATGAAACACAATCTATTTAAGGGTATGCTCAGCCTGGCGCTTGTCGTGCTGATTTCGCAGCCAATACTTGCACAATCCGGAGAGACAAAATCACTAAGCCCGGCTCCTGCGGCCCCGAAGACGAAGGTTACCGACCGGGATATTCACCTGGATCTGAAACTTCCGGAACTGAACTTGACAAATATTAATGTGCAGCTTGCCAGGCTGGACCGAACTTTATCTAATATTGAAGTAAAGGTTAACCCGAAAATAGCCCTTGTTGAAAAGGAAATTACCCGGGTGCTTGAAGATATCAATGTAAATTTTAATGAGAACACGTCTTTAAATGAGAACACCTCGTCAAATATTGAGCACCCGGATCCTGTATTCGGAGACTATCAGACGGTGGAAAAGACAAAAACAATAAGCAAGACCTATTCAGTTGATTCAAAAGACAAACTTGCCATTAACAATCAATACGGTAAAGTGCAGGTGAGCACCTGGGCCAAGAATGAGATAAAGGTTGATGTTGAAATAAAGTCTTATGAAGCCTCAGATTCGAAGGCACAGGAACAGCTCGAAGGGGTTAGCATTAGTGAGTCGAAGCAGGGCGACCTGATCAGCTTTAAAACAAACTTCGACAGGAACAATATGAACTGGTGGTCGCGTACAAGGAACGGCAAAGAAGAGAAAAGAGGCGTCCAGGTAAATTATGTTATCTATATGCCCGCAAAAAATCCCCTGGATATTACGAACCGTTATGGCAGTACCACCCTTCCTGATTTTAGCGGACCTGTGAATATCAACAGCGGATACGGCTCATTTACAGGGGGAGATCTTAATAACGCCGCAAACCGCGTGAAGGTAAGTTATGGTTCTGCAGTTATAGAAGGCTTTTCAGCCGGCACACTGGATGTATCTTATGGAAGCTTAAAATTGACTAATGCTGATAATCTGAGCGCCGATATCCGGTACAGTAACGCAAAGATCGGCCGTTTAACTAACGGAGGTAACCTGGATCTATCTTACGGTGGCTGTAAGATCGATGCAATGGATAAAAACGTAAAGAACCTGGTCATTAACTCTTCCTACTCAGGAGTAACAATGGGTATTGATGACGCTGCAAACTTTAACTTCGATGTTACTGTGAGCTATGGAGGCTTTAATTTCGACGACAGTAAGGTAAATATAACCAGCAAAAGTCCCGACGAAAATGAGCGGGGAGCGAAAACGACCAAAAACTATAAAGGTACCTATGGTAAAGGTTCCGATTCGAGAGTCATTATCAAATCCAGCTATGGCGGAGTAAAATTTTTATAGGATAACGCAAGCAGAAAAAGACCTTTTAGCTAAAACTAAAAGGTTTTTTTCTGTTTCTAAGTGTTTGGTGGTACATTCGTGCTTTTGCTTAAATAGAAAATTATGGAGTGGTTGTCTGATCCGCAAATCTGGATATCATTAATTACCCTTACTGTCTTAGAAATAGTACTGGGAATAGATAATATTATTTTCATTTCTATTATGGCCGCTAAGCTGCCTGCAAATAAGCAGAAAAAAGCACGGCAGGTTGGTCTTGCTTTAGCCATGATAACCCGGGTTCTTCTACTCCTTTCGCTGACCTGGATAATGACGCTTACCAGGCCCTTATTCAGTATGGGCGACTGGATAGGTCTCACCGATCCCGAGTGGTTGGAGAAACTCCAAATATCGGGTCGTGACCTGATCCTTATAATCGGGGGATTGTTCCTGATATACAAAAGCACTGCAGAAATTCATGACAAGCTGGAAGGCGAAGAACATGGCGTTGAAACCAAGGCTGTTGTAACATTCTCGGGGGTTATTATACAGATATTGATGCTTGATGTTGTCTTTTCACTCGACTCTGTTATTACGGCCGTAGGTATGGCTGATCACATTGGCGTTATGATCGCCGCTGTGGTGATCGCTGTTGCTGTAATGATGGTGTCCGCAGGCGGGATCAGTGATTTTGTGAATAAGCACCCTACTGTCAAAATGCTTGCACTGTCTTTCCTCTTATTAATCGGTGTTTCATTGCTTGCCGAAGGTTTCGAACAGCATATCCCGAAAGGTTACGTGTACTTCGCAATGGCATTCTCCGTACTGGTAGAGATGCTTAACCTGAAGATGAAAAGGAATGCGAAGAAGCCGGTGCATTTACATAATGTGCCTGAAGAATCGGATATAAAGTAATAAGTTGGAAGTGTAGATTGAGCTCACTTACCACATGTAACGGCCGAAGATCCACGGGTTAATGTGCCTGACGAACCTCATGGAATGTGCTGGCAAGTAAACTTATTACTTAAAACTTATTACTTAAAACTTATTACGTACAACTCCCTAGTACAACTCCTTAAAATACCCGGCAAAGCAGGCCCTTTAAATATTCGCCTTCCGGGAAGGATGATCTTATGGGATGATCTCCCGGCTGTGAGAACTGGTAGATGAACTGAACTTCTTTTCCTGCGTCCAGGGCCGCCCAGGCCAAGATCTGTTTAAACGTAGTGATATCTATGGCACCGGAGCATGAGAAGGTTGCCAGAAGGCCGCCTTCGGTCAGGAGTAGCATTGCCTGCCGGTTAAGATCTTTGTAGGCTCTTGATGCTTTATTCAGCGCTGAACGCGAAGGCGCATACTTCGGCGGATCAAGAACAATGATATCGAACTGTTCACCGCTTTCGCGGAAGTTACGAAGCTGTTTATTAACATCCGATTGGATAAGCCTGTGAGCAGCCGCTCCGAAGTTATTGATCTCTATATTTCTGCCTAAAGTTTCAAGTGCCAGTGCCGAACTATCAACACTTGTTACTTCAGCTGCATTTTGTTTCAGTGCGTTGAGGCTGAAACCGCCGGAGTAGCTGAAACAATCAAGTACCCTCTTACCCGATACATGTTCTGATACAATCCTCCTGTTATCACGCTGATCACAGTAAAAACCGGATTTCTGACCAGCGGAAATATTCACATCATAGAGTACACTATTCTCTTTTACAGTAACGAACTCAGGCGGTTCCTGCCCACTTAGAATTCCTCCGGACGAGGCTTCCAAGCCTTCATGGCTCCGGGCGGAAGCGTCGCTGCGGTCAAAAATTCCGAGGGGGTTCAGTAAAGCTTGCAGGGTGTCAAGGATTACCTGCTTATTGCGTTCCATTCCGGAAGTTAGTATCTGCACCGAAAGGTAGTCGGCAAACCTGTCGACTATCAGGCCCGGCAAAAAGTCAGCCTCGCTAAAAATAACCCGGTATGTATTGGTGTCTTCGGAGCTCATCAGTTCCTGGCGTGCCCGCACCGCCTTTCCTATACGGCTGCGCCACCAGTCTTCGTTGATCTCAGCATCTTTATTCCACTCCAGTAGTCTGACCGACACACGTGACCGGTCGTTGTAAAATCCGTAAGCGAGGAAGTCACCCTTGTTATCGGTCAGCATAACAATTTCACCGTTCTCAGGCTTCCCTTTTACGCTTTCTACTGCTCCCGAAAACACCCATGGGTGTAATTGCAAGACTGCTTTCTCTTTTCCTTTTTTTAATCGTACCACGTGCATCCTGCAAAACTAAGAACATTTCGGGATTAGAGGACATAGTCTAAATCATATGGGGATCGTGGCATAGTTCTGTGCGGATCCTGCGTATGTTGATGCACCTTGCTATCTTTGCGCATGCAGGAAATTAACTGGAATGATTTTGAAAAGGTTGAGCTGAGAGCCGGAACTATTCTCGAGGTATTGAATTTTCCCGAGGCAAAGAAGCCGGCCTATAAGGTAAAGGTAGACTTTGGCATATATGGCATCAGGTGGAGCAGTGCACAGATTACCAAAAACTACAAATCGGACGAACTAATCGGGAAACAGGTCCTTGGAGTGCTTAATTTTCCGCCTAAACGGATTGCCGGCTTCATATCTGAATTCCTGATCACAGGATTTGCCGATTCGGAAGGTAATATTGTGCTTGCTTCGGTTGACCTCCCGGTACCTGACGGCTCACTGCTAATTTAACAGGCGGAAACAGATGAGATATATAAATTTTGAAGAGGAAGAAGCGGTCATTCCCGATGAATTCTTTATGAATGAGGCTTTAAAGGAGGCCCATGAAGCCCTTAAGCTGGATGAGGTACCCATAGGCGCTGTTATAGTTCACAAGGGTCGCATAATCGGCCGGGGACACAACCTGACCGAGAGGCTAAGCGATGTTACTGCGCATGCTGAGATGCAGGCCTTCACGGCCGCGGCAAATTATACCGGTGGAAAATATTTAAAAGATTGTACCCTGTACGTGACCATTGAACCTTGCGTAATGTGCGCAGGAGCGGCGTTCTGGACCCAGATCAGCAGAATTGTCTATGGTGCAAGCGACCCTCAGAGGGGATTCTCAAGGATCTCAGAAAGGATAGTACACCCGCGAACCGAGGTAATCTTCGGAATTAAGGCTACAGAGTGCGGACAGTTGGTGAAGGACTTTTTCCTCAGAAAAAGGAATAAAAGTTAACGTTTAATTGAACAAATTTCCATTATGGGGAGTTATATTTGTTAGTCTTTTTATAAATCATTAAATACAATTATTATGGCATTTGAATTACCGGCGTTACCGTACGCGACCGACGCTTTAGAACCGCATATCGATAAAATGACTATGGAAATCCACCATGGCAAGCATCACCAGGCTTATGTTGACAATCTTAACAAAGCCCTGGCTGGTTCAGATGGTGCGAACTCTAAGATTGAAGATATCCTGGCTAACATCTCAAAGCATCCTGCAGCGGTCAGGAATAATGGCGGTGGACACTATAACCACACTCTTTACTGGTCTGTAATGTCTCCGAATGGTGGCGGAGCTCCTTCCGGAGATCTGGCAAACGCGATTAACGCAGCTTTCGGATCGTTCGACGAATTTAAAAAGAAATTCGCTGAAGCGGGTGCAACACGCTTTGGTTCCGGCTGGGCATGGTTAACCGTGGATCAGGGCGGCAAATTACAGGTATCTTCAACTCCAAATCAGGATAACCCGTTAATGGATATTGCCGATGTAAAAGGTACTCCGGTTTTAGGGATGGACGTGTGGGAGCATGCTTACTACCTGAAATATCAAAACAAGCGCCCTGATTATATTGCTGCTTTCTGGAACGTGGTTAATTGGGACGCCGTTGCCGATAGATTCGCACAGGCAAAAAAATAAAGTCAAAAGCAAACATTAAGTATCTGATGGTGTATTATTATATAGTACACCATTTTTATTTAAATGCTATGAGAAAATTATATTCCTTAACTGCAATTCTGGTAATTACCCTGCTAAGCAGCTGCGAGCTTATCGGTGACATTTTTGAAGCAGGTGCCTATACCGGGATCTTTATAGTTATTATAGTTATTGCTTTGGTGATCTGGTTATTTTCGAAATTCAGGAGCAGGGGCTGATCAGGTATATATATCAATCACCTCACGTTTCTTTTTACTCCGCATCTGCTTAGGAATGATCTCTATGATCTCCTTTTGAAGGGTGGAAATAAGATTTCGTTTCAGGAAGTTACGGTGTGTAACAATACTTATTTCCCTGGTGGGCTCAGGTGCCTTAAAATGACGCACTCTTTCGAGCTGCTCAGCTGTAAGATCTGATATGGCAAGCTCGGGTAAAATCGTCAAACCATTATTCAGATCCACCATCCGCTTCAGCGTTTCTACACTTCCGGTATTGTATTCAAACTGTTTGCCACTGGCGGCTTTTTTACGCTGGCAGATATTAAGAACCTGGTTTCGCATGCAGTGACCTTCGTTTAACAGCCAGACATCTTCAGGATTTATCTCACCGGCTTTAATCAATTTTTTCTTAAGAAGTTCGTTAGAACTTGAAATATAGGTAACAAAGCGCTCATAGAACAGCGGTGTTTCGTTAAGCGAGTTGTCATCAACCGGTGTAGACAGGATACCGCAATCGAGTAATCCGGATTTTAGGTATTGTATTATCTGCTCGGTAGTGTACTCCCAGATGATAAGCTGTACCGCAGGATATTTATTCATAAAGTTTACAATTACCTGCGGCAGCAAATATGGTGCGATTGTGGGAATGATACCTAACTTGAGCTCGCCGCTGATATCGCCTTTACGCTCTGAAATAATCTCATTTAGCTTACCGCTTTCCTTCAGGATAACCCTGGCCTGTTCAATTATCTCTGTCCCGATAGCCGTGGGCACAACCGGTTGTTTACTGCGGTCAAATAACATCACTCCAAGCTGCTCCTCCAGTTTTTGAATCTGCATGCTGAGCGTAGGTTGTGTTACAAAGCATTTCTCGGCAGCCTGCACAAAGTTGCGATGCGTATCCAAGGCCACAAGATATTCCAGTTGAACAAGCGTCATGATTATAGCTTTACTTTATTTTATTCATAGCAATATCGAAGATAGCTATAATAGGAAATACAGTGATGCCGAAGATGTTAATATGACTTCGGCAGGTTGTAAGGCCAGGCGTTCATATAATTTCCTGGTAAATCTGCGCAAAAAAGGAAGGCCGCCAGATCTCAGATCCAGCGGCCTTTTATAAGTTATGTCAGTCTGACTGTTTACTCAACGGTCACAGATTTAGCCAGGTTCCTTGGCTGATCTACATTACAACCCCGAAGTACAGCAATGTGGTAAGACAGTAACTGTAATGGGATGGTCGCTAATAGTGGCAGGAACATTTCGTCGGTATCCGGTATCTCGATTGTATGATCGGCCATCGCTTTAACTTCCGTGTCACCTTCCGTAACGATCGCGATAACAATACCCTTACGTGCTTTTACTTCCTGGATGTTGCTGATAACTTTTTCGTAAGATGAGTTGCGGGTTGCAATAACTACTACAGGCATTTCCTCATCGATAAGAGCAATAGGGCCATGCTTCATTTCTGCTGCAGGGTAACCTTCTGCGTGGATGTAAGAGATCTCCTTCAGTTTAAGTGCTCCTTCAAGGGCAACCGGGAATCCACTTCCTCTTCCAAGGAACAGGCAGTTTGGCGCGTCTTTGAATTGCTCTGCAATCTCTTTAATGTGATCGTTAACGTTCAGGCATCTTTCTACCAGTACCGGGATGTTCTCCAGCTCAGATAACAGGTGAATAAGCTTGGATTGAGTAATTGTTCCACGCTGCTGGGCCATGTAAATAGCCATCAGAGTAAGTACTGTTACCTGCGCGGTGAATGCCTTGGTGGAGGCGACACCGATCTCAGGTCCTGCGTGTGTATAGACACCTGCATGACTTGCACGGGGAATGGATGCACCCACTACGTTACATACACCGAAAATAGTCGCTCCTTTTTCCTTGGCTATCTCAATTGCTGCCATTGTATCGGCTGTTTCACCAGACTGGGAAATAGCGATAACAATATCTTTTTCTGAAATTATGGGATTGCGATACCTGAATTCAGATGCATACTCTACCTCTACTGGTATTCGCGCACATTCCTCAATGAGGTATTCTGCTACCAGGCCTGCGTGCCATGAAGTTCCACAGGCTACGATTATGATCCGGTCAATATTTTTGAGTTTCTCAGCATATTCCTTAATGCCTCCCAACTGTACCATTCCTCGTGCAGGATAGATACGACCGCGCATACAATCCCGTATGGAACGTGGCTGCTCATAGATCTCCTTAAGCATAAAGTGCTCATAACCGCCTTTCTCCAACATTTCAAGCTCAAGCTCAAGTTCCTGGATATATGGGGTCTGAACAACATTGTCAATACTTTTGATCAGTAGCTCGTCGCGCTTGATATAGGCGATCTCATTATCGTTCAGGTAGATAACGTTCTTGGTGTACTCTACAATCGGCGATGCATCGGAAGCAATGAAGTATTCATTTTTACCAACACCGAGCACCATCGGAGAGCCTTTGCGTGCAGCGATCAGCTGATCGGGTTCATCCTTGCTCATGATCACAATAGCATAAGCGCCGATAACTTCGTGCAGGGCAAGTCTTACTGCTTCTCTCAGATCAAGGTGCGTCTCATCCTGGATATCCTGAATGAGGTGAATAAGAACTTCGGTATCAGTATCGCTTTTAAATATGTGGCCACGAGCAATTAATGCTTCTTTAAGCGAACCATAATTTTCTATAATTCCGTTGTGGATGATAGCTAGGCGGTCATCGCCCGAAGTATGAGGATGGGAGTTACGATCAGACGGCGCACCGTGGGTTGCCCACCTTGTATGGCCCATGCCCATAAAGCCGGCACGATCCTCGTGCTCCGTAAACGCCTCGAGTTCGCTTACTTTGCCCGCCTTTTTATAAATATTCAAGCTGCCATTCATCAGCGCTACCCCGGCACTGTCATAACCGCGGTATTCCAGCCGGTGCAATCCTTTAATGACAATAGGCCACGCTTGACGGTGACCTATGTACCCTACTATTCCACACATATGTTTTTAGATAAACGTTAGGTAACTAATCTACTGATGTTATGAAACGATTGCAAATAATAATTAATTAGCTTTCGTATAAATAATATTCAGCTTCATAGTGTAAGGAGCAGATTTTATGCCACTTCCAATCACGGATCTTGAAACAGTCGTTGCTGAGGGTAATAAAGCGGTTGAACTGCTCGCTTTCTCATCAACAGCGGTGATAAATGTATCATATTGTGTCAGTCTGCCCGATAAGATGTCCTGAATATAGGCAGTCATAGTGAAACGGTATTGTTTTTTCGGGATGTCATAAAAGCCACCTAAGGCAAGATCGTTCAGACCAAGCGCTACATCCGGTATTAATTGCCGCTGGTCAGCGATATCCGTTCTGTAAACGAATATTCTTGGAGCCGGAGCAAATATGTCGGAACCGCCTTCGACCTGTACGACCAGCTCAGCCTTGTTAATGCTGATCTCGCCGAGTGATTTTAGGTTCTGAATATGAGGAAACCTGATTTTAGTCTTAACTCCCAATGGCTGAACATAATTGGCCGTGTAGGTTCCGGCAGGATTATTTAACTGCGCCTGTACCGGTGTGTTGGAATAATTATGCTTAATAGTTGCCGCCGAAAAGGCGGGATTGATAGCAAACGTGGTTACGGTGGTATCAATAGCCGAAGCTCCCTGGCTTTTGTAATATAGCTCAAGCCTTGTGTCTGTACTTGCCAGATCAAAGGTTGCCAATCCGCCGGCTCCTGTAGTAGAGGCGCCGTTAATCTTAATATGCAGACCCTTTATGAAGTCGTTGAACGCCGTATTAGTCGCTAAGTTCGCAGCTGCTGTGTTGAAGAAATTGTCCTGGATAAATTGCGCGCTGATCGGAATCCGTAATTGAGGTGCCTTCTTTATCGTAACATCCGGCTTCCCTTTCAGAATGTCTGTAACTGTAATACTATCTTTCAGATTAACTTTACCATCTTTCTGATTAACTTTAAATGCTTTACTTCCAAGAATGACCCCATTTGCATTTACAGGATGCTCCGTAGTGTTGTAATAATCGCTGGAGATAGTTAGTCTGGAGGCCAATTGCTCAACTTCAACGAACAAGCGTGAGTTCGCATCTCCGGAATATTCATCAGCATATTTCAGTACAAGCACGGCGGAGTCCAGAACAGGAGAAGTGCCAAAGGTCAGGCTCTCGGATGGGAGTGTAAGTGAAACGGCCAGTTTAGAATCAGTGATACCAAACACCGGGTCTGTAAGGTGACCGAGGGGGTATTTGGTTAAAGAGTTGGTCTTTGTAGAATCTTCCTTAACAGTTGCGGATTTTATTGTCAGGGTGTCAATTAGTTTTCCTTCAATAGCGTTATCTGGATCAACATCAAGTCCAATGCTGTCGGGGTTTTCGCAACCCGTAAAAATGAAAAGACTTATCAACAACGTTAATAAGTCTTGTTTATATAATTTCATAAGTATACTGTACTGTTTAAGCTAAAGAAACCATCTCTTCGTTTGAGATTTCTTCGTAAAGGTTGTAATAATTTTCGTAATCAGAAGTGGAAATGTATTCTAGGGTAGGTTTAGCGGCTTTTTTAACAAACTTTAACACTTCCGCGTTAATCGTTTCGCTTGCTAAAACCACTGCGTCGGAGTATCCGATAGCTCCGATATTCAAGGACGTTATATCAGCCGGGAGGTACGCAGCCGTCTGCTCTGTGGTCATACCGTTCATCACCGCCTTCGAAGCGAAGGAGTCATTCAGTTTTTCTATCATATCATCTTCATATACGGAATAGACTACTTTAGAGTTCTTAAAAGTAGGGTCATCTTTATATAAAGTTTTCAGGTAAGCAGGTACTAAAGCGCTCATCCAGCCATGGCAATGCACTACATCCGGTGACCAGCCTAATTTTTTGACCGTTTCCAAAGCGCCTTTGCAGAAAAATATGGAACGCTCGTCATTATCGTCGTAAAACTTGTTATCCTTGTCAGCGAAAACATATTTGCGCTGGAAGTATTCTTCGTTATCCAGGAAATATACCTGCATGCGTGCTGCAGGAATAGAAGCTACTTTGATGATAAGGGGATTATCATTATCATTAATAATGATATTCATGCCTGAAAGGCGTATAACTTCATGCAAACGATTGCGTCGTTCGTTAATGTTTCCGAAGCGGGGCATCAGAATTCGGATTTCAAATCCTTTATCCTGCATCGCTTGGGGCAGTTGACGTGTAATTTCAGAAATTTTGGTAAGTTCCAGGAAAGGCGACATCTCATGGGTAATAAACAGAAGCTTCGTTTTTGCCATCTCCGATTTGTTTTTAAAATTTAATAATGGAAAGTATTTTGGAACCGCAAATATAAGCATATATAATCAGTTTATCAACGTTTTATGGAAAAGTTGTTTGGTGGTTTTTAAGTATTTACCCATTTTTGACAGTCATATCATAAGCTATATAATTTGAAAATTTTTACCACCCGGGCGACTCTCTCCGGATATTTAACAGAGCAGAAATCTTTACGGAAAATTATTGGGCTGGTGCCTACCATGGGAGCTCTGCATGCCGGACATTTGTCGCTTATTGAGCAAGCCCATAAGGAAAGTGATGTCGTGGTTTGCAGTATCTTTGTTAATCCCACCCAATTCAATGATCCGGGCGATCTGGCCAAATACCCGCGGCCAATCGAAAGTGACATTAAAAAACTTGAGAATTCAGAGTGCGATGTGCTTTTTATGCCCTCCGTATCTGAAATGTATTCAGAAGGCGAAGAGTGGAACATCAGCCTTAATGGTTTGGACAGTATCCTGGAGGGAAAGATCCGTCCCGGCCATTACCAGGGCGTAACACAGATCGTTAAAAAACTGTTTGATACCGTCATGCCCGACAAAGCATTTTTCGGGCAGAAAGATTATCAGCAGGTTCAGGTCATTGCGGAGCTGGTAAGGCAGTACCAGATTCCCGTACAACTTATTACGTGCCCGATTGTGCGCGAGGCTGACGGACTCGCTATGAGTTCAAGAAATGTTCATCTCTCAGCAGCGGAACATCAGCAAGCGCTCGTATTGTCCCGCGCTTTAAATCTCGCGCAGCAGCTTTTTCCTGTAAAAACTATCCCGGAAGTAAAAGATGAAATAAGCCGGTTCGTAAAACAAACTGATGGTGTTGAACTCGAGTATTTTGAGATCTGTGACGGAAAGACACTTCAACCGGTGACGGATAAGGATGACGAACCTTTAGTGGCGCTGATAGCTGCGAAAGTTGGCGGTATCCGGCTGATTGATAATGTCATTCTGGAATAACAGCCTGAGTACTCCCTACGTCTTTTCATTTCAGCGGCTCATAATTTAAATTTTCCTAATTTTGCGCCATGACTATTCAGGTTTTAAAATCGAAAATTCATCGTGCGAAGGTTACACAGGCAGAGTTGAATTACGTGGGGAGTATTACAATTGACGAAGATCTGCTGGATGCCGCTAATATTATTGCCAATGAAAAAGTGCAAATAGTTAACAATAATAACGGTGCACGTTTCGAAACCTATGTAATAAAGGGAGAAAGAGGGTCAGGGATTATCTGCCTCAACGGTGCAACTGCCCGACTGGCGCAGGTAGGCGACATCGTTATCATCATGTCTTATGCCTATATGGAAATGGGAGAAGCAAAAGCTTACAATCCATTGCTTGTTTTCCCGGACGATCACAACAAACTTCTTCACGGCTAATCATGGAGATTCATACAGGTAAACTTGATATCCTGAAGCGGAAGATCTTTTCTTCAGCGGAAGAGATGAAGCCTATCCTGAATGTCTGGAGGTTTACCGATCAGAAGATCGTGTTTACCAACGGATGCTTCGACCTGCTGCACCTGGGCCACATTGACTATCTGGCTAAAGCTGCCGATCTGGGCAACAGGCTCGTGATCGGTCTGAATTCTGACTCATCTACCTCCGGAATAAAAGGACCAGGCCGTCCGATAACGGATCAGCTTTCCCGCTCGACCCTACTGGCGGCACTTTCATTTGTTGATGCAGTCGTACTTTTTGATCAGTCTACTCCCCTGGATCTCATCAAGGCCGTTATGCCCGATGTGCTGGTTAAGGGTGCCGATTACTCCATCGATCAGATAGTTGGTGCCGATCTCGTGCTTGCAACGGGTGGCGAAGTAAAGACCATAGAATTCCTGCCCGGCTATTCAACATCAGCTATCGAAAGCAGGATTAAATCCCAGTAATTACGTTCTAACTTTCTCACAATTAATTCACCGCTTTCGGCGATCAGGCCCATGAGGTATCTCATTCCCGAAAACAAGGCCGCTTATCAGGCCACGTGCAAACCAGACCAGAGGACCCACAACCTGCTGGTGGCTGAACTGCTGCGAAAGAAAAAACCAATAGTCGAAACTTAGCCGTCCGGAATTGTGACCGTCATTGCTAAGGTCAGGTAGCAGACTCCTTCGACCATCCTTAGATCAAACGGCTTTTGGTCTTAAGATGGTCGAACCATTTCCGAACAAGACCCGGGGAAGGGTCGTGGTGGTATGATTTAGGCGATTCTATAGACCTGTGATCCCTTCAGGATCATTGATGGAGAGTCGTTGCAATGAATGCGGCCTATAAGCCGATGCCGAAGGTATCGAAGGTCTATAGAAATATGCTGAGTGCATTTTCACGACCCCGAAGGCGGTCGCACATTCACATAATATCAGAACAGATAATGGAGCCGGCAGCGGAGAAATTACCAACGATATACAAAGCGGAACACCAGCGCTGTATTTAATTTAGAGCGACGACTACACATCTCATCGTCATAAACCTTTACCGCGGGCACTAAAAACTCGCCCGGCCTCCAAACATTCATTATAAATATTATTTTTGGGCATATTTAACACTATCTATATGTATTTCGAACTTTCTGAAGAGCAGGAAATGATTAGGAAAGCTGCGAGAGATTTTGCGCAGAACGAATTAAAGCCTGGCGTGATAGAACGTGATGAACACCAGAAATTTCCGGCCGAGCAAGTGAAAATGCTGGCTGAACTGGGGTTTTTAGGTATGATGGTGGACCCTAAATATAACGGGTCGGGGATGGACGCTGTATCGTATGTATTAGTGATGGAAGAGCTCTCCAAGATCGATGCCTCCGCTTCCGTGGTTGTCTCCGTAAATAATTCACTCGTTTGTTTCGGATTAGAAGCATACGGCAGCGAAGAACAAAAAGAAAAATATTTAAAGCCTTTGGCATCAGGTGAGAAGATCGGCGCATTTTGTCTGTCGGAACCTGAAGCCGGATCGGATGCTACTTCCCAGCGGACAACCGCTATTGATATGGGTGATCACTACCTGCTGAACGGCGTAAAGAACTGGATCACCAACGGTACCACTGCCTCCACCTACCTGGTTATTGCCCAAACGGACAAGGGAAAAGGTCACAGGGGTATCAATGCGCTGATCGTTGAAAAAGGGATGGAAGGCTTTACGCAGGGACCGAAAGAGAATAAATTGGGTATCCGCGGGTCAGATACCTGCTCGCTGATGTTTAATGATGTAAAAGTGCCTAAGGAAAACCGCATCGGTGAGGACGGTTTTGGATTTAAATTTGCAATGAAAACGCTCGACGGCGGACGGATCGGTATTGCGGCGCAGGCTCTCGGTATAGCGGCAGGTGCTTACGAGTTGGCACTGAACTATTCCAATGAACGTAAAGCATTCGGCAAGCCATTGAGCAATCATCAGGCTATACAGTTTAAGCTCGCCGACATGGCTACGGAAATTGAGGCCGCGCGCTTGTTATGCCTGAAGGCCGCGTGGCTTAAAGATCAGGGATTACCATATGCTCAGGCTAGTTCAATGGCCAAATTATATGCATCGCAGACCGCAATGAAAACCACTGTTGAAGCGGTTCAGATACACGGCGGCTACGGTTTTGTTAAAGAATATCATGTAGAACGCCTCATGCGGGATGCTAAGATCACACAGATATACGAAGGGACCTCGGAGATTCAGAAAATTGTCATTTCCAGGGAACTTCTTAGGTAAATTAATATGTTAATGAAACGATATCACCTCAATACTTTGCTGCTCCTGGTTTTTGTATCAGTACTCTCCGCATGTCAGGTTCCGATAAAAGAAAGCTTGAAAGCAGGAACATGGCGGGCTACCCTAAAAACAGAGTTAGGTGCCGAGATTCCGTTCAATTTTGTGGTTATTGATTCAGCTGACAAAAAAGTGCTCGATATCATCAATGGGAAAGAGCGTTTCAGGGTCAATGAGGTTACATGGACCGACGACTCTGTCTTTATACAGATGCCATTGTTCGATTCGGAGATCCGCGCTACCCGTAACGGGAAAAAGCTGGCCGGAAGCTGGATCAAACACCTGGCTGATTCAAGTGTGTCAATGAAATTTGACGCTGCGCCCGATGCTTCCTGGAGGTTCTTTAATACGAATGTAAAAACCAGGTTCAATATCAATGGCCGCTGGTCAACAAACTTCATCAACAGGGCCAGCAAAGATACTACTCACGCTATCGGCGAATTCAAACAAAACGGCACCGAGCTGACGGGTACGTTTTTAACCACTACCGGCGACTACCGTTTTCTTGAAGGCAGAGTTTCCAACGACAAGCTTTATCTTTCGACTTTCGACGGTTCTCACGCTTACCTGTTTACCGGCAGGCTGTTAAACGACAGCACAATTGTAGACGGTAAATTTTATTCCGGATTGTCATCTGTAGAAGACTGGTCTGCGAATAAAGATGACAAGGCTATTCTGCCGGATGCCTATTCGCTTACCGCTTTAAAGGCCGGGCACAGCAAGATCGATTTTTCTTTCCCTGATCTCCAGGGCAACAAGGTTTCACTGTCTGATCCCAAATTTAAAAACAAAGTCGTTGTTGTTCAGTTCTTTGGGTCATGGTGTCCTAATTGTATGGACGAAACAGCTTACCTCGCACCGTTTTATAAAAAGTATAAGGACAGGGGAGTTGAAGTGGTTGGCCTGGCCTACGAAAGATCGACGGATTTTAAACGGGCTCAGAAAAATGTCGGGCGTATGAAGAAACGTTTTGATGTAACTTACGATATGCTGGTGACCGGCTATACCAATGATAAAGAAGAGGTTGCGAAGAGTTTGCCAATGCTGAACCAGTTTGTCGCCTTTCCGACTACGGTTCTGATCGATAAATCGGGGAAAGTACGAAAGATACACACCGGCTTTACCGGTCCCGGGACCGGGAGGCATTATACCGAGTTTGTTGAAGAGTTTGAAGGCACTATTAATGACCTGCTTACAGAAAATAATTAAAGATGAAATTTAAGATTTTCATATGCTGTCATTTACTGGCAGCATTTTTTTTATCGGCTTGTTCAACCCGAAAAGCGGTGCTGGACCCTGTCAGGGTGACTGAAAATGCCGCGGGGGTAAATTACCGGGGCAGTTACCCAAAGCGGACTGATATTATCCATACGCGGCTGGATCTGAGTTTCAGCTGGGACAGTGCATATGTTTTCGGTAAGGCAACTATTGATGCTAAGCCATACTTTTATCCATCAGACAATATTGTGCTTGATGCCAGGGGCTTTCGAATCAATTCAGTCGCATTGAAAATAAAAGAAGAAAGATCGCCGCTGCAATATACCTACGATGGCAAAAAGCTGACTATCAAACTGGATAAGCAATATAGCCGTGATCAGAAGTACACCGTATTTATTGACTACACGGCAATGCCCTATAAGCTGAAGGCCGGGGAGGATATCAGTTCCAATGATGACCGGGGAATATACTTTATCAATCGAGACGGGAAGGACAAGAATAAGCCTCGTCAGATATGGACGCAGGGTGAGACGGAATGCAACGCTAACTGGTTTCCGACGATCAACGGTCCGCAGGAAAAGATGACCCAGGAGCTCAATATCACGGTAGCCGATGAGTATGTGACCTTGTCAAATGGTTCGCTGGAGTATTCAAGTATGAACGGCGACGGCACCCGCACAGACAGCTGGCGCCAGGAGCAACCCCATTCCACCTACCTCACGATGCTGGCAGTTGGCAACTTTGCCATTACAAAAGATAAGTGGCGGGATAAGGAAGTGAACTATTACACCGAACCTGCTTTTGCCCCGACCGCTAAACTGGTATTCGGAAAAACCCCGCAGATGATGGAGTTTTTCTCGAAAAAAATGGGTGTTGACTATCCCTGGGATAAATATTCCCAGATAGTTGTCCGCGATTTTGTCAGCGGCGCCATGGAAAATACCACTGCCAGTGTATTCTACGATAAGCTGAATATGACTGAAGGGGAGTACCTGGACAATAATCACGAAGACATCATTTCACATGAGCTCTTCCATCATTGGTTTGGCGACCTTGTAACTGCGGAATCATGGGCTAACCTCCCGCTAAACGAATCTTTTGCCACGTATGGGGAGTACTTGTGGGAGGAATATAAATACGGACGGGAAAAGGCTGACCTGAAAGGATTGGAAGATATGCTGGCTTACCTAAACAGTACCCGTCAGAAACAGGTTGATGTGATCCGGTACAATTATGCCGACCGGGAGCAAATGTTTGATGAGGTGAGCTATCAGAAGGGAGGGCGCATTATCCATATGCTCCGGTGGACCGTCGGGGACGATGCCTTTTTTAAAGCGCTTAATCTATACCTGACGCGAAACAGCTATAAAACGGTGGAGATCAACGATCTGCGTCTGGCATTCGAGGAAGTGACAGGCCAGGATCTGAACTGGTTCTTCAATCAGTGGTTTCTCGCCTCCGGGCATCCTGTTCTGGGAATTCAGACCGCCTATGACGCTGAAAAGCAGGTGGCAACGGTTTCTTTACAGCAGGAGCAGGACCTGACAAAGACTCCACTTTACCGCATCCCGATGGCGGTCGACATTTATGCAGGTGGAAAGGTAGTACGGAAAGATGTTATCCTCGACCAGCAGAACCAGACTTTCAGTTTTAGTTCACCAACCGCGCCTGAGCTGATCAATGTAGATGCTGAAAAATACATTCTTGCGGTTAAGAAAGAGACCAAACCTTTAAGCCAGGTTGTCTTTCAATATAAAAACGCACCCCTTTTTATGGACCGGTTCGAGGCCGTGTTAATGCTTCAGGAAAATAAGAATGAGCAGGTGGCAAGACAGGCGATGATGGATGCTTTAGGCGATAAGAACGAGGCCATCAGGCAGATCGCACTTGCATTTACGGCCAGCGTGCCACAGGAGGAAAGGATGGCCGTTTATCAGCAGGTGCGCAAAATGGCGCTTTCCGACCCCGTTTCACTGGTGCGGGCAGCTGCTGTTACCGCCCTGGCCAAGTCGTTTTCAAATAACAACAATCAGGATATATTTGAACAGACCGCAAAAGATAAAGCCCCAAGTGTAATTAAGGCTACACTTGAGGCAAAAAAGTAGTTATTTGTCGTTTTGGGGGACTAGTCTCTGCTGCTGCTTAGGGCACCAAAGAGCATTTTGATAAGGGCCAGGATGATAGCGAATATCATAGCGGAAAAGAATCCGTTGGTATTGAAACTATCCATAAGGCTGTCAACTAATAGCACCATCAGTACGGTGATTATGAAGGACATTAATCCCAGGGTTAGAAAATTGATCGGGAAAGTAAGAATCCTCAGGATCGTTCCGATAGTGGCATTAGCCAGCGCGATCAGGATGCCGGCCAGGATGGCGCTTCCGAACCCATCGACATTGACGCCCGGCAGGAAGTAGGCCGCGAGTGCGACAGCCGCACCCATTAATAAAATTTCAATGATCAGTCTCATAATTCTAAGGTTTGATAAGGTTGCTAATTAACGGGTAAACCATGAAGGTCGAAAATCTGTTTCACTTAATACTAATTTGTTTTTTGGGGCTGATGGCATGCAGCAATAAAAAAGCGCTCAATACCCCGCATGAGAAGGTTCGCTTTTCGCTGGCCGCCGACAGTTCGGCTGTTGAAATGCACGGCCTCTCATCTGATGTCCTGGATTACCTGGGGTCTGATTCCCTTGGGGAAAAGGAGTGGCAGAGTTTCTTTTCAGTATATCCTGATCACGGGGATCCGGAATTAAAGGACCTCCAGCGGCCGCTTGCCGGGCAATACTTGCTGAAGGATAGCGTGATATCGTTCGTTCCGGCAGAAGAGTTTAAAAAAGACAGCGTGTATTTTGCGAGGTTTTATACCCGGAATATTTTAGGCAAGCCGTCGGATCTGGTAATGGATGGGCGTGGCCTGTCGGAGCAGGCTGAGATAGTGGAGTTTAGTTTTAAGAAATGAGAGGAAGCCCACGCAGGCGGGTACGGACTTCACTTTAAGGAGGAGAAGGATTTTAAAGGGCGCGAAGATATTTCTCCCGCAGATTCTAAGATCATTGGCAGAATGATAAAGCAAGGATGCTAACTTTTCCCGCTGATACTCGCAGATAAGGACCGCAGATCACCGCAGATCTCCAAATATTCCATTTTGAACGTCTTTTCTGCGTAAATCTGCGAGGGTTTTCTGCGTAAATCCGCGGGAGAATAAGTGATCTGTTCATCAAAAAGAATGAAAAAATAGATCTGTCACTCAGGACTTAGCTAGTATAATTTGTTAGATAGAATTCTTGCAGATAAGGCCAATGAGAATATGATGTTACGTTGGAACATATTGTGAGTAGCCCCCAATAATTATTTTAAAATCAGCGTTTTGCAGTTATAGAAAAATCAGTTATATTTGCACCAACCTAAGGAGAGTCCCGATGTCATCGGGGCTCTTTTTGTTACCGGCCGGTTTTGTTACCGGGAATATTGACAGCGTATGAATATTGAAAATCGGGTGATCCAGTTAATCGAAGAGAAGATCGCCGACCGTCCCGACCTGTTTATTGTTGATGTAAAAATGCACTCAAGCGGCTTGCTTACTATTCTGATGGATGGTGACCAGGGGATCGGGATCAAGGACTGTGCTGATATAAGCCGGCATGTGGGATTTCACCTGGAGGAAGAGAATGTAATCGAGCAGGCCTACAACCTGGAAGTATCTTCACCGGGAATTGACACACCACTAAAATCGGTACGCCAGTACAGTAAGAACATTAACCGCTCAGTGAGTGTGAAGCTTGCTGATGGCACAGTTCGGGAAGGAAAGCTGATCGCAGCAGATGAAGCGGGTATCACCCTTGCGGAAAATGTTAAGCCTTCCCGTTTAGCAGGCGAAAAGAATAAAAAAGCTCAACTGGTTGAAAATTTCATAGAATTTGATCAAATAGCTGAAACTAAAGTGTTAATTTCATTTAAGTAATAAAAATGAGCAGTATAAATTTAATTGATTCATTCCAGGAGTTTAAAGACTTCAAGAACATTGACCGTCCGACGGTTATAAGCGTATTGGAAGAAGTGTTCCGTAGTATGCTGCGGAAGCGTTTTGGTACTGATGAGAATTGTGACGTTATCGTCAACCCTGACAACGGGGATTTGGAGATCTGGCGTACACGAACGGTGATGGAAGATGGTTTCTCTGAAGATGATGACCTGGAAATTGAGCTTGCGGAAGCAAATGCGATCGATGCGGATCTGGAAGTTGGGGATGACTTTATCGAGCAGATAACGCTTGAGAGTTTCGGTCGCCGTGCCATTTTAGCCGCCCGTCAGACATTGGTTTCTAAGATTCTTGAACTGGAGAAAGATGAGATCTTCAAGAAATATAAAGACCGTGTAGGCGAAATTGTGACCGGTGAGGTCTACCAGGTATGGAAAAAAGAGACGCTTGTATTGGATGATGAAGGTAATGAGCTTCTTCTACCTAAGACTGAGCAGATCCCTGCCGATTATTTCAAAAAGGGTGATACGGTAAGGGCGATCATCGACAAGGTGGATATGGTGAACAGCAACCCGAAGATCATTATTTCACGTACTGCGCCTGAATTCCTGCAACGTTTATTTGAGATGGAAGTTCCGGAGATCTTCGACGGACTTATTACCATCAAGAAGATCGTACGCGAACCGGGCGAAAGAGCCAAGGTTGCTGTTGAGTCTTACGATGACCGTATCGATCCGGTAGGTGCCTGTGTTGGAATGAAAGGTTCACGGATACATGGTATCGTCAGAGAACTGAAGAATGAAAACATTGACGTAATAAACTATACAAATAATATTTCGTTGTATATTCAAAGAGCCTTAAGCCCTGCGAAGATCAGCAGCATTAAACTGGATGACGAAGAAAAGCATGCAGCAGTATACTTAAAACCAGATCAGGTATCGCTGGCAATAGGCCGCGGCGGTCATAACATTAAGCTGGCAGGTAAGCTAACCGGCTACGAGATTGATGTTTACCGTGAGGCCCATGAAGACGATGAGGATGTGGATATCGAGGAATTCTCTGATGAAATTGAAGGTTGGGTAATCGACGAGTTTAAGAAAATAGGGTTAGATACAGCTAAGTCAATTTTAGCTTTAACTTCTGAAGAACTTGTTAAGCGTACCGACCTTGAAGAAAACACAGTGAAGGACGTCCTTGAAATTTTAAGATCAGAATTCGAATAAGTTTCACCGAAAGTTTTGTCTGAATTTAAAGGGAGCGAGGCTTAAGGGTGGAACACAAAATTTAAAAACGTACTTTTGTACAAAAATAGCGAGGTTAATTAATAAATGTCAGAAGGCAAAAGCACAAATTTACTTAAAGCTGCAAAAGAGCTGAATATTGGTTTATCCACAGCGGCGGAGTTTTTAGGGAAAAAAGGGCATCCGGTGGAAGCCCGTCCTAATACGAAACTCACCGATGAGATGTATGAGGTTCTTTTAAAGGAATTCCAGGGCGATAAGATTGTTAAGGAAGAGGCCAAACAAATTATCATTGGCAAGATCCGGCGCGATGAAGCTCCTGTTGTTCCCGAAAGAACAGAACCGACGCGTTCGAAAGATTTTGAGCAGGAAGAGATCCTGATCAAGAACGTCAATACATTTGCTCCAACGGTAGAGAAGGTTAAGCCTGCCGCCGAAGAGCCTAAACCTGAAGAGCCTAAAGCAGCCGAAGGTGTTTTGCCGGGTGTAAAAGTGGTTGGGAAGATCAATCTTGATGACCTGAACACTAAAAGCCGCCCTGACAAGCCTTCTGCGCCTGAAAGTATTCCTGCTCCGGAGGCCGAAAAGCCTGCGCCTCAGCCGGAAGCACCAAAGCCTGTTGAAGAAAAAGCCGCTCCTGCGGAGCCTGTTAAAGCCGAAGAGGTTAAGCCTCAGCCTGCTGCTGAAACCGCACCGGAAAGGCCTGTTGCAGAGAAACCCCAGGAGACAAAGCCAGAAGCACCTGTTACCGAAGTGAAAACGCCGGAAGCACCTGCACCTGCGCCTGAGCAAGCTAAGGCCGCTCCGGCAGAACCGGCAGCGGAGCCAGCGAAAGCTGAAGAAAAGCCTGCGACTCCTTCGGCACCGGATGCACCTCAGGCTCCTGAACTTTTCAGGGCTAAAACAGATAATTTAACCGGACCGAAGGTTATAGGCAAGATTGATCTGCCGATACAGTCTTCGCGCCGTGGACAGCCGATTGCTTCTTCATCGAGCGCTGCTGCCAACGACCATAAACGTAAGCGTAAGCGTAAAGATCACCAGCCGGGAGCACCGGGCCAGAATCCTCCTGCACAGGGAGCACGTCCTGGCACTAATCAGCCGGGTGGCGCTACGCCTCCGGGAGCACGTCCGCCATTCAGACCGAATGCTGGTCCGAACAGAGGCCCTCAGCAGGGCGGAGCACGTCCAGACTTCAGGAACAAACCCCGTACTCCGGATGGTCCTAAGGCAGAACCTACAGATAAAGAAATACAAGACCAGATCAAGGCCACACTTGCCCGTTTAAGCGGTGCTGGTAAGTCCGGTAAGTTTGCACAGCGCGCTAAGTTCCGTCGTCAGAAACGGGATGATGTGGCCCAGACAGCGGAAGATGCTGCAATGGAGCGCGAGCTGCAGTCAAAAATAATCAAGGTTACCGAGTTTGTTACGGCAAATGAGTTAGCCAATATGCTTGATGTTCCGGTTACCCAGATCATCTCGACATGTATGAGTTTAGGCATGTTCGTGTCTATCAACCAGCGTCTGGACGCGGAAACCTTAACTATTGTAGCTGACGAGTTTGGTTATGAAGTGGAGTTCGTTAAGCCGGAAGATGAAGAAACCAGTATCCTGGAGGAAGCGGATACCGAAGAAGACCTGATCTCCCGGTCGCCGATCGTAACCGTGATGGGTCACGTCGATCATGGTAAAACATCATTGCTGGATTTTGTGCGTAAAGCAAACGTAATTGCCGGTGAAGCAGGGGGTATTACCCAGCACATTGGTGCTTACGAAGTGAAACTGGAAAATGGCCGCAGTGTTACTTTCCTTGATACACCGGGTCACGAGGCCTTTACCGCCATGCGTGCAAGGGGTGCCAAGATAACGGATATTGCCATCATCGTAATTGCCGCTGACGATAGCGTGATGCCTCAGACAAAAGAGGCTATCAACCATGCGCAGGCAGCGGGAGTACCGATCGTATTTGCATTCAGTAAAGTTGATAAGCCAGGTGCTAATTCTGACCGTATCCGCGAGCAGTTATCAACTATGAATATCCTGGTTGAAGATTGGGGTGGTAAATATCAAAGCCAGGAAATTTCCGGTAAGACGGGTCTTGGTATCGATCTGCTGCTCGAGAAAGTATTGCTTGAAGCCGACCTCCTTGAGTTAAAAGCTAATCCGAATAAACGTGCCGTTGGTACTGTTATAGAGTCTGCGCTGGACAAAGGCCGCGGTATTGTAACAACTGTTTTAATCCAGGCTGGTACTTTGAGAGTGGGAGATCCTATTCTTGCAGGCTGTTTCAGCGGAAGGGTTAAAGCCCTCCATAATGAGCGTGGTCAGAAGGTTGAGAAAGCCGGACCAGCAACACCGGTACAGGTGCTGGGAATGCAGGGGGCGCCTACAGCAGGCGACCGTTTTAACTCGCTTGAAAGTGAAGTTGAAGCCCGTGAGATTGCGAACAAGCGTTTGCAATTACAGCGTGAGCAGGGTCTGCGTACTCAGAAACATATTACTCTTGATGAGATCGGGCGTCGTCTGGCCATCGGGAACTTTAAAGAGCTTAACGTCATTGTTAAAGGTGATGTGGATGGTTCAATCGAAGCATTATCCGATTCCTTACTGAAGCTTTCTACTGAAGAGATCCAGGTTAATATCATCCATA
Organism: Flavihumibacter soli; assembly: GCF_010692725.1. GTDB lineage: Bacteria > Bacteroidota > Bacteroidia > Sphingobacteriales > Sphingobacteriaceae > Daejeonella > Daejeonella soli. Next base: position 332,672 of record NZ_JAAFZB010000095.1, on the reverse strand, counting down.
AATCTGTGGGTCAGATCTCGGAATCTGACGTACTGTTAGCATCTGCATCTGATGCGATCATCATTGGTTTCCAGGTTCGCCCATCAGCAAGTGCGCGTAAACTGGCAGAGCACGAACAAATTGATATCCGTCTGTACTCCATTATCTACGACGCTATTAATGAAGTGAAAGCGGCGATGGAAGGTATGCTTGCACCTGAGTTTGTTGAGAAAATCACTTCGAACGTTGAAATACGTGAAGTGTTCAAGATCACCAAGGTTGGTACGATCGCAGGTTGTATGGTACTGGATGGTAAGATAACACGTAACAGCAAGATCCGCATCGTTCGTGATGGTGTGGTGGTATACACAGGTGAACTGGCATCATTGAAACGTTTCAAAGATGATGTGAAGGAAGTAGCTACAGGTTACGAGTGTGGTCTAAATATTCACAATTTCAATAACATTGAAGTTGGAGATATTGTGGAGTCATACGAGCAGGTGGAAGTGAAGAGGAAACTTTAACAATCTGTTTAGATATTTTGAAAAGCGGTCTTCGGATCGCTTTTTTTATTTGATTTCAATTTAGGTTTGACAGGTCCTGACCGGAACAATTCGTGTCTTATATAGTTCGAATAAATTTTCTTGCAAAGTTTAGCCTGGAGGTGAAACCTCTGGACTTCTTATGAGAAAATAGCACCGGATATTGAAAGATTATGAGTCTATAAAGAGGCCATGAATTACCAGCTTTTGCTGCTTTAACTGAGTTATATATGCCAGTAATATACTTTTTGTCAACCTTGCTTAATTGCGGGTAATCTAAAAATGAGTTAAGCTGTAAAATGAGTGTAGATTCTCTCCGGTTTTTTATTCTGCTTTCTTTGATGCTGGTGTTGATCACCGAATTGGCGTGAACCCGGTATTTGGTGAGGACCTTATCTAAATAACCCAGTTTATTATGATAAAGTGCTATGAAGCCAAGCCACCAATCATAGAATCCTCTTTCGGGAATTGGTAATACACAAGAAAGAGAAACCCTGTTGATCAGGGTTGTATGGCCCGTAACGTAATTGTTAAGTAGCAAACTATTATATTTTTGATCACTAAACTGAAAATCTTTCAACAGGGAGGAGTCTAATAAGTTGCCCGTACTGTTAATTAATTCGGAATTGGAAAATACAATCCAGTTGTCGCCAATGGCATTATACAACTCTTCAATTTTATTCGGATACCAAAGATCATCCTGATCGCTTAGCGCGATAAAATTCCCGGATGCGAGCGATATCGTCTTCTCGAAATTTTTATTGAAACCCAGATTAACTGTGTTTTTGAAGATTTTAATCCGGGAGTCCATTAGTGCATATCTGGTGAGGATATGCCATGTACTGTCTGTAGAGCAATCATCTGCAACAATTATTTCCAGGTTTGAATAAGTTTGTGATAGAATTGTTTCGAGTTGCTCACCCAGGTATACTGCACCATTGTAAGTGCACAGTGCAACGGAAATTAATGGCATCGAAGCGCTCATTCAACACCCTGATTTGTTTGATGATAGTTGCTTTTTGAGCGAAAATATTTATAATACTGACGGACGAAAAACATAACAACGGGAAGATTACCCAAAAAGTAGGCTAATCTATTACCCGAGAGATAAAAGCGGGTAATGGTGGTAGATACAAACCTTCCGCGTAACGCCTTCCGGTATTTCCTCATAAGATCATTCCTGTTTTTAAGAAAATGCTTATCGACATTTCCATCACTTTTGTGTGTGAGATTGAAGTCAATAATGTAAGCAGTATAGCCGAGAATATCAGCAACCAGGCAGATATCTGTTCCATACATATGAAAGCCAGACAGATTATCAGAAAGGGCAAGGTTTGCTTCTTTTTTTACAACGATAAAGTTTTCATCTACTGTACTAGCCTTTAGTGGCAGGAAGTGTTCAAAAAGCTGTTTGCCACTTTTCTGCGTCACATGCATTGCCAGATATTTAAAGTTTATTCCCCCGGCATTGGATAGTATCGCCCATTTAGAATCGATGGAATCCATTTGTTCTATCAGGGAATTTAAGTCATTGATATTACTATCGTGAAGTACAATATCTTGATGGCATATAATAAGATATTTCCCCTTTGCCTCCCTGAGAAACCTGTTGATTCCGGAAAAGGCTTCATAACAATTGGATGAACTGTTATCAATGCAGAGGTATTCGCAAAGCCGAGGATTGAAGCCTGCAGTCAAAAATGACTCCACCATTTCCCGATACTCATCTGGCTTAGAAACTAAGGTGCATATTGAGAACCGGAACGGATGCGTTACTTCGTCTGATAAGACCTTTATGAAGTTGTTATTCTTAATCATAGAAGGTTTGCAAATCAATTAGGCGCTTAAAAGCCGAACAAGAGTATAGGAAGCCCGACTAATGGTTTTTTCTATAAAGAAAGTTAAACATTTATTCCTTGGACGCCATCATTTAGGGTTCGTATACAACGGAGCAGATATGATACGCGAGATTAGCAAACATCAGTTTCTGCATAGCTGTTTATTCCGTAGGGCGTTGAAACAATTCTATTCCTGATTGTTTCATTCAATATTTTATCATTTAGATCTTCCTGTTCTCTCGAAGCAATATGATGAAATATGTGATAACAAATTCCTCCAAATTTAATGAATAACCTTTCGACTCCGTTATTTATCAATCTTACTGCTAGTTCACTGTCTTCTTTGCCCCATCCGGTAATCGCTTCGTTATAACCATTTACAGCGAGAAGATCATTTCGCCAAAAGGCCATATTACATCCCTTTACATAATACGGCTGATTTGTTTTGTAAATAGTGGCTAGTAAGCGGGTTAAAATAGGTATACGAACTGCATTTAGCGGGTTTTTCCCCTTTTTAAAGAGCTGATAGAATGAGGGAATAACGCAATCCTCGAGTATCTTTTTAGAAAATACCTCAGGTAATAATAGCCTGCTACCTGAAACGAATTTGCCCGGTCGAGCAAGCCGGATGTGATCGGCTATAAAATCCGGATGCAATATCAAATCGCCGTCTACTTGAATTATGTAATCATGTAATGTTGAAAGAATGGCTTTATTTCGAATTAAAGCAAGTTGAAATCCGTTGTCAGCGTGCCATACATGTTTTACTGTGACCGGGAAGAGAGTTTTGTATTTTTGGATCAATGTTCTCGTTTCAACCCCAGAACCGTCATCCGCAATGATTATCTCATCAGGCATTTGAGTTTGCAATAAGAGGCTTTTAAAGCATAATTCTAAAGCAGCAGGCCAATTGTAAGTGGAAATTATTAGTGAAGTTTTCATTTATTTAAGACATTGCTTCCTCAGAAAGTTTAGCTTTTTAATAGTGGATTTTTTATACCAGGGGTAAATTTCTCTATGATTCTTCAACAAGAATGTATAACAACTGATAAAATGAAGTAAGCCGTTACTTGATTCGAATTTCTCTTCGAGGAACCTTATGATAAATAGTTTATCATAGGGTTTTAAAAAGGAAGCCTTTGAAAATTCAATAAGCTGCAGATGTTTATGCCGGCTCCTTATGTTTTTTTGATCGTGGTGACCAGCTAATTTTTGCATCACGGAGCTCTGATGAATTCTATAAAGAGTTAATACTTTATCAAGGTATTTTACTTTGCCAAGATATGAGGCAGTTATAGCCAACCACCAATCATAAAAAAAAATGGTCTTAGAAAAAGGTAGACTATACTTTAGTAAGTCCTTTTTAAATAAACATGTATGGCCCGTCACAAAATTCTCATCCAGAAAACTTTTATACGAAGGATTATCAATATGGTTCAACTGATGGTCTAATCTTTCAGACAGATCGTTACCAAACTCATCAATTAGTTCTGAATTGCTGTAAATAAGAAGGCTTTCTCCCAGGTTATTAACTAACAATCTAATTTTATCTGGTAGCCAAATATCGTCTTGATCAGACACAGCAATTAAATCGCCACTGCAAAGGGCAAATCCCTTTCCGAAACTCTGATTAAAGCCAGTATTACTTTCGTTCTCGAAATATTTAATGCGCGAATCCTTTTTAAGATACGGTTCGATTACTTTATTACCTGCGTCTGAAGAATAATCGTTTATTATTAAAAGTTCAAAGTTTGAATAAGTCTGATTTAATATTGATTCAATTTGGTTCTTTAAAAATCGCTCACCATTAAAAACACACATAACGATTGAAACGAGTGGGCTATCCTTATAGGTCATTCAGATTTTGTTTCACTATTCTAACTCAAACGTCTGCATATCAATTAAGCGTTTATAAAGCCCGTTTTGCTGAAGTAATTCCATGTGCGTACCTGTTTCAGCGATTTTACCTTTATCGAGAACCAATATTTGATCCACATTCTTAATGGTACTCAAACGGTGTGCTATAATTACCGAAGTACGGTTTTTCATTAAGTTATTTAACGCATCCTGAACTAATTTTTCGGATTCGGTATCAAGAGCTGAGGTTGCTTCATCAAGCAGCATAATAGGTGGGTTTGCCAGCACGGCCCGGGCGATGCTAAGCCTCTGCTTTTGCCCGCCAGATAGTTTCATCCCCCTGTCGCCGATATTGGTTTGATAACCCTTTTCAGTATTCACAATGAAGTCATGTGCATTAGCGATCCGGGCCGCATTTTCCACTTCCTCTAAGGTTGCACCCGGTTTGCCAAAGGCGATATTATTAAATACCGTATCATTAAAAAGTATGGATTCCTGGCTTACAAAGCCAATCTGCGCACGAAGGGACTCTATTTTTAGATCCCGGATATCCTTCCCGTCGATCATGATCCTGCCGCCGCAGGGTTCAATAAAACGGGGGATTGTGTCCATCAGCGTCGACTTTCCACCGCCCGAGGGGCCTACCAGGGCAATGCTTTTTCCTTTTTCTACGACCATCGAGATATTGTCAAGTACTTGCCGGTCGCCATAAGAAAATGAGACGTTTTGAAAACTAATATTATTTTTAAAGGATCCTATACTTACTGCGTTCGCCGAATCGTTGATCGCCGGTTTCGTGTCAATAAGTTCGAGCACGCGCTCGCCTGCTGCCAATCCCTGGTTAATATTGCTGAAGGAATCGGAAATAGCCTTTGCAGGGCGCATTACCTGCGAGAACAGCACAATGTAAAGGATAAATGCCTCAGGGCTTAATTCCGACTGTTTAGAGATAACCAATGAACCTCCGTATAACACGATACCAACGACCATCGAAACTCCTAGAAATTCTGATACCGGGGAAGCGAGCTGCTGGCGTTTTGCCATTGACCGGTTAATGTTTGAATACCTGGTGTTTTCTATATTGAACTTTTCTTTAATGAAATTTACTGCGTTGAAGGCTTTGATGATTTTAATTCCCGATAAAGCCTCATCAAGGTAACTGATCATAGTTCCGTACGATTGCTGAGACTGGGTAGCTTGATGTTTCAGTCGTTTAACAATTCTCGCAATCACAAGGGCGGATACCGGAATGATCAGCATGGAAAAGAAAGTCAGGTTCGGAGATATCAGAAACAGCATCACCAGGTAAGCGATTAACTGCAATGGCTCTTTGAAAATTACCTGTAATGTTCCGGTCACTGAAAACTGTACGACCTGGACATCGGCTGAAATCTTTGAGATTATGTCTCCTTTTCGTTCATTGTTGAAATAGCCAAGATGGAGATCCATTACATTGTTGAAAACTGTCTTACGCAGATTCAGCAGAGTATGAATGCGCAGATTTTCCATCACCCTTTGTGAGAGATATCGGAAAAGGTTACTAAGGAGGTTGGAAATGAGAATGACCAGGCAAACAAGCTTCAATGCGCCAAATGCGCCATATTGCTGATTAGCCTGGTGCGCATGATAGTTGAAATATTCGACTACGTTATACCAGTTTGCGGGCTTCGTAATTACGGAATCCGCTGAATTAGCTGAAAAAAGAGTTTTTAAGAGCGGGGCCAGCAAGGTAAGATTGAAGGTGTTGAAGATTACTGCAAGCGTTGTGAAAAGAAAGTATGGTATGGCAAATTTCTCGATGGGTTTTGCAAACGATAAAAGCCTGAAATAAGTTTTCATTGATTAATGTATGGCGGCAAAGGTACTGATTTTTAGAAAGGACGCTAGGCACGCCCTTTTATAATCGCCTGTCCTGTCAGCAATTCGTCCATCCTGTTTTTAATATCCTGGACCGAGGTTTCTGTTTTATTATTTATCATTAACAACTTTAACCGATTTCGTGATTGGCTGATTTCCTTTTGCATGCTTAAGAACATGCCTGTACTTTTATAAAAATAGAACCTGAAGCTGATCCAGCGGAATAGCAGATCTGTCAGGACTATCTGTGTAAGCCACATGGTTCTTTGAAGGGTATCCAAATGAATAGCATGAAAAAGTAGTCTATTTCTATAAAAGATACTTTTAACCCAGCTACGCGTCCTGATGGTTTTGGTAGTAGCCGAGTGGTCATGCATGCAAAAAGCTTTCGGTTGGTAATAGCATTTCCAGCCTACCCGCCACGCCCGCAGGCCGAGGTCGAAGTCTTCGTAATAAAATGGGGAGAAGATCTCATCAAAGCCTCCTATCGCTTTTAATTTTTGAGTGTCAACCAGTGCATTAGCTCCCGACAGGTAGGCCGTAGGGCACCAGAAATCTGTATCCTCCAGATAAAAGAAGTTGTTCGCTTTTATTTTGAATCCCGAACGTGAGATATACCGCGCTGTGTCCTGAACCTCTTTGTTTTTGAAGCCAATGATCTTGCCCATTACACCAAATGTGTCAGGGTACTGGAAATATTCAAACTGGCTCTCAAGATAATTTTCAGGAAGTTGAATGTCTGTATTCAACAGGAGTGTAAGCTCGTACTGGGCGACTGCAATTCCTTTATTGCAGGCTACCGAAAACCCACCGTTCGTTTTGCTGCTGACGATTTGTATCTGGGGATAATTTCGCTCGGTAAAAGCAATGGAATCGTCTGTGGAATGGTCATCTACCAGGATGATTTCAAATCTTGTTCCTGAATATTCAAGAGCCTTGAGAACCGATGGTAAATTTTGCTGAAGCAGATGCTTCCCATTAAAATTGGGGATCACTACTGAGATGTTTTTTTTCATAGGCTGCTTAAATGACCCTAAAATTCCGGTATTCTTCAATCCTGCAAGACTTTCCAGCGCAAACTCATTTTCTTTTCAAAATAAGTTGGATCCAACAGCAGATTTCCAATTACCCGCTGTAAATTGCTTCTGCTAACCAAAGGTGACCGGTGAATTTAGTTAACCGGTCTGCATTGCCGTATCAAACTCCTTTGTTCCCGGGAGACTTTCTATACCCATGCATCTTCCTGATTAATACTTGTGGAAATTTCTATCTCCTAGCTGATTATACCTAATCCAAAGAATTTATTGTAATTATAAAACCTCTTTCCGGTATCGCGTGCAATATGATAACATGCTTTTTTAACTTCAGGATAGCTTTCTGTATCATGAAAAATTGCACATTTACTATGGTTTACTGCCCATAGGCCGCATTCGTATGTTTCATCGTATGAGTGTACAATGTCTACATGTATTAGCCCATGAAAATCATTAGTATGTAGTTTAATGTAATCCCTGTAATCTGACTTTATCAATTCTATGTTCTTCCACTGCTTTAACTTATTAACTACCTCATCATAGTTATTTTCATGTTTACCTGCATGTATATCTCCTGTGAATATATCCACACCGATCACTTTGTCAAAATAGTTGGAAAAAGCAACGGCAGAATAACCGTTTTCGGTGCCAAACTCTAAACATGATGATGTAGGAATATTAAATTTTGTTATTATATCCAGGATTATTGTTTCTAATCCCCTCCAGTAAGAATCATATAATAATATTTCTTTTGGATATTCTAATATCTCAGGTTCATAATATATCGAACGATATTTCTTATTTAATTTGCGGTTTACCCATTTATATATGTCATTATATGTCATAATTCTATTCCTTTTTTAAATGCTTTTAAGTAGTCATGGCCATTTTTTAAATCTGGTTCAAGGTGGCAACCTTCTCCCCATTCGTTCCAGGCATTGATAAAAAATATCTGCTCTTCTTTATCGAAATTAGCCAGGGTATATTGTTTAACCTGGTTTACCCATTGGCCAAATTTTTCAGGAGTTGATCCAAGATAAACAGTTGCATTTTTTTTTCTTCGTGCAGAATTATCCCATGAGGGAGAAACGCACCTGTAGTATTTATAATCAAAGTCCGGCTTATTTAGCATGTTATCCACCAGATCAGGATATGAATAAACCTTGTTAGTGTAGTACCCGCTTTTTTTTATTCCGATGTTATGCATTCCTTTTCCCAGAATATGTTTTAAAATATTCTTTTTTGTAATTTTCCCACTATGGTAATAGCCATCTGGAGCAAACTCCATTCCCGCATCAAATCCATGTAGACTTGGCAGTAGATTTCTTTCAAAATTTTCCATTCTAATTAGGTAAAGATCTGGAAATCCAGCTTTTTTTGCGGCTTCCCGCCAAATATTCGTAGCAGATACAATATGAGGGTGTAATTCAGAACGATACATTAAAAACACTGGTTTTCCTTCAATTTTAATATAGCGTTCATCCTGAAAAAAAGGAAGTAGATATTGTATGTGCTTGTAATCATCTTCTTCATTGTATTTCTGTTCCAATAAAATATCCTTTTCTTGCCCATCCCATTGTCTGGTCCAGTTTTCATTCGCCCAGGATAAACAAAATGGGAAATCAGGCTTTTTGGATTTCAACCAGTTCTCAATAGGTAGTTGTAACAATAATTTGCCATTAAACCAATAATGGTAAAAGCAAAAACCATAAATATTATATTCTTGAGCTAACTCTACTTGCTTTTGAAAAATATCAGGTAGCCTTAAATCATAAAAACCGAAATCAGCTGGTATATGTGGTTGATAATGGTTTTTAAATAAAGGTACTGTGTTTGCAACATTAGTCCATTCTGTAAATCCCTTACCCCACCATAGATCATTCTCGGGGATTGGATGGTATTGAGGAAGGTATAAGGCAATAGCTTTAATATTTGAATTCATAATTTTTATAGAATGTTGGGATACATTCCTCTATTTAGACATAAAATTTTTTTGACTCAGAAAGAAGCAATGTTGTCAAAATCATTTAGTATAATTTCCACAAATGGAGTGTGAATCCAGTCCTCTTTGACATCTTGTTTTCTGATTATTTAATGTTTCATTTATGATTGCATTGTTTAAATTTTCTCGGTTTCGTCAAGCCTCCTGATAGTATAAATGATAGCTGAGCCCAACTTTAGAAATAACCGGTTTATGCCAGAATTGATGAGCCTGTAGCTATGTTGCTATCTTCTTTCCCCCAACCCGAATTCCTTCGATATAGCCGTTTACCGCAAACAAGTCGTTACGCCAAAAGGTCATATTCAGCGCTGTCCATAGGGTAAACCGTTAAAGAACTTCGTAGTTTTTGTATTCGCCTACTCGCCATCCTGTGAGATCTTCAAGTTTTTGCAAGAAACGCCGTCTAAGAGACATTTTCCTGTTCAACTGAATTGGATCAAAATGGAATTTCCAGTTGATGGCATTTATTCTCCGTTGCATAACTGCAGGATGTGTTCCTTTAAAGTTCAGAAGGCGATCCGCATTTCCGTAGTCGAAGTCTGCAATTTCCGGGTAATTGGTGGCAATCCAGTTATCATCATGATAAAACCGGTTAAAGCTCTGCATTTTGTTGCCTAGTCCGGCGGGGGGCTTCACCCATCCGTAATGATATACATAGGCGTCGACCGGCTTTACATGAATTTTACGACCATTTTTCCTGAATCCCTGTGCATCCCGGTAAGAATGTACATCCGGACTATATTTTAAAACCCTTATTTCATTCCGATACCAGCGCCTTGATGAGGCAGTAAAGTCATACGATCCATAGAAATGCAGATACTTTAAAAGCAAGCCCTCGACTTCGTTATTATGGAGATTGTCTTCCATGGCTTTCCGGATGACGGGCAGGTATTTCTCATGAATACATTCATCGCCCTGGATGTAAAACGCCCAGTCGGTGTCAGGTGATATGGCAGCGTAGGCCTTGTCTGTTTCCACTGCGAAGGTTCGTCCGCCTTCGCGAATGCTGGTATCCCAAACGGTATGTATAATTTTTATTTTCGGGGAATTGATGTTTTCGATCAGACTCGTCGTTTCGTCATCGGAATCGCCTGCAGCGACGATAAATTCATCGCAAAGTGGTAAAATCGATTGAATTGCTTCAACGATAGGATAGTCATTCTTTACTGCGTTACGGATAAAAGTAAAGCCGGAAACCTTCATATATATGGGATTCAATAGGCATAAAGGTAAGAAAACAATTATTCGGGACTAAATCTGTGTTTTTGAGTCCTCTAGCATCAAAATACACCTACTTGTAAAACTTTGATATCCGGTTAAAAAATGCCTTTTTTGTACATGCCTGATAGCAGAGTGAACTACCATGTTGAAACCGGGGATTATAGAGATCTTGCCCGCGCACTGACAAGAGTTGAAAATGATCTGACGGGCGCGCAGGAAATTCTCCATCTCCTCGATCCTTCACCCGGCTGCATCGTTCTCGGAATTACCGGGCCTCCGGGAGCGGGGAAAAGTACATTGGTAAATGGCCTGATCAATCAGTTATCGCAGGAAAATAAACGAATAGCTGTGGTTGCTATTGACCCTACCTCGCCGTTCAATAAGGGTTCTTTACTTGGCGATCGGATCAGGATGACCGAGCAGTTTAATAAGCCGAATGTATATATCAGGTCGCTCGCTACGCGGGGCTCGCTGGGGGGCTTATCAGCAAAAACCATTGAGATTGTAGATGTGTTAAAGTCTGCCGGCTTTGACTACATTCTGGTAGAAACGGTAGGCGTGGGTCAGTCGGAAGTTGAGATCGTGGGCCTTGCGGATATTACCGTTGTGGTGCTTGTCCCGGAATCTGGCGACGAGATACAGAGTATTAAGTCCGGTTTGATGGAAATTGCGGATATTTTTGTGGTTAATAAATCCGACCGGGAGGGAGCCAACACTTTTGCCAACAATCTGAAGAAGCTGGTTCAGCAGAAAGCCGGGCATGTCCCGGTGATCATGACGGTGGCAGACCGTGCAGAAGGGATTGACGAATTGCTTGCCGCCATAGCAAAACACTCGAAGTCTGAAAACACGCATCGGCCGTTTCTGCTGGCCGAGAAGGCCTGGCGGCTAATCCAAAAACGTCGGATGGATGGAATAGATAAAAAAAAGCTTCAGCAGGATATTGCTGAAGCTTCAAAAAATGCGGATTTTAATTTATACAAGTTCGTTGAGAACTTAGTTTGAGTGCATAATAGATTCTATTTCGTCTGCTTCCAGCGGAATGTCTGCCATCAGGTCAGTGTTTCCGGTGGCAGTGATAAGTATGTCGTTCTCCAGGCGAATTCCCAGTCCTTCTTCCTGAATATAGATTCCCGGCTCACAGGTGAGAATATTGCCTGCTGCAAAGGGTTCATAACGGCTTGCGAAGTCATGGACATCAAGTCCCAGGTGGTGAGAAGTGCCGTGCATAAAATACTTTTTGTAAAGAGGCATCGCAGGGTCCTGTTTAGCTACATCGTGTTTATCCAATAGACCTAAGCCAATAAGTTCACTTTCCATAATCTTTCCGACTTCCTCGTGGTATTCGTTCCAGATTGTTCCGGCCACAAGCATCGCTTTGGATTGGTTCATAACCCGCAGTACGGCGTTGTAAACGTCCTTTTGGCGTTTGGTAAACCGACCATTGACAGGGACCGAACGGCTCAAATCAGCGTTGTAATTCGCATATTCCGCACCGAAATCAAATAAGATAACATCTCCGGCATTACACACCTGGTTATTATCGTTGTAGTGCAGAATGTTAGCGTTTGGGCCCGACGCGATGATCGGACTGTAGGCATGACCTGTCGCCCCCTGACGTATAAATTCATGGATGATCTCAGCCTCTATTTCGTATTCCTTAACCCCTGGCTTGATAAATTTCAGTATTCTGACAAAAGCATCGCGGGTAATATTGCAGGCCTTTTGTGTCAGTTCAATTTCAGTAGCAGATTTTATGGCACGTAATCCCCGAAGAATAGGGGCTGACCGCTCATAATGATGTAGTGGAAAGCGCTGCTTCAGATCTTGGATGAAACGTAAGTCCCGATAAGGTACCTGATGAGCATACCTGTCGTTCTCATTTGTGTTCAGGTAAATCGAGTCGGCGTAGTAGATGATGGATTGCAGAATAGTCCAAAACTCATCTATCCAGAATATGCTTTCGATGCCGGATACTTTGCGGGCTTCTTCGATAGTGTACTTATGACCCTCCCATACGGCAATATATTCATTTGTCTGTCTTAAAAACAGTACTTCTTTGTATAATGGATTCGGACAATCAGGAAATAGAAGCAGGATAGTCTGCTCCTGATCGATTCCTGTCAGGTAAAACAGATCAGCATTTTGTTTAAAAACATGCGTTTGATCGCCGGTTCGCGGGAATTCGTCATTAGCATTAAATATGCCTATTGACTTATGGTTCAAGCTTTTACTGAAATTTTTACGGTTGTTTAGGAATAGATTTTTATCTACAGAACAATATTTCATTTGATTTGTGGAAAGTGGTACGATAATAAAACAGTTATTGAAAACAAATGTTGCAATAGGAGAAATTGGAACAATATTTGTTTGTTTGCTGAAATCAAACTTATGATTATTTTTGTATAAAATTACACAATTAAAAATTGTTTAACCTTTAAAACAACAGAGTATGAATTATTCTACAATTAAGAAAGCCGTTGTTCTCTCAATGGTTTCTGTGCTGGGCATCACTGCCGCTAACGCACAGGACACCACGAGTACAGCGATGAGCTCATCTGCCAAGGTATTTGGTGGCCGAGCACAGTACAGAACATGGTCTTTAGGACTGAACGCGGGTGTATTGGCACCTGTTAACGTTTTAGGTGGTTCTAATGATTTTAGTAACTGGGATACCAGACTAGGTTACGGAGCAACTTTGCGCAAGCAGTTCGGTCATGCTTTCGGTATAGAGTTAGGTTATTTAGGTGGTGATATTGAAGGAAATAATGAAGATGCACCTGGACAAAATGACCGTACGAGTTTCGAAACTCAGTATGCTTATCATGGTAGCATCATGGGCGTGGTTAACGTAGCAACTGTTGACTTCCTGAGAAGAGAAAACAATGTAAACTTTATTGTTAAAGCTGGTTATGGTATTGCAGGTTATGCGCCTTCATACGTTACCGCTTCAGGAGTTAATGTTGATTGGAAAGGCGTAGCCGGAGATAACAATGACGAGGACTATGTACAGGAGCAGTTTATCCCGGTAGGTCTTGGCGTTAAATTCAAAGTTTCTGAGCGTGTTAACTTCGACTTAGGTTACAACATGTACTTCTTAGACGGAGATAATCTTGATGGAACCCGTACCCCTGCTAACTCTAACGATAAGTATTCTTATGCTTACGGTGGTTTAGAATTTTCTTTAGGTTCTTCTGCTAAACCGAACCTTGACTGGGTTAACCCTGTTGCTTTAATGTATGACGAATTGAAAGATCCTACATTACGTCAGGAAGTTGAAGCCTTAAAAGGTCGTGTTTCTACTATCGAAACAACTGTTAGTGATCTGTTGAAAGACAGTGATGGTGACGGTGTTGCTGATAAATTAGATAAGTGTCCTAATACTGAGGCTGGAGTAAAAGTTGATGGTTCTGGTTGTCCTTTAGATGTTGACGGTGATGGTATACCTGATTCAAAAGACAGCTGCCCAACTGAAAAAGGTACTGCTGAATTAAACGGATGTCCTGCAATGACTTCAGGAACTATGACTGGTTACAATAATATCCAGTTCGAGTTTAACTCTTCAGTTTTAAGAACTTCTGCTTACCCTACTTTAGATAAATTATCTGCTGAAGTAAGAGCTAACGAAGCGTTGCGTATCCAGTTAGATGGTCACGCTTCTGCTGAAGGAACTGAAGAATACAACATGCAGTTATCTAAAGACAGAGCTAATTCAGTAAAAACTTACCTGGTGAATTCAGGAGTTGCTGCTAACAGAATCTCCACAAGAGGTTACGGAGAAACCCGTCCGGTTACTTCAAATGCTACTGAAGAAGGAAGATCTCAAAACCGTCGTGTTGAGTTCAGACAACAATAAACAATAATGTTCATAAGCATATTGTGAAAAGAGTCCCGATATTTTATCGGGACTCTTTTTTTGTTCCTACCTTTGCAATAATGTATTTTTTCAGAAAAAAAGACCCTAACCGGCCAATCAATTTCAATTTGAAAGTAATGCATATCATTAATGCAATTGCTATAACTATGTTTCTGGCAGGATTAATCTACAAGCTTATAGACTGGTTCATAATAAAATAAGATGAAGCGAATTGTTAATACAGATAATGCTCCTGCTCCTATAGGACCATACAGCCAGGCCGTACAGGCTGGACAGATGTTGTTTGTTTCAGGTCAGATAGCAATCGACCCGGCATCAAATGAGTTGATTAAAGGAAGCGTTGGTGATGAGGCCAGGCAGGTAATGAAGAATTTAGAGGCAATTTTATCCAAAGCAGGATATACTTTTGCCGATGTTGTAAAAACGAGCATCTTCCTAAGTGATATGAGTTACTTCGCTGAAGTAAATGAAATTTATGGATCATACTTCAAAGCAGATTTTCCTGCAAGAGAAACTGTTGCCGCTGCCGGCTTACCTAAGAATGTAAACGTGGAGATATCTGTCGTTGCTTATAATACCAGTCATTGAGTTTAGGTCGCTTTAAGTACTTCGCAGCTGCACTTGTCTCAGTAGCAATTTGGGGTTTCTTTGCTATTCCGCTTCGTAATCTTCAGCAATATCCCTCGGACGTAATTCTGCATTATCGTATTTTTACCTCCCTACTTATTACCTGGCTATTGATTTTGCTTTTCCGGAAAAAGGAAATAAAAAACGATATCGCCTACCTGAAGTCATCAAGCCCGCAAAGCAGGAAAAAGATCTATCTGCTTACTCTTACAGCGGGGGTATTGATAACCGGTAACTGGTTTACATTCATTTACGCGGTTAATAACGTCAGCCTCACTTCCGCAGCGTTTGCCTATATGGTTTGCCCGCTGATCACGGCCATGGGTGGTTTCCTGATCTTAAAAGAAGCACTCAGCAGAATTAAACTGGTCGCTATCATGATAGCGTTAATCAGTATTGTCATACTGGCTCAGGGATCACTGGTGGAAGTGCTTTGGTCGGTGTTCATAGCCTCACTTTATGCCTTCTATTTGATTATTCAACGTGTTATCACTCAGCTTGATAAATTAAATGTACTGGGCATTCAGCTCATAATATCATTTTTTATAATGCTGCCATTATTTATTTATAATCACACGGAATTCCCGACGGATATTAATTTCTGGCTGAATATTCTTGTCATATCTGTTGTGTTTACGATCATTCCCTTGTTTTTAAGCTTGTACGCCTTGATAGGGATGCCCTCTTCCACACTTGGGATCATTATTTACCTGAATCCTGTCATTGCTTTTGCGGTGGCGTTTTTCTATTTTCACGACACTATCAGTCCTTATCAGGTATATGCTTACATTCTTCTCCTGGCAGCAGTGATTGTTTTTAATTGGAATCTGCTAAGTAGTATTTTTCAGAAGGGGTATGACAAGCTGAATACTACTGATGTTCGATAATAAAATTTTGATTGGCAGCTCAGATACTTAAAACACCCATTGAATACTTAAAAGGAGTTGGTCCGCAAAAGGCTGAAGTCCTGAAGAAGGAACTGGGCATATTTACCTATGGCGACCTGTTGCAGCATTATCCTTTCCGTTACATTGACCGTACCCGTTTCTATAAGATTAAAGAGCTAAACGGCGAATTGCCTGCCGTTCAGGTTATAGCCCGCGTAGTATCCAAAGAAATAATCGGCGTAAAGCGCGCCCGTAGGCTCATCGCACAGGTCAAAGACGATACGGGTATTCTCGAACTCGTATGGTTCCAGGGTATCTCCTGGGTAGAGCGCCACCTGAAGACCGGTGCTGCCTATAATATATTCGGTAAACCCTCTGTTTTTAACTCTCGCCTGTCCATATCTCATCCGGAGATGGAATTGTACAATTTGCAAGACAAGAAACAGGGTAACCCTACTTTGCAACCTGTATATAGTTCTACTGAGAAATTAAAACAATACTTTCTCGACAGTAAAGGCATTCAGCGTATCCAGGTGGGTTTGCTGGAAACCATATTGAAAGAAGTTCCCGAAACCCTGCCTCATTATGTTCTTCAGAATCACAAACTAATTGCCCGAAGTGAGGCCCTCGTTCATATACATTTTCCAAATAATCCTGATTCTCTGAATTCAGCGGTTAAACGCCTGAAATTTGAAGAACTTTTCTTCATACAGTTAAAATTGCTCAAGAACAAGTTGCTTCGTACCCAAAGGTATAAGGGACTGGTTTTCGGTTCTGTTGGCGAGAAATTCAATTCGTTCTATTCAGAAAAATTACCTTTCGATCTTACAGGCGCTCAGAAAAGAGTTATTAAAGAGATCAGGATAGACACACAGCGTCCGGTTCAAATGAATCGTCTGCTTCAGGGGGACGTAGGAAGCGGCAAAACGGTTGTTGCACTAATGAGTATGCTTCTTGCAATAGATAATGGCTACCAGGCCTGTATTATGGCTCCTACAGAGATCCTAGCCCGTCAACATTATCATTCTATAACGCATTTACTGGATGAAGATTTCGTCAGCGTTGCTATCCTTACCGGTTCAACACCCAGGAAGGATCGTAAGGTAATCCATGAGAAACTTCAGACCGGTCAGTTGAAGATACTTATAGGTACCCATGCACTTTTGGAAGACATTGTTCAGTTCGATAACCTTGGTTTGGTTGTGATAGACGAGCAGCACCGTTTCGGTGTAGAACAGAGAGCTAAGCTCTGGAAGAAAAATAATATCCCGCCTCACATACTGGTGATGACCGCTACGCCAATTCCAAGGACACTGGCAATGACCCTATATGGGGATCTTGATGTATCAGTCATTAATGAGCTGCCTGCCGGTCGAAAGCCACTTAAAACGATTCACCTGTATGAAAACCAGCGCCTGCGTATGTACGGTTTTATGCGGGAGGAGATTGCCAAAGGCCGCCAGGTATATGTGGTCTATCCGCTGATCAAAGAAAGTGAAAAGCTCGACCTGCTCTATCTTGAAGCTGGTATCCAGAATATTGCCGATGAGTTTCCTTTACCGGAGTATCGGATCAGTATTGTACATGGTAAGCTGTCGCCAAAAGACAAGGAGTTTGAAATGCAGCGTTTTGTAAAAGGAGAAACACAGATCATGGTTGCCACAACTGTAATAGAGGTTGGCGTCAACGTTCCTAACGCCAGTGTTATGGTCATTGAAAATTCGGAACGCTTCGGCCTCTCGCAACTTCACCAGCTACGGGGGCGGGTTGGGCGTGGAGCGGAGCAATCCTTCTGTGTACTGATGTCAGGTAATAAGCTGAGCCGCGAAGGAAAGATCAGGCTTGAGACCATGGTAAGGACTTTAGACGGATTCGAGATCTCCGAGATCGATCTCCAACTGCGCGGACCCGGTAATATCGAGGGTACACAGCAGAGCGGGGTGTTAGATCTGAAGCTTGCGGACCTGGCGCAGGATCAGGAACTACTGCAAAAGGCCAGGAATACGGTTATCCAGATCTTTGAGGATGATCCTGAATTAATAAAGGAAGAAAATGCATTACTTCGGAATTACTTTGAAGAAAAGAAAGATGGAATTACCTGGAATAAAATATCATAATCATATCTTCAACCATTACTCCAATACATCAACTATAATATCTCTTCATGTTTAGAAACTTATATTTCAAAGCCACTACTCTCTGCCTCGCGCTGCTAATTATTGCTACTTCTGGTCGGGCGCAAAACGCTGATTCTATAATGATTAGAAAGATCTACGATGAAGCCCTCGATAAAGGACACGCCTATCGCAACCTGGAATATCTGTGCAAGAAGATCGGACCCCGGTTAAGCGGTTCTGCAGGTGCCCAGAAGTCAGTAGAATGGACAAAGAAATTGATGGAAGACTACGGTTTCGACACAGTTTACCTGCAGGAAGTGATGGTACCACATTGGGAGCGCGGAGTTAAAGAAACGGCGTTTATTCTTGATGGGAATAATAAGATTACGGTGCCTGTCGCCGCTTTAGGCAGTTCAATCGCCACACCACAAAAGGGGATAACCGCGCAGGTTATCGAAGTCAGGAGTTTGGATGAATTGAAGAACCTTGGCGAGAACACTGTAAAGGGAAAGATCGTGTTCTTCAATCGGCCGTTCAACCCCAAACCTATCGAAACTTTTGACGCTTACCGTGGCGCTGTCGACCAGCGCGGACAGGGAGCTATAGAAGCGGCGAAACTCGGTGCTGTGGCTGTCATTGTTCGTTCGATGACCCACGCATTGGATGACTATCCGCATACTGGCGGCATGCGCTACGCAGATAACGTGACTAAAATACCGGCTGCCGCTATCAGCACCAATGGCGCTGAACTCTTAAGCAGGAAACTGAAAGAATCTAAGGCCGGCAGTGTACAGTTCTACCTGAAACAGGATTGCAGGACATTACCCGATGCTCTTTCATATAATGTTATCGGCGAAATGCGCGGCAGTTCGGATCCTGAGGAAATAATCAGTGTAGGCGGTCACCTGGACTCTTGGGATCTTGCTGAAGGTGCACATGATGATGGAACGGGGGTTATGCAATCGGTTGAAGTATTAAGGATCTTTAAGTCTATGAACTATAAGCCGAAGCGCACCCTCAGGGCCGTTATGTTTATGAATGAAGAGAATGGTTTGAGAGGGGGATTAAAATATGCCGAGCTTGCTAAGGCGGGAAATGAAAAGCATATCGCGGCCATCGAGTCTGATGCCGGGGGCTTCACACCGCGTGGTTTCAGTGTCGATAGTTCTAAGGATGCCCTGGCCGGTATGAGTCAAAACTGGCTGCCGCTCTTAAAGCCTTACCTTATTGAAGACATCAAGGCCGGAGGTGGGGGAGCAGATATCGGACCGCTTAGAAATGCAGCTCCCGGTGTTACACTGATAGGCTATCGCCCCGACTCGCAGCGATATTTCGATATTCATCACGCAAGTAACGATGTTTTCGAGAATGTGAATCGCCGTGAGCTCGAGTTAGGGGCTGCTGCTATGGCTGCCCTCACTTATTTGATTGATCAAAAGGGACTTTAATATTCGCCACAATGTCCGAAAATCCACAGGAAAGTCAACGCCCTGATCCGTATGCCGCTCTGCGCTATCCGGAGTTCCGCTCCTATGTAGCCATGCGCTTCCTGCTGACTTTCGCTTACCAGATCCAGGCGGTGGTTATAGGGTGGCATATATACCAGCTTACACGAGATCCGCTTTCCCTGGGTCTGATCGGTCTGGCAGAAGCTATTCCGGCAATTTCAGTTTCCCTGTACGGGGGCTATGTGGCTGACAAGTCTGATAAGAAGAAAATGCTCGTCTGGATTATCGCAGCAATGACGTTTTGCTCCTTCATCCTCTTCTTAGTAACTATGGAGCAGACCATCTTGCCAATCCCTAAAGGATGGGTCATCTCGATTATTTACGGAATGATCCTTCTCATTGGAATAGCGCGAGGCTTCTTTTCACCAACGGCCTTCTCTTTAATGGCTCAGATCGTGCCGAAAGCGATCTATCCTAATTCTTCCACCTGGAACAGCAGCAGCTGGCAGGTAGCATCCATAGTAGGCCCGGCAGCGGGCGGGCTATTGTATGGATTCAGCGGCGTAACAGCCTGCTTTCTCGTAATCGTGCTTTTTATGCTGGCTTCTCTGGCGAGTGTTTTCTTCTTCCTGAAGAACAAGCCGCCGCAATTCATCCCGAAAGAGAATATTTACCAGAGCCTCGCGGAGGGAATCCGGTTTGTATTTAAAAGCAAGATGATACTGGGGGCTTTGTCGCTTGATATGTTCTCCGTATTCTTTGGGGGGGCAGTGGCACTCATGCCAATTTTTGCTCACGACATCCTGAAAGTGGGAGCGGAGGGCTTAGGCATTATGCGGGCGGCCCCGGCAGCGGGTGCGGTGATCACAATGTTCCTGATGGCCCGTTACTCACCGATGGGAAGGCCGTGGAGAAATCTTCTTTTTGCTATCACTGGCTTCGGCCTTTCAATAATTGCTTTCGGCCTCTCCCGCAACTTTTACCTCACGCTGCTCATCCTGTTTTTTGAGGGCTGTTTTGATAGTGTCAGTGTTGTGATTCGCTCAACAATTCTCCAGTTGCTCACCCCGGATGAAATGCGTGGTCGTGTAGCCGCAGTGAATTCTATGTTTATCGGGTCATCTAATGAGATAGGAGCTTTCGAATCAGGACTTACGGCTAAGCTTATGGGTTCTGTGCCGTCCGTGCTTTTCGGGGGCACTATGACCCTCGTAGTGGTCAGTATTACATGGCTGAAAACAAAGCGTTTGGTACCGTTAAGCCTTAAAGAGATACATCCGCATTAAAGAACTGCAATCTTATTTAGCAGTAGCTGAGGCCGCCTCACCTGACTGAGGTTCCTTCCCATTCGGAATGCTGATCTGGAAAGTTGTTCCCTTTCCGGGAACCGAGCTCAGGTGTACAGTACCCCCTAACTTATTAAGGATCTCTTTTACAATAAACAGTCCTAATCCACTGCCGGGCATATTTGAGGTTAACCGGACAAACATCTTAAATACATCTGGCAGTTTTTCTTCTGGAATCCCAAGACCGTTATCAGCGATACTAAGCTCAACTGAATTTACTCTCTGATTAATCTTTATATCAACCTTAGACTGTTCTGCTTCGGGGTTCCTGTATTTAATAGCATTTGAAATTATATTATTAAAAAGCGTGCTGATGCGATTTTTATCGGAATAAAATGGATGGGTTTCATTTATGTCAATATTAAAGATCACCTGGTCGCCGCCTTCCATATAATTAAACAGGCTGATTGATTCCTTTATCAGTTCTTCAAGGTTAATCAATTCATTCACCACCTCAAGCCGGGCATTTTTCGAATAACTGATAATGTCTTTAATAACCTGGTCGAGGTTTTGAACACTTTTCTCCATTAAATTATGATAGTGATCCCGATCTGTCTTTTCCTTCGCAGCCCTGGATAAAGTTATTAGTCCCATAATGGCCGTAAGCGGGGATCGCAATTCATGTGATGCGCTGTAAACAAAACTGTCAAGTTCCTGGTTGATCTTTACTAATTCTTCGTTTTGATATTTCAGGAGGTTTTCTGCAGAGATCCGATCAGTTATATCCTGCATAGCGCCAATCATGCGAAGCGCTTTGCCATCTTCCGACCTGATAATGACACTTCTATCGGCGACAATAGCGAATTCCCCATCGGCTTTTAAATAACGGTACTGGCCTGACCAGGTTTGAGCATCGCTGGCCAAAGCGTCCTCAAGACTGTCCAGAATACGAACCTTATCTTCAGGATGGATATAAGCCTGCCAGAACTTCACATCGGTCGTTGTCTTTTCGAGGTCTACACCAAATAAAGTACTAAAACCTTCTCCCCGGTAAAATTCATCGCTTATTAAGTCCCAATCCCAGATAGCTTCAGATGTTGCCTTGGTTACATATTCAAAACGTTCATTGCTTTTATAAACGATTTCCGCAGCCTCTTTTGTGCTTGTTATATCGTTAACGGAACCTATTAGTTCAATACAAACACCCCGCCCGTCCAAGATCGGCGTTACAGTTACAATACCGGTTTTTTTCCCTGACGGATACTCGGTAACTTCTTCCCAGCTAAGTTGCTGGTGTAAGCGGATAGCTTCTGCATACTGTTGAAGCACAAGGGTTAAAGAAGGTTCAGGTATTACGTCATCTACGAACTTATTAATCACACGATCCTCTGTGAGGCCAGTGGCGTTAAAAAAGGGTTGATTTGCGGCTAGAAACCTGTACTTACCTATGCCTTCTACCTTGAGCATAAATAACACATCACTTACGGTATTGAATATTTTGCTTATCTGTTCTTCCTTTTTCCTTAATTGTGATTCAGTCGTTTGTTGTACCGTGACATTTCGCTTGATTGCCATGGCACCGATCAGCTTTCCGCCGGCGCTCCGGAGGGCTGACGCATTCACTACGATCGGAAATTCGCTGTTATTCGGATTTATTACCAGAAATTCCTCTCCCACTGTGTTCTTACCATTCAATGCCTGGATCACAGGTTGATCCTCCTTCGCAATTTTCTGCCGGGTATTCTTGTCAAATAATGGGTAAGCCTCACTCCAGGTTTCATAGTCATTACCCGGCAATTCGCCCGTTACCCGGAAGAAGGAATTATTCGCAAAGATCAGTTCAGCCTGCGTATTTACTACCAGGATGGATTCATCCATGGTTTGCACAACAGATTTCAATAAAGAGGCAGTATCGCTATTGCGTTTTTCTGTCAGCTTTTTCTCAGTCATATCACGCCCGACACAGTAGGTGAGACCGTCAGCTTCATTGATGCTGGCTGACCACATCATCGGTACAAAGGTTTTATCCGAACGGATGATCCGGTTCTCAAGATCCTTAATTTGACGGCCACGAACCAGGGGGGTCAAAATATCCAGAGTTTCTTTACGATCCTCCGGGTGTACGTAATCGATCAGGTATTTCCCTCTTAGGTCTTCAACCCGGTATCCCAACAGTGATTCTGTAGCAGTACTAAGCTGAACGAACCTACCTTCACGGTCGATTGTGCAGATAATATCGAGGGAAGATTCAAAGATCTTTGTAATTTGTTGATATGCTTGTTTTAAGGTTTCTTCTGCTTCAATCCGGTCGGTGATAAATCGTGAGTTCACTACAATTCCAGATACTGCCTCATCGTTCCTAAGGTTAGTCAGGGTACCCTCAAGGCATTCCCACTTGCCTTCTGCAGTTTTAAATCGGAAAGGGACCAGATGAAGTTTACTAAGGTGCTCTATTCTGTCGAATTCCGCGAGCAGAAGGGCCTGGTCTTCGGGGTGTACATAGTTATATATTAGATCTTCCACGTGCCGCCCCAGAAAGATATCACTTTCATAGCCTGACAGCCTTGTCAGGTTTGGACTCGTGAATGCGATCTCCTTTTTGTGATCGATAATGGTAATCATATCGTCGCCTTCCTGGATAAGGGAACGGAACTTTTTCTCGGCCAGGCGGATCTCTTTCAGAGCCTGCTGCTCAACGGTGACATCTCTGCTATTTACCATAATTCCTGTAACTTCACCGTTAGTTTTCAATGGAATGTATTCGAGATAGTAAATAACCGGTTGCTGATCCCGATTAATGCCTTCGTAGTAATATTGCTTCGGGGAGCCGGCAAGAATTTCATCATACATTGCTTTCAAGCCTTCCCGACGATCAGCCATGGCTTGGTCGATAATGAAATCTCCTTTGTTTAGCGGAATACCGATATCCAGCGCACGCTGTTGGGCAACTTTGTTAAATTCTACAATTCTTAAATCTTTATCCAGGACTATAAAGCTTTCAGAAGTGTTCTCCATAACTAAGCTCCAGGGAGGCTGATCTTTATCCTTTTCCTGCATCTGTGTCAAAAAGTTAAGAAACTAAGAAGGCTCTATTTTAATTAAAATAGGAACCTTGATGTTTTAGTGAAAACTATGGCCCTCTTAAAAAATAGAACGGGAAGGATGGAGCAGAATAGGCATCAGATCTTCTGATACTTACCCCAGTACAGGTAAATAAGTGAGCCGAAGATAGGTGCCACAAGTATGATTATGAGCCACAGTAGTTTTGTATTGGTTGGCAGTACACTTTTAAACAGGTCAAGCAGGGTAACGACGATAAGTATCACCCAGATCACACCGAATATAAAGCGGAAGAAACCGCCAAAAAAAAGCAAAATGGTCAAGGTTATCATGAGGCAGTTGATTTTTGTTGTCGTCCCCAGATCAGATACGCGAGCGCACCGATCACAGGTGCGAGCAATATAATGATGGCCCAGATGATCTTATTTGTCGGATCCTGAAAAGAGGAACGGGTTATGTCCAGCAGGCAATAAATAGTCAGTATTAATGGGAAAGAAACGATGAATAGCAGCAGTATGATCTCTGGCGCATCAACGTTCAGAAAAAGCAGCCCATTCATTTTTGAGGTTTTCTTAAATGTACGAAAAATCTTAAATATCTACCTCTTGCTTTTCGCCAATCTGTTGACGCCACATAGCATAGTAAAGACCTTTTTCATTCAGGAGATCTTCATGTCTGCCTGATTCAATGATGTTTCCTTTTTCCAGTACCATGATCCTATCTGCGTGCATAATAGTCGACAAACGGTGGGCGATCAGAATCGTGATATGATCCTTAATAACAGAAACATCCCGTATCGTTTCCGTGATCTCTTCTTCCGTGATGGAATCAAGTGAGGAGGTCGCTTCATCAAATACAAGGATATCAGGCTGGCGCAGTAAAGCTCTCGCGATAGATAACCGCTGTTTTTCCCCTCCGGATACTTTCACCCCTCCTTCGCCGATCACAGTATCTAAACCCTTGTCCGCCCGCGCCAGCAGGTTCTGACAGGCAGCCCTCTCGAGTACACGCAGGCAATCTTCATCGGTGGCATCCGGACGAACAAACAGCAGGTTCTCCCGTATGGTTCCCGAGAAAAGCTGGGTATCCTGGGTTACAAAGCCGATCTTTTCCCGCAACTGATCGAGGTCAATATCATTGCGTGAAACATTGTTGTAAAGGATCTCACCTTCCTTCGGCGGGTATAAGCCTACCAGCAACTTCACCAAAGTCGTTTTGCCTGACCCGGACGGCCCTACAAACGCAATGGTCTGACCATTATTCGTGCTGAAGAAAATATGGTTCAAGGCGTTGTTATGGGCAGACTGGTGTTTGAAGCTAACATTGTTGAAATCAAGCGTGGTAATCCGGTCAAGTCGAACCGGGTTTTGAGGTTTTGATTCTTTAGGCACATTCAAGATTCCGCTGAAATTATCAAGCGATACTTCCGTCTCCCGGTAGATGTTGATGATGTTACCAAGCTCCTGTAAGGGGCCGAAAATGAAGAATGAATAGATAAACAGGGAGAAGAATTCGCCGACGCTTATTCTGCCCGCGTAGATCAGGTAAAGCATCAGTAAAAGGATTCCGTTGCGCAGAAGGTTCACCAGGGTGCCCTGCACAAAGCTCAGGCTCCGCACATACTTCACCTTACGCAGTTCCAGCTTTAAGATCTTATCTGTTGTACTATTAAGCCTTTTAATCTCCTGCGAAGATAGCCCAAGGCTTTTTACAAGCTCGATATTACGGAGGGATTCCGTGGTTGATCCGGCAAGTGCGGTAGTTTCTTTAACAATGGTTTTCTGTACTATCTTGATCTTTTTACTGAGAACCGAGCTGATAAAACCAAGGATCGGAATAACGGAAACATACACCACCGCAATCGACCAGTGTATATTGATCGCATAGATAAAGACGAAGGTCACACCCACAATAGAGGTGAAAACAATATTGATAAAAGCAGTTATCAGCTTCTCCGTATCGGTGCGTACCTTCTGCAGGATGCCTAATGTCTCACCGCTTCGCTGATCCTCAAATACGGAATACGGAAGTTCAAGTGAATGTGCCAGGCCGTCTGAATAGATCTTTGCGCCCAGACGCTGGGTAATTACATTAACATAATAGTCCTGGAAGTTCTTTGCGATCCGTGATACCATCGCAACGCCCATTGCCGCAAGGATCAGTAGCCCGGCACCCTTAAAGAATTCATCCGTGGTATAGTGCTTATAATTGGTTACATACGTATCAATGATCTTGCGAAAGATCCAGGGATCAAGTAATGAAAATATCTGATTCACTGCAGCCAGGACGAGTGCAAGCAGGATTAATCCCTTGTAGTTTTTCAGGTATTGAAAGAGGATTTTCATTCTAAAGTACTTAGTATTTAGTAGTTAGTAGTTAGTAGTTAGATAAGGTGGATAGGTGGTTAATCCGGTCAAGCTACTTTTTACCAAAATTAAAAAAGGGAATGCTGCATTTGCCACATTCCCTTATAATTTACAAAATCACTACCATTTAAACGGTCATGATGTCTTTTTCTTTTGTTTCCGCCAGGCGATCAATACTGACAATATTCGAGTCAGTCAGTTTCTGAACTTCACCTTCGCCCACTTTGATCTCATCATCAGAAATGCCTTCCGGCTTAAGCTTCTTAATCTTTTCGTTGGCGTCCTTACGGATATTACGGACAGCGATACGGCCTCTTTCTGCTTCTTCCTTAACTTTCTTAACAAGTTCCCGGCGGCGCTCTTCTGTTAATGGCGGAACATTCAAGCGTATAACAATTCCGTCATTCTGAGGATTCAGGCCAATGTTCGCATCCTTAATAGCCTTCTCTATAGGAACTATTAATGATTTTTCCCAGGGCTGAACAACCAGGGTACGGGCATCAGGCGTGTTAACGGAAGCAACCTGGGCCAACGGTGTTTGTGTGCCATAGTAATCTACAGTTATACCGTCCAGCATGGATGGCATCGCTTTGCCAGCTCGTATCTTCGTTAGTTCACTATCGCAAAAGTCTATGGCTTTCTCCATATTGACTCTGGCATCCGTCAATTGTTTCTTAATAAGCTCGTTCATAATGTCTGAAAAAATTTCCTTTCAAAAATATAAAAATTTGTATGAAGTCCTTTAATGAGTTAATGACACCTGAATATAAATTATCCTTTAACTAAAGTTCCGATCGGGTCTCCGTTAGTGATCCGCATAAAGTTGCCCGGCTTATTCATGTCGAAAACAATGATCGGCAGATTATTCTCCTGGCAAAGCGTGATGGCAGTCATATCCATTACATTCAGATTTTTTTCATATACTTCAGAGAAGGTGATCTCGTCGTAACGAACCGCATCTGCGTTTTTCTCAGGATCAGATGTGTAAATACCGTCAACACGCGTTCCTTTTAATACAGCATCGGCGTTTATCTCTACTGCTCTTAAAGAAGCCGCTGTATCGGTGGTGAAATAAGGATTCCCTGTTCCGGCACCGAAAATAACGATACGGCCTTTCTCCAGGTGACGCACAGCCCTGCGACGGATAAATGGTTCGCAGATCTGCTCCATCTTAATGGCGGTCAACAAACGTGTCTTGACGCCGGTCTTCTCCAGGGCATCCTGCAGGGCCATACTGTTTATAACTGTTGCCAGCATACCCATGTAATCCGCCTGCACGCGATCCATTCCTGACTTTTCGGCGCTTAAGCCGCGATAGATATTTCCGCCGCCTATAACGATAGCGATTTCAATTCCCTGGTCATGAACAGCTTTAATATCCTTTGCGTACTGAGCCACCCGGTCAATATCAATGCCGTATTGTTTCTCACCCATCAGGGATTCACCGCTCAGTTTTAGAAGTATCCGTTTGTATTTCATTAGTAGAGATATGAGATATTAGATTTGAGATATAAGTGGAAGATGCGTATCGGAGAGCAGTGCCAGTCTAATTACTCCCGACTCCAAACTACTTCCCTCAAAAGTATTAAAAAATATGCGCTCAGCTTGTTAAACCTTCCATGAGGCTTGTTTTTAAATTCAGTTGTTCATCAAAGATGATCAGATTTGCTTTATAACCCGGTTTGATATAACCCAGTTCATGCTGCCTGCTAATTGCAGCTGCCGGATAAGCCGAGGCCATCCTGATCGCTTCTTCAAGTTCAATTCCCGCAAAGGAGACACAATTCTTTACTGCCTGCCACATACTCAAATTTGAACCCGACAGCGTACCGTCAGGCATCACGTAGCGGTCGCCGTTCAGGATATGCGGATAGATGCCCTCGCTGGTCGCCGTAACGGCGTCTGTGATCAGGAACAGCTTGTCGGCCAATTGGCGCTTCGCTATTTCTATCATCGGGTAGCTTACATGAATACCATCAGCTATAATGCTTGTAAACGGTTTCTGCCTGAAGATGGCGGCGACCAATCCCGGCTCCCTGTGATGCAGGGGCGGCATGGCATTAAAAAGGTGGGTAGCTGCAGTAACCTTATCGCCGAAGAATGACAGGCCCTCCTGGTAACTCGCATTGCTATGACCCGCCGAGATAACGATGTTCTCCGCTGCAAGGTAGTCGAGTACTTCCTGATCCTGTAATTCAGGGGCAATGGTCATTATCCTTATCTCACCTTCAGCAGCGTCTACCCATCGTTTCAGTTCCGATACAGTGGCTTTTTTGATGAATTTTTCAGGATGTGCTCCTTTACGTTTAGAGTTCAGGTAAGGGCCCTCAAGATGTAAGCCAAGAAAGTTTCCTTTTGAATTGCTCCGGAAAGCTTTAGCGGCCGATATAGCCTGCTCGACAATTTCAGGAGAATTGGTGGCGACAGTAGCCAGGAAACCGGTAGTGCCCTGCTTAAACAGGTCCGACTCCATCTGAGCTAATGCTTCAACCGTTGGCTTTCCGCCGAATAATTCACCTCCGCTGCCATAGATCTGCAGATCGATCAGGCCGGGGGCAATAGAATGACCACCCAAGTCAATGATCTGCGCATCAGCCGGGACGTCATCCGGGCCTGTTACCGCGAGGATTAATCCGTTCTCAATTAAAACCGATCTTCCTTCGGACTTTGTGTCGCCTGAAAAAATTGTTGCGTTTATGAGAGCTGTCAGCATGTTATCTGGTTTACAAAAAAATGAGCGCAAAAAAAATCCCGATGTTTCCATCGGGATTTTCTAAAATAATATTAAGCTCCTAACTGAACCCGCTTGAAAGCAGTAACAGTAAGACCTTTTTCAACACCATTCAAAAACTGGGCGATCGTTTTAGACGAATCTTTAACGAACTCCTGGTTTAATAAGGTAGAATCTTTGTAGAATTTATTCAGTTTACCTGCAGCGATCTTTTCAACCATTTCTTCAGGTTTACCTTCTGCACGGATCTGATCTTTTGCGATCTCAAGCTCACGCTCGATAGTTTTTGAATCAACGCCGTCTTTGTCAATAGCAACAGGGTTCATAGCTGCAATTTGCATAGCTACGTCTTTTCCTGCTTCATCAGCACCGGCAGCATCAGCGCTCAAAGCAACCAATACACCTAAACGGTAGTTACCGTGGATGTAAGCGATAACTTTATCACCTGAAACTGTCTCATATTTGGATACACCGATCTTCTCACCAATCTTTCCAGTCTGATCTAAGATCTGATCAGAAACTTTCGTTCCGTTCAGGTCATAAGAAGTTAATTCTTCCAGTGAAGAAGGGTTTTTCTCAACAGCAAGGTCAGCAATGCTGTTTGCGAAAGCGATAAAATCAGCATTCTTAGCCACGAAGTCAGTTTCGCAGTTCACTTCAACGATAAAGCCTTGTTTACCGTCAGCTGAAGTTTTCGCAATAACAACACCTTCGTTAGAATCGCGATCAGAACGGCTTGCAGCAACTTTAGCGCCTTTTTTACGCAGGTAATCGATGGCTGCTTCAAAATCACCGTTAGCTTCGGTTAATGCTTTTTTGCAATCCATCATACCAGCGCCTGTTTGCTGGCGTAATTTATTTACATCTGCGGCAGTAATTTGTACTGTAGACATGTTTTCTTGAATTTTTAAATGGTTCTTATATAATTATGGGCTGCATGCTGCCGGCCTCAGGAATTTCCCTCAACGCGCAACCTGCAACCCACATTAATTTTTACTCTTCTGACTTAGCGGATGCTTCTGACTCATCAGCACCAGCTTCAGCAGTTACCTTGCGGGTACGTTTAGCCGGAGCTTCTTCACCTTCAGTATCAACTTTTGCTTTCGCAGCAGCAGCTTCTTTATCATTCTCCTCGTCTTTTTCACGTTTGCGTTCTTCCAAACCTTCGTGAATAGCTTTCATAATGATGTCCATGATCAAAGTGATTGATTTGGTCGCATCATCATTCGCCGGGATAGGGAAATCGATGTTTGACGGGTCAGAGTTGGTATCAACCATTGCAAACGTAGGGATGTTTAATTTCATCGCTTCAGCAACAGAGATGTGCTCTTTCTTAACGTCAATGATGAATAATGCAGCAGGAAGACGGTTTAAGTCAGCGATACCTCCTAAAAGAGACTCTAACTTAATACGCTCACGCTGGATCATCAGCTTTTCTTTTTTCGATAAAACATCATACGTTCCGTCTTTAGTCATCTTATCGATGTTAGACATCTTTTTGATCGACTTACGTACGGTTGCGAAGTTGGTTAACATACCACCTAACCAACGCTCGGTTACGTAAGGCATGTTTACTGAACGAGCCTGCTCAGCTACAATGTCTTTCGCCTGTTTCTTGGTAGAAACGAACAAAACTTTGCGGCCTGATTTTACGATCTGTTTGATCGCAGCAGCAGCTTCTTCCAGTTTGGTTAATGTTTTATTTAAATCTATAATGTGGATGCCATTGCGTTCCATGAAAATGTACGGAGCCATTTTCGGATCCCATTTGCGGGTAAGGTGACCAAAGTGTACACCTGCATCCAATAAATCCTGATATGTTGTTCTTGCCATTGTCTGATCCTCCTGAGATTAACGTTTACTAAATTGAAATTTCTTACGGGCTTTCTTGCGGCCTGGTTTCTTACGTTCAACCATACGGTTATCACGTGTCATCAGTCCTTTCGCGCTCAAAGAAGATTTCGTCTCTGGATCCAGTTCTACGATTGCTTTAGCGATAGCCAAACGAACAGCACCTGCTTGTCCGTTTACGCCACCACCCGCTACGTTCACATTCACATCGAATTTTCCGGCAGAACCAGAAACTTCCAATGATTGTGTTACCACGTACTGCAAAGGCAATGTTGGAAAATACTCTTTGTAATCTTTACCATTTACGGTAATGTTGCCGTTTCCCTCAGTTAAATAAATGCGGGCAACTGCTGTTTTTCTTCTTCCTGAAGTGTTTGTAGTTGACATTTTCTTTCTCTTTTAATTACGGTTTAACGGCTTTAGGTGATTGCGCAGCATGCGGATGCTCAGAACCTGCATATACAAATAGATTTTTGTATAATGCTTTACCTAAACGGTTCTTAGGCAACATACCACGTACAGCTTTTTCAACTACACGAGTTGGGTGTTTAGCCATTAACTCCTTCGGAGAAATGAACTTCTGACCACCTGGGTAACCGGTGTAAGAAACATATTCTTTTTCTTCGAATTTGTTTCCGGTCAGTTTAATCTTGTCTGCATTGATAACAATTACATTATCGCCGCAGTCTACGTGTGGGGTGAACGATGGCTTGTGTTTTCCTCTGATCATCATCGCGATCTTAGAAGACAAGCGCCCCAAAATCTCGCCTTGAGCGTCAACAACTACCCATTCTTTGTTAACGGTCTGTTTGTTGGCAGAGACAGTTTTGTAACTTAACGTATTCACTTGCTTGAATTTAAATTATTTAACGATTTCTATTAACCCTAAAATTAGGGACTGCAAAGATAGAGGAAATAGTTTAATTGTCAAGCGGTTGAGAGAGAAATTGTTGCGGAATGCTCAACGGTTATGGCTATACTGGTTTAATCTCTGTGCATTTCGCGTTTTTTCTAAGACGCTGCATTTTTACCAGTGCGATAACTTCTAAGGTCAGACCCAGCCCGCCCAAAAAACCCCGAAGCAAGTCAGGTAAGGGAAAATGACGGTCGACGATTGGCGGAAGGCTGGTCATCAGCAGGCCTGCGACCAGCAACAATAAAACTGATTTGGGAAAGTTGTTGCGTTTCATATTATTTAAGTTGATTTGATAAATTTTCGAGTCTTTGAATGGTCGCATTTAATTTTGCGCTGTGTTTTTTAAAGTACCGGGGCCTGGCCCAAAACCACATGATCAGCAAATAAGCTATTGCCAGTGTATAGATCCCGATAAACCATAAGGGCTTTTCAACTGATGGTTCATAGAGATAAAATAATAAGCCGATCGATGTGAGTGACATGATAAGGACCTGCATTTTTTTATAGTAGGCAATCTGGTTCTGGCGTGTTTGTTCTATGAAAGCGAGGAACTCCAGATTGTTAGAGTCGTTAAGCTGATAAAATCGTTTCAGGGACCGTATGTTAGTTACCGCGAGCAGAACACCGGAAGCAGCCATTAAACCCCCTCCCATATACGTCGTCCAAAATTTAAAGGGAACGATTAACAACACTGCTATGATTAAACAGGTAAGCATGCAGGATGTCAGGATAACAAGCCATTTGCTTCTCAGCTTTTGACGACGGAATTTTTTAATCATACCCAGCATTTCATCCGGGGAAGGCAGGCTTTCTGTTTTCGCAGTGTGCCAGATGGCCTTTAAATCAGCTAAATTGTCCATATGCTTTAAATTTTTGAGCCAGCTTTTCCTTGATCCGGTGAATCTTTACCCGGATATTTCCGTTGCTTAATCCGACAATAGCAGCAATTTCAGCTTGCGGTAAACCTTCCAGCTCCAGCGAAATGATGATTCGCTCGGTTTCCGGGAGTTCTGCTATAGACTGATATAAAAAATGCAATTTTTCTTCCGGAGACTCCTCCGTCATATCAGCCAGTTGAAGAGGGAGTTCGGCAGAAGGCATTCGTTTAGCCACCTCTAACGCGCGCAGGCATCTGTTGGTCGCTATCCGGAAAATCCAGGTACTGATCTGCGATTGGTTGCGGAAGTTTGACAGATTTTCCCACACTGATATAAAGGTATCCTGCACCATGTCCTTGGCCTGGTCGGCATCATTAGTATATCCGAGGCACACCCTGAAAATTTGAGGTGCATAGCGCTTATATATAGATTCAAAATCTGTCATGAAGACAAGTCTGTTCAATGGGATTCTTTTGCGGCGTTTGATACGGGCATATGGCGAATGTTACAGTCAGGGAGTAATTGTGAACACCCGGTGGTAGATCACCGCGGAAGTTGGCATCGCCAGGTTATTTTCCAACGAAAGGTCGGTCTGGCGGCAATGCTGGGCTGCACCTGCACCCAGAGCTTGTATAAAGTTCCAAAGCGGGTTTTATTGCAGACTGCTTAACGCAGAATAAACTAGTTTGAAAGATGCTCGAATTCAGAGTCTTTCTTTTTTAGACTATATTAGAACTGCGGTTTATTAGCCCGTGTTCCATTAAACGATAAAGTATGAGAATTTTCATCTTTCTTGTGTGCATCACAAGCTTTTCTTTCGCCCAGGAGTTACCTGCCCGCTGGGATGAACTTACCGCTCCGGACTGGAGCAAGGCGCTGGATAAATCATCAAAGACCTGTATCCTTCCGATCGGGATCCTGGAGAAACATGGCCCGCACTCGCCCTTGGGCACCGACCTGATCCATGTAAGGGAAGTGGCAGCCCGGGTAGTTAAAAATGAATATGCGGTCGTATTTCCCGATTATTTTTATGGCCAGATCAACGAGGCCAGGCAGCAGCCGGGAACATTTGCCCTGCCTAGTCGTCTTATCTACGAGCTGCTGGAGGCTACCTGTGAGGAGATCGCCCGGAACGGTTTCGACAAGATCGTTATCCTGAATGGTCATGGCGGCAACCCGGAGTTTCTCCACTTCTTCATGCAATCGCAGCTCAATAAACGCAAGAATTATGTTGTTTATTTATACGATCCTGAACAGGATCCGGAATATTCAGCGAAATATAAAAAGCTGAGTAAGTCAGATCCTGCCGGGGATATGCATGCAGGCGAGCGCGAAACATCCACTATGCTTTTCCTTACACCTGAACTGATGCGGATGGGCCAGGCTGAAAAAGAAGATGGTTCGAACCGGGACCGTTTGAAGATTCCGGGAGTGTATACCCCGATCTGGTGGTACGCGGGTTTCCCGAACCATTATGCTGGCGAAGGAGGGAAAGCTACAACGGAACTGGGGAAGTTGATCGCAGAACACGAGATCAGTTCGTTCTCGAAGGTCTTAAAAGCAGTTAAGGCCGACACTAAAGCTCTCGAACTCCAGAATGAGTATTATGATAGGGTGGAAAAGGTGATCAAATAGCAATTGCCTGATCTGGAATAAGCCCGGGGAATCTTATATTTAATGTGGTTGAACCGGTCTCTAAATGCAATAATCATGAGCTGGATACCCATCACCATTTCTCTAGTCAGCCTGTCGCTGACACTTATTACTTTATACCTGACGCAGCTGAGGCCGGCGAAGATCAATGTCATCATCGGACCTGAAATACAGATCTATCATGCCGACTATCCTGACATTTCCACAGGCCTGTATGTCCCGGTAACCTTTGCAAACTTCTCACCCAATATGGGGGTGATCATCAAATGTGCGATATCCGTTTTTCGGAATGACACACCCCAGCAAAGACATTTCATCCTTTGGCGGGAATTTGCAAAGAAGGGGGATGATGGCTGGACCTATGACAGCGAAGCGCATTCATTTGCTATAGGCGGTAAGTCATCCGTTAGCAAGGTCGCATGGTTTATGTGGTTCACGGGCTACAAGCCAATGTTGCTTTTCAAAGAAGGTAGCTATAAATTATCCATGCATGTATGGATCGGAAATAAGAAACTGCCGATCAATTTCAAAAGGTCCTTCTTTATAACGAAGGAAAGGGAATCTATCCTCCAAAGCAGAATTGACAGTCAAAGCAGGACAGGTTTAAGAATCATTCTGGATGAAGAACTTGACCGTAACAAGTTGCTTACCGACCAGGAATCCCGCAAGTTGCTAAATGATTTGCCGGCATGATAGCCCTTCCGGGTCATGTTTTCTACTCTCGATGGCATTATAAACCCTGTTGCCTTCTGCAAGCACCGCTTGTATAGATTCATCTTAATCCATCTTTTAAATGCTTTTTAGGCCGTCATTAACGATCCTGAATTATTTATTTAAATTCATTTAATATTTATTGTTTTTCAATAAATTATTGTTGATATTTGATTTGAAATTAAACATTAACTGACATGGAATTTAAAGCACAAACAAAAACTCAGCAGGTACTCACTGTAATGCTGATATTGGCATGGGTCGTATTCATTGGTTATATGATCGAAGCCGGGGCTATCCTCGTTTCTTATGGCATAAGCCTTGTGAACCCGGAGGCTTCAAAGGATCTCTACAGAGGGCTCAATCTGTACAATCTGCGACAGTTCGACTTTTGGTACTACAGTCTGGCCATTTCCTTTTTGGTGGCCTTGTCAATCATGAAAGCCGGGGTCTCCTTCCTGGTTATCAGGATCCTGTCGAAGTTCAGCCTGCAGAATCCTTTTACAGCGGAAGTAGCAGGCAAACTTGAGAAGATCAGTTATGCAGCGTTTGCAGTCTGGATTGTGACCATGCTGAGCAACGCATATACAGGCTGGCTGATGAAGGTGACCGGCGAACTTCATGGAAACTGGCTTTCCGGAGAATTCATCTTTATGGTCGGGTTGATATTTATTATTTCAAAGGTATTCCGGCGCGGTGTGGAAATCCAGTCTGAAAACGATCTAACTATATAAGCCATGGCAATTATCGTGAATCTGGATGTGATGATGGCCAAAAGAAAAATGTCTTTGAATGAGCTTTCCGAAAAAGTTGATTTAACACTGGCGAATCTCTCGATACTCAAAACGGGAAAAGCAAAAGCAGTCCGGTTTAGTACCCTGGAAGCTATTTGCAAAGCGCTGGATTGCCAGCCGGGGGATTTGTTAGAGTATGCTGAAGTATAACATGAGGCCACAGCAGATCCCGAAAGGATCACAGGTCAATAGAGAGTCCTACGTACTATGATCACGACCTTGACGGGATGAGGCATCGCCATACAAGTAACAGGTCATGCAAGGGACAAGTTAAGGTCAAGTCCATGATTTTATGGACATGACCCTAACATGACCTAAAGCAGAACAATGGATAACACGCTCAAGGTCCTAATGTGCGACCACGTTCCGGGTCGGAAGAACTGGATATAGGTGATTTCTACAAACCTTCGATACCTTCGGCATCGTTCCATCAAAGCAGAATTAATTGTAGTATGAAGGCAGGACACAGTCTTCGAACTTAGTTAATAAGGTGGTACTATGATCCCGAAGGGATCACAGGTCTATAGAAACAGCTGGAGCATTACACCCACGACCCTGACAGGGTCGAACAATTGATGCATGTCCTTCTTATTTTGGTCTGCGTCGTAATGTGCGACCACCTTCGGGGTCGGCCGATTAAACCAATTTCTTTCTATAAACCTTCGATACCTTCGGCATCGTTACAATGAGGCAGTGTCCTGAGCAGCTACTGACAAAGCCCGCATTTGCTAATCCCTTAAAATCCTGCTATCTTATATAAAAATAAAGAGGATGGATGTTAGCTTTATTTACCTGCTGATGGGATTTTTGGTCCCGCTGATCCCTGCTTACATATTGTATAAGACGCTTCCCGCGGAAACTTCCGTGAGCGGTCCGTTCCAGGGATTGAAGATCAACCTGTCGGGCGCTTTTGGCGGTTACTTTCTGCTGGTGCTGATCGCTTTTGCTTTTAGTCTCAAACTGATCACCGACAGTAACATCAAGCGGATCGATAAACTGGATAGCCAGAATGTTGCCTTGAAAACCGAGAACGAACAGCTCAAGTCGCAGTATGAGTACTGGACCATTGAAGGACAGGTAACGGGCAGGCTTCCTGAGAAAACCAAACTATTCATTGATAACCGGAAAACACATTTCGCCTCAACGGGTGACTTTTCGAGTAATATCTACCTTCGTAAGGAACCAAATTCCAGTGTGATCCCTGCTGCGCTTTGCTTTTTTAACACTGAGGATGGCTACAAAGTGATCAACCTGAATAAAAATACATCCAAAGACTTCGACCTATTCGGGATCCGTATCGATGAACAGGCGAAGAAGATCAGCCTGAGTAAGCCGGTGGTTCTCCGCAAAGCGATCATGTTTCGTGATGGGAAACCCTGAATACCATTACACAAGAGTGTTAACGCCCGGGTTAAATCATTTAAGTATAATATTAACACGTGTATAAGTCTTTGCAAATAATTTTATCTGATATTTGCGTTATTAATCTGTCGTTCATTAACGATTGATTGAGACTGATCTTTAAATACACAGGCTATTTTTTAACGGGTAAAAGGTAATCGTGACAAGTAATTTCAGAATGTTAATTTTTTAGCCCACCCGTATATTTAAACTTTGGTAATATTAATCTTCTTTTTCGCCCACTGGTTTCTTTCCCTGTTTTTTCAAACCTTTTTTCTTCACAGGTACGCATCGCATAAGATGTTCACCTTCAGTAAAGGATGGGAGAAGGTATTTTATACGTTAACCTATCTGTTCCAGGGATCTTCATTTTTAAATCCTCGCGCTTATGCCATCCTGCATCGGATGCATCATGCCTATAGCGATACAGAGCAGGATCCGCATTCTCCGCATTTCTTTAAGGATATTTTCAGAATGACCTTCCACACGAAAAATATCTTCCAGGATGTGCTGAAGTATAAGCACCTGCCTGAAAGAAGGTTTACGGGTAACTACCCGGAATGGAAATTCATGGATTTCTTCGGTAACACAACCGTATCACGTGTCGGATTCGGCCTGCTTTACACAGTGTTCTATGTATTTTTTGCTACCCAGTGGTGGATGTTCCTGCTGTTACCTATTCATTTTTTAATGGGTCCAATCCACGGTGCTATTGTTAACTGGTGTGGTCATAAATACGGTTATTCCAACTTTGATAATAAAGACAAATCTAAAAACACGACTCCGATCGACTTTTTAATGCTTGGCGAGCTGTTTCAGAATAATCATCATAAATACCCTAACAGCCCGAACTTTGCGAAACGCTGGTTCGAGTTTGATCCGGTTTACCCGTTCATGCGCCTGCTGCATTTGCTAGGGATTATTAAACTTCGTAAGATCGCAGGGTAATCCCTGCTATTTTACGAGAATTGTAATTTTTTATTTCATTTATTGCATTGGTCAAATATTATTTGATATTTGCAAAAAAAAAGCAAAGCTGTTTTTAAATAGAAATGAACATTTCCTCGCAAAATATAAATACTCAAAGTCCTGCCTTCGCGGTGTGGATGGGTAAGTTGTATGGAAATTTTAATTCTTCCAAGCTTGTTTTGAAGGTCCGACGACCCTATATGCCAAGGGCTTGAGCCGGGCATAACCTCTCCACGGATAATCCATCCGAAAATTAGATCAGAAACATTTTTTTTAACCAATTAAAGACTAAAAACGTAGTCTTTTTTCCGCTTCAAAACCGGGTTTTTTCTTTAGAACACATGAAAGAAAACGAATTTGTTGTCATCCCCGCAACAAAAGAGCACATTCATTTTGCAGATACGATCTGTGATGAGATGGCTGAATCTGCAAAAGCCAGAGGTACTGGTATTGCCCGCCGTTCACCGGAATATGTAGCCGGCAAGATGCTGGAAGGTAAAGCCGTGATAGCGCTGCACAATGATGGCAGGTGGGCCGGGTTCTGTTATATCGAAACCTGGGGCCACGGACAGTTTGTGGCCAACTCCGGTTTGATCGTGAGTCCTGTATTCCGTAACTGCGGTTTGGCGAAAGCGATCAAATACCGAGTATTCGAACTTTCCCGCCAGAAATATCCTGAAGCAAAGATATTTGGACTAACAACCGGTCTGGCAGTGATGAAAATCAACTCGGAGCTGGGTTATGAACCTGTAACCTATTCGGAACTCACCCAGGATGAAGAATTCTGGAAAGGCTGCCAGAGCTGTGTCAATTACGATATCCTGAAGAGCAAAGACCGCAAGAATTGCATGTGTACTGCTATGCTCTGGGATCCCGAAGAGAAAGCAAAGGAATTTGAAGAGAAGATGAAAAAGATCTCCCACAAAGCCACCTTGTTGGAGCGTATTGAAGAAAAAATTAAGAAATCGGTGAAGACTATCGTCCCGTTTTTCTAAACCCTTAATAATTGCTGTTTAATATTATGAAGAAGAAAGTAGTTTTAGCCTTTAGCGGCGGCCTTGATACCTCATTTTGTTCGATCTACCTGTCACAGGACCGGGATCTGGAAGTGCATTCGGTGCTCGTGAACACCGGCGGATTCTCAGCGGAAGAACTGAAGCAGATCGAAGAAAGGGCTTATGCCTTGGGCGTTGCTTCACATGCGGTGATTGACGAAACACAAAACTATTACCAGTCCTGCATCAAATTCCTGGTATTCGGAAATGTTCTGAAGAACGCGACCTACCCGCTATCAGTAAGTGCAGAGCGTGTAAGCCAGGCAACTGCCATTGCCAATTATGTAAAGAAGATAGGAGCGGATTATGTAGCTCATGGCAGCACCGGGGCCGGTAACGACCAGGTGCGTTTTGACATGATATTTAATATACTAATTCCCGGAGTGGAGATCATTACGCCGATCCGGGATTTGAAATTGAGCCGCGAAGCGGAGATAGAGTATCTGCAGAAACACGGCGTGGAATACAGTGCGGAAAAAGCAAGATATTCAATCAATAAAGGTATTTGGGGTACATCTGTCGGCGGTAAGGAAACCCTCACCTCGAATCAAACCCTTCCTGAAGAGGCATGGCCAACACAGGTAACCGAGACCGGAAGCCGCGATATTGAACTCCTGTTCGAAAAAGGTGAGTTGGTTGGAATAAACGGACATAGTTACAATCCTGTAGACGCGATCCAGAAATTACAGGCCATTGCTCAGCCCTATGGCATCGGCCGCGATATCCATGTAGGTGATACGATCATTGGGATCAAAGGCCGTGTGGGCTTCGAGGCGGCGGCACCGATCATTATCATCAAAGCACATCATACTTTAGAGAAGCATACCTTAACCAAGTGGCAGTTAAGCTGGAAAGATCAGCTGGGCTCATTTTATGGTAACTGGCTTCACGAAGGTCAGTTTCATGATCCTATCATGCGCAATATCGAAGCTTTCCTGGCAGATACCCAGGCAATGGTTTCCGGTAAAGTGTTTGTCCGTTTACATCCCTATCGTTTCCAGGTGATCGGTATTGAATCAGAGCATGACCTGATGTCGAATAAGTTCGGCAGCTACGGCGAGATGAATAACACCTGGAGCGGCGAAGATGTGAAAGGCTTTTCGAAAATATTTGGTAACCAGGTGATGATCTGGAACAAGGTTAATGAGGGAAAGTAAAAGAAGGTAGAAGGTTGAAGGTGGGAAGGTTGAAGGCAGAAGGAATGGAGGGTTGAAGGTTAAGGATTAGATAAGTAGAGGACTTGAAGCATGAGCGACAAAAAGATCAGGGCAGGAATTGCGGGTGGTGCAGGTTATACCGGTGGAGAACTATTACGGATATTAATTAATCATCCTGATGTAGAAATCGCCTTTGTGCATAGCAGCAGCAATGCCGGTAATCATCTATATGACGTACATGCAGATCTCTTTGGAGATACCGATCTGAAATTTACTGATCAGCTTTCATCAGACATTGACGTTTTATTTTTGTGCCTTGGGCATGGCGACTCGAAGAAATTTCTCAGCTCAAACGCAATAGATGACCGCATCAGGATCATCGACCTTTCGCAGGACTTTCGACTGGCCGGAAATTCAGGACTTAACAGCAAGAGCTTTATTTACGGTCTCCCGGAATTAAATCGGGATAAGATCGCTGCCTCCCAAAATATTGCCAATCCCGGTTGCTTTGCAACCTGTATACAATTAGCTCTATTGCCCCTTGCCAAAGCGGGTCTATTACAGAGTGAGGTTCACATAAACGCGACTACCGGTTCTACCGGTGCTGGGCAGGGCCTTTCTACGACTTCGCACTTCAGCTGGAGGAACAATAACTTATCAGCATACAAAGCCTTTGACCACCAGCATCTGCATGAAATTGGAGAGAGCTTAAGCCAACTGCAAGAGGGATTTTCACAAAACACTTCAATTAATTTCATACCCCAGCGCGGCGACTTCGCAAGAGGCATTTTTGCAGCGATCTACACCGAAAGTAATCTGTCGCTTGAGGATGCCTATAACCTTTATGAAAGCTTTTATAAAGGGCATCCGTTTACACATATCAGTAAAAAGAATATCGACCTGAAACAGGTAGTAAATACGAATAAATGCCTGATCCACCTGGAAAAGCATGGAGATAAATTATTCATTGTGAGCATAACCGATAACCTGTTAAAAGGTGCCAGCGGGCAAGCAGTACAGAATATGAATCTGATGTTTGGATTGGAAGAGACAAGGGGGCTGAAGCTGAAGGCAGCAGCTTTTTAGGGGGAAGGCTGAAGGCTTCTGCATTTTGAGTTGTAAGTTGTACGTAGTAAGTAATAAGTTATACGTGATCGATGCAAAACTATAAAGAGTTAAAAGTTTGGGCTAAGGCACATCAGCTCACATTATTTGTTTATCAGGTCAGTAAAGGTTACCCTAAAGACGAAATGTATAGTCTGACGAGCCAGCTAAGAAGGGCTGCATCTTCAATTCCAGCGAATATTGCAGAAGGGTGCGGAAAGAACTCCCGGTCTGACTTGGCCAACTTTCTTAATATAGCTTTGGGATCAGCGAACGAAACAGAATATTTTCTTTTGCTTTCCAAAGACCTCGGATATCTCGCCGATGCGGAACATGTGAAAATAAATGAAGCTATTAACGAGATAAAAGCGATGCTCATTTCGTTGATCAACAAAGTACGAACTGTCAAAACTTGATATTTTTACTTATGACTTATTACGTATTACTTATAACTAACTGATGGAATTATTTGACGTTTATCCGATCAATAATATTGAAATTGTTAAGGCAAGCGGTAGCTCCGTTTGGGATGAGAATAATATCCAGTACCTGGATATGTACGGCGGACATGCCGTTATTTCAATAGGGCACACACATCCGCATTATGTAAAGCGGATCACAGACCAGCTGAACAAGGTTGGCTTCTATTCCAACTCTGTTAAGATCCCTTTACAGGTGGAGCTTGCCGAGAAATTAGGGAAAGTATCGGGTAAGGAAGATTATCAATTGTTCCTGTGTAATTCCGGCGCGGAAGCGAATGAGAACGCTTTAAAGCTGGCGTCTTTCTATAACA
Organism: Flavihumibacter soli; assembly: GCF_010692725.1. GTDB lineage: Bacteria > Bacteroidota > Bacteroidia > Sphingobacteriales > Sphingobacteriaceae > Daejeonella > Daejeonella soli. The sequence goes on along the minus strand of NZ_JAAFZB010000095.1, from coordinate 290,661 downwards.
ATCGCAAAAAGATCATCGCTTTTTCCGGAGCTTTCCATGGAAGAACTTCACTGGCAGTCGCAGCAACTGATAATCCGAAAATCGTTGCCCCTGCGAATGAAACGGACAATGTTACTTTCCTCCCGCATAATGATGAGGCTGCCCTGGAGCAGGCATTCGCTGATTACGGAAATGAAATTTCCTCTGTCATAATTGAAGGCATTCAGGGTGTAGGTGGTATTCGCCTTGCTTCGGATAGCTTTCTTCAAAAAATAAGGTCGCTTTGCGATGAGTATAATGCTGTGTATATAGCAGACAGCGTTCAGTCCGGATACGGCAGGAGTGGGAAATTCTATTCGCATGACTATGCAGGCGTAAATGCTGATATTTATACGATGGCCAAGGGTATGGGCAATGGTTTCCCGATTGGCGGCGTAGCTATTGCACCGAAGTTTAAACCCTGGCACGGCATGCTTGGAACCACCTTCGGAGGGAATCACCTGGCCTGTGCAGCAGCATTGGCGGTTCTGGAAGTGATAGAGCAGGGAAACCTGATGGAGAACGCAGCAGCGGTGGGCGGTTATTTAATGAGTGAGCTGGAAAAATTTGAACAGGTGAAGGAAGTTCGGGGTATGGGTCTGATGATCGGGATAGAACTCCCTGAAGATCTATCGCACGTAAAGAAGGACCTGCTGTTTAAGCATCATATTTTTACAGGTGAAGCTAAGCCGAATATTATTCGCTTATTGCCGGCTTTGAACCTTTCCAAAGCAGATGCTGACTTGTTCCTGGAAGCATTTGGGAAAGTACTTAAAGCGGAAGCTGAGAGCTTAAAGCAGAAAGCTTAAAGCAGAAAGGATAAAGCAGAGCTGAAAGCGTAAAGCAGAAAGGATAAAGCTTAAAGCAGAAAAGATAAAGGTAAGGGCGCAAATGAGAATCAAATAACCGTAGCAATATAAGAGCGAATAAAAACAGAATATGGTTTTATGAGAGACTATACAAAACTTGAGGTTTGGGAAAAGGCACACTTAATGGTGCTGCATGTGTACCAGCACATTTTACCCAATTTACCATCTCACGAAAAGTATGATTTGTATTCTCAAATTAAAAGGGCGGCGTATTCAGTTCCGTTAAATATTGCTGAAGGGGCAGGAAGATATACAGATAAAGACTTTGCTCATTTTCTTGATAATTCTCTGGGATCAGTTCATGAACTGGAATATGCATGCCTTTTGGCTAAAGAATTAAATTATTTTAATGAAGATATTTACATAGAAATCTATCAAAAGATCAGTGAAGTAAAAGCCATGATCATTGGATTTATAAAAGCAATCAGGAAATAGCTTTCAGCTTTAACCTTTTAGCTTTATCCTTTACCCTTTCACCTTTTAGCTCAAAAAGCATGAAACTATTCTTTTCAGTAAACGACGTAGAAAATTTACAGGATATTGTACAGGAGGCACTTTCACTAAAAGAATCGCCTTACCAGCATAAGCAGCTTGGGAAGAACAAGACTTTAGGACTTGTATTCCTTAATCCAAGCCTTCGTACCCGTTTAAGCACACAGAAGGCTGCATTGAACCTGGGAATGAATGTGATGGTGATGAATTTGGATAAGGAAGGCTGGGCGCTGGAAACACAGGATGGTGTGGTAATGAACGGAACAACCGTGGAGCACATCCGGGAAGCAGCAGCGGTAATGGGGCAGTATTGTGATATACTGGGTTTCCGTTCTTTTCCGAAACTTCAGGATCGGGACGAAGATTACAGCGAGGACCTTTTTAATAAATTCGTTAAGTTTTGTAATGTGCCGGTAGTCAGTTTAGAGAGCGCTACCCGTCATCCTTTGCAGAGTTTTGCCGATCTGATCACCATTATGGAGAATGCCAATAACTCTCCTTATTTCTCTGGTGAAGGTCATGTAAAGGCGAAGCCTAAAGTAGTTCTGACCTGGGCTCCGCATGTGAAGCCTCTGCCGCAGGCGGTTCCAAATTCTTTTTCAGAATGGATGTGCAGGGCTCAGGCAGAAGGATTAGTTGATTTTGTGATCACCTATCCGGAAGGCTATGAGCTGGCTGAGGAATTTACAAAGGGGGCTAGCATCATCTATAAGCAGGATGAAGCCCTGGCTGATGCTGATTTTATCTATGTCAAAAACTGGTCGAGTTACAGCGATTATGGGAAGATATTAGGTGATGGCCAGGATTGGATGTTGACCCAGGAAAAACTTAAGTTCACGAATGCAGCAAAGGTGATGCATTGCCTGCCGGTACGCCGGGACCTTGAGCTTTCATCCGAAATTCTGGATGGATCGCACTCACTCGTTATAGAAGAAGCAGGAAACCGCCTTTGGGCTGCGCAGACTGTACTAAAACGGATGCTCGAAAAATTGCCTTCATGAACCGCTTAACTGTTATTAAAATAGGCGGGAACGTGATCGATAACCCGGTAAGCCTGGATGCTTTTCTTAAGGATTTCGCCGCTCTTGAAGGTTTGAAGATCCTTGTTCATGGGGGTGGCAAGATAGCTACTAAATTGGCTGCCGACCTCGGAATTGAAGCACAGCTTGTCGAAGGACGGCGGGTTACTGACGAGGAAAGCCTGCGGGTTGTAACGATGGTCTATGCAGGTCTGATCAATAAGGATATTGTCGCTCGTCTGCAGCCTTTGGGCTGTAACGCTATAGGTTTAAGCGGGGCAGATGCTAATTTAATAACAGCCACTAAAAGACCCTTGAAGGCGCATCCTTCGGGACAGGGAATGATCGATTACGGCTTCGTCGGGGACCTTAACGATGATTCCGTGAATAGTGACCAGATGACAAAATTGCTGGATGCCGGATTTTCCCCGGTTTTTTCAGCGATCACTCATGATGGCCAGGGGCATCTGTTAAATACGAACGCCGATACCATCGCCTCTGTTATCGCCGTTGCGATGGCAAAGATGTACGAGGTAAGCCTGGTCTACTGCTTCGAAAAGAAGGGCGTTCTAACAGACATATCGGATGAAGATTCTGTAGTACGTGAGATCAACCCCGGAACTTACAATAAGCTTAAAGAAGGGGGAATCATTTACGAGGGCATGATCCCTAAAATGGATAACGCATTCCAGGCAATTGAAGCAGGCGTAAGTGATGTCTACATAGGAAGGTCTGATGAACTTGCCTGCTTAAATAAACAAACTTTCGGAACCCGTTTAACTCATTGAATATGCAAGATGCAACGAAGAATATTGCAATAATCGGAAGTGGGAACATTGGTTTATCGCTCGCTAAAGGCTTAGTAAAGTCGGCTTATAGCCTGCCCGGGCAGATCATCCTGACTAGACGAAATCTGCAGCACCTGTCTGCACAGGCGGAGGCTGGCTATCAGGTTACCGATCAGAACCTGCAGGCTGTTTCTGACGCAGCGGTTGTTATCTTAGCTGTTTTGCCGCAGCAGTTGAATCAGGTAATAAAAGAGATCAGTTCTGCGGTCGATCCTGATAAGCACCTGATCATCTCGGTTGTATCAGGCGTGAGCTGCGAAAATATTCGCGCTGAGCTCGGGAAACCCGTTCAGGTGATCCGGGCCATGCCTAATACCGCAATTGCTATAGGTCAGTCAATGACCTGTATCGCGTCGGATAACGCCGCGGCTGAAAATCTTGAAATGGTAACCTCCATGTTTGAAACCGTTGGCTCGGTAGTGAAGATAAATGAAGAGTTGATGACCTCTGCCACGGCATTATGTGCTTGCGGCGTTGCATTCTTTTTAAGAGCCATCCGGGCGGCATCACAGGGCGGCGTAGAGATCGGATTTCATGCGGATGAAGCATTAAAGATGGCTGTGCAAACCGCCAAGGGCGCTGCTGATCTGTTGCTGCAAATGCAGAGTCATCCGGAGCATGAAATTGACAAAGTGACCTCCCCCAAGGGATGTACCATCGCCGGGTTAAATGAAATGGAACATAATGGTTTCAGTTCCTCGCTGATTAAAGGGATTAAATTATCCGCTGAGAAAGCGGGCGGCTTATATACCAAAGGATAGATAATGCTTGAAATTCTGACCACTAACAGTATTGAACTTTTAAAGAAACTGATCAGCACAGCATCATTCAGCAGGGAGGAAGATCAGACAGCAACATTAATTGAAAACTACCTGCAGGAGCAGGGTGTCAGAACCCACCGCAAGGTAAATAATGTTTGGTGCTATAATGAATTCTTTGATGCGGCAAAACCTACGATTTTGCTTAACTCGCATCATGATACTGTTAAGCCAAATGCAGCTTATACACGTGATCCCTTCTCACCGCATATGGAGGATGGGAGACTTTTCGGCTTAGGGAGTAATGATGCCGGCGGCTGCCTGGTATCCCTGATTGCTGTATTCCTGCATTTCTATAGTCGGAATGACCTGAAATACAACCTATGCCTGGCTGCAAGTTCAGAAGAAGAAATTTCGGGAAAAAATGGACTGGAACTGATCCTGCCCGAACTGGGTGAACTGGAGTTTGCGGTAGTTGGCGAGCCCACCCTGATGGATCTGGCAATCGCTGAGCGGGGCCTCCTGGTTCTTGACTGCCTTGCCGAAGGTAAGGCGGGACATGCCGCCCGCGAGGAGGGTGATAATGCCATTTACAAAGCACTGAAGGATATAGAGTGGTTTCGCGATTATCGTTTTGCGAAGGAATCTGCGTTGTTTGGCCCTGTAAAAATGAGCGTTACCGTTATCGAAGCAGGTACGCAGCATAACGTAGTTCCGGCCACCTGCAAATTCACTGTCGATGTGCGGGTCACCGATGCATACCGGAATGAGGAAGTACTCAAGATCATACGAAACAATGTGAGTTGTAAAGTAACACCCCGTTCTGTAAGGCTTAAACCATCTTCAATAAGTGTTGATCACCCGCTGGTACAGGCAGGAATTGCGATGGGACGTAAGACTTATGGATCGCCTACAACAAGCGACCAGGCTCTGCTCGACATTCCCTCCTTAAAAATAGGACCTGGCGACTCTGCCCGATCACACATGGCCGATGAATATATCTACCTGGATGAGATCAGGGAGGGCGTTGAGCTGTATATTCAGATGCTTGAAAAGATCTTAATATGAGGGATGATAAACTGAATGTCGTTTTAGAGAACAACCGGGTTCTTCTCCGACCTCTCGCGATGTCTGACGAAGCTGAATTGCAGGTTTTAGCGAACGACAGGGAGCTTTGGACCTACGGTCTCACAGACCTTAGTCAGCCCGGCGAATTGAATCATTATGTCCGAAAGGCTATAGAAGCCCGGGAAGAAGGAACTTGCGCTGTCTGGACAATTATTGACAAACAAACTAATTCGGTGGCGGGTTGTACGCGGCTAGCTGAGATTAGCTGGAAAGATGAGCGGGGTCAGATCGGCTGGACCTGGATTGGAAAGGAATACCAGGGCAGCGGACTCAATAAAGCTATGAAATTCCTGATCCTGCAATACGGGTTTGAAGAACTTATGCTGAACAGGATCGAGTTAAAAGCCGATGAAAGGAACATACGCTCACGCGAAGCGATTAAGAGAATTGGCGCCACAGAAGAAGGGATTTTAAGACAACATATGAAGATCCATGATGGTTATCTTCGCAATTCTGTTTTCTACAGTATTTTGAGATCGGAATGGGATGAGATTAGAACCAAATTCTTCCAGCAATACTAAGAATTCCATTTTTGTATCTTTGAAACTGAATATGCCTGATTATAAAAGTTTTATTGAAATTAATCCAAACGTTCGTTTTGGTAAACCCTGTATCAAGGGCACAAGGATTTCAGTGTACGATGTTCTTGGCTGGCTGGCTAACGGTATGAAATCAGAGGAGATTGTCGCGGAGTATCCTGAGTTAAATGAAGATCAGATCAATGCCTGCTTAGCATACGCAGCTGATAAGGAACACAGAATCAGAGTTGTATAGTGAAATTGCTTTTCGATCAGAATATTTCCTTTCGTATAGTTAAGATTCTGGAGGATCATTTTCCCGGGTCTGCGCAGGTTCGGACACTTGCACTCGAAGATGCTACAGATTTGCAAATTTGGGCTTTTGCCAGAGACAATAACTTTATCATCGTCACTTTCGATGCAGACTTTTATGACTTTTCGAATTTATACGGACAGCCGCCTAAAATAATCTGGTTACGAACAGGCAACACAAAAACCTCGAATATTTCGGATATCCTTCTTCTAAACAAAGAAATAATAAAATCATTTTTAAACGACGAGAGTATTTCCTGTCTGGAGATATACTAGTTAAACATACATTCCATGAAGCTCTGGCAAAAAGATAAAGAAGTAGAAAAGTCAGTTGAGAAATTTACTGTAGGGAACGACCGTGAACTGGATCTGCAACTGGCACCCTTTGATGTACTTGGATCACTGGCTCATACCCGAATGCTTAATGAGATCGGTTTGCTGAATGATGAGGATTTGAAACAGGTGCAGGCAGGATTGAAAAAGATCTTTAAAGAGATCAGTGACGGAGATTTCAAAATTGACGATCATGTGGAAGACGTGCACTCCCAGGTAGAGCTGCTTTTAACCGAGCGCATTGGCGAAGCAGGGAAGAAGATTCATAGCGGCCGCTCCAGGAATGACCAGGTGCTTGTCGACCTTAAACTGTTTTTTCGTCACCAGATTCATGCTATAGTTAGTAATACTCATTTACTGTTTGATCAGCTGATCTCCCAAAGTGAAGAACATAAGAATAAATTACTTCCGGGCTATACTCATCTTCAGATCGCGATGCCTTCCTCTTTTGGTTTATGGTTTGGCGCATACGCCGAAAGCCTGGCAGATGACCTGGAGGTAATGCTGGCTGCCTGGAAGATCTGCAATAAGAATCCCCTGGGCTCTGCTGCCGGATACGGGTCATCGTTTCCGCTAAACCGCACGTTGACAACCACATTGTTGGGTTTTGACTCACTTAACTACAATGTGGTATATGCCCAGATGGGAAGAGGAAAAACGGAAAGGATCCTTGCCCAGGCGATATCTTCTGTTGCGGCCACTCTTGCAAAAATGGCAATGGACGTCTGTCTTTTCATCAACCAGAATTTTGCTTTTATCAGCTTCCCTGATGAACTAACAACCGGTTCCAGCATCATGCCCCATAAAAAGAATCCGGACGTTTTTGAATTGATCCGTTCCCGCTGTAATAAGATCCAGGCCCTGCCCAATGAGATAGCTTTGATGACAACGAATCTACCTTCAGGCTATCACAGGGACCTTCAGTTGTTGAAGGAAAATTTGTTTCCCGCAATTCAATCCCTGAATGAATGCCTTGAAATGTGTGCCTTTATGTTGCAAAATATTAAGATCAATGAAGATATTCTGCGGGATGAAAAATATGCGTACCTGTTCAGTGTGGACGCAGTAAATGCAGAAGTGCTGAAAGGGGTTCCGTTCAGGGAAGCCTATAAGATGGTCGGCGCAAAGATTGAAAAAGGTGAGTTTTCTGCTCCTGAAAAGGTAAGTCACACGCATGAAGGCAGTATCGGAAATCTGTGCAACGAGCAGATAAGCAGCCAGTTCAGCCATACGCTTCAGCAGTTCACTTTTGGAAAAGTAGATGCGGCAATTTCAGCCCTGCTTGCGGGAGAAGCATAATTTTACTAACTTATAGTCCCTCGGGACGCTGTTTAACTAAAAATAAAAATAATCGGGATGAGTGTATCAGCTTTAGCACAGACTTTAAAAGGGTCAGAGATAATTAAAATCGGCGGTGAGATCAATGAGCTGAAGAAGCGGGGTGAGAAAATTGCCAACCTGACAATCGGTGATTTTGACCCTGCTATTTTTCCAATTCCGACGGGATTAAAACATGGTATTATTGATGCTTATCACGCAAATCATACTAATTACCCGCCTGCAGACGGAGTAACTGTTCTCCGCGAAAATATTTCTGTATTTCTTAAGGAGCGATACCACCTGGATTATGACATCAACCAGATCTTGGTTGCGGGAGGTTCCCGCCCTTTGATATATGCCACCTATCTTGCCCTGGTAGATCCAGGCGATAAGGTGGTTTACCCGACGCCGTCATGGAATAACAATCACTATTGCCATCTTTCCGGTGCAAATGGAATCCCGGTCCCTACCTCTGCGGAAAACAATTTTATGCCTACTGCAGATGATCTGCGTCCGCATTTAGCGGGGGCAACATTACTGGCCTTGTGTTCGCCGTTAAACCCAACGGGAACGATGTTCACAAAAGGTGGTTTAGAAGAGATATGTGATCTTGTGATCGAGGAGAATAAGAACCGAAAGCCTGGTGAAAAGCCATTGTACCTGTTATATGACCAGATCTATTCCCTTCTGACCTTTGGTGATCATCAGCATTTTGAACCGGTCAACCTTCGCCCTGAGATCAAAGATTACGTGATCTTTATTGATGGGATTTCTAAGTGCTTCGCTGCTACCGGTGTGAGAGTAGGCTGGGCTTTTGGTCCGCAAGAGATCATTGGAAAAATGCGATCAATTTTAGGTCATGTGGGTGCATGGTCACCGAAGGCTGAACAGGTTGCTACGGCAAAGTTTCTCACTCAGACAGTTGAACTCAATACTTACCTGCATTCCTTCAAGAATCAGCTGCAACGGAGCCTTGATGCGCTGTACCAGGGTATTATGCAATTGAAATCCGAGGGTTTCATGGTTGACTCTATCGAGCCAATGGGGGCTATCTATTTAACGGTGAAAGTAGATTATACGGGAAAGACGACTGCGGATGGAGACTTATTGAAAACAAGTGCCGACGTTAATTTCTACCTTATCAAAGAGGCCAAGGTTGCTTTTGTTCCATTCTCTGCCTTTGGTAGCGGAAGCGACATGAACTGGTTCCGGGCTTCCGTAGGAGGCTGTTCGCTGGCTGACATACAGGCCATGGTTCCCAATGTGAAGGCCGCATTGGAGAAACTTCATTAACAGTAATAGCAGGTTGGGTTTTGAGCCTGAGAGTTTTATATACATCAGATAGTTAGGAAGATCTTTTTTGAAATCAGGAACATTATACCTTATACCGGTACCGCTCGCTGAAAACGCGTCCGCAAAGTCATTTACCCCTTACCTGGTTGATACGATCAATTCCATCAGCGAATACATTGTTGAGAACGGTAAAACTGCCCGGCGTTTTCTGAAGGAAGCTGGTTTAAGAATCCCCCAGAATGAACTTGTGATCCATGATTACGGAAAGCATAATCGCGAGGGCGACTTGCAGGAATTTTTTCAGGGTATACTCAATGGAAAAGATGTTGGCCTGATGAGTGAGGCAGGTTGTCCGGGGATCGCAGATCCGGGCGCTGATATAGTGGCTTATGCACATCAGAAAGGTATTAAGGTAGTACCTTTGGTAGGCCCGAGTTCTATTCTCCTGGCGTTGATGGCTTCCGGTTTTAGCGGGCAGAGTTTTACATTTCACGGCTATTTACCTATCGATAAACTTCAGCGGGCAAGTAAGTTGAGGGAACTGGAGAATCTTTCTGCCAAATATCATCAGACCCAGCTTTTTATTGAAACGCCATTTCGTAATAATGCTATGCTGGAAGAAATATTGCGAAGCTGTCAATCGCAGACGAGGCTTTGTATCGCCTGTAATCTGACGGGTGAAGATGAAATGGTAGTCACTAAAACAATCGCCGACTGGAAAAAACAGGTTCCTGATCTGCATAAAAAACCGGTGATCTACCTGCTCTTTAAATAGTTCCGAGGTTCGGATAACAGGGATTAGTCAAAAACTTCGAGATCTTCATCGAAGGATGCCCATACCATATAAGGATGGGAATCACAGTGATAAATCTCACCAGCGGCCGTGATCCCGATAATACCTGCGAAACCATCGAACTCCTTTAATTCTGTAAAAGATTTATCAGCTGCAGCTTTCAGGGTAAACCCATCGGTTACCCGGGTAACTATTTTGGCGGCCAGTGCAGCGCTGACGATATCTTCGCCGACGCCTGTACATGAAATGGCTGCGACGCCATTGGCATAATTACCGGCTACGGTAGCCGAATCGCTTACTCTGCAGGGAATTTCAAATCCTTTTCCGCCCGTAGATGTTGCCACGGCCAGTTTGCCCTCTGCGTCGAGTGCTACACAACCGACAGTTCCGATCCGTGAGCCGTTTAATTTTTTAAGATATTCCTCGCGCCGCTGGGCAGTCTGCGGGTCGAAGAAAGGGAAACCGTTATTTCGGGCAAAGTCCAGTGCCCCATCACAGCTTAAAACGCTGTCTTCACATTTCAAAAGCTTTTCAGCAACCTGAATGGGGTTTTGAACATTTTGAACATTAATGACCCCTGAGAATTTCTTGGTTTGCCCGTCCATTAAAGAAGCGCTGAGCCTTATCTTTCCGTCACTTTGAATCTGAGAGCCTAGGCCTGCATTGAATAGCTCGCAGTCTTCTAAGAGCGAGACTGTATAAACAACCGTCTTTAAAGCGGAGTGAGTTTTTAAATACTCGGCAGATTTGCGCGCAATTTCACCCAGAGCTTCCTGCTTGGCCTGTTTAATTTCCTGGTTGGTCAGCGATTCGCTAAAAAACCCTCCGTGAATGATCAGCTTCGGCTTCATACTCTTATTGTTTCACCTTTATAAAAACGCCTTCCTGAACCTTTACCGCCTGATTGATCGTCAGGTTATGTTTATGAAGATCATATTTATCGAAGATCGACATCACATGAACACGCAGATTGTCGATAGAAACCGGTGCTCCCATGTCAACGTCATAGATATTGGTTTCGCTGATGTAACGGCCATCAACCAGAATCGTAAGACCTGATCCGATGGCTTCCATGGTATCGCCGTTCGTAATTAAGAGTCCGGCGTCTTCCCCAAGGCCAATACCGAGCATGCCGGGATTGCTGGCCACCGCATAAAACAAGCGGCCGATCCTGCCGCGCTGTACAAAATGGGTATCGATAATAACGGAATCAATTAATCCCAGTCCGGCAGTGATCTGAACTTCACCTTTAACCAAAGCTTCGCTGCTACTGCCCCTGTAGATCATATTGGTAGAAGCAGCTGCGGCTCCTGCAGAAGTGCCAGCGATCAGAAAATCCTCCTCCATATACTTCTTCTTCATCAGCTGCAGGAAGCGGGTTCCGCCAAAGATGGAACTCAGACGAAGCTGGTCGCCGCCTGTGAACATCAGCACGTCGGCTTTTTGAAGGCGCTCGATATAGTCTTCCCTGTTTGCGTCCTCCCGGCTTTTGATATGGAGGACGTTGATGTTATAAACCTGGAGTTGATTAAATGACTTAATGTACTCGACCCCAACGATATCCGGGATCTGGGAGGCGGTGGTAATTACCTCTACAACGGAGTTTTCTGCTTTGGAAGATTCGGTGATAACGCGTTTTAGAATCCCTCTTTCGAAAAATTTGATATAATGTGGGTGGCTGATATTCTCGTTAAAATTTAATGAGCTTCCCAGATCTACTGCGCCGCCAATAATAACGAGCTTACCTTTTGGAACCATAATTGAATGATGTTATGCAACAATGCCAAATATATAACTCATGTAAAGAAGTTTAAACATTAGTTTTCAAACTTATCCACAAAACTTTATATATTATTACTGGTTTATGTACTGATTTTTGTCCCAATAATCATTCCTTTTCATACATTCATAACCGCTTAGGTCCGTGCAGGAGTGCCAGAAAGGAAGGGTAGGAGTGATTTGAGCGAAATTTCACCAAAATATAGTTTATAAAAATGAAAATACTTGGTATACAAGCTTTAAAGGGTCCTAATATTTGGTCAATTCGCCGGAGAAAGCTGATCCAGATGCGTCTTGATCTGGAAGAACTGGAGCAGTTTCCAACTAATAAAATTCCTGGTTTCCGGGAACGGATCGAGGCACTGATACCAAGCCTGATAACTCATCGCTGCTCGCCCGGAAAGCCAGGCGGCCTGTTTGAACGGATAGATAAAGGAACGTGGATGGGCCACGTGATCGAACATATTGCACTTGAAATTCAAAGCATCGCGGGAATGGAAACCGGATTTGGCCGGACCCGCGAAACCCGCAAAAGCGGGACATATCATGTCGTGTTCAGCTATATCGAAGAATCTGTCGGGGTTTACGCCGCCGAAGCTGCGGTCAATATTGCCCGGGCACTGATCGACGGTCAGGATTATGACCTCGAGAAGGATATTCTCACTATGAAGAAGATGCGTGAGCGTGAGCGTTTTGGTCCAAGTACGGCCTCCATTGTGGATGAAGCAGTAGCACGAAGGATTCCATTTATCCGGCTGAACAGCAGTTCACTGGTTCAGCTTGGTTATGGCAAGAACCAGGTACGGTTCCGAGCCACTATGACTGACAAAACCAGCAGTATTGCAGTTGACATTGCTGGAAATAAAGACGAAACCAAACGTATCCTGAAGGAACAGGCCATTCCCGTTGCCAAGGGACTGACTATTTCAAATGCGGAAGGCCTGCAGGAGGCGATTAAGAAAATTGGTTTTCCTTTGGTGTTCAAACCATTAAACGGAAATCATGGTAAAGGTGCTACTATCAACGTTAAGACGGAGGCTGAAGCCGTCGAAGCATTTGCATATGCCCAGAAATATTCTCACCGCGTTATCGTTGAAAGCTTTATTACTGGTCACGATTTTCGCGTCCTGGTAATTGATAACACCATGGTTGCGGCCGCTCAGCGTGTGCCGGCCAATGTGGTTGCCGACGGGGCTCGAACCATTCAGGAGCTGATTGATGCAGAGAACAAAGATCCGCGTCGTGGATATGGGCATGAAAACGTGTTAACAGAGATCACCGTTGACAGGGATTCGATGGATTTGCTCGCCAAAAGAGGGTACAAATTAGACACTGTTCCGGAAAAGGGTGAGATAGTATACCTTAAGTCAACGGCTAATCTTAGTACCGGTGGAACTTCAATTGATGTCACGGATATGGTTCACCCACAAAATGTTTTTATCTGCGAGCGTATAGCGCGCGTTGTGGGCCTCGACATATGCGGGATCGATATTATGGCCGAAAACCTGACAGAGCCTTTAACGGATAACGGAGGTGTAGTGCTGGAGGTAAATGCCGCGCCCGGATTCAGGATGCACCTGGCGCCTAGTGAGGGCTTACCGCGAAATGTAGCTGCGCCGGTGATCGATATGCTTTACCCGCCGGGAAAATCTGCGGGCATTCCTATCATAGCAGTAACCGGAACAAACGGCAAAACCACTACTACGAGGCTTATCGCTCATATTGTTAAAAATAACGGTTATCGTGTCGGATATACGACTTCTGATGGTGTTTACATCCAGAATTCAATGATGTTGAAGGGCGACACTACAGGACCTGTAAGTGCCGAATTTGTGTTGAAGGATCCTACAGTTGAGTTTGCTGTCCTGGAAACAGCCCGGGGAGGAATTCTTCGTTCCGGTCTCGGCTTCTCAAACTGCGATATTGCGGTGATAACGAACATCCAGGAAGATCACCTCGGTATTTCCGAAATACATACCTTAGAAGATCTGGCGCGTGTAAAAGGCGTCGTGGTGGGCGCCGTAAAAAGAGATGGCTGGGCTATATTGAACGCCGATGATAAGCATTGCGTTAAGATTGGCAGAGAAGCCCGCTGTAATGTCGCCTTTTTTACTCTTGATGAAAAGAACCCTGTAGTTGTGGAACACTGCCGTAAAGGTGGAATTGCTGCGGTCTATGAAAATGGGTTTATTACCATAAAAAAGGGCGATTGGAAAATCCGTATAGAGAAGGTTACGCACGTGCCGATCACGTTCAATGGTACCGTGAGTTTCATGACCCAGAATGCGCTGGCTGCAAGTCTTGCGACATTCGTCTGGGGCTTCAAGATCGAAGATATCCGGCTGTCACTGGAGACTTTTGTTCCGTCCGCTGCCCACACGCCGGGCCGGATGAACATCTTCAATTTCAAGGATTTCCGGCTGATGGTAGACTTTGCCCATAACCCGGCGGGTTTAAACGGAATCAAAGATTTTCTGGCCACTCTGGATGTGGAGCATCACACCGGCATCATTTCCGGCACCGGCGACCGGCGGGATGATGATCTCCGGGAAGTGGGTCGTATTTCCGCGCGGATGTTTAATGATATCATAATCTGTCAGGAGAAATATCTTCGTGGGCGAACACGTGAAAACATGGTAGATCTCTTACTGGAAGGCATCAGAGAGGTGAATCCCGAATTGCCGGTTGAGGTGATCAATGAAGGGGATAAGGCTTTAGCTTTCTCTATCGATAATGCACGCCAGGGATCATTCATTACGATCATTGGCGACTCTGTGAGCCACGCACTTGAAGCCGTTCAGGCTTATCAGGATAGGGAAGCGGGCATCAGGGAATAAATCTATATTAGAGGGAATAGGTTTCAGCTGGAATAATGATAGCTGAAACCTATTTTTACAATCTCCCGGAAAAATCAATTGCTATGGCTACTATTCCACCTTTAGCTGAACGTATGCGCCCCACGACGCTGGACGACTATGTTGGTCAGCAGCACCTGGTTGGAAGCGATGCCATACTCCGAAGGGCTATAGAGAGTGGTAATCTGCCATCATTACTGCTATGGGGACCTCCCGGTGTAGGCAAAACCACACTTGCCTTCATTATCGCCAATCAGCTTGACAGGCCTTTTTTCAGTTTGAGTGCCATTAACTCCGGGGTAAAGGATATCCGGGAGGTAATAGACAAAGCTTCAAAACTGAAGGCCGAAAACGAAAATCTTCCCATTCTTTTTATTGACGAGATACACCGATTTTCAAAGTCACAGCAGGACTCATTGCTTGGTGCTGTAGAACGGGGCCTTGTTACGCTGATCGGTGCAACTACAGAAAACCCGTCCTTTGAAGTTATCTCAGCTTTACTCTCCCGTTCCCAGGTATATATTCTCAAAAATCTTGAAGAAGGGGACCTTCACTCCTTACTTAGCAAGGCGTTAAAGGAAGATCAATATCTCAGCAAGAGGAAAGTTCAGATCAAAGAATATGAAGCGTTGCTTCGCCTTTCCGGTGGTGATGCGCGGAAGTTGCTGAACGTTTTAGAACTGGTGGTAAATGCCGTTAACAAGACCGATGTTATAATCACTAATGAAGTCGTGCTCAAGAACGTACAGCAGAACATGGCACTTTATGACAAAGCCGGCGAACAGCATTACGATATAATTTCTGCTTTCATCAAGTCAATTCGCGGGAGCGATCCCAATGCGGCAGTCTACTGGCTGGCCCGGATGATTGCCGGGGGCGAGGATCCATCATTCATCGCCCGCCGATTGCTGATCCTGGCGTCGGAGGATATTGGTAACGCCAATCCCAATGCTTTGCTGCTAGCAAACAATTGCTTCCAGGCGGTGAATGTTATTGGCTGGCCGGAATCACGCATTATATTGTCTCAGACTGTTACCTACCTGGCCTCATCTCCAAAGAGTAATGCCAGTTATGAAGCAATAAATAAGGCGCAGGAGCTTGTTGACCGCACAGGCGACCAGTCTGTACCGCTGCATCTCCGTAATGCGCCCACAAAATTGATGAAGAATATCGGTTATGGTAAGGAATACCAGTATTCACATGGCTACGAAGGCAATTTCTCAGACCAGGAGTTTTTTCCGGATAAGCTAAGCGGGACAGTTCTTTACGACCCTGGCAAGAATTCAGCAGAGGAGAAGCTGAGAGAACGTCTGCGTTCCCTTTGGAAAAACCGCTATAAGTATTGACAGGAATTGCGGTAACTATTCTTAATTGATTTTTTCTTACTTTCAAGGCATGACATTAACTCTTATTCATCACCAGTGGAAAGCGTTCTGGCGATCTAAGAATTCAGGAAAAAGCATTACTATCCGGGTGATAATGGCATTGCTGATCCTTTATCTATTTGCTAACCTGCTGCTCGTTTCTTTTTTTCTTGATAAGATCTTATTAAGCGTATTTCCCAATGTCGATGTAGTTTCTGCCTTTACTTCCTGTTTGCTGTACTACTTCCTGTTGGATACGCTTACAAGGTTTCAAATGCAGGAACTTCCTACCCTCAGTGTTAAGCCCTATCTTAACCTGGATATCAAAAGAAGGCAGATCATCAATTACCTCTCTTTTATATCATTATCATCAGGCTTTAACCTGGCTCCGTTTATCCTCACGCTGCCGTTTCTTATAAAGATTGTACTGCCACAGCATGGTATTGCTGTATTTTGCGGTCTGCTGGTAGCCATTCTGGGCTGCACGCTCTTCAATCACTTTTTTAGCTTGTGGCTAAAGCGGAAAGTTAATCTCAACGCATGGTGGATGCTTGCTTTTCTCGGGGTCATTGGCCTGCTGATCTTTCTGGATTTTTACCTGCATGCTATCTCTTTTTCAGCGATCTCTACTCTCATATTTGCCGCAATTATCGCACAACCTGTCCTGGCAATCATGCCCTTGCTTCTTGCCGTGGGGATGTATTTCATAAATTACTTCTTCCTGAAAAGCAATCTCTACCTGGATGAATTGCACTCGGCTTCTGTGTCCGGTAAATCGGTTTCCGACTTTCCTTTCCTGAACCGGTTCGGGAAGTTGGGTGATCTGGTGGCTAATGAGCTGAAATTAATATTAAGGAATAAGAGGCCCAAGTCAGCAATTATGATGAGTTTCTTCTTCCTGTTTTACGGATTGCTATTTTATAACAATCCTAAGCTCGGAGCAGGCTATGGCGCTGCCATCTTTTGCGGGATGTTCATGACTGGTATATTCATTATCAATTACGGGCAGTTTATGTTTAGCTGGCAAAGCAGTCACTTCGATGGAATATTGACCAGCCGGATAAATATTGAAGATTTCTTTAAGTCCAAATTCTTACTGTTCACCATTTTCTCAACGATAAACCTGATCCTGACTATCCCATACGCTTATTTCGGCTGGAAGATCATAATGATCCACTGTATTATGTACCTCTGGAACCTGGGGGTGAATAGCCTCATGGTTCTATATTTTGCCAATCGTAATTACCGGCGTATCGACCTCTCTAAAAGTGCATCCTTCAACTGGGAGGGAGTAGGTGCCAGTCAGTGGATATTGTCAATTCCTTTGTTAATCACCCCTTTTATTATTTTCTATCCGCTGCAATGGCTGGGTTATCCGGAGGCGGGCCTTACCGTGATCGGATTAACCGGTCTGGTATTTATCATAACAAGACAATTCTGGGTTAATAAGCTGGTAGAAATATTTAATCAGAAACGCTACACCATTGCAGAGGGTTTTAGAAACGACTAATCATGATCGAAATAACTAATTTAAAAAAAGTATATAACGGCGTTACCGTTGTTGATATTCCTGCTTTAACGATACATAAAGGCGAAACAATCGGGCTTGTTGGAAACAACGGAGCGGGTAAAACTACCCTGTTTCGAATCATGCTGGATCTGATCAGATGCGACTCGGGAGAAGTTCTGTCGAAGGGGAAGAACGTCGTCAGCAAGGATGGCTGGAAGCACTATACTGCTGCGTTTCTTGATGAAGGCTTCCTTATCGATTATTTGACTCCGGAGGAGTATTTCTATTTTATTGGCAGCCTGAACGATACCAGTAAGGCTGAAATAGACGCTGAAGTGTCAAACTTTACTGATTTTTTCAACGGCGAGATATTAAACCGCAAAAAATACATTCGTGACCTGTCGAAGGGTAACCAGTGCAAAGTAGGAGTGGTTTCTTGTCTCATTCAGAATCCTGAGATACTGATGCTGGATGAGCCTTTTGCGAACATTGACCCCAGCACCCAGATCAGGCTGAAAAATATAGTGAGGAACATTAATCGCGAAAAGCATATTACGACCATTATATCCAGTCACGACCTGAATCATGTAACGGATGTTTGTCAACGTATCCTTTTAATGGAGAAAGGGAAGATTATCAAGGATATGGAGACCAACCCAAATACTTTGGAAGAACTGGAAGACTATTTTTCCGTTTTACAATAAACTTGATTTAATAGTATCATTATGGATTTGGATCTGACAGGTAAAAGAGCGCTTATCTGCGGCAGCAGCCAGGGAATAGGCAAGGCGGCAGCAATGCAACTGGCCCTGATGGGTGCCAGCGTTACGTTAGTAGCCAGGAACGGGGAAAAATTAAAGGAAGTGATTGATCATATACCGGCTGATGACACCGAGTCCCATCATTACCTGGTTGCTGACTTCGCTCACCCCGATCAATTGAAAGCGGCCCTTGATGTCTATCTGAAAGATCACACCATTGATATCTTAGTGAATAACACCGGGGGACCTCCCGGAGGGCAGGCTATTGACGCTGATCCGGACGAGTTCATACAGGCGTTTAATAGTCACCTCATCTGCAATCAGATCCTTGTACAGGCCATCACCCCGGCCATGAAGAAGGAAGGCTTCGGGCGGATCATTAACATTATCTCTACATCCGTAAAAACTCCGCTCGCAGGACTGGGAGTTTCCAATACCATTCGCGGTGCAGTTGCGAGCTGGGCAAAGACACTGTCGCTGGAACTTGGACCGTACGGAATTACAGTCAATAACGTTCTTCCGGGCTTTACCATGACGGCACGGCTGGAATCACTCATAAACAGCCGCGTAGAAAAGGGAGGTTTATCTTATGAGGAGGTGAAGCAGCAAATGATAGAAGGCATTCCGGCAAGACGAATTGGTGCTGCTGAAGACATAGCGGCCGCTATTGCTTTTCTCGCGAGCCCGGCTGCAGGCTATATCAACGGAATCAATCTGCCGGTTGACGGGGGCAAAACACCTACCCTGTAGCCTGGAAATTATGAGCCCGACTTAATGATTATTTACTCCTCATAAAGTCAAAAGCCGCTTTTCTCAGATTGATGCCATATTCCAGGTATGCCTTGAGGCATGCAAGAAAGTTGGCCCACCCTTCCGTATTCCTTTTCAGCCATTCAATTCCTGCTTCATTATTCTTCTTTCCTTTCTCCGTGATGGTTACAAGCGTGGCATTGTCAGCAACGGGAGTAAGTGTCATCTCAACCAAAAGCTCCTGCTCTGCATCATCCCAGTAATAGGAGACATACTGATCCTTTTCAATTTTGCCTACCCGTACCGGGACCTTCATATCAAATTCAGGGAACTGCCAGGTCAGCGCATTACCGCTTTCCATTCGCCCGGTACTTTCCGAAATGAAATAATTCGACATTTTAGCAGGATCAACAATGGCTTCAAATACTTCGCTTGCCGGTTTTGATATTTGCAGCCTGGCCTGTATTTCAAGAGTTTGTTCGTTCATGTTTCAGAATAAATTCCCCGAGACATCGGAGCTTTAAAAATACGTAATTTAAATTTTGGCAAGTGCCTTTCAAACCAGGGTCTCATATCTCAAAACGTTCCCGCAGTTCATCACTGTAACCTCTGCTTGAACTGATCCGGCTGTTTGCCTGATCATCCATGACAAATACCAGGGAGCCGTTGAAGCTTTTCCGGATCTCCCTGATCCGGTCAGCGTTGATAATGGAGCTGCGGTGGATCCTGACAAAGTTTTCTGGAAGTCTTTCTTCGAGCGACGCCAGGGTAAAATCGGTTAAATGACTGACCCCGCCCAGGGTGCGCAGGAACACGTACTTTTCCTCTGCTTCGATATGGTAAATATCTTCCAGCCTGATCAGAAGGATCTTGTCGCCAATTTTAACAGTGAGAGTTTTTAATTGCTGTTTGGGCTTAAGCTGCTCAATAAGCTGCTGTATTGGCAGAGCGCTGTTCCCGCTCCCTGCATTGTTTTTGATCTTTATGACCGTTTTCTCAAGCCGTTCTTTTTCTATCGGCTTAAGCAGGTAGTCGACCGAGTTTTCCTCAAAGGCTTTTATGGCATATTGATCGTAAGCAGTAGTGAATACCACTTTCGGCTGCTTTTTCAGAAGGCTGAGCATCTCAAAACCATTCAGCACAGGCATTTCGATATCCAGGAAAATCAGATCCGGTTGCAGTCGTTCGATCTGCTCCAGACCCTCCCGGCCATTAGCTGCCTCACCCGTGATCTCAAACATTTCATAAGTCTTCAGCAGGCGCTTCAATCGCTGCCGGGCCAGAACTTCATCATCGATGATAAGGCAACTGATCGCTTTCATGGGTTTACGGGGCTGAGGGAAAGTTTATCGTTATCTTCTTTTCCGGCGAATTTAAGATCTGGATCTCGTAGTTATCAGGATATAGCAGTTGCAGCTTGTCATAGGTACTCTGCAGGCCATAGCCCGCACTGAGTTCATCAGGAAAGGCCTCGCCATTATCGGCGACACTCAGCGTTAACTGAGAATCTTTCGATGAGATGATTACTTCAAGTTTGCCGTCAGCTATTTTATTGGAAAGACCGTGCTTTAAAGCATTCTCAACCAGCGGCTGAATCAGAAATCGGGGCATCGCCTTGTCAAGCACATCTTCACCCGCGCATATATTGAAGTTAATGCGATCGCCGAAACGGATATTCTCTATGGCCATATAGGTATTGACTGTTTCGACTTCCTCCCTGACGGTGGCAAAGTTTTCGTGCTGCGAATTGATGCTGTACCGGAAGAGTTTGGAAAGCTTCAATGTCATATCCTCCGCCTTATCCGCATCTTCGTGGATGAGCCCTGCGATCGAGTTAAGCGAATTATACAGGAAGTGGGGGTTTATCTTCGACTGCAGGGTCTGCAGTTCAGCCTGTGTTTTAAGTTGTTTTAGCTTTAAAAGCTCAAGTTCCTGTTGCTGAATGCGGGAGCCGAAACGTCCTTTTTGAAGCTCATAGATATACAGGATAGTGCAGACCACTACAGAGATCGTCAGATTAAAGGCTAACTGGGTCGGATGTCCCATAAACTTGTAGGGAATTCCAAAGATCACCCGCAGCATCAGGTAAGAAAGTTCCGTTCCCGCGAACATCCCCAGTAAACAGCCGCCATAATATGCGGTGATCAGGGCCCACTGATGCCTGAAATTCTTCCTGAGTAAGGTCTCGCTAAGGCAAATCGCATTGGAAATTGATAATGAGATCAGCACACTGAACATCATATTGCCGAATATGTCGTCCCATTCCCAATCCAGGTCAGTCAGTATCAGTGAAAAGAATATGATCAATGTACCCACGATCAGGCCGAGGATCAGGCCGTCAGCGTTTAATCTGATCCACCTGTTCGGAAGGAGCTTGCTTGAAATGAACATTGTAGCCTTATTTGCAGACCGAAATTATCAAAAGTTAAAGTTTTAATATTCATTTAACTGATGAATGGTATATATCAGTTGATGAACGGCGGGATAGGTGACATGTTAAACAGCCATTTCTTTAAGCCATCTCTCAATGTCAGGATAAATGAACCGGTAGTTCAACTCATCATTAACCCGCTTGCCGGATATGATCTTCCAGTTTCCTTTTTCCGGGATGAACTCCGGCACTGGTTCTCCTAATGTTGCCGCTGCCAACCTGTAGAAATCACTTTTAGAGGGGTGCGAGGGACTGCAGGCATTATAGACACCCGCTGTACTGTCATCTTGGATGATCCTTTCGATGATACCGATCACATCGTCACGGTGAATCAGGTTGACGGGAGCAAGCCCGTTGGGAATACCCTTTTTGCCTTTAAAAAATCTCCCCGGATGTCGTTCCGGACCTACCAGGCCGGCCAGCCGCAGCACAATAACGCTTTTGCCAGGTACAGACAGAAACTGATCCTCCACCTCCTTCAATAGCCTGCCGCCCGAAGTCTCCGGCTGGGCTATTTCGGATTCAGTTATTACGGAGTTGCTTTCAGGATAAACTGATGTCGAACTGATGAATATTATTTTCTCAAGCTGTGTTCCGGGGATCTTATCTGAAAGGTGATCTGCCATTTGACGATAATTTTGCTCTCCCTGCGGTGTTCTGCCTGATGGCGGAACCGCGACAATAAGGACGTCACAAATTAGCAAGCCATTAAGGTCAGGGGCAGACTCTTTACTGAAATGTACTAAATACGGGTCAATACCCTTATTTCTTAGGATCTCCAGCTTTTCAGGTGAGGTAGTGCTGCCTTGAACCTTACAGCCGCTGAGTACCAGCGCCTCGGCGAGCGGTAGTCCGAGCCATCCGCAACCCAGTACACTGATATTCAATTGTTGCTTCATAGTTTGGAATTTGGTAAAAATACGTTGTTTGCAATTGTTTTTATATTTGGCATCAACATTGAATAGTCAACTATAGAAATTAGATAATTATGAAAACACTTCAAGACAAAATAGCTGCATTTTCTATAGCCGTAGCAACCTCAGCCATGTTATTCACAGGCTGTAATTCATTGACTAAAACACAAAAAGGCGTTGGTATCGGTGCAGCCGCTGGTGCTGGTATCGGTGCTATCATTGGTAAAAAAGCCGGTAACACTGCAGTTGGTGCTATCATTGGTGGTGCTATTGGCGGTACAGCCGGCGGTTACATCGGTCGTCGTATGGACAAGCAGGCAGCTGAGATCGAACAAACTATTCCTAATGCGGAAGTTATACGTGAGGGTGAAGGTATTATTGTAAAGTTCGATTCAGGGATCTTGTTCGATTTCGATAAAGCTACTTTGAAGCCGAATGCAAAAGAAAATATTGCAAAATTGGCAACAAGTTTGCAAAATAATCCAGAGACCGATATCCTGATCATCGGTCATACGGATGCTACCGGGGCAGATGCCTATAACCTGCGTTTGTCTGATCGTCGTGCCGATGCTGTTAAATCTTACGCGATTGCTAACGGTATCAGCAGCGCAAGACTAACGACCGAAGGACGTGGCGAAACTGAACCGATCGCTGATAACACAACTGAAGAGGGTAAAGCTCAGAATCGTCGTGTTGAAGTTGTTATTGTGGCTAACGATAAATTAAAAGCAGAAGCTAAGCAAGCTGCACAATAAAGATCTTTTAACCCTATCACAATTTGGAAATGCCGCCTTCAACCAGGGCGGCATTTTCTTTTATAGGTATTGCCGTCCACATCTCAGAACATCAACATGAGGGATCAGTTGACGGCTCGGCGATACCGAAATTCTGACTTACGGGTTTTCCCGTTTTTCTCCCCTTCAATCCAGGCGAGCAACTCATTCGATGATTGAAGATGATAGCATACGCGCTGCGGGAAATCATGTGTTTTATTTTCGAAAACATAGATGCCTCCGGATTGGCTCTTTAATATAAACTCCACCGGCATACCCGAGTTCTGACCACTAACTGTGGGAATATAGTACAACTGACCCTCTCTTTCGACGATATCTACTTCTTCGAGGAGGGTTGAGTCTTTGTTCGTGCCCACTCTATAGCTTTTTCCGGAAAACTTTTCCGGTGACGAATACTTCCACACTTCAATGATCCTTCCGTCTGGAGAATTCATTTCCCAACTCCCAAGGAGCGGTTTTAGAGGCCT
Source organism: Flavihumibacter soli (assembly GCF_010692725.1). Lineage (GTDB taxonomy): Bacteria > Bacteroidota > Bacteroidia > Sphingobacteriales > Sphingobacteriaceae > Daejeonella > Daejeonella soli. Next base: position 267,335 of record NZ_JAAFZB010000095.1, on the reverse strand, counting down.
GAGCAGTTCATTTACCTGCTGAGCAAAAGCTGAATTGAAGGTGGTAAGCGCAACCACTAATAGTATGAAGGATATTTTATTTTTCATTTTATATCGTAATTACATCCGAATGTAGACAATTAGGCAGGCGTTTTAAGGTAAAAGTAATATAATTCAATCGTCAATTTTATGAGCATCGCGCTGAAAGACAGGTTAATCGATACTGATAGTCGTTAGTTATCCCAGGGGCTAGAATACAACCCTAAGACTATAGGGAACTGTATTTTTCTAAACATGGATTGTAAGTTAATAGCGTTTTAATAATAAATTTAGCATAAACTTGTTACATCCGGGCTACACAAAAGGAGGCTCTTATTTGTTTAGTTTTAAAGTTCTGGTATCAAATTAGATAACCGTTATTTACAATGAATTTAAAATCAGTGAAGGAAATGTTAAAGAGATTATATCTGGCCATATTTTTATTTGCGGCACTCGCTTGCCAGGCGGATCCGCGTGTTCAGGCTGAAGTAGAAGGCTCATCAAATTTGCAGCCTGATGCCCAGCAGTCCGTGGAGGCGAAAGAATTAGTGGGTCTTATTGAGAAATTCCATTATAAAAAAGTAAAAGTTGATGATGCATTTTCCTCAGCTGTTTTCGACCGTTATCTGAAAGCCCTGGATGCCGGTAAGAGTTATTTCTTACAAAGTGATATTAAAGAGTTCGAAAAATTCCGCAACACGCTGGACGATGATCTTAGGGAAGGTGATCTGAGTGCGCCATTCTATATTTTTAATGTCTATCAAAAGCGCTATACAGACCGTGTTAACTATGCTTTAGCCCAGATAGAATCGAAGTATGACTTCAGTGGCAATGATAAATACACCTATGATCGTGAAGACATGCCGTGGTTGGCAAATACGGCTGAAGCTGATGACCTTTGGTCAAAAAGGATCAAGTATGAGCTTCTGAACCTGAAGGTCAGTTCTCCCGACATAGAGAAAAATAAGAAGACACTAAAGGACAGGTATAAAAGCCTGATCTCTCAGTCAGCAAAGTTCAACAACCAGGACGTGTTTCAGACGATCATGAACGCTTTCACTGAGTCTGTAGATCCCCACACAAATTATTTCGTACCTACCAGGGCGCAGGAATTCAATGAAGATCTGGCCCGTACTTTTGAAGGTATCGGAGCCCGCTTACAGGTGGAGAATGAAGTGGTGAAGGTTGCTGAGATCATCCCGGGTGGTCCGGCATTTAAGGCAAAGACACTTAACGTTAATGATAAGATCATCGCAGTTGCACAAGGTAAGGATGGTGAATTTGTGGATGTTGTAGGCTGGCGGATCGAAATAACCGTTACTAAGATCAAAGGTCCGAAAGGAACAATCGTACGGTTAAAGGTTATCCCGGCCGGACAAGAACTGTCGGCAAAGCCGAAGATCGTTGAACTTGTTCGGGATAAAGTGATTCTGGAAGAACAGTCAGCCAAAAAAACCATTAAGACGATTACTTCCAATGGGGGCACTTATAAGGTCGGCATCATTACTATCCCCGCATTCTATGCAGACTTCAAAGCCATGCAAGCCGGAGATCGTAACTATAAGAGTACCACCCGCGATGTGAAGTTGTTATTGGATACGCTAAAGCAACAGAAAGTGGATGCCGTTGTTATCGACCTTCGTAGTAATGGTGGTGGTTCTTTGCCCGAAGCGATCTCTCTCACCGGTCTTTTTATTAAAACCGGTCCGGTTGTTCAGGTGAGGGATGCCCGTAACCAGATCGAAGTTGATGAGGACGAGGATCCGTCTGTTACATGGTCAGGCCCTCTGGGCGTGCTAGTTGATCGCTTCAGTGCTTCCGCATCCGAAATATTTGCCGGTGCGATCCAGGATTATGGTCGCGGGGTGATTATGGGAACTCAGACCTATGGTAAAGGAACCGTGCAGCAGGGTATCGATATGGCACGGGTGATCCCGGAAGTTGATAAGCTCATGCTGTTGGCTGGTAACAAAGGCAAGGACGGAAAAGGTGTGGCCGTAGCCGGCAATAACACGCCGAGGTTCGGACAGATAAACCTGACTATGGCGAAGTTCTATCGGGTTAACGGAAGCAGCACCCAGCACAAGGGTGTTATGCCGGATATACAATTTCCAATGGTATTCCCTGCAGATAAGTACGGTGAGAGTTCTGAGCCTACTGCGCTGCCCTGGGATACCATTGAGCCCAGCAAATATGCCCCATTGACTAACTTAGGACCGGTTAACCGCCAACTGATAACGAAGCATGAAGAGCGGATGAAAACCTCCATAGAGTATAAGAACTTGCTTGAAGATATCACCCAGTTCCGGAAACGCGATGCTGAAACCTCTGTCACGCTGAATGAAGCACAGCTGAAGAAAGAGCGCGATGAGCAGGAAGCCCGAAATCTCGCACGTGATAACGCAGTAAGAAAGGCACATGGGCTGGAACCATTGAAAAAAGGTGAAGCCCGTCCGAAAGATGAAGTTGATTTCATCCGCGACGAAAGTCTCCAGATCATGGCTGATCTCATTCAGCTTCAAAAATAAAACAGAAGGCTGTCTCCAGATCGGAGACGGCCTTTTTTCTTACAGGCGAATTTGGCTTTTCACGCCACACCAGATAGTGAAGCTGGCAAACCCTTTCTTAATCATAATTTTTACTCTCCCCGGCCCCCGGCCTGTGACTGAAAAACCAATATTCAGACACTGGTTCGGCCGGCACTTGGTATAGGACTTGTTTAGGTCATGTTAAGGTTAGTCCACCAAATTAGCGGACTAACCACTAGATGGTCTAGACAAAACCTAAGCAATGTTCCTCTTTGCTAGTCCTGAAAAACGGTGGATTCTTATGCGCATAATCGTTTGCCTAAACCAAATTGCTGAATTGAGGTTCTCCTATTATGCCAGCAAAACCACTCCTTGAATTTAATGATTGCGGGATCTACTGCGCTGCCGGCGACTTTTATATCGATCCCTGGCGGCCCGTGAAATCGGCAGTGATAACTCATGCCCACTCCGACCATGCCAAATGGGGGCACGATAATTACCTGGCGCATTCGCTCTCGCGGGAAGTGTTGCTATACCGGCTGGGAGAAATCAGCCTGGAGACGATGGACTACGGCAAGACCGTGGTCAAGAATGGCGTCACGATCTCTTTCTTTCCTGCCGGCCACATTCTTGGTTCTGCCCAGGTAAGAGTGGAGTACAAAGGGGAGGTATGGGTAGTTTCGGGCGATTATAAACTGGAGGACGATCAGGTATGCCAGCCTTTCGAGCCCGTAAAATGTCATTCTTTTATTTCTGAATGCACTTTTGGTCTGCCGGTTTATTCGTGGCGACCCCAGCAGGAGATCTTTGACAGCATGAATAACTGGTGGCGGCAGAATATTGAGGAAGGCAGGACCACGGTACTCGTCGGTTACTCCCTCGGGAAGGCGCAGCGGATCCTGCAGGGACTCGATCTGTCTATCGGGAGAGTTTATACGCATGGAGTGATCGAAAATACCAACGAGGCTCTGCGAAGAAATGGGGTGCAATTAAGTGAGACTACCCGCGTGACTCCGGATACGAACAAAGACGAGATGCGCCGGGGACTTATCCTGTGTCCGCCTTCCTCGGTAGGCACGCCCTGGATGCGGAAATTCTACCCATACAGTTTCGGATATTGCTCCGGCTGGATGGCCCTGCGGGGGGCAAAGCGCCGGCGTGCAGCCGACCGGGGATTTGTACTTTCGGACCATGCCGATTGGAATGGATTGATCAGTGCCATCCAGGCAACCGGCTGCGAAACCGTTTATTTAACTCACGGCTATACGGCCCCCTTCTCGCGCTATCTTTCCGAGACCGGTTACGATGCGCATGAAGCCCATACAATTTACGGTGGTGATGAAGCCAGTGAACTGGATCAGGATCCGGTTAAACTGGTGAATGAGGAAGGTGAGGTGATTGGTGCAGAAGAGAACATCGATAGTATGGAGGCGCTTGCCGTAGATTCCGCAACTCCGTTGAAACAGCCTTTGACGGATTCGGAGAAGTCTGCCGCACTGAAAAAAGCTAAAAAAGCAGGAGGAGCCCTATGAGGTCATTTGCACAGCTTTTCAGTTCGCTTGACGAGACGAATAAAACCAATGAGAAGATCCGGGTATTGAAGGAATATTTCCTGAAGGTTCCGGATGAAGACAAGATCCAGACCCTGGCGCTTTTTACCGGCCGTAAACCGAAGCGGCAGATCAATGCGACGCTGGTGAAGACCTGGGCCATGGAGATGGCGAATATCCCGGTATGGTTGTTTGAAGAAAGTTATCATGTAGTTGGCGATCTTGGCGAAACTATTTCTCTGCTTCTGCCCAAGTCAGAGGCTACTCAAAATAAATCCCTGTCAGAATGGATTGCGGAGATCAACTCCCTGAATGCCCTGACGGAGGACGAGAAGAAAGACTGGCTGATCTCCTCCTGGTCGTCTATGGACCAGCAGGAGCGCTTTGTTTTCAATAAGATCCTGACCGGCAGCTTCAGGGTAGGAGTTTCTCAAAGCCTGATCATTAAAGCCCTTGCAGACATTTCAGGGTTGGAGACGCAGGTTCTGACGCACCGGATAATGGGTAACTGGGACCCGGCTACCTTCAGCTACAGCCAGCTGATGCAGGCAGTTGATGGTTCGGAGGATATTTCCCGCCCGTACCCTTTTTATCTGGCCTATGCTATTCAGGAAACCTCGGATAAGTCGAAGAGTGCGGAAGAGATCAGTATGGCGTTAGGAGATGTTTCGAACTGGCAGGCTGAATGGAAATGGGACGGGATCAGGGCGCAGGCCATTCAGCGTCAGGGCGAGATCTTTATCTGGAGCCGCGGGGAAGACCTGTCCACCGATAAATTTCCTGAATTACATCCCTTCCTGCTGGAACTCCCGGACGGCACTGTTCTGGATGGAGAAGCTATCTGCTTTGCTGATAATTGTCCGCTCCCTTTCAATGTCCTTCAAACCCGGATCGGGCGGAAGAACCTCACGAAGAAGATCCTGGAAGAAAGTCCTATGGCCTTTATTGCTTATGATTGTCTTGAACACGAAGGCCGCGATATCCGGGAACTGCCGTTGTCAGAACGAAGAGCTATCCTGGAAGAACTGCACCGGGCAAGCCGGCATCAGAATGTTTTCAGGCTTTCCCCGGTTGTTGATGTTAATTCCTGGGAGGAGTTGTATGAACTCAGGCTTAGATCCCGGGATGAAAACGCGGAAGGTTTTATGCTTAAAAAATTGGATTCCCCTTATCTTGTCGGTCGTAAACGCGGCGACTGGTGGAAATGGAAGGTAGACCCATTGTCTATCGATGCCGTAATGATCTATGCACAGAAGGGGCATGGCCGCAGGGCAGATCTGTATACCGACTATACTTTCGCTGTATGGGACCAGGATAAACTTGTTCCTTTTGCTAAGGCCTATTCCGGACTAACTGATAAAGAGATCAACCAGGTTGACTATTTTGTGAAGCGCAATACACTTGAGAAGTTCGGGCCGGTCAGGACAGTAAAGCCCGAACTGGTTTTCGAGATCGGCTTCGAAGGGATTAACAGATCGACAAGGCACAAGTCTGGTGTGGCTTTAAGATTCCCCAGGATTTTAAGATGGCGGCAGGACAAGAAGATTGAAGAAGCGGATACCCTGGAAACGCTAAAAGAGTTTCTTTAGATGCCCTGGTAGCTGCCCATAAAGCGCATTTTTGACAATAATATCAGTTTAATGAATAAAGGTCAGCAGGTCATTTCTGAATGGTTCGTAACCCGGAACTGGGAGCAGTTCGCTTTTCAGAAGGAGATGATGGATGCTTTTTTAAAGGGCGATTCCGGTCTGCTGAACGCTCCAACCGGCAGCGGTAAGACCTTTGCCATGTTTCTCCCGTTCATCGCAGCTTATATTAATGAACATCCTGACGATTACCAATCCCGCAAAAATAACGGCTTGCAATTACTCTGGATCACGCCCCTGCGCGCGCTCACCAATGATATCCGGAAAGCGATGCAAACTGTCGTTGATGATCTGGGACTACCGTGGAAGGTAGCAACCCGGACCGGCGATACATCGGCTAAGGACAAAGCTGAACTGAAGAGACGGCAGCCGGAAATTCTGCTGACTACTCCGGAAAGCCTGCATATCATGCTGGCCACGAAGGAATATCCAAAGCTGTTTGCCACTTTGCAGGCTGTTGTAATAGACGAGTGGCATGAGCTTTTAGGAACTAAAAGAGGGGTTCAGCTCGAACTCGGGCTTTCGAGACTCAAAACTTTGAAAGCTCTTGATTCCCTGAAGTCTCTACTCCCTACTCCAAACTCTCCACTCCCAACTCCCAACTCAAACCTCCGCATCTGGGGTATCTCTGCTACTATAGGCAACCTCGAGCAGGCGGGCGAGGTGTTATTGGGAAACAACTTTAAGAAAGAGCAGATCAGCATGGTTCGGGCGAATCTGGGTAAGAAGATCATCATCGAGTCAGTAATTCCGGAGAATATTGAACAGTTCTCATGGGCAGGGCACTTGGGTATTAAGCTTTTGCCCCAGGTGATCGATATTGTTGAAAGCAGCAAGACCACTCTTATTTTCACCAATACCCGTTCGCAGACCGAGATATGGTATCAGGCAATCCTGGATAAGTATCCGGAGTATGCCGGAATTATTGCCATGCACCACGGTTCGCTGGATAATGAACTGCGCAGTTGGGTAGAAGAGGCCCTGCACCAGGAGATGCTGAAGATCGTTGTCTGTACGTCCAGCCTTGACCTTGGGGTAGATTTTCGCCCGGTCGACACGGTCATACAGATCGGCAGTCCGAAAGGCGTGGCCCGCTTCATGCAGCGGGCTGGCAGAAGCGGTCACCATCCCGGTGCCACCTCAAAAGCCTGGTTCGTTCCGACACACTCGATGGAGTTGCTGGAGGGAGCGGCTTTAAAACAGGCGATCGTCGACGGGATCTTCGAAAGCCGGGATCCGATCGTCCTGGCAATGGATGTTTTGATGCAGTACCTCGTAACGCTGGCTGTCTCAGACGGGTTCTATCCGGATCAGATCTATAAGGAACTGAAAACTACCTACGCCTTTGCCGACCTTGAACGGCGGGACTACCAGCAGATCCTTGAATTCATTACACAGGGAGGAAAGACACTGGCAGCCTACGATGAGTTCCTGAAGGTTGAAATTGAGAACGGCCTTTACAAGGTGAACAACCGTCGCGTGGCGATGCGCCACCGCCTGAGCATGGGTACCATTGTGGGGGATGTGAGCATGCGGGTGAAATTCCTGAGTGGCGGCAACCTGGGTTCGATAGAGGAATCGTTCATTAGTAAGCTCAAGATCGGCGATAACTTCTATTTCGCGGGGCGAAGTTTGGAGCTTGTTAAGATCAAGGATATGACAGCCTTTGTCCGGAAATCGGCTAAGAAAAAAGGTATGGTTCCCAGCTGGATGGGCGGCCGTATTCCACTGTCATCGCAGCTATCAGCGACGTTCCGTACCAAGCTCGATGAAGTCGCCCAGGGTAAGCAGACAGACGAAGAGATCGTGGCCCTGCAGCCCCTGTTTGACCTGCAGGCGCAATTATCCCATATCCCGCGTAAATCGGAATTTCTTATTGAGAAGTATACTTCGAGAGACGGGCACCACCTGTTCTTTTATCCCTTCGAAGGAAGGCTGGTGCATGAAGGGATGGCCTCGATCTTTGCCTATCGAATCTCCAAAATAAAGAAGGCCAACTTTTCTATCGCGATGAATGATTACGGCTTTGAGCTGCTCACCGAAGACGAGGTGATGCTGGAGAAGGCCCTGGAGAATGACCTTTTTTCGATCGACAACCTCCTGGATGATATTCAGCACAGTCTGAACGCAACGGAAATGGCGCGCCGGCGTTTTCGGGATATCGCTCATATCGCGGGTCTGGTTTTCACAGGTTTTCCCGGGAAGGCGATGAAGAACCGGCATCTGCAGGCATCTACATCGTTGCTGTTCGAAGTGTTCAGCGAATATGAGAAAGACAATGTGCTGGTTCGCCAGGCTTACCACGAGGCCCTGCAGTTTCAACTCGAAGAATACAGGCTGCGGGCGGCCTTGCAAAGGATACAGCAACTGAAGGTTGTGATCCGGGAAAGCGATCAGCCCACTCCCTTTGCTTTCCCGATACTGGTAGACGGCCTCAGCAGGGAAAAGCTGATCACAGAATCACTCGAAGAACGAGTAGCTAAGATGAGTATGAAGTATCAGAGGTCCTCCTGATCAAGCAGCAGGCTCAGCAATAGAGTATTCATTGGTGTGGCAATAGCTTTCCAGGACTCTAACGGCAGTTCTAACCTGACAAGAAATGAATTATGGGTTTCGCCTATTGCTAAGAAATTATTGTAGAATATGAAGTCATGCAGTCGCATAAGTTCCGTTCAATAATGTTGGGATCGCATTACTTTCTGACGGCTGTTTTATCACCGTTAGCGGCACGCTCAATTCGACATGAAATGAATGAACTTCATTCTTTATTTCAAGATGGTAATCATCATGGTATAAGAGTTCCAGTCTCTTTCTGACGTTTTTTAAGCCGATGCCGCTTGCGCCGTTTATTTGCGCCGTATCAGCCGGTTTGCTATTGCTGATCTTTACATGAAGGACAATATCCTGAGCGGAGATATCTATTCTTATCCAGGGATGTTCCAGCATTTTACTGCTGCCGTGTTTAAAGCTGTTTTCTACGAATGGAATCAGCAGTAAGGGAGCGATATACTTATCCTGGTAATCGCCTTTTATATCTATCCGGAGATCCAGACGTTTCCCATAGCGTACTTTCTCCAGACCGATGTAATCCTCGATCATCTTCAATTCCTTCTCCAGCATGACAAGCTCCTCTTCACAATCAGTTGTCATGTATTGTACCGTATGAGAGAGTTGTAATACCAGGTCTGCAGCCTTTGGGGGATCATTAAGTGTAAATGAATAGATGTTATTGAGAGTGTTGAATAAAAAGTGTGGATGGACCTGGGCTTTCAGTAATTGCAGTTCGGCGCCGCTGGTTTCCCTGATCAGGCTGGATTTCTCGTCTAATTTGCCATAGTAGTCTTTCAAAATTTTTATGGTTATAAAAAATCCGCAGACGACAGGTGAGCCCTGGGTTATGAACGCCCTGGTTGAGTCCCAGACAAAAAGTACAATCTGGGAATCCCTTTCCGGTCCGAAATAGGTACGGATATCCTGCAGGTACCATAGACGGTACATGTTAAACAGGAATGTACCTACAGTTAACAGGAGGACGGCGCTGATGAACTGAAGGTATTTTTTCTTTTCGACGTATTTAGGTATCAGGTAATAGACGATAAAATAGCAATACACAAGATTTTGGCCGAGATCAAACAGCCGGTCCACTAGCCAGTGAATTAAGCCGATGTGAATTTTATCGCCATGCGGAAAACCGAAAATCAGGAAGTCCCAGAATAATGGATGAATATACCAAAGGACCCAGAAAATAATATGCCGGGCATAACTAAGCGGTATTCTCTTTGAAAATATGATATCATTTAAGCTCATATGTCGGATTTGTATCGTTTACTTCTGAAAGCCTGACTGATCTTGATTCCTCATTAAACAAGGGCATTGTTACGGCCAGTTCCATAATTCCGTTGCCTTCAACGGGTTGAAAAATAATTTCATTTCCTGAAAAGTTGGTTCTTAACTTATCGTAAATCTCCTGCAGGACTTCGGTCCCTTTAGCCGGGCGTGTTCTATTATCATCTGTTGCAGGAGCTATTAGCCGAATATGGATGGTGTTCAGTTGCGCTTCTATATTAATGCGGATCTGGTAGTATCCCGACCTTACCTGCCTTAACCTGGTGACAGCATCTTGCACTATTTTCACCGTATGCATAGGAACAACGTATTTGCCCTTAAGGCTTCCGCAGGTTTGAAGCTGAATATCAACGGAACTATCCGGATCGGACACGTTCAATGCGATGAAATCCTCAAGGATAGTTACTTCCTTTTGCAAAGGCACCCGTTCTGCATTGCCCTCGTAAAGGGTGTAGCTTAGAATATCGGAGAGTTTCAAAACCAGCCCGGGCGCGTGTCCCGGGTTGTTGGTGATCTGATGGTAAATATTACCCAATGACCCTGAGAGAAACCCGGGGTGAAATCTTGCCTTTTGAAAATTAAGTTCAGTATCCGCCTTCTTCCGGAGCAGCTGCAAATTCTCTTTTTGCTGCAGATACCTGTCCTTAGACAGTTTTATTCCCAGGGCGAGCACTCCAATTGTATAGGCCCATAAAGTATTCGTTGTACTTAAGCCCCGTGCATCCATATAAGTCAGTGCTGTCACATGATTGTAGGTCACATTATGAAGGAATATCAGGGCAAACAGGCTGTTTATATATAATTCAAATGCATAGAGCAGGATAAAGCAGGCTGTAAAAAGAAAATATTTTTTTTTCTCTAATAAGAAGGGCCGAAAGATGTAAATGAATACATAGACCGAAAGCATACAGGATGGGAGGAAACTATAGAGATTGATGAAGGCGTTTTTATAAGGCTCAGGCTGGGGAATATCTTTCGCGTCAAGCACAACAATACTTTGTAGCCAAAAGTAAATGCTGTACACAATCCAGAACGATAGATGCCGTGTGATGCGGTGAGCCGGTTTATTTGAAAATATGAACTCATTTACAGTCATGGCTGTAGATTATTTTACCGCCGATTTCAATGTTTTTACAACTTCATGATGGTACATACGCCCAATGGGTAGTTCTTTTTCACCTATCTGGATATCATCAGCGGTATAGGAATCAATCTTTTTGACAGGGACCAAATAAGATCGATGAATGCGGAGAAACTGGTCGGGTGGTAACATTTCTTCCAGGGCAGTGATTCCCTGCTTGGTAATGATCTGCTTTGAAGTGGTAATAACTTTAATATAGTCCTTCAGACTTTCAACATATAGGATGTCATCCAGAAAGACCTTAACCATTTTTCGGTCGGTGCGGAAGTAAATGAAATTGTCCGCATTAGTGTAACCATGCGTATCGAACTGCTGGGAGTTTGCTGCTGCCTGGAAGGTAGTCTGAAGTACTTTATTCACAGCTTTAAGAAAGCGTTCAAACGAGATTGGTTTGAGCAGGTAATCAACGGCATCTAGTTCAAAACCCTCTATGGCAAATTTTCGATAGGCTGTAGTGAATATAACCTTTGGTGGGTTTTTTAGCGTTCTTATAAAGTCTGTTCCTAATAATTGCGGCATCTGGATGTCCAGAAAGAGAAGATCGATGGAGCTATGCTTTATAGTCCCTAATGCTTCAATTGCATTTGAGCATGTAGCGCTTAGTTCAAGATCATCAACCGCTTCAATGTATTTAACTAGTACATCAATAGCCGGCGGTTCGTCGTCTACTACCAGGCATTTTATTTTCTGATTGACAGACATGATATGAAATTTAACGAAGGGATCTTGCCGGCGGAGGGTTCTGAGAGCTTCTTACAGGAACGGTGTAAAACGGCGATTTTGTAATCCCTGTATAAATTTACACATAGCACCCGGAAAAAATTCACTTAATCCCCGTTAATAGACGTTTAGCGCCGATCAGCGTATAAACTACCGTTTTTGTCGACGAACGGCATTTATCTGCTTTTAAGCGGATTGTAACCCCCGCAGAGCCGCATCAGGCTAATAAGAAAATTGCGCGCCTGAACTTGATTTACCTTAGCCTTAGCTTCACAAAAGAGATCGAAGAAGCACTTAACCAATGTTTAAATCATGAAAGCTTTTATCATTCTATCAGCAATCGGATACATGTTTACAGTAAACAATGTAGCTGCTCAACAGTCCCAGGAGAAAATGCTGCCTGTTGTAACAATAACCGCTACCGGTACCAGTGTAAGCGAGAAGGTACGTAATGCGTTCACCAGTTCTTTTAAGGATGCACAAGATACCCGCTGGTACCAGGAGAACGAGAACTATCTTGTTAAATTTATCCAGGATGATCAGGAACATAATGCCCTATACAGAAAGAATGGAAGCCTTATCTATCATATTACTTACGGATCTGAAAAAGATCTGCCGCAAACTGTTAAGGGTAAGATTCAAGCTAAATACCCCGGCTACAGCATTGCCCGCGTTTTCAATATAAATCAGGACAGCAGGAAAATATGGGTTGTTAATTTGGAGAACAAAGATTATCTGGTGATTGCCCGCGTTGAAGATACAGAGTTTAATGAAGTTAGCCGTCTGAAAAACACTACAGCACCTGGTGGTAGCTCCAGCGTAGCTAAGCAATAATTCTTAAGCACCAGGAAGCCAGCTGCCTGCGGAACTCTGACATAATTGTCTCTGTTCGGCAGGCTTTGCTGTATCATGCTTCTTCAGTTTGAAGCCTTCCGGTTGAAGATAATGGGTGCTAATTCAATAGTTTTAGTTATATTTAATCAGAGAATCAGGTTCAGCAACCATCCGATCCCAGGTTAATCTCTTTCCTCATGCTGGCGCTTTTTCATGAAGCAGTATATCCCGCCATTAGCCAGTTAATTTTGTAATCCCCCACGCGTTTTATAAAGGATTTTATTAGAAAGGAGGTGTTTATGGATTTATTATAGTCATAATGCTATCACATACATACCATCTATTAAACAATCTTGTTATGAAAGCAAATCACATAATCAGCTCAAGCATTCCCAGGATGCTGTTGATTGTCGTCTTCTTCTTTTTACCGTGTTGTAAAGAAGAAGCTCCTATGGAGGTGAACCAGATAGTTAAGCCTTCGACGAAAACGAGTGGTGAAAGCGGTGCTTTAGTTACTGACTGGTACACACTGCAGCTGGACATCCTTCGCAAATCGGACCCATCTATCTCAAACCTGGTTATACTTCGCTCCTTTGGATATACTGCAATTGGTTTATATGAGTCGGTAAGGCCAGGCATTGATAAATCTGTTAGTCTGAGTACGCTGCTTTACCAAATGCCTCCCATGCCTTTGAAGGAAGATAGTCAGGAATATTCCTGGGCCGTATCAGCTAATTCTGCAATCGCAAAGTTGATAGCTTATTTTTACCCGCCTGCTGTTGTCACACTGAATAAGACCCGGTTAGATTCTATTGAAAATGCCAATAATAATAAATTGGGACTAACCTTAGAGTCCGCTGTATTTGACAGGTCGCAGGCTTACGGACAAAGTATTGCCGATGCTATTATCGCATGGTCAAAAACGGATAACGTTAATCTTGGAAACGCGGGCTATGTTCCGCCAGTATTCCCCGGAGCCTGGGTTCCAACCCCGCCTGCTTTTGGGAATGCCGCTGGTCCGTATTACGGCAGCACCCGTCCCTTCTTACAGGAAAACTTACAATCGCTAACCGGCCCGTTGGGTTTCGGTTATGGAGAAGTTCCTGGTTGCGAATTTTATAAAATGGTTAAAGATATTTACGACCTCTCAAAGAAACTGACTGAAGATCAAAAAAATGTTGCTTTGTATTGGAATGATCTCGGTGTCGGAGTCGGGTTTTCGCCTCCGGGCCACAGTGTTTCGATCTTAACACAGATCCTGGTTGAAAAAAATTGCAGTCTTGAAACTGCCGCCATTGCTTATGCAAAAACAGCGATTGCGGCTTATGATGCGACAATAGTTTGCTGGAAATCAAAGTATACATATAATGTCATCAGACCAGTAAGTTATATTCAAAAAGTAATTGATCCCTCCTGGTCACCATTAATTATTACCCCTCCTCATCCTGAATACCCGGGTGCCCACTCATTTATTACTGGTGCCTACATGCAGGTTATGACCGGATTATTTGGCGATAGCTATTCTTTTACAGATAATACCTATGGCTCAAAATTTGGTGGGCCGAGGACTTACAGTTCTTTTAATGCGGCCGCAGAAGAATGCGGGGAGTCACGTCGTTATGGCGGGATTCACTATACACCCTCTACTATTGCTGGTTTAAAAAATGGCCGGGAAGTCGGGGAAAGAATTAACGACCTTGAATTGGTTGATAAATAACATTTAGTTTACATGCAGGGAAACGTAGGGAGGCAAAGAAGTTTGCTTCCCTTTATTATGACATTGAAAATCCCCCCAGCAGTTTAATAACTGCGTCGGGATAAATACCCAGCAACAGAATTACAAATGTGAGGATTACGAGGGCCGCACTACTGGCGACATAAAATCCGGGATGTGCTTTCTTTTCGATTATCTCTGCATGTTCTTCTTTCGAAAACATGATGGTGATGATCCGCAGGTAATAATATAAGCCAATAACACTGCTTAATACCAGTATGATGGCTAGCAGCCAGAACCCGCCCTGTAAGCCGGCAGCCAGTACATAAAACTTTCCAATAAATCCGGCCGTTAAGGGGATTCCGGCTAAGGAAAGCATGGATGCTGTAAGCACACATGCTAATATTGGATGCTGCCAGAATAGCGCTTTATATCTTCCTATATCTTCCGCATCCGTTTCCCTAACTGATAATAGGGTTACGATTCCAAAGGCGGTCAGTGTGGTGATGAAATAAGATAGGAGGTAGAAGCTGATAGCTTCCAGGCTGATTGCATTCCGGGGGATGAATGCGACAAATAAATAACCAAAGTGCGCGATTGAGGAATATGCCAGTATACGTTTTACATTATTCTGCCTGAGGGCAAGCAGGTTGCCGACCAGCATCGAGGCTATCGCTACGACGGACAGAATAGTAATTATCTCAGGAAAATTAAACCCTTGAATTGAAGCAAAGAAGCGAAACAAAACTGCGAACATACCACCCTTGGAAGCAGTGGCAATAAAGGCAGTAACCGGCGCGGGCGAACCCTGGTAAATATCTGCTGTCCACATATGGAAGGGGAAGATCGCCAGTTTAAAGCCCACACCAACCAGCATCATGCCTAGTCCTGTTATGAAGATGACCGGGATGTTATCAACAGTACGCAGCCTTTCGCCGATTTCCGAAAAGTTCATTGTTCCCGTTTCCAGATAGATTAATGCCATTCCGAATAAAAGAAACGCGGAAGAAAAAGCTGCCAGTACCAGGTACTTTACCCCGGCTTCAATACTGTGATTCCTCCCTCTCAGGTAGGCGATCAGCGCGTATAATCCTACTGTCAGGATCTCCAGGCCCAGGAACAGGGAAACAAAATGGTTACTGATAGCCAGTACGCAGGAACCTAAGGTGCAGAGGAACAGCAGCACATAGTACTCTTTGGGACTTTCTTCTTTTTCATCGAAATACACATAAGAGAGAATGTTCACTACCAGGCTCGAAAAGATGATCAGGGCGGTGATAAACGATGAGAATCCATCAAATATCAGCAAGGGGGGTATTCGGTAAGGTAATATGTCGGCGGTGAATACCGTCGAATATAACGAGATTGCAAATAACAGCAGACTGCTTATTTGAATGATCCGGTGACTTAGCCTGACAGCGATGAGCAGCATAATCAGTACAGATGAACCTGCAAGTAGAAGTAATGGGCTTAATGCGTAGAAGTCACTTGCTGACATAGGTTTCTTTTTTATTTGGCTGTTCCGCTGTTTTCATCTGATACAATAGTTTGTTGTTTTTCACGGCAGAAGCATCGCCGGAAAAGATATTTTCTATGTATTTAACCATTGGCTTTGCTGTATGGATCACCGGCTGCGGGTAAACTCCCAGCCAGATAATGACGATGGTGAGGGATGTGAGTATAGAGAGTTCGCGCCAGTTCAGATCGCTTATCGGAGCGGATCCAGCTTTCGGACCGAAAAAAACTTTTTGCATGATCCTTAAAGAGTAGATGGCGGAGAAAACAAGTCCTGCAGTGGCGAAAATAGTTATCCAGAGGTTTGACCGGAATGCCCCTAATAATATCAGGAGTTCAGCGATAAAATTTCCAAGCCCGGGCAATCCGAGTGAGGCCATCGTAAATACCATGCTCAAGACGCCCAGCTTTGGCATTTGCTGCCAGAAGCCTCCCATCGCGCTGATATCCCTGGTATGTAATCGTTCTTTCAGAATGCCGGCGATGACGAAAAGCGCACCGGTGCTAATGGCATGTGTTATAAGTTGCATAACCACCCCTTGTAATGCCAGTTCGCTGAAGGCAAAGATACCCACAACAACAAATCCCATATGGCTTACACTGGTGTAAGCAACAAGGCGTTTCAGATCGGTCTGTGCATATGCAAGGATAGCTCCGTAGATTATTCCTAAAACTCCAAGCAGCATAAGCCACGGGGCAAAATTAATTGCTGCCTGGGGGAACAGCGGGAGCGCAAAGCGCATTATTCCATAAGCTCCCGTTTTTAGCAGGAGAGCGGCCAGTATGAGGCTTCCCGCAGTAGGCGCTTCACTGTGAGCATCCGGCAGCCAGGAATGGAAAGGTATTAAGGGCAGTTTTACAATGAATGCAATTAAGAAGCCTGCGATCAGCCAGTTAGCAGTGCCCTCGGGAATAACAGTGCCCAGCAGTTCGAAATAGTTATATGTAAACGTGCCGGTGTTATTTCCATGGATAAAATATAGTCCGAGGATGGCGAGGAGCATGAGCAGTCCGCTTGCCTGTGTAAAGATGAAGAACTTGTAAGCCGCATATACCCGGTTTTCGCTTCCCCAGATCCCGATCAGGAAATACATAGGGATGAGCATCACTTCCCAGAAGAAATAAAAAAGGAAAAGATCCATAGCCATGAACACGCCAGATATTCCAGCCAGTATCCACAGGAGGTTAAAATGATAAAAGCCAACCCGATCCCTGATATCGCTCCATGAACTCAGGATCGATAGAATTCCGATGAAGAATGTCAGGGTAAGCAATATTAAACTCAGACCGTCGATAGCCAGGTGAAAGGTAATGCCAAATGATGGGATCCATTCCGTTTTGTAATTAACCAGCCATGTATTCGTGAACCGATACTGTTCTATCCAAAGCGACAGCAGTCCCAGAAACCCTGCGAAGAGGGTAAAAAGCGCAATCCAGCGAGGCAGTGATTTGTTCCACTGCCCGAGCATGAAAGCGAGAAGTCCCCCGCCCATTAATATGAGGATCAGCCAAACAAGGATCATAACATAATTTGTATCGTTAATATCAGGATCGCTCCGACGATCAGTCCCATTACATACCATCGTAACGATCCTGACTGAGTAAATGAAAGTAAGCGGTATAAAGCAGTAGTACCGGATGTTATCGCGTTATAGATCTGGTCGATGATATCCCTTCTGTTAATATTTGCTAAGTACACTACGGGTTTCACAATAAGGGTGTCATATATTTTATCAAATCCCCAGCCGGACAACCAGAAATCATAGATTCGGTTAAATGCGCCGGAAGATCTTAGGTTGCTGAGACGTTGAGGTTGCTTATAGTAAAAGTAGTACGCGAGTGAAATGCCGCCGAGCGTGACAGTAGCGGCAACCAGCTGGAAGATCCATTCATTAGTTTCGCTTTCACCCAGCCGGGTTTCAGGTAATACCGGATGCAGCAGATCACTGAACAGGGTGAAGTGCCCGAAGTTGTGCGGCAATTCGATGAAGCCTGCAAAGAGGGCAAAGAAAGCAAGTACGACAAGCGGGATTGTCATCAGCTTGCCAGGCTTGTGCCCGATCTCTGTTTTACTTTCACCCCAGAATGTTAAGATCATCATTCGGGTTGTATAGGCAGCGGTTATAAATGCCCCGGATAATGCCAGTACCCACAGGATGGCATCCCCACCCTCAGCAGCCCATGAATACCACAGGATCTGATCCTTGCTGTAAAAGCCCGAACTAATGAGGGGCAGAGCTGCCAGTGAGGCACAGCCAATCAAAAATGTCCAGAACACAACGGGCAGTTTATCCTTGAGCCCACCCATCCTAAACATACTATGCTCATGATGCAGGGCTTCGATGACCGCCCCGGCTGCCAGGAACAGGAGTGCTTTAAAGAAAGCATGGATCATAAAATGAAAGATCGCTGCACTGTAAGCGCCGACGCCGAGTGCAAGGAACATATAGCCGATCTGACTGATGGTTGAATAGGCCAGTACACGTTTAATATCATGCTGGGTTAGCGCACTGAAGCCGGCAATAAATAATGTGGCTGCCCCGATTACGGCCACAGTCATTTGAGCGGCAGGCGAAAGTTCAAAGATAACATGCATTCGGGCTATGAGGTAAACACCTGCCGTTACCATGGTAGCTGCATGGATAAGTGCGCTTACCGGCGAAGGGCCTGCCATTGCGTCGGGTAGCCAGGTTTGCAAGGGCAACTGCGCTGACTTACCTGCTCCGCCAGCTAAAAGGAGCAAAGCAGTTGCAGTAGCTATGGCAGATCCAACCGGCCATAAATTGGGTGCAGACTGCAGGATCCCGTTTATGGAAAGAGTGCCGAACTGGTAAAAAAGAATGAACAGCCCAATGGCCATTGCAGTGTCTCCGATCCGCGTAATGATAAACGCTTTTCGGGCGGCATATCCATTAGCGTGACTTTCATGCCAAAAGCCGATGAGAAGATAGCTGCATAAACCGACCCCTTCCCAACCCAGGTATAAGAGTAACAGATTGTCAGCCAGTACCAGAATCAGCATGGAGAACACAAAGAGGTTCATGCAGGCGAAAAATCGGGAGTAATCTTTGTCTTCCGCCATAAATCCCGCAGAATAAATGTGGATCAAAGCTCCTATGAAGGTTATCACAAAAATGAATACCAGTGATAAGGAATCCAGGTAGAGTGTTATTTCAGGTTTAAAGTTCGCAACTTCAAACCACACCCAAAGAGTTTGTGTTAGCTGTCCTCCTTCTGGAGGACTTGATAGAAAGCTATAGCCTGTCAGAAGTACTACGATGGCAGAAATGGTGATACTGCCAACGCCAATTATAGCAACATACGTTTTCGGCAACAGATTGCCGATGAGGATCAGCAGCATAGCGCCGACCAGCGGTAAAGCAGGTATGAGCCATAAAAGGTTATCCATTGAATCTAGCTTTAAATAATACGTTTAGCAATATTTTAAATTCATCGTTTAAGGCTGGCACTTCCGCCGCTACCTGTAAACTCCGGTTCAACCGTTCATCTCTCTCAGTTTGTCAATATCCAATGATTTATGCTGATGATACACCTGGAGTATGAGGGCCAGTCCCACTGATACTTCGGCAGCGGCCATCGCCAGTATGAAAATGAACATGACCTGTCCATCGGCCTGAGCCCACCTGGCCCCTGCTGCCACAAATGCCAGCCCCGCTGCATTCAGCATAATTTCAACGGAAAGCAGCATGAAGATGATGTTCTTCCTTACGACAACGCCGGCTATCCCCAGGATAAAGAGGATGGCAGCAAGCAGCATAACCATATTGGTGGAGATAGCGTTCATGTACCTTCCTTTTCCTGTAAAAACCTGTGTAGTACTGTTTTTTTATGCTGACCAATATGCGCCGCGCCAACTACACCGGCCATAAGTAACATTGCTGCCAGCTCGACACCAATGAGGTATGGCCGGAATAAAGAAAGTGCTACTACCTTTGGATCTACATGCAGTTCACTGATGTATTGGGCCTGGTCGTTTGTATTAAGCAGGATACATAGCTCAATGAAGAGGACCAGCGCCAGAATTGCCGGACCTGCCCAAACCTTAGGCTTTAACCATTTTTTCTCCTGTTCTGCGGTTTCTTTTCCCAGATTTAAGAGCATGATGACAAAAATGAACAATACCATAATGGCACCCGCATAGATGATTACTTCCAGCAGCGCCGCAAAGGCCGCACCGAGCAAATAGAATATCATACCTAATGATAAGAGGGATACTACCAGATACAGGAGCGCATGCACGGGGTTATAGCGGGTGATAACCAGCAAAGTGGAGATTATCGTGATCGCTGCGGTTATGTAGAAAGCTATTTCCATATCATGGCAGTAAGCTGTGAATATCAATAGGAGGCTCTTCGTTGTCACCCTCGCCCTTAGCTTTAACTCCGGCGGCAAGTCCTGCAACCTTGTAGTAATTATAACCGGGGTATTTTCCCTGACTGTTTATCAGGAGATCTTCCTTTTCATATACCAGGTTCTGCCTGTCATATTCGGCCATCTCAAAATCCGGTATGAGCTGTATCGCATAGGTAGGGCAGGCCTCTTCGCAATATCCGCAAAAGATGCACCGGGAGAAGTTGATACGAAAAAAGGATGGATATCTCCTTCCGTTTTCATCTTCAGCTGCCTGTAACGCTATACAGTCTACGGGACAGGCCGCAGCGCATAAGTAACAACCAACGCAGCGTTCCCCCATATCAGGGTCACGGGTTAAGACTATTCTTCCACGGTAACGGGGACGCAAAACAACTTTTTCCTCAGGGTATTGAATTGTTTCCCTTTTATGGAACATATGCATGAATGTGAGTCCTATGGTTCTCAGTAAGCTGAACATCTTTTTTGATTTTTAGGGTACTATTTATTAATCCTGTAATCATTTCGCCATTTGTCGATACTATCTTTCATTCTTTCATTACTAAGACCACAGCTCCAGTAATCAATAAATTCAATAAGGCAAGTGGCAGCAAAACCTTCCAGCCATATTCCATCAGCTGATCATATCTCGGACGAGGTAATGAAGCCCGCAGGAGAATGAAGAAGAGGATGAATACGAACGTTTTGAGGAAGAACCAGACTACGCCCGGCAAGAACGATGGACCGAGCCAGCCGCCGAAGAAAAGGGTTACGACCATGGACGATATCAGTATTACACCCAGGTATTCGCCGATAAAAAACATTCCGAATTTCATTCCCGAATATTCCGAGTGAAAACCTGCAACCAGTTCGCTCTCCGCTTCCGGTATATCGAACGGCAGCCGGTGTGTTTCCGCCACTCCGGCAATCAGGAAGATAACGAATCCCACCGGCTGGGTGACTATAAACCAGTAATCCTGCTGCGCCAGTACAATATCTGTAAGTCTGAAAGAACCGGAAAGCATCACAACACCCATTAATGACAAACCCATGAATACCTCATAACTGATCATCTGCGAAGCCCCGCGCAAAGCTCCCAGTAAGGAATATTTATTGTTTGATGCCCAGCCGCCAAGAACAATACTATACACTCCCAGGGAAGACATGGCAAGGAAGAACAGGAGACCGATATTCAGATCTGCGACCACGATCCCCGGGGCAAAGGGCACAACGACAAAGCTCATAAGAACAGCAGCCGCAACTATAGCGGGTGCAATGACAAAGATAAATTTGTCGGCGAAGGGCGGGATCCAATCCTCCTTGAAGAAGAGTTTGATCGTATCAGCAACAACAATGAACAAACCGAAGGGGCCGGCACGATTTGGACCATACCTGTCCTGCCAGAGTGCAAGCACCCGGCGCTCGAGCCAGATGAGCCACGCAGCAATCGTAGTCAGCACGAACAGCAGGATGGCGATCATCAGTATATAATAGATTGTTGTGCTCATCTTTATCCTTTTACTAATTGTCCGTGCGCAGGCCACTTTATTCCTGTTAGTTCCTGCAGGTTATAAGGAAGCCCCGCTGTTCTGGCCGGCAATTCGGGTTTGATCTTTACAGGCAGTTCATACTGAACACCTTCTATTATAACCTGAAGGATGGAACCTTCATCCACATTTAATGATTCAGCATCCATCGAATTGATAGCTACGTACGGTTGAGGCGACAGTTCAGCAATCCCCTTGCTCAAAGAACTTAACGCTTCCGAACCGAACAGGTGGGGCAGGGGGAGCATCTCCCAATTCTCCTTGTCAGGTTTAAACCGTGGTGGGATACCATTCATGTAGCTGCGGTCGCCCGGATTAATATGATTAAATAGCCGGACCCCCGGATTACCGCCATACAGGGCCCCGCCCACCTCCATCTGGTACTTATGGACAGACTGGTTTGAATTCCAGCCGGGTGACCAGAAGAACGAATTTAAAGGAGCAGGCTGCAGCCCTTTATAGCCTTCCATGGTAAATGAAAGCGGTGTGTCGGGATCGGAAGGAGGCTTAGGCTCACTAACATCCAGATTTGCATTCATTGCTGTTCTGCCACTGTAACGATGAGGCTCCCGCGGAATCTTTTGATCTTTTATCCGAAGGTCTGCAGTCGGCATGGCCTGATCCGCTCCTGTAAACTGTGGCATCTTATCGGCAAGCTGCCTGATCAGGTCATGCGGTGTTACGTTATTTGCATCAGTCGTTCCGTCGCGAAGGTTCTTCAGATCACTAAGCCAGCGCCAGCTTTCCCTGAGGTTTTCATTCTTTGGCATATATACCTGGAAATACGCCTGTGCCCGGCCTTCATTATTGACCAGCGTTCCATCCGCTTCAGAAAAAGTGCCCACAGGGATGACAATATCAGCCCTGGCAGAAGTAGGGTTATGCAGGTGATCCAGTACAATAATATTTGTTGAACGATCCAGAATTTCGCTGATCTGCGCTTCCTGACTAATACTGAACAGGTCGTTCTCAAGTATAATAAGAGTATCCGGAGAACCAATGGTTGACAACGCTGTGCTGTTCAGTATTGAGGGCGCATTCATCATTGCCAGACCCATGGAATTGCAGTCGGGTACGACAACGGCAAGCATCGCTTTCCGGTCTCCTTCTCCCAGGGCAGCAGCAATAGCAGCCGCAGCTTTTATTATAGATGGATTCTGTAAGCTGACTCCCGTTACGATCAGCGGATTTTTGGCTTTCTGCAAGCTGTTACCAATTAAGACCGCATGGCCCTGCATGTTGCCCTGTAAGTCCGGAACCGCGGAAGCCTGCGGGTCAAGGAAATTCGCGATTGCGTACCCAAGACGTGCAATTTCATCAGGCGAAATGTAGTAAGTGCCGGATGCTAACTCATCCAGTTTAGTGATGACGGGATAAGCAATAAAACAGTCGCCCTTCTCCGACTGAACGAGTTCCCGTAAGGCGGCGTCATGCCACGCAGGAATATTTATCGTATTTGCAACTTCCACCGGGTTATTTCTGACCGCCTGCCTGACTGAAAGCGCCAGCCGCGGTGCTGAGTTATTCAGGTCTTCTCCCAGGATCAGTACAACGTCTGCCTCTTCCGTTTCCTTCATTGACGGAATTCGGACATCCCCGGTATTGAAGACGGAAAGTATGATCTCCATCATTTCGGCCGTGGTTTCAGGAACGCCAGAGAAAAACTGATTTTCTCCGACCAGCTGTCTTAAGGCAAAATTCGATTCGAGGGATGCTCTGGGGGAGCCTACACCAATGACTTTGCCGGAAAGAAGCGGCTTTAAATGATCGAATAAAGTTTCCCGGTTCACCGCCTCCGGCACATGGCTGCGTATCAGCGGATGCTGAATACGGTTTAGGCTGTTAACATATTCGTAGCCAAACCGGCCGCGGTCGCAAATGAAATAGCCGTTTACATCGCCATTGTAGCGGTTTGTTATCTGCCGTAGTTCGCCGTACCGTTCTCCCGCAATAATATTACAACCAAGGCTGCAATGCTGACAAATCGAGGGTGCCATCGTCAGGTCCCATTTGCGCGTATAGTGTTCCTTCAGTGTTTTATCGGTAAAAACGCCCGTTGGACATACCTCGGCGAGGTTACCGCTGAACTCATTTTCAAGTACACCATCTGTTGCTCTTCCGAAATACACATTATTGTGCGCTGCAAAAACATCCAGGTCTTTCCCGCCTGCATAATCTTTATAAAAGCGGACGCACCGGTAACACTGTATGCACCGGTTCATCTCGTGGTTAATCAGTGGGCCGAGATACTGGTTGTTGTATGTTCGTTTCTTGTAATTGAAGCGCCTGTAGGCATGACCGGTCATCACGGTCATATCCTGCAGGTGACACGAGCCACCTTCATCGCATACCGCGCAGTCATGCGGATGATTTGTCATGAGCCATTCAATTACCTGGGAGCGAAATGCCTTAGCCGTTGTATCTTCGATAGAGCAATAGAGATTGTCCCTGACACTTTCCATGCACGACATCACCAACCGGCCTTTTGTATCCTGATCGTCTTTAAAAAGCTTGACAGCACACTGCCTGCATGCGCCTACCGAGCCCATAGCAGGGTGCCAGCAGAAATAGGGCAGGTCAAAGCCTAAACTGAGGCAGGCTTCCAGGAGATTTTTCCCGGCCTTCACCTCATAAGGGACATTATCTATGTAGATCACTGCCATAACGATTATTTATAGGGGCATCGTTTTTCGTCAATATGTTTTTCAAAGTCGTCTCTGAAATATTTCAAAGCGCTTTGCAAGGGCTCCATAGCGCCGGGTGCAAGCGCACAGAAAGTATTGCCAGGTCCAAGAAATTGCGTGTGCATCTCCAGAAGGCTGATATCCTCCTGACGACCGGATCCGTTCTCGAGTGACTTCAGTATCTTTTCAGTCCAGGGAAGGCCTTCCCGGCAGGGGGTACACCAGCCGCAGGATTCCTGGGCGAAGAAATGCTCCAGGTTATGCACAAAACCCACGGGACAAGTCTGGTCGTCGAGGATAACCATGGTACCGGTTCCCAAACGGCTGCCCGCAGCTGCGACGGAACGAAAATCCATTTTGACATCCATATGCTCTTCAACCAGGAAATCCGTTGAAGCTCCACCCGGAAGGGCTCCTTTGAACTTATAGCCCTTTCGCATGCCTCCGCCATGCTCCTCGATGAGCTCCCGCATGGTCGTACCCATCGGCAACTCCCAGATCCCTGGCTTGTTGACCCTGCCGCTGATCCCGTACAGCTTAGTTCCGGCATCGTCTCCTAAACTAAGATCCTTAAACCATTCGGCACCGCGGTTAATGATGTGCGGAATATTGCACAGCGTCTCGACATTATTCACAATAGTTGGCTTCCCAAAAAGGCCGCTAACCTGGGGGAAGGGGGGTTTGGTTCGCGGAGTAGCTCTTTTACCTTCGAGAGCGTTCAGAAGGGCAGTTTCCTCCCCGCACATATAACGGCCGACGCCGGTATGAAGATGCATTTCTAGGCTGAAGCCAGACCCAAGAATATTTTTGCCCAGGTATCCGGCGTCATATGCTTCGGCTATGGCCTGCCTGATGACGCGCGCAGCCTTTTTATAGGCCCAGCGTAAGAATATGTAAGATACGTTAGCCTGGATGGCATAAGCGGAGATGATCATGCCCTCGATAAGCTGATGCGGATTTCCCTCAAGGAGCAGGCGATCCTTAAAAGTCCCCGGCTCCATTTCATCTGCATTGGCTACCAGGTATTTAGATTCGTGCCGGCCATTCATTGGTACAAAACTCCATTTCATGCCTGTATTGAAACCTGCGCCGCCGCGGCCTTTCAGATCGGAATCCTGGACTGTCTTTGTAATTTCAGCCGGCGCCATTGCCATGGCCTTTCTCACCGCCTCATAACCTCCCACACCAGAATACTCATTGAAATTCAATGGCGGACGGTTTGAGTTGATATGCTGGGTCAAAGGTTTTTCCATGGCTGGTAAGGGCTCATTATTTATATTCCGTTAATATTTCATTCAATCGCTCGGTTGTTAGGTCGCGGTATAATTCATTATTAATCATTAAGGCAGGCGCATGATCACAGGTTCCCAGGCAGCAGTTGGGTAATAGTGTGAACCGGCCATCCCGCGTAGTTTCTCCAAACCCTATTTGCAGGCGCTCCCTGATGTACTCATATATTTTTTCGTACCCCATAACATAGCAGCTGATACTATCACAAAGAAGTATCACGTTGCGGCCTACCGGTCTGCGAAAGACCAGGTTGTAAAACGTGGCTACGCTGTCCAGATCCTCAACAGACATACCCATGTGTTCGGCAATATCACGAAGACTTTCATCCGATATATAACCCCGGCGCTGTTGTACGATCTTCAGGGCTTCAATACAGGCAGCCCGTCTGACCGGTACCAGGGCAGCTTCATGTTCAATCTCTTCTATTTCCTCGGGTGTTAACATCTTGTCCATTAATTAAATGAGGAATCGCCTTCCGGTAATTTTTCATACCAGACCTCAACTTCATAGCCATCAGGATCGTACATGAATACATATGGTTCACCAGGTACAAATTCACCGCGTTCTTTCACCTTGCCTCCGGCTTGTTCAATTGATCTTACAATTGTCTCTGTATCGCCCGTATCTACCAGCCGAAAGCCGAAGTGCTTAATACCGCAGCTGTTCCCGCCCTGCTTCACACCCTTCTCAAACACGATGATATCATGACTGCCCGGCGTCTGAACCTGTATCAAGTCGTCAGTCTTATACATCTCCCTTGCCCCAAAAACATTCCTGTAGAAATCAGACGCCCGCTGAACATTTTCTACTATCAGTGCTATATGGGTTAATCCGTAGGTCTTTATCATACCTTACTCTTTATTCCTTACTCCTTGCTCTTTACTCCAAACTCCAAACTCATAACTCAGCGATCAATATCAGCCAGTACATAGTCCATGCTCCCGAGTATCGACAGCAGGTCGGCCACTGTATATCCTTTGCTTATATAGGGCAGCATCTGCATATGCGGAAACGAAGGCGTCCGCACCCGCACCCTGTAAGGAGAGGTATTGCCATCGCTGATTAAATAATAGGCGTTAGCTCCTTTAGTGGCCTCGATACAGCTCATGGCCTCACCGGCGGGAATTACAGGTCCCCAGCTCACATTGAGAAAATGCGTTATCAGCGTCTCGATATCCTCCATTGTATGTTTCTTGATCGGCGGCGTTGTCAGCGGGTGATCAGCTTTATAGTCCCCGGCAGGCATGTTTTTCAGGCACTGCTCTATGATTCGAAGGCTTTGCCACATTTCTTCAACCCGGACCACAGCCCGGTCATAGCAATCGCCGTTCTGGGCTACCGGAATATCAAAGTCAAAATTTTCATACCCCGAATAGGGTTGCTTTTTGCGGAAGTCCCAGCCAAATCCGCAGGCCCTTAATCCCGGACCTGTTACACCCCAGTCTATCGCTTCCTGAACGGTGTAGATTCCGATACCGACGGTCCTCGCTTTAAAGATGCTGTTACGCATCACCATCTGATGGTATTCTCTCAGGCGTTTCGGGAAATAAGCGATAAAATCGGAAACCAGTTTATCCCACCCTTGCGGAAGATCCTGTGAAACGCCACCGATCCGGAACCAGTTAGGATGCATCCTTCCCCCCGTTATTGCTTCTACCACATCAAAGATCTTTTCCCTGTCGGTGAACATGTAGAACACAGGTGACAGCTGCCCGAGATCCTGGGCAAAAGTTCCGTACCATACCAGGTGACTCGCGATCCTGAAGAACTCGCAAAGCATTACCCGCATGGTCTTCACCCGGTCCGGAACCGTAATATTAGCCAGCTTTTCCACAGCCAGCAGGTAGGCAAGATTGTTCATCACTCCCCCCAGGTAGTCGATCCGGTCGGTATAAGGAATATAGGTATGCCATGACTGCCGTTCGCCCATTTTCTCCGCACCGCGATGATGAAAGCCGATGTCCGGAACGGCATCGACGATATCCTCCCCGTCAAGCTGCAGAATGATGCGCAATACGCCATGAGTACCGGGATGTTGTGGTCCAAGATTCAGGAACATAAAATCGGCATCGTCACTTTTTCTTTTCAATCCCCAGTCCTCAGGTTTAAACTGCAGTGCCTCCTGTTCCCGGTCCTCCTTCTCATCCCATAATTTGAATTGCCCCATCTCTGTTGCGCGTGCCGGGTGTTCCTTCCGCAGAGGATGTCCTTCCCAGGTTAATGGCATAAGTATACGCCGCAGATTAGGATGACCGCTGAACACAATACCAAACATGTCATAGATCTCTCTCTCATACCAGTTGGCGTTGGGCCATAGACCGCTGATTGAGGGCACAGAAGGGTAGTTCCCTGTCAGGCCAACCTTAATCCGCAGGAACTGATTTCGCTCAAAGGACAGGAGCGTATAGACGATTGTAAAATCTGCCGTAAGGCTTATCAATTTCCCTGCCCGACTGCGTTCATCTACCCCGCACAGGTCAAAGAGAAATTCGAAGGGTTTTGAACTAAGTGTTTTGTAGTGTAAGAGTGTTGAAACAATATTTTCCGGACCTACCCATACCGTCCTTATCTCATCAACAGTATGTTGTTGAGTCAGGGTTTCACCTTCAGCAGTAATGGTGAGATCGTCTGTTAAGCCGGAAACGGTGTCCATGCTTTTTAGGTTTAAGGGTCGTAATAAGCTATATCATCCTGTTCTGATCAAATCTGATCAGGTGTCTTAAAGTCAGTCATTTTTTTTCTCTCTTCCCTCATTACTTCTTTCATGGAGATCTTTTCGGGTTTAATAATTCCCTGGGGTCCTAAATACCAGCTTAAGGGTCTCTGCTCTTTGCCTACAGACGAAACGAGCATGTTTAAGCCGTGCATGAATGCGTCGGGTCGCGGTGGGCAGCCGGGAACATAGACATCCACGGGTAAAAATTTATCTACTCCCTGGACCACGCTGTAGATATCATACATGCCACCGGAGTTGGCGCAGGAACCCATGGAAATAACCCATTTAGGTTCCATCATCTGCTCATGCAGTCTCCGGATAATAGGCGCCATCTTGACAAATACAGTTCCGGCAATTACCATCACATCTGCTTCGCGCGGGGTGCCCCTTATAACCTCGGCACCAAACCGGGCCACGTCGTATTTACTGGTGAGGCTGGTGGCCATTTCGACAAAGCAGCAGGACAGTCCGAAATGGAAGGGCCACATCGAATTTTTACGTCCCCATGCAAGCAGGTCCTGTACCGTACTTAGCATGATACTTTGCTGCACGTTTTCTTCGAAGGAACTGGTGCCTTTCACAGCACTGGTTGGATTATCTGTTTTTGTGAGCCACCAATTCATGCGCCTTGTTTTTGAGTGTTCAGTTTCCTGTAAGCCTTCAGGAGTTTTTTTCCGTCAGGACCGAAATCCAGCGCGCCGATGCTCCATTCATAAATCAGAACGGCAATCAGGAGCCCGATAAATATAGATATCGCGATATAGCCGGTCCAGCCCAGCTCATTGAAGGCTAAGGCCCATAAGACTATAAAAACTACTTCGATGTCGAAAATAACGAACATCATTGCCATCAGGTAAAACTGGGCGGAAAAGCGCAGGCGGGCGGAACCTGTCTCAAGGATTCCCGATTCATAGGGATGACCGGTTGCCCTTTGATTGTGCCGCTGACCCAGGAAATAGGATAAGGTGAGTATTAAAGTTAACAGCAGAAAAACGAATGCCCCGTAAACCAGAAATGGCCATTCAGGGGGGTTCATTGAATTTGGTTCAGTCATAAGTTACCTTTAGGAAACGACCTTAGCTCAAAAACCTTTAAATAAAAGGGGCATTTTTAGAATCAGCACACCGGAGGATCAGGTTCCGGTGATATAATGCTCGAGATTCTCAATTATAAAACGTTGTTCTTCGATAATAAATTTTACCACGTCGCCGATAGAAATGATACCTATCAGCTTGCCATTATCTACTACGGGAAGATGGCGGATAAATTTATTGGTCATTAAACGCATGCAATCTTCAATACTGTTGTCTGGCGACACAGTTATCGGATCTTCGGTCATAATTTCCCGGATCGGCGTTTCTTTAGACGCTTTCCCCTTCAGAATTACCTTCCGTGCGTAATCTCGTTCGGTGAAGATACCGATGAAATTCTCCTGCTCCATAACAAGGAGAGCACCGACGTTCTTCTCGACCATTAACTCCAATGCTTCAAAAACTGTACTGTCCGGGTTGACAGAAAAAGTGGAATTGTTTTTGGATTGAAGGATGTTTCTAACTTTTCCCATAATTAACTCCTTTCTGGTTATAATTTGGTAACAGTAGCCTTATGAGAAAGTTAGCTTTTTTTTTCTAAACAAAAAAAGAAAAGTATCAGCTATAATTTTATTTCCAGCTGATACTTTTAAGTGCCCGGGTTTATGGGAAATGTCCGGAATATTAATTAGGGAAGTCTCTTGTTTTGTCTAGGATGTTGATACTCATGAGTTGTTCCATAGACCGTTTCATCCCTTCTGTCGATCCATCCAGGAAAATTACATTGCCCTTTCCATTCTCGGCAAAGTGCTTGATTGCTTCGGTCCACATGGTAAATAAAATAACCGAGGTATCCAGGTTGGCTGATTCCATCTCTTTGGCGGCATGGGTCATCCCCTTAGCCACCTCTTCGCGGAACAAAGCGATCCCCTGACCTCGCAGCTGCGCCGCTTCACGTTCTGCGTTGGCCGCAATCTTAATTGCGTTACCGTCAGCTTCAGCAGCCTTAGTCTTTGTTATCAGTAATGCCTGGCCTTCATTCTCTGCGGCAGCTTTCAGGTTATTGGAAGCGACTACGCGACTCATTGAAGTGAGTATCACTTCATCAAAAGTGATATCGTTCAGCTGCAGATCCTGCAGATGATAACCCCAGCTTTCAAGGACAACGTCAATCTGCTCTTTTACATGGTCAACGATGTCTTTTCGTAAGCCAAGCACTTCCGCCTGCTTTTTACTCGCCACAAAAGCCCGTATAGTGCCTTCGATTGTGCGGATCAGAGCCTGCATCAGGTTTTGCTCATTAACGAATTTAAAGGCTACATTTTTAATGGTTTCTTCATCCTGGTTATTCACAGAATACAGGACCATTGCCTTGAAATATACATTGGCCTGATCTGCTGTTACCGCCTGGAACTCCAGTTCGACGGAGCGGTTCTGTATCGAGATCCGGGAATGAATAAATTCGATCAGGGGGATCTTAAAGTTAAGGCCGGGTGTTAATATTCTGCGGTACTTTCCAAAAATGGTTACAACTGCGATTGTTCCCTGTTTTACGGTTACAAACGAGCTGAACAAGATGACAAGGACAATAAAGCCGGTTATCAGGCTGGGGATCATATGATTTTTAGTTTGAGTGAATAAGCAATTGTTCTTTCGGCAAATGGCGCGTACCGTTAAGTGGATTTCTCTATCTTTTCCTCGGCTGTGGCCAGGTCGGCTGCATCAGGCTGAGGTTCTTCCTGCACAGCTGCAGCCCGTGGCTCGTACTGGAGGCTGATATACATCGGGAAATGATCAGAACCGCAGTTCGGCATACGGCGGATATCAAGCAAAGTGAAGGCTGTAGAACAAAATATATGGTCGAGCGGGAACCGCATGAACCGGTGTTTTGCGTGGAAAGTATTGAAAAACCCCCTGCCACGTCTCGGATCTATCAGGCCGCTGATCTTTGTGAAAAGAAGGGTTGTGTAACTCCAGGCCACGTCATTCAGGTCGCCAGCCACTATCACCGGGAGCTCACTTTTTTTAGCTGCCTTAGCTACCAGAAGGATCTCTTTATCCCGCTCCGTTGACCTTGGATTTTCACCGGGTACTGGTGGTGTGGGATGCAGGCCGTGAAAGCGTATCAGATCGCCAGACCGCAGTTTGATACAAGTATGAATCGAGGGGATATCATCATCTACAAGAAATTTCACTTCAGCATCGACAAGCTCCAGTTTAGAGTAGAGCAGCATGCCATAAGTATTTTCCAGTGGCACCAGCAGCCGGTAAGGATAGTCATTCTCAAAAATGGTTGCCTGTTCCGCCCACCAGGAATCCGTCTCAACCAGCATGATCATATCCGGGTCAACCTTCTTTATTGATGCCAGGTATGCTTTCGCTTCCCGGTTGTATTGGAATACATTTCCAATGAAAAGGTCTAAGCTTCTTTCAGGATTATGTTTGATGGCTTTGATAACCTGCTTTGGGGCCAACGTGGTGAAAGGGAATACCTGGTAGACCAGGTAACATAGGTTGAGCGCCAGAATTACCGTGAATACCATCTCGTGGCCGGTATCAGGCCGGTATAAGCTGACAAAGCCAATGATTAGCACAGCATTCAAGGCCAGCTTCTGAAGTCTTGGATATTCGAACACCCTGAAAAACCAGTAATCCTGACGGATCAGCGGAAGAAGGGAAATAAGTATCAGCAAATACCCCAGGCAGAAAATAAACGTTTTCAGTAGTTCCAAGAAGTCGGGTTAAGAAACAAACATAATATATTCTATAATAAAGAATGAAGGTAAAACTTCTGCAGCATGTATTTATAAATTTGCGTCTTATCTCATCTGGATGAATAACTTGTTTTATTACGTTCTCGCAGTGATTGCCGGAGTTATGCTGGCCTCCCAATCCGGTATTAATGCGCAACTGCGCACGGCAGTAGGCAATCCTGTTATCGCCGCGCTGATCTCTTTCCTTGTGGGAACCTTTTTTCTGTCAATTTACGTCCTATTGTTCGGCAACCAAACTGATGGTATTCTGAAAACGCTGCAGCAAATGTCATTATATAAATGGGCAGGCGGCCTGATCGGTGCTCTTTATGTGACGGGGGTGATCATTGTGGCGCCCCGGATCGGTGCAACGAACACGGCCGGGCTCATTGTAGCAGGTCAGATACTCTTTGCCCTTTTCTTAGATCACTACGGCTTGCTGGGATTTGTCCAGCACTCCATCAATTACATGCGTCTGGCAGGCGCTCTGCTGCTTATTGCCGGTGTTTTCCTGATTCTTAAAAACTAGGAGTTCAAAGGTTTTGGCAAATGGCAAACTATTTGCAATTAATGAAGCAAACCTTATAATATGAACTTAAAACGAACTTTCGGACTTATATTAACCCTGCTGGGAATTGTAGGATTGATATATGCGGCTATTGGATTCGTTCAGAATTCGGAAGGCGCTAAGCAGCTTATTGTATTTGCCGTGTTAGGAATGATCTTTTTCTTTACAGGAATTGGCCTTGTCAGGAATACGACCGACCAGGCGAAATAATAAAAGACGATAAACAAAAAAGGAAGCCAAGGCTTCCTTTAATCTTTTGATGATGGCTGTTAGTTCATGCTTTCACGAAGAGAAGCAAGCAAACGGCCGCCTTTATAATAATATCTGCGCCAGTAAGCTTCGTCCAGGTCGCTGATCATTACACCTTTACTCGATGAGGCATGCGCAAATTTATTGTTTCCCATATAAACGCCCATATGAGTGATCGACCGGCTTCCTATCTTAAAGAAAACCAGATCACCTTCCATCAGTTCATCCTTACTAACAGGGCTTACTGTGCTGAAAATATTGCGGGAATTGCTTCCGATAACGGTATTAAATACTTTATTATATAGTTGAAATGCAAAACCTGAACAGTCAATTCCTTTTTTGGTTCCCCCGCCCAAACGGTAAGGAGTTCCGATCCAGTCATATACAAACTGATAAAGTTTAAGGTTTGAAGTAGCCGATAGGGCGACACCCATTATCTGAGTGAAATATTCGGTGGCTAGGTTGTCCGGGTCTTCTATTTTTACAGTTGAATTTTGTTCCTTACTTGATATTTGCGCTTCAGCTGACACAAAAGAAATCATAAGTAGCAACGCTACGATTATTTTTTTCCCCATTCTTTACTGGTTTTAATAGTTTAAACGACAAGACTATTAACGCCTTATACTATGTTTTATTTCAGAAAGTTTCAAAACTAATAGAATTATTGATTGTATACAACCTTTAACTTTTATTTAACGTTTCTTAACATAATCGATGTGTTTACCCCCAGTGTTAACAAAACACTTAGCTAATTCTTTTTTTAGCAAGATATAGTTAGATTTGTCCTCCCTGTTTTTCAGGCAGGTTTTTATAGAAATATTACGAAATGAGTTCAGTAGAAATAACTAAAGATACCTATCTCCACTGGTATGAATCCATGCTCCTGATGCGGAAGTTTGAGGAGAAAGCAGGCCAATTATACGGACAACAAAAGATCAGGGGTTTTTGCCACTTATATATCGGGCAGGAAGCTGTTATGGCCGGTGCCATGTCTGTTCTTCGTCCTGACGACTCTATGATAACCGCCTACCGCGACCATGCACACGCATTGGCCAAAGGAATGGGTGCAAACGAAATAATGGCCGAACTATATGGTAAAGCTACGGGTTGCTCAAAGGGTAAAGGCGGTTCTATGCACATGTTCAGCAAAGAGCACAAGTTTTTTGGGGGTCATGGAATTGTTGGGGGACAGATCCCTCTGGGTGCAGGTATTGCATTTGCAGAGAAATATAGTGGTACAGATAGCGTATGCTGCTGTTATATGGGCGACGGAGCAGTTCGCCAGGGAGCACTGAACGAAACCTTTAATATGGCTATGTTATGGAAGCTGCCTGTAGTCTTCATCTGTGAAAATAACGGTTATGCTATGGGTACTTCGGTTGCCCGTACAACCAACATGATAGACATTTACAAGATCGGCTTAGGCTTTGATATGCCATGTGCCCCTGTAGACGGTATGGATCCTGTTGCGGTTCATAACGCCATGGATGAGGCAGTTCAGCGTGCCCGTCGCGGCGAAGGTCCTACCTTTTTAGAGATTCGCACTTACCGTTATAAAGGCCACTCAATGTCGGATCCGGCGAAATACCGTACGAAGGAAGAGGTTGAAGGCTATAAGGCGAAAGATCCCGTTGAAGAAATAAAGAGAATTATCCAGGAGAAAAAATACGCAGACGAGGCTTGGTTTGAAGAAATAGGCCAGAAAGTAAAGACAATCGTTGACGAATCTGTTAAGTTCGCAGAAGAGTCGCCATGGCCAGATCCTTCCGAGCTATATAAAGACGTTTATATCCAGGAAGATTATCCTTACATCCGCGATTAATTACCTTAAATCTAAAAACACTAATTTTTAAAACATGGCTGAAGTAGTGCGCATGCCCAAAATGAGTGATACCATGACTGAAGGTGTTATCGCTAAATGGCATAAAAAAGTAGGAGATAAAGTTAGTTCAGGAGACCTGGTTGCCGAGATCGAAACTGACAAGGCAACAATGGACTTCGAATCCTTCCAGGAAGGAACATTATTATATATCGGTGCAGAAGAAGGGAAGGCCGTACCAGTCGACGCAGTGATCGCGGTTGTGGGTGCAGAAGGAGAGGATTATAAAGCAGCACTTGAATCTGCAGGCAGCGGCAACGGAGCCCAGCCGGCAACTGATAAAAAAGAAGAAACGGAAGCTAAACCGGCTGCTAATGGAGCTAAAGCACCTGAAACAGCGGTTCCGGCCGATCAGCAGACCGAACCGGCAGAAGAAGCTACAGAAGCAGTCGATCCTGAATCGATCGGTGCAACTGTTATCCGCATGCCATTGCTTAGTGATACCATGACCGAAGGCGTTATCGCCGAATGGCATAAAAAAGTCGGCGACACTGTTAAAAGCGATGATGCGCTGGCTGATGTGGAAACGGATAAAGCGACCATGGAAGTCACCGGTTATGCCGATGGAACACTGTTATATATCGGTGTTGAAAAGGGACAGGCTGCGAAGGTCAATGATATTATTGCAATCGTAGGCAAGGAAGGTACCGACGTTACACCTCTGTTAAAGCAGCCGAAAGCTAAAACTACCGAAGCTAAAGCAGCGGAAGCGCAGGAAGCAGATAAAGCTGTAGCACAGCCGGTACAGGCTGAGGAAGAAAAAGAACAAACGTTCAGCCACGGTGATTCGCGTGTTAAAGCGTCGCCTTTGGCGCGGAGGATCGCAAAAGATAAGGGGATCGATATTAACCAGGTAAAGGGTAGTGCAGAAGGCGGTCGTATCGTGAAGAAAGACGTGGAAGGCTTTACGCCTTCGACTAAGGAGGTTCAGCAGGCAGCCGCCCAGCAGACTGAAGCTAAACCCGCTGAAGCAGCTAAACCCGCTATCCCTCAGTTTATCGGTGAAGAGAAATTTGCGGAGAAACCAGTTTCCCAGATGCGCAAGGTGATCGCCAAGCGTCTGTCTGAAAGCCTGTTCACAGCGCCGCATTTTTACCTGACCATGGCTATCGATATGGATAGTGCCATCCAGGCCCGTAATAAAATGAACGAATTTGCACCGGTTAAGATATCCTTTAATGATATCGTACTGAAAGCCGTTGCAATTGCATTGAAGCAGCATCCAAATGTTAATTCATCCTGGAGAGAAGATAAGATCCGCTATAACGAGCACGTGAATATCGGGGTGGCAGTAGCCGTTGAAGATGGTTTGCTGGTGCCGGTAGTACGTTTCGCCGATGGCAAATCATTGTCTCATATCTCCGCTGAAGTGAAGGACTTCGCTCAGAAGGCGAAAAACAAAAAACTTCAGCCTTCAGACTGGGAAGGTTCAACCTTTACCATATCCAACCTGGGTATGTTTGGTATTGACGAATTCACCGCGATCATTAATACTCCCGACGCCTGTATTTTAGCGGTAGGTGGTATTCAGCAGGTTCCTGTTGTGAAGAATGGTGCAGTAGTTCCGGGCAACGTGATGAAAGTAACCTTGAGTTGCGATCACCGTGTTGTTGATGGCGCAACAGGCGCAGCATTCCTTCAAACACTTAAAACACTGCTTGAAGAGCCGGTTCGCTTACTTGTTTAATATTTAAACAGTACATGATATCAAAGCTGTCCTTAAGGGGCAGCTTTTTTTTTGCCTTTGATTCTGAATGCTTTCATGCTCACCTGGTCACGGCCACCTGTTTAATACATAATTTTCTGCCAGGGAATACACTAAGTGCTGAACAGATGCTCACTCGTTCCTGATATAGCGAGGACATAGTTAGCACATAGTGAGTATATAGTTAGCACATAGTTAGTGCTATGTTCGATTTAATGAGCTTACGAGCGATTTTTCACCGGTTGGTACGCCTTAGTGATAAGGTCTTCAGGCAGTTGCGTACACTAAGGCCTTGTATTTAAACAAAAAAACCGTCCCGGGCGAAGCCGGAACGGTTGAAAATTTGACCTGTATTAATCACGATTCGATCGTGTTGTGCAGGCCTTCCACTTTATTCAAGGTTTCTTCAATGCTCCTGCGCTGCTGGTTCAGCATGGCCCTCACGTCCTGCGGGAGGTCATTGTTTTTCAGGACCGAGCTATACGCATTAACCGCCGCTTTTTCCCCGGTGATACAGGCTCCAAGAACGGCTTTGTTGTCCTTGGACGCCAGTGCCGACTTCAGATCGATCCAGGCCCGGTGGATGGCTCCTAAAGGACCACCGCCGTCATCCGGCTTGACCCCCGATCTCCTGATCTCTTCTTTTAACTGCCTTACAAACTCCGCCCTTTCTGCACTATATTCAGTAAACATAGCCCGTAAAGCCGCGGAATCTGCATCCTCTGCTGCGGTTTCGTAACCATACCTACCATCATTACAAATAGTTACCAGATGGTTTAGGTCATCTATTAACTTTTTATTTGAGTCTTCCATGATTGATCTTAAGAAATTGTTTTCAGGATAACAGGGTTGGCAGACTTTAGTTTGAACTGTGGAAAGCGGCCAGATTGCAGCCTGCAGCTGTCCAACTAATAAATCGGCATGCAACAGGCGGTTCTTATGAGGGCTGTATCGCGGATTAATGATGATTGATTATATTCATGGGAAAAATGCGCTTCATCATGAAAAATCTTGTCTTGCTCCTTACAATCCTGTTCCTGTTCACCGTTGCCCATGCCCATGCCCAGCAACCCTCACCTGATCCCGCTTCAGCCACTGCAGACTCCGTATTACGCGGGATGGAAACCGGCTATAACACGGGTGATTTTCAGAAGATCTCGGTTTTCTATGCTGATCAGGGAAAAGTGGTTGGAAGAGGCGTAGAGATAAGTGGCCGTGAGGCGATGCTCAAATACTGGAAGGACATTTGCGCCTTAGGGGGCACTTGGAAATTGTCTAATGAAAAAACTGAAAAAATAGGGGCAGCTATATGGCAGAGAGGTGTTTCGTTGATCACGGCGAAAGACGGTAAGCAACATAAAGTGAGTTTCACGCTTGTGCTGATTCAGGAAGGCGGCATGTGGAAGATTTTGCAGGATGCGTATTGGTGATAAGCCATGGCTTATTCATTCTAGAATAAACGATTAAGGATATTTCGTATTTTTATCATAGGCATTAAAATAACATAGAATGTTAACAATATATCCCCAATACATTACTGATCATACAGGTAAGAAAATATCAGTAGTGCTTCCTATAAATGAGTTCCATCAGATTATGGAAGAACTTGAACAGCTGGATGACATCAGACTTTATGACGAAGCTAAGATTGCTGACGAACCTTCTGTTCCGATTGACGAGGCCTTCCGCTTGATTGAGTCTTTTAGAAAGAATAAACATTGATGACTTACAAAGTTGTCATCAGGAAAAAGGCTATAAAAGTTCTGGAGGAAATAAACGAGCCTTACTATTCCAAAATAAAGGCTGCCATCTATAGTTTGGCAGACGTTCCGCGCCCTCAGGGCTATAAAAAACTAAAGGGCCGTGATGCATTCCGTATCCGTGTAGCTGATTATCGTATAATTTATGAAGTCAACGATGAAATACTTTTAATCGATGTCATTGCCCTTGGACACAGAAGAGATATTTATTGAGGAACGACTATCCCTATCGCTAAATTAACATCCCTGCTTACAGACTTCCTAACCCTCTGTTCCTGTCAGCATAACCGAATACCTTCTGAAGTAGATCGGTCCCGCGTGCGGAAACATTATCCCTGATCTTTAATTCTTCTTTGGCAATTTCCACGAACAAGCCTTCCATGGCTTTCTGTGTAACATACTCCTGCAGGTCAGGATTTACTTTAGTCACCAGCGGGATCTGGTTGTAGCGGTTCATTACATCGGACCAGTAACGGGTGGCGCCCACCTTAGACAGGCTGCTTTGTATAATAGGTTTGAACTTGTCATGTAATTGCGCGCTGGTTACACGCTTGAAGTATTGTGTAGCGGCATCTTTATCGCGCCCCAGCAATATGTTTGTGGCGTCCGCTATGGTCATCTGTTTTACTGCTGAGATAAAGATCGGCTTAGCCTCTTTAGCAGCATCCTCGGCTGCACGATTGATCGTCAGGATCACGTTATCAGCCAGTGAGTTTAATCCCAGGGTTCTTAACGTTCTTTCCACTTTTTGGGCCTCTTCCGGAAAGAGGATCTTAATGGCGACGTTTCCGAAATAGCCGTCTTTTAATGAAAGCCGCTCGGCGCTGGCACTGGTACCGAATTCGAGTGCCTGCTTCAATCCCATATTGATCTCCGCCGAAGTTGGGTTAGCCGTTTGACTTAGGATTTCCGTGGCCTGATTTAAAGCATCGCAGGAAGCGAATGAAAAGGTTAATATAGTAGCTACGCCGATCTTGAACGCCGGCTTTACGAAAGGGAATCTGAGCATGAAATGATTATTAGGGGATAACTATTTATCATTGACAGATAGCAAATCCTTTGCCATTAATTCACTTGCTTTTACCATTCTGACGAATTCGGCTCGATAACCCTCTTTGTCCTTACCCAGTGCATTTTCTGCCCATTCAATTATATTCGGGTAACTTGTTTTCTGCCGAAACTCTGAATTCCTCAGCATCATTCCATACCCTGCCACTGCAGCCGTGAAACGAAAGTTATCACTGCTGCGGGTCCAGCTGACATTGCGATCGGGTACGGCCTGTTCCATTAGTTTGCTGGCAGTTTCGCCGGGTCTTTTATACCGAAGCTTAATTGTTAACAATTCTCCTGAATCGCCGGACTTAAGATGCCCTTGATCGCCGGACTTAAGATCCGGCGTTAGTTGGTACTTCAGGTCGTCGACCTTTTCAATGAAAGTGCTTTTCACACCCACAGGGATCACTTCGTATAAAGCCGTTACCTTATGGCCTGAGCCAAGGTCGCCGGCGTCTTTCTTATCGTTATTGAAATCTTCCTTGTTAAGCAGCCGGTTCTCATAGCCTATCAACCGGTAGGCCTGTACTTTGGCGGGGTTGAACTCCACCTGCAGCTTCACGTCACTGGCAATGGTAAACAGTGTGCCGCCGAACTCATTAACCAGGGTTTTCTTTGCCTCGCTGATATTATCAATATAGGCATAGTTACCATTACCCTTATCGGCCAGGGTTTCCATTTTACTGTCCTTATAGTTCCCCATTCCGTAGCCCAATACGGTCAGGGAGATTCCTGACTCCCGTTTTTGTTCGATCAGGCGCTGCATCTCTGCATCGCTGCTGACGCCGACGTTGAAGTCACCGTCAGTGGCCAGAATAACGCGATTGTTTCCGCCTTTAATAAAGTTGTCAGCAGCAACCTTATAAGCCAGTGTAATGCCGGCTCCGCCCGCAGTGGAGCCCCCCGCCTCGAGTTTATTAATGGAATCCTTTATAACCTGTTTTTTTTCGCCGGA
The DNA here is from genome assembly GCF_010692725.1 of Flavihumibacter soli. GTDB lineage: Bacteria > Bacteroidota > Bacteroidia > Sphingobacteriales > Sphingobacteriaceae > Daejeonella > Daejeonella soli. The sequence goes on along the minus strand of NZ_JAAFZB010000095.1, from coordinate 227,262 downwards.
GGTGGATTGTAGTACCAGGCCGGTTGCACTGGCGTATACCACGATAGCGACACGGTCCTTGGCCCTTAGCTGGTCGACCAATAGTTTCATTGACGATTTCACAAGCGGCAGTTTATTGGGCATATCCATAGAACCGGAGACATCGATCAGGAAGACAAGATTGGATGCCGGCAGATTGTCTGTCGGCATGGTCCTGCCCTGTAAGCCGATCTTTACCAAACGGTGCTGCTCATTCCACGGGGCGGCAGAGATCTCTGTATTGACTGCAACCGGGTCGTTGTTTTGCGGTTGGGGATAATCATAATCAAAGTAATTGATCATCTCTTCAATGCGGACTGCATCAACCGGCGGCAGCTGGCCATTATTAACAAACCGCCGGATGTTGCTGTAAGATGCCGCGTCTACATCGATCCCGAAGGTCGATAGCGGATTCTGACGCGCTGTTAAAAACCGGTTCTCATTGATGGCATTATAGGATTCTGTATTGTGGGCCTGTTCGTCGCTAATATATTGGTAATGACCGCCGGACATAGGAACCGCAAGCGTCACTTCGTTCATAACTGCCATCTTTGCTGACTGTTCGAGCTCGATAAGTCTTCTCTTTACAGTTTCGCGCACATTCGTTTCAACGTCTAAGGCAATATTTACGACACCCGACCGGCTGATCCTGATCTCCTTCGTTGTATATCCTTTGCAACGAAATATCAGCACTTGCTGGCCTGCTACGGATTTTATTTCATACCGTCCCTTCAGATCGGTAAGCACGCTGGTGCCGGACCCTTTAAAACTAACTGAAACTCCCGTTAAGGGCTTTTTACTGACGGACTCTGTGACGGTTCCTGATACCGTGATTCCTTCGGCACCGCTGAATGCAGAAGCCACAATAATCAGAAGAAAGGCGAGAAGTTTTGTTAGTGGTTTCATGGATTGCTTTTTTATTAGAGATGGCGGCCAGGCGGCCATTCCATAAATGCCGCTGAAAATATTTATACTTGACAGGACTATCTCTGATTCTGAATTGAAATTTATAAGCAATACACCGGGTAAGAATGAAGGCACCGACCAGGTGCTCATCACCGAGTACCGGAAAGCAGGGAGCCTGCAGGTGCTGGGGGAATTATACGGCCGGTATATGCACCTCGTATACGGTGTATGTTTAAAATACCTGAAGGATGAGGAACAGAGCAAGGATGCGGTGATGCAGATCTTCGAGCAGCTGATCAGCAAGCTCCGGGTTCATGAGGTCAGTAATTTTAAGAGCTGGCTGTATACACTAGCCCGCAACTACTGCCTGATGGAGCTTCGGTCATCGGCAAGACACGAATTTGTGCCGGTTGAAGATAACTTTATGGAAAAGGATGCTTTTATGCATCTGAATATTGATGATACACGTGAGCGTAAGCTGACGGTGATGGAGCAGTGTATGGAAAAACTTCCTCCGGAACAAAAAGACACCATCAGCCTGTTTTACCTGGAACAGAAATGTTATAAAGAAGTTGCCGATATTACAGGTTATGATTTGAATAAGGTTAAAAGCTATATTCAGAATGGAAAGCGGAACCTTAAAATTTGCATAGAGAAGAACAGTGAAGAATAACTGGCCAGATAATTTAACGATCCAGCAATATCTTGAGGGTACTCTGGATAAGAAGCTGATGCACGAGCTGGAGAAAAAGGCATTGGACGATCCTTTTCTTGCCGATGCACTGGAAGGATATGCGCATTCCGCTGCTTCAAGTCATGGCCTGAGCATGCTGCAGCGTCAGCTACACGAGCGGATAGCACATCAGCAGGAAAACAAAAAAGTATTTGACCTGAGCTGGCAGCGTTTAAGTGTTGCGGCAGCTGCGGCGGTGATGTTTATCAGTGCCGGCGTCTTGTTCTGGATGAACAGCCAGCTTCCTGACAAGCAAATTGCGGCTACACATAAACAGGTTGAAGTGAACCTGGCTCCGGTGGATACGTTTGCTAAGGACCAGACGTTAGTGGCTAATCAGGCAGCCGAGGCCAAGGAAGCTAAATCAGCAGCTATCAATGCAGCCCGGTCTGTCGCTCGCCCTTCTTTTAAAAGTAAAGCGACGGCCCGTATTGACGATAATGCTGCTGCCAATGTATTTACAGCGAAAGAGGCAGTTGTGTCTTCAAATGACGTTGCATCTGCAACTGCTATGCAGGAGGAGCATGCCGAAGCAGTTGCAGCAGCGAATGCTGCAAGCCGGACCGCTAAGACGATTGCAGCTAAACAAGCAATCGATCCTAAGCTTAGTGAAGTCATCGTAAGCCGTCTTTCGCCAACGGCAGACTACCCGGCCACACCCGCGGATGGATGGGAAGTTTATCGCAAGTATCTCCACGAGAGCGTTGCCAAAGCTTCAGCAAAACTTAAAGAAAAAGGTGTTGTTATTGTTGGTGTCAAGTTGGACAGGGAAGGAAAGATAAATGACCTGAAGATTGAAAAGAGCTTGTCTGCAGCTGCAGATTCTCTCGCCCTTCAGATCATCAGGTCGGGTCCTGCGTGGAAACCCGCTATGGACGGTACGCTATCAGCGGTTAGCGTGGATATCATTTTTTAATCGAAAGATATTTTAACGGTTTGCGGTGGCATGTGATTCATGTCACCGCTATTTTTTACAAATTTTCATGAAGAAGTTTTTTTTTATCCTGCCGGTGATCTTATCACTGGCTTGCCAGCAAACTAAAACAGGATCGGATTCTATGGGAACGAAAGTCAGTTCTTCAGACACTCATTCTTTCTCGCAGCCACAGAATGCTGTCGTAAAGCATCTCGATCTGGATATTAATGTCGACTTCAAGTCTCAGGTAATTAGCGGAAAGGCATCTTGGCAGATCGAAAATATTGCGAAGGCTGAAGAGATCGTCTTTGATACCCGGCAATTACTTATTGAGAAGGTTAGCCTGGGTGATGACGAGAAAGAAACAAGCTTTAGCCTCGGTGATTCGGTACAGTACCTGGGCAAAGCACTGAAGGTGAGAATAGAGTCCAATACAGAACGGGTAACCATATATTACCGCACTTCTAAGGATGCCGCTGCCTTACAATGGCTAAACCCGCAGCAGACTGCAGGTAAAAAGCAGCCGTTCCTTTTTACACAGTCGCAGGCCATCCTGGCCCGTACATGGATACCCTGCCAGGATAGTCCGGGAATCCGCTTCACCTATAATGCCACGGTCTCGGTTCCGAAAGAGCTAATGGCGGTGATGGGTGCTGAGAACCCGCAGGAAAAGAATGCTGAGGGAAAATATCGGTTCCGGCAGCCGCATCCTATTCCGTCTTACCTGATGGCCCTTGCCGTTGGGGATGTTGCATTTAAAGCCATTGACCAGCGCAGCGGTGTTTACGCCGAGCCGGTTACTCTCCAAAAGGCAGCTTATGAATTTGCGGATATGGGTAAGATGATCACTGCTGCTGAAAATCTTTACGGGCCGTATAAATGGGGGAGATATGATGTACTGGTATTGCCGCCGAGCTTTCCGTTCGGGGGTATGGAAAACCCGATGCTAACGTTTGCTACGCCAACCGTAATAGCCGGCGACCGTTCGCTGGTAAGTCTGATTGCCCATGAGCTGGCTCACAGCTGGAGCGGCAACCTGGTTACCAATGCTACATGGAATGACTTCTGGCTTAATGAGGGCTTTACCGTCTATTTTGAACGTCGGATAGTGGAAGCTGTTTATGGAAAGGATGAAGCCGTTATGCAGGAAGTTCTGGGTTCGCAGGATCTGCATTCGACACTGGAGGACCTCGGGCCCACAAGCCCGGATACAAGGCTAAAAGCTGATTTTACCGGGCGTGATCCCGATGAAGGAGTTTCTGATATTGCTTATGAAAAGGGCTTTGCCTTTATCCGCTCGATAGAAGAAACTGTGGGAAGGGAAAAACTGGATGCTTTCTTAAAAGAATACTTCCAGTCACATGCTTTTCAGTCGGTGACCACCGAGGAGTTTATCGCTTACCTGGAGGAGCATCTGATAAAGGGAGATAAGAGCCTGGAGCAGAAGCTGGATCTGAAAAACTGGATCTATAAACCGGGCTTGCCGGCTAATGCCCTAAACATAGAATCTGGTAAATTCCAGGCTATCGATGCGCTGCTGGAGAAATTTAAAACGTCAGGGGATGTATCAACCCTGAGTAATGTGAACCGGAGTACCAATGAGTTGCTTTATCTTATCCGCCATCTTCCGGAAGATATTTCCGCCCCGCAGCTGACTGCGATCGACAAGGAATTTGAATTTACCCAATCGGGCAACTCCGAGATACAGGCGGCCTGGTATATGCTTGCAATCCGTAAAGAATATAAGCCGGCGTACCCGCAGATAGAGAAGTTCCTGACCGAAGTAGGAAGACGCAAATTCCTTTTGCCCTTATATAAAGAAATGATCAAAACGCCTGCGGGTAAGGTATGGGCAAAGAAGATATACTCAAATGCAAGGCCTAATTATCATTCAGTCGCTTACCATTCCATAGACGAGTTGCTGCCTGGGCGGTAAAAGTAAAAAGCTCAAAACGATTAACGTTTTGAGCTTTTTATTATTCTGAACTATTCCAGATTATAGGAACAGGTCAAATATCACATATAGTAAGGCGGCAAGTGTAGCCGATACGGGAATGGTCAGGATCCATGCCCAGAGAAGGCTTACCGTTACTCCCCAGCGCACCGCGGAGACCCGCTTTGCCAGACCGACACCGATAATGGAACCGGTAATGGTATGCGTAGTGGAAACGGGTATTTTGAAATGCTCGGTCATGAATAAGGTGATGGCACCTGCAGTCTCTGCCGCAACTCCTTCAAGCGGAGTAACTTTAGTGATCTTGGATCCCATAGTTTTCACGATCTTCCAGCCACCACTCATGGTACCTGCTGCTATGGAAGTATAGCAGGCAATTGGTATCCATTCCGGAATATGACTGATCTTCACCTTCCCTTCAATAACGGTATAAGATACATGCAGCCATCCGGGAATATCATCAACGCTCAGATTCGCATCTTTTAAGTATACGATTACGGCTGCGGCGATGATCCCCATTACTTTCTGGGCATCATTACCACCATGGCCGAGGCTGAACAGGGCAGAAGACACCAGCTGCAGCTTCTTGAACCACCACTCAGCACGGCTTGGATTTGCATACCGGCAGATATTAACGATGAGGACCGTGATGGCATATGCCATGATCATACCGACAATAGGAGCGATCACAATAAATGCTGCTACTTTGCCGATCACGCCCAGATTCACTACATCCAATCCTCCGTGAGCGACCGCGGCACCGGCAAAGCCCCCGATAAGGGTGTGCGAGGAACTGGAGGGGATTCCAAACCACCAGGTGAGTAAGTTCCAGCAAATAGCTGCAACAACCCCGGCAAGTATGACCACGAGATTAATATGCATGGTGTCGGCCGTCTTCGCGACGGTATCAGCGACGTTTAGATGAAATATCCAGTATGCCAGGAAGTTGAAGAAAGCAGCCCAGATAACCGCCTGGAATGGCGTGAGCACCTTGGTAGAAACGACTGTAGCTATCGAGTTCGCTGCATCGTGAAAGCCGTTGATGTAATCGAATATCAGGGCCAGGACAATGACTGTAATTAATAAGGTAAAACCCATATGGCTTTTTGAAAAGAGTTAAGGTTTAACTTATGCGTGTTTTACAAGAATAGACTCCAGTACGTTGGCGGCATCCTCGCACATGTCGGTAGCCGTCTCGAGAGCCGAAAGAACCTCTTTGTATTTAATCAGGTTCACTGCATCCTTTTCGTAATCAAAAAGCTGTCCTACAGCAGTATCAAAAACGAAATCTGCCTGGTTTTCGATACTATTGATACGGACGCATGAATCAGCAATCGTACGAATATTTTTCAGATCGCGTAACTCACGGATCGCTTTATCCAGTTCCTGGCAGCCTTGAAGTATCAGGTCCGCCAGTTCTTTGATGGGTGGCGTAATAATAGTTACATTATAAAGGTTCATTCGTGACGCGGAACCATGTATATAGTCAGCGATATCATCGATAGCGGAAGCCAGGTGATGGATATCTTCGCGGTCAAATGGCGTTATAAAGTTTTTGCTTAACTCCAGGTGAATTTGATGAGTGATCTCATCACCTACATGCTCGAGGTCTTCAATGTCTTTGAAAAGACTTTTTCTAAGTTCAAGATCGTCGGTATTTACCGCTTCAACCAGCTTTTGGGCAAGCTTGATCAGATTTGCACCATCCTGCTCGAAGAGGGGAAAGAATTTTTTGTCCTTGGGGATGAAGTATTGGAAGATGTTATTCAATGACATGCTTACTGTTTTAAAATTAGTGTGCAAATGTATAACCTCAATGTTAAGTTAATGTTAAGTCGTAATGTTTTGTTTCCCAGCAGCTTTTTCCAAAGTAAAAGCGAATGTTGAGCCGATTCCTTCGGTGCTTCTTACATTAATCGTTTGTTCGTGAGCTTCCAGAATGTGTTTAACAATAGCTAGTCCCAGTCCTGAGCCACCTTCCTTGCGGGATCTGCTTTTATCGGTGCGATAGAAACGTTCAAAAAGCCTTGGCAGGTACTTTTCTTCGATGCCGCTGCCATCATCAGTTACCTCTACCAGGACCCTTTCGTGCAAACTGAAGGTTTTGAAAGAAGTGCTTCCGTTTTCCTTCCCGTACTTAAAGGAGTTATCGACAAGATTGACAAGCACCTGGCGGATCTTCTCCCTGTCGGCCCATACAAATGTAGGTGTATCATACTTTTCTTTAAATACTAAGCTGATCTTATATTCCTTTGCTTTGACTTCCAAAGATTCGGTGACTTCGTGTATCAGATTGGCAAGGTCGAACCGGGCATAGTTAATAGGAATTTCACCGCTTTCCAACTTTGATATAGCATCCAGATCTTTGATCAGGAAACTCAGCCGCTCGACATTGCGGGCAGCCTTGGCTAGAAATTTTTCAGTTGTCACTTCATCAATATCTCCATCCTGGATAGCTTCGATATAGCCCTGGATAGCAAAAAGGGGTGTTTTTAATTCATGTGAGATATTTGACAGGAACTCGCGCCGGAATTGTTCCTGCTTTTTTAAATTCTCAATTTCATTCTTTTTTTCGTGAGCCCATTCCTTAACCTCCTGTTCAACATCGTTGATAGGATCGGGACTTACGTATTCTCCCAAAGCGTCTTTAAGGTCTTTGCCCAGTTTGAGACTATGTATGAGCTTGTAGATCAGCTTGATCTTGCTGTAAACAAAGCGCTCAATAAGATAATAGAAAACGACAAAGCTGACGATGAGCGCAACTCCGAAGGTCAGGGCCATATCAATAAGCTTCTGCTGGAAATAATAATTAACGATGGCCAGGGCCAGAGCAACGGCAAGAGCATTGAGGAAAACTAAAACGCGTAATTTCATAGCTGCAATTTACCTATTAAAACGGTTTGCCGTGTGTGCTCTTAACCAGCATGCTGGTCAGGAATGCAGACTTTTGAAAAGCTCTGACAGCGATATTGCTGAGTTGATGGTCAAGGAAGATGCTCTGAATGTAACGCCCTGCCCTGAGCCTGAACGCGAACTGCCGGTTCCAGTTCCTTTCATAATCTTTCTCCATCAGCAGTCTTTTTTCCGGTGAAACTGCTCTACCGATTTTAATAATACTTTCAGCAAGTATTTTACCGGAATGGATAGCCATAGCCATTCCGTTGCCGCAAAGTGGGGTGATCATACCGGCGGCATCGCCGCAGTAGATGATGTGGTCCTTTACCAGGTCCTTCCTGATAAAACTGATCTCGTTGATGACCTCCGGCTGCTTGAAGAGGAAATCCGAGTTTCCAAAGATCCTGTTGAGATGCGGGTTTTTAAATAGGAGCTGACGCTCCATTTCAGGAATACTACCGTGGGCTTTGAGGTTTTTGGTTTCCGACAGGTAACAAAGATTATAAAGATCTTCCTCGATCTTGCAGGTGCCGCAATAGCCACCCTGGAAATTATCCAGACGTATAAGATCAGCTGGCAGGTCTGTTTTAATGTGATACTTGATCCCGATGTAAGGGCTTCGCCTGTAAAAGAAATCGCGTTTTAATTTTTGATCCAGGTTCGATCGTTTCCCGTAAGCTCCTATGACCAGCGCAGAAGTAAGAAGATCGCCTGAGGCAAGTTCGACTGAAAATTGCTCGTCATTGAAGACGACATTCGTCGCTTTGTCAAAATAGAATTTGACGCCCGATGAAAGAGCTACCTGATAGATATACTGGTCAAGCACATACCTGCTTATTCCGAATCCACCCATTTGAAGGGGCAATTCAATTGTTTTGCCTGATACTGAACTTACAGTCAGCCGGGAAATGGCAGATGGATTAAGGTGACGAATATTAATACCAATCGAAGTTAAAAAAGGGAGTACCTCATTTGATACGTATTCGCCGCACACACGATGAAATGGAAATTTGTTTTTCTCAATAACGGAAACAGTATATCCCTGCTTTGCTAAGAGGATTGCGGAAGTCAAACCTGCCAGTCCCGCACCTACGATCACGACGGATATATTGTTTCCTTCCATATCAATAGCGTGGCCGGGCGTTTATGTCTTCCTCTCCCGTTTTCAGGCAGATCTGCCAGCGGAACGCCCACATCCATTTGATCGTATAGTCGGTGAAGCCCGCCTTTTGCAGCATGCTATCCAGTTCATTTCGTTTAAAGCTTCGCAGCACTGAGAGCTTGGAATCATGCCTGACCATTTCAGAACGCGAGAACAGGCGGGTTAAGATCCCGATGGAATGGTAAGCGAACCAGTGCCTGTGAAGGTCGTTGATTATTACGTACCTGTTTGCGCTTGCGGCCATCTTCCTGACGAGCCGGATCCAGTCTTCTTCCCGGAAATGGTGAGTAAACAGGCTTGATATCACTATGTCAAACTGTTTGTCCTTTATTGCAGGACTCATCACATCGCTGTGGACATATTGTATCTCCGGATATTCTTTTGATCGCTGCCGTGCGTACCCGATCGCGGACTCGGTGGCATCTACGCCGACCAACTTGATTTTTATGCCTTGTTTGCGTGCTGCCTGAGCGATCACCCGAAGTGAATCGCCTCCGCCGCAACCCCAGTCACTTATCGTCATGCCGTCTTTAAGGCCTATCTTTTCGAAGGCATTGAAAAATACCTGGTACCCTCCCAGAAGCTTATTCACTACTTCGAGTTCATCCATGATAGGGTCGATGATCTGATGCCCAAGACTGAAGTCATCCATCATTTCCGAATCGCTGCTTCGTACACTAAAGTCAGGCATATCCGTTTTTTTGTAAGATCATGCATTCAACCGTTAGCCCCGGTCCGAAGGCGAAGCCCATGATATTAGCCTTGTCAACAGGATCTTTGTCTTCCATGATTTTCTTCAGTACATACAAAACCGTAGCGGAGGACATATTGCCGTAGTTGCGTAAAATATCATAGGCAAAGCAGTTGGCCTTTGCCGGTATTCCCAACGCAATTTCAGTGGCTTCCAGGATCTTCTTGCCACCCGGATGAACAGCAAAAGCACTTATATCGCTGAACGAGAGGCGCGCCTTTTCCAGCAACCTTTCAGTAATAGGCTTGATCTGCGTTTTAATGAGCTTCGCTACTTTAGAAGTCAGCTTCATCTCGAATCCCATGTTGCCGACATACCAGCCCATTTCATTGTGTGCTTCCGGAACAAATTCCGAATAAAATGTCCTGAGCGTTAAAGAACCTGCAAGGGTCTTGTTTGTGTTGTTTTCGATGATCACCGCCGCGGCACCGTCGGAGAACAAAGAGTTCGCTACCCAGTTATCTAAAGTATTTTCTTTTTGAAAATGTAGTGTGCAAAGTTCGATGCAAACTACCAGCACCCGTGCGTCAGGATCCGCCCTGCAAATATAGTCGGCAGTTTTAAGAGCATTAAGGGCTCCATAGCAGCCCATAAAATTGATGCATGTCCGTTCGATATGCCGGTTAAGCCCGAGCTTTTCAACTAACTCTATGTCGATACCGGGAGCATGCATTCCTGTGCAGCTTACAGTTATTAAATGAGTTATTTTAGAAAGGAAACCTTCAGGAAAAACTTTTAAACAGTCCCTGACGGCTGCCGCCGCCACAGCTGCCGCTTTATACTGGTAAAGTTTCAACCGGTTTTGTGTACACGGGAAAGGTTCCATGGTGGCATTTTTCGCGAAAAAGCCATGATTATTAAAATCTTCCTCGCCGAAATCTGGTATCACCGAATAGCGGTAATCGATCCCCGAATTAGCATAAAGTTTTTCGAGCCGCAGCGCGTTATTATCATCCAGCCCCATTGCTCTAACCATAAACTGAAGAATAGAAGATTGTTTAATTCGATATTCCGGGTTAGCGGTACCAATAGAACTAATGCAACTGCTCATATTTGTTGTTTAGATTATAATGATTACGTAAAGTAAATGGTGAACAGTGTTTTGCAGGATGGGTTTGATTCAAGCGGATAACAGTTTGAATTTAAGAAAAGACCGGGAGTTTCGGGGCAGGCATTTTAACTGCAATAATGTATTTTCGCTAATGCGCTCAAACATGTTGTTGCCCTCACAGTCTGCATTGGTGCACATGCGCTTTCCGTTCTCTTTCCTGCTGATGCCAGTGTTTTTATTCGCGTTGAGCCAGGTTCCACAGGTTATCCTGCCTGATACTGTCCTGACCTTTATCATCTGGCATTTACTTGTTTACCCGGCAAGCAACGGCTACAACAGTTATTTTGACAAAGACGAGGGCAGCATCGCCCTTGTGGAGAATCCTCCGCCGGTTGACACGAGCTTGTATTATTTTTCCTTGCTGCTTGATGGCATCGCTGTTATTCTCGCCCTTTTTGTGAGCATCGAACTGGTTGCCGCAGTATTGTTGTATGGCCTCTTTTCCAAATTGTATAGTCACAGCAGTACGCGTCTGAAGAAATATCCTGTTACCAGCTTTTTAATCGTCTTTATTTTCCAGGGAGCCTGTATATACTGGAGCAGTTATTCGGCAATCTCCGGCCTGAGCATATTACATGGATGGAACCAGAATTTCCTGATTGCAGGCCTGATCTGTTCCTGCCTGATAGGGGCAACTTATCCTTTAACGCAGGTCTACCAGCATGAAGAAGACCGGAAACGGGGCGACACAACCTTGAGTATGCTGCTTGGCGTAAAAGGCTCTTTCCTTTTCACAGCAATCTTGTTTGCAATCGCAATGGCTTTGTTGTTTATCTACTGGCGCAATTTGGAGCAATTGTATAACTTCTGGATATTCCTGCCCTTCGCACTTCCGGTTGTAGGTGTATTTTTAGATTGGTATCGTCGTGTAAGCAAGGATCAGCGCCAGGCTAATTTTCGGAACATGTCACGAATGACAATTACGAGCGGCGCCATGATGCTGCTTTATTTTGCGATTCTGAATTTTACAAGTTGAATTAGCTAACGGTCACCGCTCCACTCAGCTTCGAATTGTTCCAGATAAGTAAGCATGAACCGGTGCCTTTCTTCCGCAATTTGCCGTCCTGCAGCGGTATTCATCTTTTCTTTCAAGAGCAGGAGCTTTTCATAAAAATGATTGATTGTGGGAGCAGTGGAATTCTTGTATTCTTCCTTACTCATATTGAGCACTGGCGGGATTTCCGGATTGTGCATTTCCCGGTTTTTGTAGCCGCCATAGGTAAATGCCCTCGCAACACCTATCGCACCGATAGCATCCAGCCGGTCGGCATCCTGTACGATCAGGAGTTCAGGAGACTGGAAAGTTACCTGGCCCAGGCTGGCTTTAAAGGACATATTGCGTATGATCTGCCTTACATGTTCGATAATAGCCGGGTCGGCATTGATGCTTTCCAAAAACCTGCCGGCGGTATCGGGACCGATCTCTTCATCGCCATTATGGAATTTGCTGTCGGCAATGTCATGAAGCAATGCTGCCAGCTCCACAACAAGCATATTTGCAGGCTCTGACTGGCCGATAAGTTTTGCATTATTCCAAACTCTCAGGATATGCCACCAGTCGTGCCCGGTTTCGGCATCTTTCAGAGATTGCTTCACAAAACGGGCAGTCTGATCGATCAAAGGGTGCATCGGCTTAAATTACTTCTTTAGGTTCCCGTTTGCTGCCCTGGTAAAGTTCATACTCCAGCATGCGGCAGTCGAGCTTTCCGTTATAGAATTCAATACGCTGCGATGCCCGTAGCCCGATCTTTTTTGCCAGGTCTGGATTGCCTGTAAATATATAGCCGCGGTATCCCTCGCACTTCGATTTCATAAAGTCGCCCATACGCTTGTAGGTAGCTTCCAGCTTTGTATGAACCCCGAGGCGTTCGCCATATTCAGGATTAAAGATCACCACACCCGCTTGCTCTGGAACCGGAGTATCAGCAAAGTCGCAGACGGAGAATTCTATCAGGTGATCCACCCCGGCAGTTCTTGCATTGCGGATAGAAACGTCCACGGCATCTTCGGAGATATCCGTCGCGACGATCTTTGCTTCCGTTTCCTTTTTAGATTGCTCCTTCAGTTTACGGCGTTCGGCAAAAAAGACCTCCTCGTCATATCCCATGATATGCATAAAGCCATAATTCATCCGAAATAAACCGGGTGCTTTGTCGGTAGCCAAAAGTGCAGCCTCAATTGCGAGTGTTCCTGATCCGCACATAGGCACAACGAAGGGACTCTTCCTATCCCAGCGCGTTGCCATGATGGCTCCGCAGGCCAAGGCTTCAAGCATAGGTGCTTTGCCAGGAATTTTCCTGTAACCATGCTTCGCTAAGGTTTCGCCCGAAGAATCAATAAAGATGTCGGCCTTTGTATCTTTCCAGTATAAGTGTATAACAGCTTTATTTCCGTCGGATCCGCTGTTTGGTCGAATACCCTTCTTTTCTTTTATCCGGTCAACGATCGCGTCCTTTACTTTCAGATTGGCAAAGAGGGGAGTTGTAATTGTCTCGTTATCGACGTTGCTGGTAACAGAAAAGTAACCAGTAAAATCGATGAGACTTTCCCAATCAATATCCAGCAACTCCTTGTATAAACGGGCCGGGTTCTCGGCTTCAAAACTTTTAAGATGATATAGGACCTGGCTTGCGCATCGTAAGTTCAGGTTAAGCGGAATACAATCATTAAGGGTGCCTTCAACTTCTACACCGGTACTGAAACTGCGGGTAATTTTGTAGCCAAGGGCTTCAACTTCTTCCTGTAAATAAGTGGACAGGCGTTTATTGCAGGTGATTACAATTCTGCTTTTAGTGTGGAAAACTTGCATAATAAATTGCGAAGTTAATCAATTAAAAACTGCCTTAATTTTTTACTTTTACAAACCCTGTTTTCCAAGTTCCCGCTGGTTGAAATTCAGCCGGATGTGGATGGTGACCAGGGATTTACAAAGCTGAGTAGATAATTTAAAAGATATATTGAGATGGACATAAAAGGAAAAGTACACGAAATTTCACCGGTGATTGAGGTGAATGAAAAATTTAAAAAACGGGAATTGGTCGTTGAGTACGCTGAAAATCCTCAGTATCCTGAATTTATAAAGTTCGAGGCCCAGCAGGACAAGGTGTCATTGCTCGATCCATTGAAAGTAGGGGATCAGGTTGAGGTATTCTTTAATCTTCGCGGACGTCCATGGACGAACAAGGAAGGTGTTACCATGTATTTCAACAGTATGATCGTTTGGCGTGTGAATGTATTAGGTGCTGAAAGCGGAGCTGCAGCTGCGTCACCTGAATATGCAAAGCCGGTTGATATAACTTCGAGTTCAGATGATGATGATCTTCCATTCTAAGTAATTAAGAATTAAGAATTACGAAAAACCTATAGGGCGAAAGCTTTATAGGTTTTTTCTTTTAACGGCGATCCTGCCAATTAATTCATTCCTCACATTGATACTAGGAAATAATAAGAAAACCTATAAAGCTAGGCTATATAGGTTTTCTTTATTGAGGGCATTAACAATCCTTAATTCTTAATTGATAATTCTTAATTCATAATTCTTCTACTCTTTCACGATCCTGCGAACATAACTTTTATTGCCCTGGCTGATACGGACATAATAGACACCGTTTCTGGGCAGACTAACCTGCTTGAAGTAGATATTGTTAATCGCCGTGGGCTTGTCTGTAAAGATCTCTTTCAGGCTGCTGTCAAAAATTTTAATATCCGCCGAGCCCTTTTCACTCAGGTTGAAGGAAAGGTTCAGCTTGCCGTTAGAGAAATTGGGCGAAAGGGTCAGGTCATTGACCGTTAGCTCAGTTTTATCACTTCCGGGATTGATCTTTTTCAAAACGTCATCGTCCGCTTCTGAAACACGGATGTTCATCCGGCTGCTGATGCCGTCCTTATCGGTATAAACATAATTGAATGACTGCGAATTTTCTCTCCGGGAAGGTATGCGGTCGAACATATCCGTATCTTCCATAAATACGCGGGGATGAGTGCCTTCCATCATTCGGGGCATATCGCGCATGCCACGCATACCGCGAATGTTGCGATCCAGGCTCAGGACCCGGGTTCGCATATTGCTGTCAAGGTTGTCCATTTTGAAGTGGAAACGGTTCGCCACGGAATCATTGTCAAAGCTCATAATAAGGCTGTCGCCATCGAACTGGAAAATATGAGCTCCATTTTCTTTAAACCGGACATTCATCCCTTCGCCGTCATCTTCAGTGCGCCATCTCAATACATGGGGTTCTTTTCCGTTCCGGTAGATGAAAACATCTTTTTCTTCTATATCGCCTTTCTTTCCTTTAACTGACTTGCGGCTCTTTTTACTCTCATCCATCTCTTTTAAGAGCGCCTTCCGTTCGGCAGGACTGGCTTCACTAAGTTTTTTACCGTTAATGATGGTATCACTATCATTAATGATAATCGTTCGTTTGATCTCCTTTTTTTCCTGAGCTCTAGTCTCACCTGATCCCAGAATGAATACGACTGTGGCAGCCAGTGAAAATGAATATTGTATAATTCGTTTCATAACCTAAGGTTTTATTTTATTCAAAGTTAAATCCGTCGGGCGGCAGATATTGTTAAAGCTTTGTTAAAAAATGTTAAAGAGTGCGGGGCATAGAAATTCAGGAATGCCCACTTCTGTTATTTTTTCACGAACTTTCTATAGAATTAATTTACGGCCATATGAGCACCCGTCATCTTTCGGATGCGTGAGAACAAGAGCAACAATGAATTCATGAAAGAAATTATCAATTGTGCTGCATACGCCAGTGGTCAGCGCCTAGCCGATGTGGAACTATTCAAGGTTCATGATGTGCTTAGCGAACCGGATAAATTTGTCTGGATAGGATTACATGAGCCATCGGAAGAGGTGCTCAGTCTGGTGCAGCGGGAATTTGATTTACATGACCTTGCCATCGAGGATGCTCACCGGGCTCACCAGCGTCCCAAAATAGAACTGTATGGCGACTCAATTTTTGTAGTTCTCCGTACGGCACAGATCAACCGCGAATCACGAATTGAATTTGGAGAAACACACTTTTTTGTAGGCGATAACTTTATTGTAAGTGTCAGGCACGGCTCGTCTGTTCCATATACCGAAGTTAGGGCGCGCTGCGAATCAAAGCCGGAATTATTAAGCCTTGGGCAGGGGTTTGTTCTATACGCGATAATGGATTTTATTGTTGACAGGTATTTTCCGGTTGTTAATGAACTGGAACTTGCGTTGGTGGCGTTGGAAGAAAGGATATTTAATGAAAAACCAACCCGGCATACGACCGCGCATATTTATCAGCTAAAACGTGAATTGCTCGAAGTAAAAAGAGCAGTATCCCCCTTGATTGATATTTGCAATCGTTTGATGCGCCTGGAAAGCAGTATCATTCGGGATGAATCACTCCCGTATTTCCGCGATATCTATGATCATGCTGTGCGCATTAATGAAATGGTTGACAACACCCGCGAATTGCTGAATACGGCGTTGGAAGCCAATTTTTCCCTGATCTCCATTTCGCAGAATGATACCTCCAAAAGATTTGCCGGCTGGGCGGCTATTCTGGCTGTACCTACCATGATAGCTGGTTTTTACGGCATGAATTTCAAGTTCATGCCTGAGCTTGAATGGCAATACGGTTATTACGCCGTCATCATATTAACAGTTATAGCGTGCAGCCTTCTTTACTACTTCTTCAGGCGATCAGGCTGGTTATGATCTTAAATCCGAACGCCAGGCAGAAAACACTAATTTTAGGTTCAACTCAGGTATATGCTAATTTACAACCCCAAAGACTGGATCCATTTTCTTTTCCGGATTCACAATTCTGATACTCTCCGAAAGCTGTTTCCCTTAATGGTCTTTGTATTTGTTTTCTCGCTTGCAGTAGCTTACTGGGAGATGGAATATCTTAACCTGAGTGATAAGAGTTGGGTCAGGAATGTACCAGTGATGCATAGTCTTCTTGGCTTTGCCATCTCCATTCTGCTGGTCTTCCGGACAAATACGGCCTACGACCGCTGGTGGGAGGGACGCAAGCTGTGGGGAGGACTTGTTAATAACAGCCGGAACCTGGCTCTCAAGCTGAATGCGGTCCTCCAGGATGAAGAAAGCCGCTTGTTTTTCAGGGAGACGATCCCCTTATATGCAACTGCCCTGAAAGAGCATTTGCAGTCGGAGGGTACGCGCTTTATGCTGGATGAAAAAGCACATCCCGAGCTGTCCGATATAGATACACAGAAGCATGTCCCTAACCAGATAGCTAAATTGATGATGATGCGTATCAATGATCTTTATAACCATCAAAAACTGTCCGGCCAGCAACTGCTTTTCTTAATCAGCGAGCTTACTTCGTTCACCGAGATATGCGGCTCCTGCGAACGGATCAAAAATACGCCCATACCGTACTCCTACAGTGCATTTATTAAGAAATTCATTTTTGTATATGTGATGACCCTGCCCTTTGGTTATGTATTCTCACTCGGCTATTATGTGGCGCCGATGGTCATGTTCGTATTTTACGTACTGGCCAGTATGGAGCTGGTTGCTGAAGAGATTGAAGATCCTTTTGGCAGCGATGCAAACGATCTGCCGATGGGAAAGCTGGCTTCCAATATCGACAAACACGTAAAGGAGATCATGGACCTGTAATATTCCTGGCTGGATATACTTAATTCAAGGCTTTGTTAAAATATGTTAAATACAAATGCTCAAATGCAGCGTTGTGTATTTTTGTAAGGGATGAAGAAAAGGAGTATCAGTTTAATTATAGGGATGATGGCGCTGGCTTTGCTTGGCGTGATGGCTATGCAGTTTTATTTTCTGCGGCAATCGTTCCAGCTAAAATCACAGCTCTTTGATCAGAATGTGAATGAGGCTTTAGATAATGTGGTTGCTAAGCTTGAGAAACATGATGCTAATACATTCCTAACCAATAAAGTAGAGATAAAACATGCAACACAGGAAACTGCCCCCCGTGAATATGTCACCGCTCACAAGCCAAGGCCGGTAAGAAAACCGGTAAGGAAAAGGAGGCCGGTGGAAAGCTACGCCTCTATGCTGCGTGCAGAACAGCGTAAAGCTGACAGTATCTTCTGGCTCCGCGACAGCCTCTATCGCATGCGAAACCCAAATGTGATTGCCTTTAACGATGTGATCAGCGCTGCAGAACTGAAGAACATGGAGTACAAACTTCAGGTTGATATCATACAGGTACAGGATGCTCTCGGCCAGGTACATGAGCGCACTCAGCAAACACTTTCGAAAGCGCTAAGAACCCCGGCAGTTACGGAAATACTCAACGCCACGGCTTTTATACCTGATTCCGTTCGACAGTATGTAACCATCGACCCGCAAACCGGAAGACCAAGCGTCTATACGCTTGCAAAACCTAAGCTTACCCACATCTCCCGCCCACCTCTTCCACCAGAGCCCCAGGAGCCGGTTGAGAAGGTGAAAGTTCGGAAAGTAAAGGAGTATTTTGACGCTGAAAAAGAAAACAGGGACCTTTTTGAAGACCTGGCTACCGAATATCAGCAGGTTTACATGCCTCTTAATAAAAGGGTTCATCCACTCATACTGGATTCGATGTTACGAGATGAGCTGCAAAACCAGTCGATAAACAGCTATTTCGAGTATAAGGTAACCTCGGCAAAAAGAGATTCACTCATTTTTACAAGGGCATCAACAAGTTCGCCGTTCCTGCCCTACAACACGTACCAGACTGCCCTCTTTCCCAAGGATATGATCAGGGACGCGGGTCTGCTGACAATCACTTTCCCTGAAAAGAATAATGTTATCCTGGCCAACCTGACGGCCATGATGGGTTTGTCGGGGGGCTTACTGCTTATCCTTCTTTTCTGTTTTGGATATACCATTCATTCTATCCTTCAACAGAAGAAATTGTCGGAGATGAAGACTGATTTTATCAACAACATGACCCATGAGTTTAAAACTCCGGTAGCAACCATTATGCTTGCGAGTGAAGCGCTGAAAGATCCTGAACTCACTGCAGACAAGAGTCGTTTAGATCGTCTCGCAAATATCATCTATGATGAAAATGTCAGGCTTGGTAATCATATCGAGCGTGTGCTGAACATTGCGAAGATAGATAAGGGTAATCTGAAACTGGAGCATAAGGAAGTGGAGATGAATGACCTTCTGGCAGCAATCATAGACAGTATGGCCCTGCAGCTTGAGAAGCGGAATGCTAAGGTTGAATTGCAGTTGAATGCAAAAAATGCCATGGTCATGGGCGATGAACTTCACTTGTCAAACGTGATCTTCAACCTGATAGACAATGCCAATAAATACAGTAAGGATGATCCGGAGATCAGGATTACAACGCAAAACGTGGGGAAGAACATTGTGATAAAGGTTGCGGATAAAGGCATCGGGATGAACCGCGACCAGCAGGCTAAGATATTCAGCCAGTTCTATCGGATCCCGACCGGTAACCTGCATGACGTTAAAGGCTTTGGCCTTGGTCTAAGTTATGTCAGCGATATAGTCAAGCGCTTAAAGGGCCATATAAAGGTAAGGAGTGAAAAAGATAAAGGTTCTGAGTTTGAGATCACACTGCCTGTTTACCTTGCTGTCACAACTTAATTTGTTCCGATTTTATAATTATATTTTCCCTGTATTGGTAAAGGGCCTATGAAGAAAATTTTATTAGTTGAGGATGACCCGAACCTGGGTATGCTGCTTCAGGACTACCTGCAGTTAAAGGGAAAGTTTGATGTGGTTTTAGCCAGGGACGGTGACGAAGGGCTTAAAGCATTTACCAGGGATCACTTTGATATCTGCATCCTGGATGTAATGATGCCCAAGAAAGACGGGTTCACCCTCGGAAAGGATATCAGGAAGATTAATGACAGCATCCCTATTATCTTCGCAACGGCCAAAACGATGATCGAAGACAAATCGGAAGCCTATAATCTTGGCGGCGACGATTACATCACCAAGCCCTTTCGTATTGAGGAGCTACTGCTTCGCATCAATGCCTTACTCAAGCGTGTTACTGACAGTGACAAAAAAGAGAGCGCTGCCCAGCAGACCAACTTTTCGATCGGGAAATATAACTTCGATTATACTGCCCAAATGATCAAAAATGCTGATAAGCAGCAAAAGGTCTCCACCAAGGAAGCCGAACTGCTACGACTGCTATGCATGCGGAAAAATGAAGTTCTTACCCGCGAAGAGGCTCTGATCAGTATCTGGCACGATGACAACTATTTCAACGGGCGCAGTATGGATGTTTTCCTCAGTAAGCTTCGGAAGTATCTTAAGGATGATCCGAAAGTTGAGATCATCAACGTGCATGGGAAAGGTTATAAACTCCTTGTGAACTAAATATTTAATTAATTAGTACCTGTTTCATCACTGTGCCGTTCACACCTTAACCCCCGTTCAATTGGCTTCCATAATTCCGATATTCAGAATATTCGATTATAATAAAGCTCTCGACTTTTATGTCAACTGGCTCGGTTTTAAGATCGACTGGGAGGACAAGCCTGATCATGCCCCGGTTTATCTGCAGATCTCATTGGCAGATATTGTACTTCACCTGACCGAGCATCATGGCGATTGTACACCCGGTGCCCGTGCCTATATTGATAATTTTGACGGCTTGAAGGAGTACCACCGGCAAATCCTTAGTAAAGAATATAAATACAACAGGCCCGGATTAGAAACACCGCCCTGGAATCGAGATACACTTTGTATGGACGTAATCGATCCTTTTGGCAACAGATTGTCGTTTAACGGGAGTAAATAATTGATTTTCATTGTCGTTCGATATACGACAGCATTTGGGAGTTGTTTGCCTGGAGACAAGACTTTAGTAAAAGCGATTTATATGTTATTCATTATAGCGATACTCCTGGTTAATTCGAATTTTTAGTAAATTTATATAAGGTCCCACGAGCCCTTATTCCGCAGGTTACTCAAGCCTTAATTTTGCTTTAAGCTGGTCCAGCGATTTCCGATCGCACACATTCTCGAATTTGAATTGTAATACTCATTGAGTGACTTGTTTACAATCTAAGGAGAGCGTATGAGTAGAGTTTTATCTTTATTAACTACTGAAACAATTAACAGCATTACACATGCCCTGGGCATTTTATTCGGTCTGCTGTTCATCCCCTCTTTGCTCATTTTTTCTTTTCAGAATGGTACAACGGCCGAGATGATCGGGGTGAGCATATATGGGTTGTGTTATGTTGTCACCTTTACATTTTCAACCCTGTATCATGCAATCAGCCGGGAACGGCTGAAGCACAGGCTGGAACTGCTTGACCATATTAGCATCTATTTCCTGATCGCGGCAACTTACACCCCCTTCGTTATCCAGTACATGTTTAATTCGACGGGAATCTTCCTCTTACTTCTTGTCTGGTGTTCCGTTGTGATGGGCGTAATTTTCGAGCTGTATTATCTGAATAGGTTTATCCTGATGTCGGTGGCTTCCTATGTGACGACAAGCCTTCTGTTTTTATTCGTCCGGGATTCATTCTTTGCGAATATGCCCGAGGATGTGATCTTCCTGATCTACAGCGGGATCGCGCTGTACCTCCTGGGAATTATCTTTTTTCTCTGGCAGCGGCTGAAACACCACCATGCTTTGTGGCACCTGTTTGTTCTGGCAGGAAGCATTTGTCACTACCAGGCCGTTTGGCTAAGTATCAGGGCTTAAGCTTCTACTTCAGACCCGGGACAGCGTCTTTTTTGAAATCCTTTTTGACAGGGAGTTGGAGCAGACAGGCAGGTACCATGTTAAGGTCATGTCCATGAATTAATGGACTTGACCCGAACGAGACCTCAACCAATCCTAAGCCGGGGCTGACCTGTACCGGAAAGTCTTAGTGATGAAACGAAGCCAGCAGGGGAGAGGTATAAAAATAAAAAGGCCACCAGTTCAATAGAATTGGCGGCCCATATATGATCCTTTACTATCTACAGATCGAATTTGATGCCCTGCGCAAGCGGCAGCTTATCAGAGTAATTTATCGTGTTGGTCTGACGACGCATATATACCCGCCATGCGTCGGAACCAGATTCTCGGCCACCGCCGGTATCCTTTTCGCCGCCGAAGGCACCACCGATCTCGGCTCCTGAAGTACCGATGTTTACGTTGGCTATCCCGCAATCGGAACCGCCGGTTGACAGAAATTGCTCAGCTTCGCGCAGGTTCAGTGTCATGATAGAAGATGATAGTCCCTGCGGAACCCCGTTTTGCAGCGCAAATGCTTCTTCCAGGGAATTATATTTCATCAGGTAGAGAATAGGAGCGAAGGTCTCGTGCTGAACGATTTTGAAATCATTATTTGCTTCGGCAATGCAGGGCTTCACATAGCAGCCTGACTCGTAGCCTTCGCCTTCCATTACACCGCCTTCGACAATAAATTTACCGCCTTCCGCCTTTATTTTCCCGATGGAATCCAGGTATGAGTTTACCGCATCCTTGTCAATCAGCGGACCCACATGCATATTCTGATCAAGCGGGTTACCAATTTTCAGCTGACCATAGGCTTTAACCAATTTGCCTTTGAATTCGTCATAAACGCTCTCATGAATGATGAGCCTGCGGGTGCTGGTGCAGCGCTGTCCTGCGGTACCCACGGCGCCGAAGACTGCTCCTATAAGCGACATATCCAGGTCGGCATCCTTCGATATAATGATGGCGTTATTCCCACCGAGTTCTAAAAGGCTGCGGCCTAAGCGGGCGCCTACTGCCGCTCCGACGGCTTTACCCATACGGGTAGATCCGGTGGCTGAAACCAACGGCACACGAGTATCGTTACTCATCAGCTCGCCTATTGCCCTATCGCCTATTATGACGCATGATACTCCTTCGGGAACATTATTTGCCTTTAACACCCCTGCAAGTATGTTCTGGCAGGCTATAGCAGTCAGCGGAGTCTTTTCCGATGGTTTCCATATGCACACATCACCGCAAACGAGTGCAAGGGCAGCATTCCAGCTCCAGACTGCAACGGGGAAGTTGAAGGCAGAAATAATTCCTACGATACCAAGCGGATGCCATTGCTCATACATGCGATGCAACGGTCGCTCCGAGTGCATGGTCAGGCCGTATAACTGTCGGGATAAGCCTACAGCAAAATCACAGATGTCGATCATTTCCTGTACTTCTCCGTAGCCTTCCTGAAGACTTTTGCCCATTTCATAGGACACCAGTTTTCCCAGGTTTTCTTTATGCTCACGTAAAGCCTCTCCTAACTGCCGGATGATCTCCCCGCGTTTAGGTGCCGGCCAGGTTCTCCAGGTTTTGAAGGCTTCGCCGGCTTTTTTAATCGTAGCGTCATAATCTTCGGTTGTAGCAAATTTTACGGCGGCTATCTGCTGTCCGTCGACGGGCGAATAAACCGGATGTACCATGTTTTCACCTGCGCTGCTCCACCGCTGACCCGTGCCGGCTGCTTCATTTTCTGCTTGTATTCCAAGGTCCTGGAGTATAGGCTTTATATCGAATTGCATAAATATTTCGTATTTTTGTCAAAGTTAATCATTTCCACAAAGGCGGGTCGACACGGTAACTCAAAAAGGAGTCATAAAAAATTTCAAATTTTATTCAATTTATTTTCAGGGCATTAGCTGTCCTGAAGTTGGCATGTGGAAAAATAATAGATAACAGACAAATTTTTTAGGGTAAATTGATTGAAACACTAAGCTGGCAGATTTATTGAGTATTCAATAAAGCCTGTCGGGCGAACGTTCTTGATCGTATTAAGTATAGATGGAAGAAGATTTTGAATTTGATTTTTCCGAAGATCCCCGGTTTTCGGTTGAGCGCTATGAAGAGATGATCCGTAATCAGGATCAGTACTTTTTTGACTCGCTCGCTTTTGAAAATATCATAGATTACTATATAGAGAAGAATGATCCGATAAAGGCACTCCAGGTAGCGGAATATGCCATTAATCAGCATCCTTTTGCAGCCGTATTTTTCGTTAAACAGGCCCAGCTTTATGTGGCTACCACTCAAATTGACAAGGCGTTTGAAGCATTGATCAAGGCGGAGATGCTGGAGCCTTCCGAAGCTGACATCTACACTATCCGGGGAAATATCTACGAGGGTATGGAGCGTTACCAGGAAGCGCTTGAGAACTATGAGAAGGCTCTCAGTCATGCTGAAACCACCGACGAAATTCTTTTGCACATCTCATACATCTACCAGAACATGGGTGATTATGACAGTGCTGTAAGTTATCTGAAGTTGTGTCTGCGGCAAAACATGGAGAACCAGGATGCGCTTTATGAGTTGGCATTCTGCTACGATGTGCTAGACAAGCAGGAGGAAAGCATCCGGTTCTACGAGCAATACATTGACAACGAGCCCTATTCATATGCCGCCTGGTATAATCTGGGCAATGCGTTAAATAAGATGGAAATGTTCGAGAAGGCTATCGATGCCTACGATTATGCCATCCTGATCAAAGATAATTTTGCCTCTGCCTATTTCAATAAGGGTAACGCCCTGGTACATCTCGACCGGTTTTCGGAAGCGATCGGTGTTTATAAGCAGACGTTTGAGTACGAACCACCGAGCGGAGATACTTACTGCGCTATCGGCGAATGCTACGAGAAGCTGGAGAAGATGGACGAGGCCCGTTCATTCTATAAAAAATCCGTCAAGCTTGATCCGAAGCAATCAGACGCTTGGTTCGGTATAGGTGTAACACTCGACTTTGAAGAGCGTTACTTTGAGTCATTGCACTTTTATAAAAAAGCACTCGATCTCGACGACACGAATCCCGACTATTGGTTCGCCATCGCGGATGCGCAGTATAAGCTGAAACAACTGGAAGAGTCGGAGAAAGCCTATGAGAAGGTAGTTGAGTTAAATCCGGTTGATATAGAGGCCTGGCTGGACTATTCATCCATTTTATTTGAACAGGATAAACTTGAACAGGCGGTTGAAACGATCTCAGAAGGCATCAAAAATAATCCGGATGCCGCGGAGCTCTATTACCGTATGGTGGCTTACCAGTTTGCCGGCGGACAATACAATGAAGCATTGACTTTCCTTGAAACTGCCTTGAATACAGACCCGGATAAGCACTTTATCTTATTTGAATATCTTCCGCAATTGCAGGACAACAAGATCATAATAGACATAATAAACCGCTATACCCGGTAAGCGCTGCGGCCTCCGAAAAATGGTGTTGGGTTTCTGATTTTTTTTTTGAGATTTGCAGCATGAATTATTTGTTAAAAAATATTCCTGAACGTAGCCAGAAGCCTCGTCAGCATGGCTTAACTATGGTCATGGATAAAGGGCTTAGCATCCGTCAGATAGAAGATTTTTTAGAAGTAGCCGGCCCGCATACTGATATTGTTAAACTTGGCTGGTCTACTTCTTTTGTCACTCCGAACTTAGATAAAAAGCTAAAAATATACCGCGATGCGGGAATCCCTGTGTATTTCGGAGGTACCCTGTTTGAAGCGTTTATTATTCGTAACCAGTTTGATGATTACCGCCGGGTACTTGACAAATACGGCATGGAATACGCAGAAGTTTCCGACGGCTCAATTACAATCGAACACGAAGAAAAATGCAGTTATATCAGTAAGCTAAAGGAACAGGTTACGGTTATTTCGGAAGTAGGATCGAAGGATGCAGCTAAAATACTTGCTCCTTACAAGTGGATCGCATTGATGAAAGCTGAAATAGAGGCGGGATCGTGGAAAGTGATAGCGGAAGCCCGTGAAAGTGGAAATGTTGGGATCTATCGTGATTCAGGCGAAGTTCGTCAGGGTTTGGTAGATGAGATCCTTACCCAGATCCCGGAGGAGACAATTATCTGGGAAGCTCCGCAGAAAGCACAGCAGGTTTGGTTCATTAAGCTTATCGGCACAAATATCAATTTAGGCAATATCGCTCCTGCAGATGTTATCCCTGTTGAGACTTTACGCCTTGGATTACGCAGCGATACTTTCGATCATTTCCTGGATTTAAAACAAGTTTAAGTCCTGCTGGTTCATTTGTTGCGTCCTGCAACTTGAAGAATTGAAGCTTTACATGCTGCGAAGCAGCCTGAAGCGGAGAATCTTATATTTGACCAGGATTACTAAGAAAGCAGCCGGCATTCAGAATGAGCTCGATTAAGCGGGCGAGGTTCATTGCCTATAAAAACAAAACATTGCCATGAAGAAATTTGGCTTAATTGGATATCCTTTAACACATTCTTTTTCGGAAAAATATTTCAAGGAAAAGTTTGAAAGGGAAGGTTATGAAGATTATGTGTATGAAGCCTTTCCGCTTCAAAATCTGAGTGATCTTCCCGAACTGATTAAGGCTAATCCGGATCTCTGCGGGCTGAATGTAACTGTTCCCCACAAGATCGGTGTACTCTATTATCTGGATAAACTGGATCCTGCCGCCAAAGCGATTGATGCCGTCAACTGCATTAAGATCGTGAATCAACATCCGGTGGAAGCATTTTTTTCAGGAGAGTTGTCTTCATTGCAGGTACGGCTCGAGGGATACAATACCGATGCCTATGGCTTTGAAACCTCGTTGAAACCCCTGCTGAAAAAACATCACTCCAAAGCATTGATCCTTGGCGCAGGTGGTGCGGCAAGAGCCGTTGCCTATGTGTTAAATAAACTTGGGATCGCATATAAGCATGTCTCCCGCCGGGCTATAAAAAAGCAGCTTAGCTACCAGCAGGTGACCGACGAGCTCATCAGGGAGACTTTCCTGATCATCAATACTACTCCGGTCGGGACTTACCCCAATGTAGAGGCTAGTCCTGATATCCCGTACGAACTGTTGACCTCCAGACATTTGCTCTACGACCTGGTGTATAATCCTACAGAAACGGAATTTCTGCGCCGTGGCAGAGAGCATGGTGCAAGCATTAAGAACGGACTGGAAATGCTGCACCTGCAGGCAGAGAAGTCCTGGGATATATGGAATCAATAATGAGAAGAGCACTGTTTTATGCACTTTCCATTTTCGGTTTCCTGGTCACAGCATGCGGGAATGACTATAGCCCAAAGCCACGGGGATATTTCAAGATCGACCTCCCGGACAAAAAATACCAGTCTTATAACGGTGAGTGTCCGTTTGAATTTGATTATCCCGTCTACGCCAGCGTAGTTACAGACAGTGCCCGTGACGCAAAGCCATGCTGGAAGGACGTCGTTTATACCGGGTTTAACGGCCGGATCCATCTGAGTTATCAACCTATCCGTTCGAAGGCACAGTTTAACGAACTTATTGAAGACGCGCATACTTTTGTCTTTAAGCATACTGTTAAAGCAACTGCGATAGACGAATCTATCATCTCAATACCGGAAAAGAAAGTCTATGGTATCTATTATACTATTGACGGAAACGCCGCTTCGCCGGTTCAGTTTTTCCTCACCGACAGTTCTAAAAATTATATTCGCGGCGCTCTTTACTTCAACGAACAGCCACGGCTCGACTCTATACAACCTGTGCTTGACTTTGTGAAGAAGGATATTGACGTCATGATCCGGTCTTTCAGGTGGGCGGACCAGATTTGAGATGTGAGATTTGAGTATTGAGATCCGCGGGCCACAGGATGTCACTTCAAACAATTACTTTTGGGGATGATCCAAGTAAAATCATTTACCTGCAATCCGTATCAGGAAAACGCCTATATCCTTTTTGATGAGACGCTTGAATGCGTCATTATTGATCCCGGTATGTATTCTGGTGAAGAACAGAATGCAGTTCTGAAGTTTATTGCAGAACACAAGCTGAAACCGGTTCTGCTGCTGAATACACATTGTCATATCGATCATGTACTTGGTAACAAGTTTGTATACGATACATATGGATTGCTTCCCCAATTTCATAAAGGCGAAGAACTACTGTTGAACTCAGTGGTAGCTTACGCCCCGTCAATGGGTATGCGTTACGAAGTATCTCCGCTGCCTGAAGTTTACCTGCCAGAAAGCGGTGTTGTTACGTTTGGCAGCAGCAGCCTGGAGATCATTTTTGCACCGGGGCATTCCCCTGCGCACCTTTGTTTTTATAGCGCCGATGATAACTTCCTTATCGCGGGGGATGTTCTTTTCCACCAAAGTATTGGTCGCACGGACCTTCCGGGAGGAAACTATGAACAGCTTATCCGCAGTATAAAAGAGAAACTCTTTGTCTTGTCGGATGATTGTAAGGTATATCCCGGGCACGGTCAGTCCACTTCTATAGGATTTGAAAAAAAGCATAATCCCTTTTTAAGCTAGGCTGAGTGATCCCGAACTAATTAAACCATACCTGAACCGCTGAAATTGAATACTTCTTTATATATAGCCCGTCGGTACCTTTTTTCAAAGAAATCGGTACATGCCATTAATTTTATTTCGGGTATTTCTATGCTGGGAGTGTTTGTTGGAAGCGCTGCCCTGATTATTATTTTATCGGTGTTCAATGGGTTTGAAACATTGGTGCTTTCGATGTATAATACGTTCAGCCCTGAATTGCGCATTGAGCCTGCTTCCGGGAAAACCTTTGATCCCTCAGCGGCTGTATTTGAAAGTATTAAGCAGGATGATCGTGTACTGAACTATGCGGAAGTACTGCAGGAGAAAGCTCTTTTACGATACGGAAGCGGCCAGTTTATCGGCGTGGTGAAGGGTGTCTCAGACGGCTTTATTCAGGGAAAGAATCTCGACAGCACTGTTCTGGAAGGCAGTTTTACCCTGAATCATGATGGTGAGGATTATGCTGTAATCGGTTCAGCTGTACAGCGGTATTTGTCGGTTAATGTAAAAGACCCGCTTCGGGGTTTGGAGATCTACTCTCCCCGTAAAGGAGCGCAGAACTCAGTTAATCCGGCAGAGGAGTTTAATATTACGACCATTTATCCTGCAGGCGTAATACAATCGCAGCAGGAACTCGATAACCTTGTGATCGTCCCGCTTAGGTTTGCGCGAAACCTGTTGAACGAGGAGAAGCAGGTATCTTTAATTGAGATCAACTATAAAACCGGATCTCCCATTGAAAAGATCCATAAGGAAATCGAGAAGAGTCTTGGGAAAGGCTACGTGGTGAAAAATCGCGGTCAGCAGAATCAGCTTTTGTATAAGATCCTTTACACGGAGAAGCTGGCTATTTTCCTGATCCTGACCTTTGTATTGGTTATTGCCATTTTCAATATTATCGGTTCACTGACCATGCTTGTGATCGATAAACGTAAGGATATCGCCATCCTAAGCAGCCTGGGAGCAAACCGCAACCTGATAAGGGGGATATTCTTTATTGAAGGGATGATGATATCGATGCTGGGATGCGTGGGCGGCCTGATAGTCGGCTACCTTTTCTGCATACTGCAGCAGCGATATGGTTTTATTAAGATGGGCGACTTCAACCTAATTACGGATTCATACCCGGTAACGTTAAAATGGCTTGATTTTGTTATTGTTTTAGGGACAGTGCTGACCGTTTCTGTCGTGGCCTCATACATTTCCTCAAGGTTAAGCGTGAAGCATATTGAAAGTATCAGGGATGACCTGTAACCGGGTTGCAGGTTTGACGCGATACATCATGAACCTGTGTTCCCGGGTTAATTAAAAATACTTCCCTTCCGAAAGATAGTTCTTTACGTAGTCTTCGACTCCGTCTTCAAGAGAATGAAAGGCCTGTGTGTAACCGATTGACTGGAGTTTTTCCATCCGGGCCTCAGTAAAATACTGGTACGTCTCACGAATATCTTCGGGTGTGGGGATAAAGCTTATTTCCGGTTCTTTTTCCAGCGCTCTAAAGGTATTTGTGGCAAGGTCAAGAAAGGTTCTTGCTTTGCCTGAACCGAGATTGTAAATGCCCGAATCTTTACGGTGATGCATCAGGAAGTAAAGAACATTAATTACATCCTTTACATAAACGAAATCACGCATTTGTTCCCCATCATTGAACTCCGGCTTATGAGACTTAAATAACTTCATGGAACCGGTTTTTTTAATCTGATGAAAGGTGTGCATGATCACTGAGGCCATCCGGCCTTTATGGTATTCATTGGGACCATAAACATTGAAGAATTTAAGCCCTGCCCAGAAGTAAGGTTTGCGTTCCTGATCCAGCGCCCACTTATCAAATTCGTTCTTCGAATCACCATAAGGGTTTAGTGGCTTCAGCAAGGGAATCTTTGATTCATCATCATCATAACCCTGTTCACCAAGCCCGTAGGTAGCCGCAGACGATGCGTAGACGAATGGCAATCCAAATTCCACGCAAATATTCCAGAGCTCTTTGGTATAGTCAAGATTGAGCTTGTTAAATAATTCGACATCGAACTCGGTGGTGTCCGTGCGGGCACCTATATGGAATACAAACTGAACGTGTAGCTGGTTGCTGCGGAGCCATGATGGGAAATCATCTCGGTGAACTTGCTTTGAAAATCTCTTTCCTTCAAAATTTTTGTTCTTTTCAGGGTTTGAAAAGTCGTCGACGAGAACGAGGTCGTAATAACCTTCTTCGTTCAGTTTCTGAACTATACAACTCCCGATAAAACCTGCCGCACCGGTGATAATGATCATAATGATTTTGATTTTCCTGAAAAAGTCCTGCAATGCAGGGCCTGAACATCGGTTACAATTATAAGAATAAGTTTTCTTTTGGCTCCGGGATGATATCGAGTTTGACAGCCCCTTCGAAGAGGACGGTTACAGCTTTCCGGCCCTCCTCACCTAAGTCAACCGAGTATTTGTTCACATACAATTCTATGTGTTTATACATGACCTCTTCACTCATTTCCTGTGAGTGTGAACGGATGAAATCGATACCCGATTTTGGATTGGCAAATGCAAACTCCACGCTGCGGCGGATGACCCGGTTAACCTTATGCTTTAGTTCTTCGGGTAAAGCGCGTTTGATCATGATCCCGCCTAAGGGTATTGGTGAGCTCGTCAGGTCTTCCCAGAACTCTCCCAGGTCCATGATCTTATGAAGTCCCTTATCCTGGTAGGTAAATCGGTTTTCATGTATGATGAGCCCGATATCAATGCGACCATCCAGGACCGCATTTTCGATATCGGAAAAGACAAGTTCAGTTTTCTTGAGAGCTTCCGGATAGGCCAGGCTGAGAAGAAAGTTCGCGGTTGTGTACTTACCCGGAATTCCGATTCGGAAATCGGCGATATTTTTCAGCAGGAAAGACGAGTCGGTGAAGCGCTCATCCTTACAGATAAGTAAAGGTCCCACGCCAAAGCCCAATGCACTTCCCGAATCGAGCAGCACATAGTTATCCGTAACATACGCATAGGCATGATAGCTGAGTTTGGTAATATCAAGTTCCTGCCTGAGCGCCTTATTGTTCAGGGTCTCGACGTCATCAAAGAGGACCTCAAATTCAAGACCTTCGGTATCTATCTTATGATGGATGAGGGCATCGAATATGAAGGTATCGTTGGGACAGGGAGAAAAGCCTAGCGTGAGGGTCATTGGTTAGTATTTAGTAGGTAGTACTTAGTATTTAGATATATATGATGGCCAGCTAATTACCCTGTTGCCAGGAAGCTGTAGAGAAAGTCATTGAGGTTCTTTACTGCCAGCCCGATGTTCCACTTTTCCTTATTACGCCTTTCCACATAATTGGATATCGCGCGAACTTGAAGGCAGGGTGTCTGGGTCTGGTTGCACGCGTAAAAGAAAGCTGCGCCTTCCATGCTTTCCACCTGGGCGTCATACCTCGATAAGGTGCGGGCAATGGTTAGCTCATTGCCGTGCACCTTATTAACCGTAATAGCCTTTACTTTTTTAAGCTGATCAAGAGATCTGAGATTAGCTCCGTTCAACCTCGGACTGTGAGATTCCTGGTGAGCGGCGACAGCATATTGATTTACCTCTCCAAATCCGAGTTCATTCAGGGAAAGGAAATCGTCGCCGTCTTCGGCTCCCAGTTCTGCAAACACATCCTGCGTGATCTGAACTACCTCGCCAAGACTGAGATCAAAGTTAAAACTCCCTGCAATGCCCATGTTTACGGCGAGGTCATATTTCGTTTCAGACAGGTGTCGTCCAAGAGCAAATGCGGTAGCTACCATGCCCACACCGGTGACGAGGATTTCGGCTTCAGTGTTGTTCAATGTTAACCTGGCAGGGTTTCGGGAGTCCGCATATCGGGAAACCAAAGGTTGGCATTCGGCGCGTGTGGCGGCAACCAGAAGGATCTTCATACTGCAAAGGTAAGGGAACCGATTAAATGGAGGAATATAATTTCAGGGGGGCTAAGCGAGTGTCAGGAGGGATGCAGTATCTGTGAAAAGTAATGATCTGTCAGGAAGCTGCAGCGATGTTGCTAGTTTGAGTATATTTGCACGTTTTAATTTTTGAAGCATGATTTATATTACCCGCAGAGAAAGATTTAATGCTGCGCATAAACTATTCAGACCAGAATGGACTGACGAACAGAACCTGGAGGTTTTCGGCAAGTGCTCCAATCCGAACTGGCATGGGCACAACTATGAACTGTACGTTACAGTGAAAGGCCAAATCAATCCGGAAACTGGTTTCGTTATCGATTTGAAGGAACTGAAAACGATCATAAAAACACATGTGACTGATGCTCTTGATCACAAGAACATCAACCTTGATGTGAATTTTATGAAAGATAAGATGGCGTCAACAGAGGTTCTGGCTGTCGCGATATTTGAACAGCTGAAGCCTTTAATAGATGCACAGAATGCGGCATTACATTCGATAAAGCTGTACGAAACAGAAAATAATTTTGTAGAGTATTTCGGATAATTCCTGACATAAAGCAGATTTAATGAAAACTAATATGCACGATCATTTATCGGACGAAGAAGAAATTGAAGGCTATGTTAAGATTGACCGCTACAATTCTGATAAGATAGGCAGGATAGCGGATCATTATAAGGATATTTTATCAGGTCTTGGGGAAGACCCTTCACGTGATGGCCTTATTAAAACGCCTGAACGTGTTGCCAAAGCGCTGCAATTTCTCACTCATGGGTATGATCTGAAACCGGATGAGATATTGAAAAGCGCGATGTTCAAAGAAGATTACAGCCAAATGGTTGTAGTGAAGGATATTGAAGTCTATTCAATGTGTGAACACCATATGCTTCCATTTTTCGGGAAGGCTCATGTAGCCTACATTCCCAACGGGCACATCGTTGGTTTAAGCAAAATTCCCAGGGTAGTTGATGCTTTTGCACGCAGACTGCAGGTTCAGGAACGATTAACTAACGAAATTCGTGATTGTATACACAATACGCTTGATCCTGCCGGGGTAGCGGTAGTGATAGAATGTCGACATCTTTGTATGTCGATGCGCGGAGCCCAAAAACAGAATTCAGTTACAACAACATCAGCTTTTACAGGTGAGTTTGTCAACGAAACCACGCGTGCTGAATTTTTGAGACTGATTACTGCTAATTTAAGCTAGCTGTCGGATTCTTCATTTATTGCTGCTGATTGCTGATCATGCAAACAAAATAACTATTAACTCTCAACTACTGCAATCACTCAGCTTACAAACTAAACAACCAACACACAAAGTATGAAGGCATACATATTCCCTGGTCAGGGAGCACAATTTCCAGGTATGGGAAAAAACCTTTACGAGCAATCGGCTCAAGCGAAAGAGCTGTTTGAGCGGGCTAACGAAATCCTGGGTTTTCGGATTACTGATATTATGTTTAACGGTTCTGAGGACGATCTGAAACAAACCAACGTAACACAGCCGGCTATATTTTTGCACTCTGTGATCATGGCTAAAGAACTGGGGGATAGTTTCAAACCTGATATGGTTGCAGGCCATTCATTGGGAGAATTCTCCGCCCTCGTATCTGCCGAGGCACTGTCGTTTGAAGATGGATTGCGTCTTGTTGCCGCCAGGGCCAACGCTATGCAGAAAGCCTGCCAGCTGCAGCCTTCGACTATGGCCGCCATACTTGGTCTGGATGATTTCACTGTTGAAGACATCTGCCAGCGAATCAGCGAAGTTGTGGTTCCGGCTAATTACAACTGTCCGGGTCAGCTCGTCATCTCAGGAACTGTGGAAGGGGTTGATAAAGCCTGTGAGCTGATGACACAAGCCGGGGCAAAGCGTGCCCTAAAGCTAAATGTTGGCGGAGCATTTCACTCGCCATTGATGGAGGCAGCCCGTGTGGAATTACAGCAGGCTATTGAAGCAACGGAAATAAAAGAACCTGTGTGCCCTGTATATCAGAATATCGATGCCAGGCCTTACAAAGACGTTGCCAGTATCAAGCATAATTTAATTTCCCAGCTAACAGGGGCGGTTCGCTGGACTCAGACTGTTGAACATATGCTGGAAGATGGAGCAACTTCCTTTACAGAAGTGGGCCCCGGCAACGTTTTGCAGGGACTAGTCAAAAAGGTAAATCGCACAGTTGAGACCAGCAGTGCGAACATCGTTTAAAATAATTTGAATTTTTATATTCCGGGGGCTCAATTTTTGAGCCCTTTTGTTTTTAATACTATTTTTACCTAAACGTGGTTAATTTGTCCGGAGCTTTAAAAATTCGCCTTTTGCTTTTTGTTCTGGCCCTGGCGTTCGCCGGTACCGCCCTAACGATAAATAGTACCTTTAATAAAGAAGAGATTCTTTACGAGGATGCGGAGACCCTCCAGAAAAATCTCCACAGAAAGGAGCGGTTCATAAATGACTTCTTAAATGACCCGGCTCTGCTGGATTCCTTAAAAACCCTTCCTGAAAATACTTCCTGGGCACAGACACTAATTAAAAGGTTTCAGGATGAAAAGCGTATATATCTTCATACCTATCAGGCCGGAAAACTTAAATTCTGGATCGGGAATAACATTCTTTTTGATACTGATGCCAGTTTCAAAGAAGGCAGTACATTTTTAACCTGGAAGAATGGCTGGTATGAAGTCATTAAGAAATCAAATGGTGACTTTTCTGCATTAGCCTTTATACCGATCAAAGCTAACTACCCCTATGAAAACCGATACCTCGAGAATATTGTTTATAGCGACCTGGTTAATACAAACAACCTGGATATAGCTCTGGTAAATGATAAGCCAGCTCACAGTATCCGCAATATCCAGGGCAAATATCTTTTTTCAGTAAAACTCAAGCCGGAGGCCTTAGCCCATTATTATTCCGGATTCGAGTTGTTGATGTTGGTTTTAGCTGTGATTTGCACCTTGTTCCTGGTAAATCAGATCTGCATATGGATAGCTTCGCGCGGATATATAATACTTTCTATAGGTTTTCTTACGGCTTTTCTGTTAATATTCCGATACCTTGAACTGCAGACCTCCTGGTTTGACAATCATTTTGATCTGGCTCTGTTCGATCCGAAATATTACGGCTCAAGTAAGCTGTTTCCCTCACTGGGTGATTTCCTCTTAAACATATTGTCGCTGACATGGCTGATGGCTTACATGTACGGCTATCGAAATGAGATCAGGCTATCCGGCAGACTATGGAAACCCTGGTTAAACTACATCATTTTTGCCCTGATGATTGTGCTGATCTACTTGGGAGGATATTTCATCGACGAACTTTTCCATGGTCTCGTCACCAACTCAAAGATAAGTTTCGACGTTAGTAATGTGCTAAACCTTAACTGGGTTAGCTGGGTAGGTCTGTGTATCTATTGTTTTTTGGCCTTGAACTTTTATTTCTTTATACAGATATGCTTCAACATTACAGAGACTCTGTTGCTGACTAATAAGGAGAGACTGGTCATATTTTTCCTTACCCTTCTGGCAGGTATTTTTTGCCGCCTGATATTCGAAACTCCCGGTTGGTTTTTTCTTATTATTTCTCTGGTAATATTCCTGGCAGGAGTGGCATTTTACAACAGCCGGGACCGCTTTAGCCTCGGAATCTTTATTTTTATTATACTGGCATTTGCTACAGGGACCTCTTTAAAGCTTTCTGAATATGAACGGATAAAGGAGTTAGAGGAACGCAAAGTGTTGGTGACCAATCTGGCTTCCTCGGATGACCCGAATGCGGTTGTTCTGTTTGAGGAGATTGAGGAGCAGATACTGATGGATCGGGTTGTGTCAGATTATTTTAAGAATCCGATCGCAAGCCACACATCGATGAATAACCGATTGCAACGGCTGTATTTTGCGGATTATTTATCCAGGTATGATTTCAATTGCTTCGAGTTCAATCAAAATGGGCAGCCATTAAAAGGTACCACAAAAGTTTCACTTGATTATTATAAAAACTTTGTTCTGGCACATGCTGTAAAGATATCCGACTATTTTTACCGCGTAAGCAATACATTCGGCTTCCAGAACTATTTTGCCTTGCTTCCAGTCAGGGATGGAGACGAGACGGCAGGCACCCTGGTTATTGAGCTTAAGTCAAAAGACCTTAGTATCAAAGGCAGCTTACCGGAATTGCTGGTTGATGGCAAGTTGAAGGATAATTCTTCGCTAAAAGCGTACTCATATGCCTACTATAATAATGACAGGCTGGCCAATCAGTACGGGAGGTTTGTGTATGACCTTAAGGCGGGGGAATTTAAAGGGAAAGTAAGAGATTATGTATTTAGCCGAACGAGAGATATCAATGGGAGAGAATACAGTCACTTGCTATTTAAGCCCAACGAAAGAAAGCTGATAGTTATTAGCAAAGAGGTGAATACTTTGTTGGAAGAATTCGCTGCTGTTTCCTTCATGTTTCTTATTCTTCTGGTTTTTTCAACTATCGTATTTTTATTTAAATGGTTCTGGTTCAGTTTTCTCAACTACGATATTCGGCTGCGTAACTTCAGATGGAATTTTCTGGTTACTTCCAACCGTATATTATATAAGACCAGGATACAGGTTTCGATGGTCGGGGCAGTCGTATTCACATTACTGATAACCGGCTTTATCACCTATCTGAATATCAAGGAGCAGTACCGGGAGCAGCAGGAGGAAGAAATTGTTGATAAGGTAAACAAGATCGCAGCAGGTTTGGATAAAACAGTTTTAAAAAGCGGCGATTTGAAACCTGAGGAAGAAGTGGAAACAGCCTTTATAAATTTCTCAGAAATCAACGGGGCTGACCTCAATCTTTTTGACCTGAACGGAAACCTTATTCTATCATCACAGCCCAAGATCTATGAGTATGGCTTGATAGCACCGAAAATGAGTTCCACAGCATATTTATATGTCAGTCTGCTTCAGAAATCGGAATTTGTAAACGCGGAGAGGATCGGCAGGTCTCAGTTTATATCCGCATATGTCCCATTACGGAACAATCAAAATGAGGCTGTCGGGTACCTGGGCTTGCCTTATTTTACGAATGAGCAGGACTATGAAGAACGCCTGGGAGAATTTATCAATGCTCTGGTCAATGTGTATGCACTGGTTTTTGTAGCAATAGGATTTTTTGCGGTTTTTGTGGCGAACCGGATCACCAGTCCGCTTACACTAATACAGAAGAATTTGAGTGAGATCCAGATCGGAAGACGTAATGAGCCCATCGTGTGGAAGCGCAACGATGAAATAGGACATCTTATTAAAGAATATAATAATATGATTTCTGCGCTTGAAGACAGTGCACAAAAGTTGGCACGCTCTGAACGTGAGACTGCCTGGCGTGAGATGGCGAAACAAGTAGCCCACGAAATTAAGAACCCCCTCACGCCACTTAAACTTGGCGTGCAGCTGCTCGAGAAGTCATGGAAGGAAAAGGACCCCAATTTTGACAGGAAGTTTGAAAAATTCAGCAAGTCCTTTGTTGAACAGATTGAAAGCCTCGCGCATATTGCATCGGAGTTCTCGAACTTTGCGAAAATGCCGGAAACTATTTTTGAAAGGATCTTCCTGCCCGATGTTCTGGAGCAATCCATCGATCTCTACCGTCAGACCGATCACACCTCGATCATATTCAGCAATAGTATACCCACTGGTAAGAACATCAAGGGCGACAAGGATCAACTTCTAAGGTGTTTCAATAACCTGATCAAGAATGCCATTGAAGCGCGGATAGAGGGCAAGAGAGCTCTCATCAAGGTTCGGCTATATAATACCGGTAAGAACGCTTTTATCGAAATTCATGACAACGGCAGCGGTATTGAAGAATCGTTACGGCCGCAGATCTTCACTCCCAATTTTACAACCAAGAGTTCGGGGACCGGGTTGGGTCTTGCATTCGTGAAACAAGCATTAGAGAATATGGGCGGCAACATCAGTTACCGAACCGAATTGGGACATGGGACAACGTTTTACATCAATATACCGTTGGATGTTTAGAGTCCGCATTCTGGAACCAGTAATTACCTGAAAGGCAAAATGCCCACACCTGATTCCTGCTTGATCATTCAAGGTGTTTTTAGGCCTTTAAGTCCGCGAAGGATTTAGCTAATGTTCAGGTTGAAGCAAAAGATGATAGCATAAAAAAAGCATCCGGCAGGATGCTTTTTTTATGAGGTGAACAATGTGCTACCGTAAGTTTACTGTTCCGCGGCCCATTGTATAACCGTCCGCATATAAAATTACTGTATATGTCCCCTTTTGGAATTCGGAAGGGTTGGTCCAGTCGATAGCGTATACTTTGCTATCGTTTGCAAATTCAACCGCGGTTTTATATGTATACTGCAGTTCTTCATCATCGGCCATGAACATTGAGCCGTTATCTGAAATAAGGAGGTTGCCACTAGGGTCAATGATGCGCATATAGATATCATGCATGCCCTTCTCTGCGATCGAATTGTTAACTATGGAGAAGTTCACGCGCAGTTTTTTGGCGGCATTAGCTTTGCTTACATCAGTTTCCTTACCACTGTTTTTTACACGCAGGGGAGTAATGGATACGTTACCCACCTTTAATGCAGCAGCAGCTTTTACTTTAGTGTTAAGTTCTTCATTGACTTTTTCGAGGTCACTAGCCTTGGTTGATACTGAATCTACAGTTGTACGGAGTGTATTGCGCTCTGTGGTTAAAGCAGCATTCTGTTGCTTTAATTCAGCAATGTCAGCTGTATATTTCGTGACGAAGTAGCGCAGTTGTTTGATATCTTCCTGTGCCTTGGCTAACTGTCCCTGGTTCAACTGACCTTTTTTCAGTGCCGCCCGAAGTTCCGCTATCTTAGCCCGGGCGAGATCCTGTTCTTTTTGCATTTCCTCCGACAGCTTGATATTGGCGCTGTTAGAATTATCCAGTTCGGCTTCGATCTTATCTATCTCAGTCTGCATTCGGGATTTCTCATCGCTGATGGTAACAATACGCTCATTGGATTTCTTTTCCTTAAAAAATAGGTAAGCGTTTGTTCCGAGCAAAGCCAGAATCACCGCAACTAAAAAATAGATTTTGTTAGAATTCTTACGAGGTTGCTGTTCTACGTTTTCGTTTTCCATGCTTTTTCGACTGTATGAAGGTTTTTTAATGGTTTAAACTCTTTGCGATAGTGATAGTTTGATGATCACACTTGTTTTATCCAGAATCTTTAGATAAAACGTTGGTTATGCCCACAGATATAACTTTAATATATATAAAATATTGCTTGTATATACCGCCTGCTAATACAAGTTTAATGTTTTTATTAAACTATCCATACTTTTAATACAATTGAGTGTCCGGACAGGAATCAAATAAATGTAACCTGCACTGAAAGAATGTTGTATATAGTTGTGCGTGGAGTGCATAAATTGACAGTCCAGCGTTATGCCACTAAAGTTGAATACTTATCTTTACAGCGTTGAAACCATCTATAATGATTAAAAAGCCATTACTTTCTATATTATTCCTGTTAAATACCCTTAATTTATTTGCCCAGATGCCTGCTTCGCCAAAACGCGAATTTCGCGGTGCCTGGATTGCGACAGTGGCAAATATAGACTGGCCTTCAAAACCGGGCCTTTCGTCGGACATGCAACAGAAAGAACTGCTGCGTATTTTTGACGATCATCAGAGGAGCGGCATTAATGCCATTATGATACAGGTGAGACCATCAACTGATGCCCTCTACGGTAATGGCAGGGAAATGTGGAGCCGGTTCTTAACCGGGAAGCAGGGACTTGCACCCTTGCCATATTATGATCCCCTGGAATTTGCAATAGCTGAAGCGCACAAACGGGGAATGGAGCTGCATGCATGGTTTAATCCTTACAGGGCGACTTTCGATCTTATTGAATCTAATACTAGTCCTGATCATATTACACGTCAAAAGCCGGATTGGTTCTTTACTTATGAGGGCAAGAAGTTATTTAATCCGGGAATTCCGGAAGTTCGCGAATATATCGTTCAGGTGATCATGGATGTAGTTCGCAATTACGATGTCGATGGAATACATTTCGATGATTATTTCTATCCATACCCGGACAGCAAGAACCGTCCGCTTCCGGATACGAACGCGTATAATACATACGGGGCTGAGCGCTTTGCAGATATCACAGACTGGCGTCGACATAACGTAGATACCCTTATTCAAACGTTGAGCGACAGTATTCATGCGGAGAAGAAGTTTGTGAAGTTCGGTATTAGTCCTTTTGGTATCTGGAGAAACAAGAGCCAGGATCCTGAAGGCTCTGAGAGCAACGGCCTGGACGGATATGGGAAACTATATGCTGATGCCCGTAAATGGACTCAGGCAGGCTGGGTGGATTATATAAATCCACAGTTGTACTTTCCGTTTTTTTATCCTGCGGCGCCCTTTGAGAAGCTTCTCGACTGGTGGAGTAACAATACATATGGCAAGCACCTGTATATTGGCCAGGCAGCATACCGTGCGACTGAAAACCGGGAAGGATGGAGAAATCGGCAGCAGATACCAGATCAGATCAGATACCTGAGAAATAATACAAGAGTACAGGGCAGTGTGTTTTTCAGTTCGAAGTCGCTGACAAGAAACCTTGCAGGTGTAAATGATTCGCTGAGGACCAATTTCTATAAATATCCTGCCCTGCAACCTGCTATGTTGTGGCTGGACGCAGTTGATCCTAATCCGCCAAGAGAGGTTACTGCCAAAGCTCTTAATGACTGCGTGGATATCAACTGGAAAGCTCCTGAAGCTGCAAGCGATGGGCAGACGGCCTATGGATACGTCATTTACCGGTTTAACGAAGGCGACGAGATCCGCACCAGCGAGCCCGGCAATATTTTGAAGATATCATTCGATGCTTCGAAAACCAGCTTCTCTGATTTTTCCGTTTCGCCCGGAAGCAGGTATACATATGTTGTTACCGCCATCGACAGGCTTAAAAATGAAAGTATCAATTCTGCAAAGGTTGGGATACAGACAGGTCAGCGTGTTGATGCAGTCGCTGCGCCGGCAGGCGGCAGATAATCGAGCGGTAGAATCAACTGTTCATAACTGCGCCATTATTTATATCAATGGCCTGGCCGGTAATTGACTGTTGCTTCAGCAGGTATGATATAAGGCCAGCAATTTCCTGCGGTTGGCTCATCTTGCGCAAGGGGACACTTTCCATTGCAAGTTCATGAAATTCCTCCCTGCTTATTCCGATGCCGCGGGCAATTCCTTCCATGCCGTCCTGTGACATTTGGGTATCCACCCAGCCGGGACATATCGCGTTCACGAGTATGTTTTCCGGGGCAAACTGTATTGCCCATGAACGCATTAA
Source organism: Flavihumibacter soli (assembly GCF_010692725.1). GTDB lineage: Bacteria > Bacteroidota > Bacteroidia > Sphingobacteriales > Sphingobacteriaceae > Daejeonella > Daejeonella soli. Next base: position 186,292 of record NZ_JAAFZB010000095.1, on the reverse strand, counting down.
CCCTAAGAGTCCGGCCTTGCTGGCGCAATAGGCGGTGTAATTAGCTACACCAAGGCGTGCTAACACAGATGAGGTGATGACTATCTGTTTAAAGGGCGAAGAAGATCGTTGCAAGGCAGGAATAAAGCTGTTTACCATGTTATAAGTTCCTGTCAGATTAGTGTTAAGGATATCTTCCCAGCGATCGTCAGCGCCCCAGTAATTTTCACCGCCTATTCCCGCATTGGCAATAATTCCATCGATTGCAAAATTATCGTTCAGCAGGTCGAATGCCCTGCTTAGGCTCGCGGAAGAGCGGATGTCGGCAGAAACAACCTGGTGTTTTCCCGGTATCCCGGAAAGCGTATCAAGCAATGAATCGTGATTTCTGCCAAGCAGTATGCAACGATGACCTTCATTAGCTAATTGTTCAGTGATTGCCTTTCCAATGCCGCTTCCAGCACCGCTTATTAAGTATGTTTTCATTCAGATCACTTGATTCGGTTGATTGCTTCATTCGGTTACAGGCGGAACGAGCTGCTGTTTTTCCAGCTTTTCAATATACAGGTCAATCTGTGAGTCACCCATTCCGTAAATCCGATTCGATTTCCAAAACTCGTTATATATATCGGCTTTTTTGGTTGAACCGGAATTGATGATGCCGGCGATTGTTTTTTCGAGCTCGCTTAACCCGGATGCTTCATCCGGGAAGCGGTCCAGATGTGCTTCAAATGCCCGTTTGAGTGTTACCAGGTGATGATGATCCTGGGAAATAAAGTGTTTGATCTTGTCCGCTTCGCCTGAGCAATAGATCATCCAGGCCTCGGAAGCAATCTGTAGATCCCGTTTGTCAAGCGCTGTTTTTTGCAAAGGAAGTTCCTTAAACTCTTCAGGAGTCAGTTCTCCAATGCCTCCGAAATTACTGTGATTTGGATGGCTCGCCGGGCAGATAAGAGAAAGCTTAACCGAATGTCCGCAAACTGAAAAGAAATTTAGGAGGAAGATTAAGTTTACCTGGCAATGGAGGTCAAATTCGAACCAGAGGATCACTTCATCTAAGGAAGCCGTATTCGTGAGTTCAACAAGCCGGTTAAACTCACTGAGAACTTTCGAATTATAGTCCTCCGCATCATCGCCCATGGTTTCGGTGATCCATTGACTCCGCATGGAAAAGAAGTCATCATAGTTTATTTGTGCTACTGGTCCTTCCGAAAGCATTTCACGCCATATAATGACGTCGCCTGTCATTCCTGATTCACGAAAGTTAAAGAAGGTGGAATCTCCGTTCAGAATGTTAAGTTTCATAGATAGCAGCCCTGTTATGATAAACAACAAAAAAGCCGGTGATTGTTCATCGACCGGCTTAATCTGGAATGGATGGAGATTATATATTTACGTCTTCCATTAATATATTGAGATCTACCGCTTCAGAAAGCCGCTTCTCTTTGATTACAAATTCAATTTTTTTGCAGATCTCGTATTCTTCTAAAGTTTTGAAGCGTTCAAGGTCTGCTTTAATTTCTTCAATACTCATTTCGGACATCATATTTAAAAAATCCTCATTAGAAAACCACCGGAAAGCGGTAGTAGCCTGACTGGAGAACGATAGTATCGAATTTTGAATCTTGTTAGCTGTGTCAGGAGCATTAAGTGATGACATATGACTTTTAGTTAGATATTCAGGCCGGTTTAACGGATATTAATGGTTAAGGTTTCACAATCTGCCGCGATTCGCTTTTTCCCGAAAAAATAATTCACTTTATACCTAACAATGATCGTTTGATTTTGTGACAATTACTTTAAAATTTTAGAGAAGGTATTTCCATCCGTAAATGTAAAAACCGGTTGAAATGCCGGCTTTTACATAGAAAACTGTTACTTCGATTCCGGCAACAGCACCAAACGGATGTAGTTATTTCCGCTCAAATATTTATTTGCGGCTGTCTTCAGCGTTTCCGGAGTGATCTTTTTAAGCGAATCCAGATAACTCAGGATCTGTTTAGGATCCTCTTCATTCTGTATCTGCCCGGTCAGGTAACCTAACCAGAAACCATTGTCTTTCAACTGGGTTTCTGTGCTGCGACGTTCTTCTGCTATGAACTTTTCGATGTCTACTGACTGTGCACCGTTCTGTTTGATTTTGTTAATTTCATCAAGAGTTGACGCAATCAGCTTTTCAACATTTTCAGGTCCGCAACCAAATGAAACGTTTAACGCATACCGACCGCTCGGATATTTGCTGTAGCTGGAACGAGCGCCGGCGCCATAAACGCCGCCCTCATCTTCCCGTAACCGTTCGATCAGTTTAATGGTCAAGACCTCAGCGAGAGCATCCAGCTGGTTATTATTTTCTTCGCTGTAGGTGTAATCGCCGCTGAAGACAAGGCGCACATTCGCTTTTGGCTCCTGACCCTTCAGGACCGTTTTCTGAATTTTGCCTGCAGGAGTCTTAATCCCAAGATCTCGTGCTTTGTCGCTGCGGTCTGTAGCAGGTAAACTTCCGATATACTGCTCAAGCATAGGTTTAATCTTCTCAACGTCAAAATTACCCACGAAGGTAAAAGTGAAGTCGCCGGCGTCGGCGAACCGTTCTTTGAAGATATCAAAAGCACGGTCCAGATTAATCTGATCTACTTTTTCAAGACTCGGACCGGTACGGCGTACATTGTAGTTTCCTAATACCGCAGAGACCGTATCGGCAAAAACACTGTTTGGATCGCTGCTCCGATTCGCCAGATTGCCCTTCTGCTGGGTAATATAGCCTTTAAAGATCTCCTCGTCCTTCCGAGGGTTGGTAAAGTAAAGATAAACCATCTGCAGAGCTGTTTCGAGGTCCTGCGGGTTTGTAAAGCCTACAATACTTTCGCTTCTCTCACTGATACTTGGTTGAACCACCACTTTTTTGCCCGTGAGCAGCTTGCTTAATTGAATGGAATTAAATTCACCTAATCCACTGCGGTTAATAATGGTGCCGGCACTGGCAGCCGATTGATAATCTGCATCACTATACAGGGACGTTCCGCCCGGACTGACAGCACTAAAGCTTATCTCGTCATTCTTGAAATCAGTCGGCTTTAAAAGCACCCTAATCCCGTTGCTTAATGTTAGTTCAGTGATACCTACCTCGCCAACCTTCTTTACAGCGGTTACTTTACCGGCTTTCGGCCTGACAGAAAGCAATGGCTTATCAGAAACCTGGTCAACGTATGCGGTGATATCATCACTGTTCACATCTTTTATCCATTTAGTTACAGTTGCCTCGTCAGGTAGTTTATCTTTGTCCTTTTCAGGCCCCATGATGATGACGTCCCGGTTCAGATCAGTAATGTATTTTTTGGCAATATTATTTATTTCCGCCAGGGTAATGCCTTCAATATTGTTTTTGTAAAATTCGTACTCATACTGTATTCCAGGGCTGGCCTCTCCGGTAAGGAAGTTTTCCAGATATTCATTCACAAAGTTTTCAGAAGTGGTTTTGTCCTTTTCCTTAAAAGCTGATTCCTGGGTTGTCATAAAGGCTGTTTTCGCCCGGTTAAGTTCGCTTTGCTGAAAGCCAAATCGTTTTACGCGTTCAGTTTCTGTCAGAGCTGTTTTAAATCCTTTTTCAAGTTCGCCGGGTTTAGCTACCACGAAGGTTGTAGCTGCATCAAGGCCTGCCAGAAAGCCCCCTATACTTGCACCGCCTTGCAGGAAGGGTGGATCAGCTTGTTTGGTTAATTCGCTGAAACGGGCTGAGGTCATCTGATTATATAGAGACCTGATCATATTATTACGAAGGTCTGACGTAGTCTTTACCACCATTTCCGGATGCTTGATAATGATCTGGGCGACTGTCACGGGAAACTCCTTGTCGTAGACTACCGCAAATTGATTTTTGTTTAGCAGCGGGATGTCGTATTCTTCTCTGGTGCGCGGCTTAGGTGAGGATTTAAGCGTAGAAAACTGGGTTTTTATCATTTGCTCTACAGCGTTCACATCCACATCCCCAACAACGATCAGGGCCTGCAGATCGGGACGGTACCAGTCAGAATAGAACCTGCGAATAGCTTCAGGTTTAAAGTTTTTAAGAACCTCCTCGGTTCCTATAGGCAAGCGGTTTGAATAACGTGAGTTATTTAAAAGCATCGGGAGATATTTATCCTGCATCCGCTGTGCTGCGCCTTTACCAAGTCTTTTCTCTTCCAGGACAACTCCGCGTTCCTTATCAATCTCGGCGACATCAAGTGTTGCATCCTGCGCCCAGTCGCGCATTATCTGCATTCCGTTCTTAAAGACTTCGGGATCATCAGTGGGAATTGGCAACTGATAGACCGTTTCGTCAAAACTGGTATAAGCATTCAGATCAGCTCCGAAACGTACACCGGCTTTTTGCAGGTAGTTTACCAGATCGTTTTTAGGGAAATTCTTCGTGCCATTGAAACTCATGTGTTCCATAAAGTGTGCAAGGCCTTGCTGATCCTCGTCCTCCACAATCGAGCCGATCTTATTAGCCAGGTATAACTGAGCACGGTCTTTTGGCTCTACGTTTTTCCGAATGTAGTAAGTAAAGCCGTTTGCCAGTTTTCCAATACGCACATTGGCATCCATTGGTAAGGCAGATTCTGTTTGTTTGGCAGTGCTTGTCTTCGCAGCCTTTTTAGCCTTGGGTTTTGAGGTCTGCGCCGTTGCCGCCGAAACAGAAAGAACGGCCGCCACGGCATAGGTTAAGATCTTTTTTGATGAATTCATACAATTTGATGCTTTATGTAGTGAAAGATAGCAGATTATTGTGATCAGACTTTGATGATGATGTTTTTCTTATACATTACCCATAAAATGATAAGCCAGAAGGATATAAATGCTACCGCCCAAGCCAGCGAAGCATTTACCGGTGAAAAATAGGGTGTCAAGAATGTTTTGTAAAGCCAAACCTGAGCTCCGGCCTCAGTGCCATCAGGCATGTCAACCCTGATCATGCTCAGTATTCTTGGGATCAGGCCCGAAAGGAAGAAGACTGTAATAGCGTTCACTCCGTAGACGACGAAAGTTTTTGTTCCTTTTCTGTAGCCCTGAACATCAATCAGCCAGTAGCACAGGGCAAGCCCCATGGTGGCAAGGCCACCTGCGTACAAAACATACGAACTGGTCCATAAGGATTTATTTATCGGGAAGAACAGATCCCATATCAAGCCTGCAAGAACAGACAGAATGCCGATCGTGAACATCCAGGTTACTTTCACACTGTCCTCCCTGTCTTTTCGTTTGAGCCACGTTCCGATCAATACGCCGAAGAGTCCTGTAGCAATAGCCGGCAGTGTACTTAGAATGCCCTCAGGGTCCCAGGTACGAACGGATTTCCAAAGGTGCGCTTCCGTTAAGATGCTGCGGTCAAGCCAGGCACCCAGATTGGTTTCAGGCTCCAAATTAGCATAACCCACTCCGGGAACAGGTATAAGGCTCATCATTAACCAATAGCCGATAAGCAGGCTGGCAATGATTATAAACTGGGTTTTTTTAGTTGTCTTGATGAAGACGACAGCGCAAATGAAGAATACCACAGCAATACGCTGAAGTACCCCGGGAATACGGACAGTGCTGAATGCTTCCAGAGGTTCCGTAAATACCTTAGGGAAGAGAGATAAGAATAAACCTAGTCCGAATAGAATGAGTGCTCTTTTTAACGCCGAAAAAATCAGTTTTGAGTGATCCGCATGTTGTTCCTTCTTTGAACCCAATGCATAAGCAATCGAAACGCCCACAATGAACAAAAAGAATGGAAATATAAGGTCGGTTGGTGTGCAGCCATGCCAGGCAGCATGTTTAAGGGGCGCATAGATATTGCCCCAATCGCCCGGGTTATTCACCAGGATCATTCCAGCAACAGTGAGGCCCCGAAAGACATCCAGTGAAAGAAGGCGCGGATTCGATCCTTTAGGACTCCCTTTTTGTCTGGTGGTTTCTTTCTGTGAAATTTTCACAGCAGGTGTGTTGGTCATGTTTAAGAATTAAATTTTAAAGGTCTTGTAAGCCTGGAGAAAACTGCGATTTTTAATTGAAAAATAAAAGACCATCTAATGATGGTCTTTATTAATGAGATAATATAAAGCAATTGCAATATATTAACAAGAAATCTGAATTCGGTAATTAAAATTTATAGCGGACAAATGCTTCCATAGCTTCATATTCTGCCATACCGAGTTTATCATATGCCCGTGCAGTTTCACGCGTCCGGTCTTCAGCTCGTACCCAGAATTCACGTGAGTCATCACCCGGGAACACCGGACGATCTTTTTGAGACTGATGTTTAAAAATGGCGAAACGTTTGCGTTCAACTTCCTGAGGCGAAAGCGGTACAGCCATCTCTATTTCATGAGTTTCGAATTCATGCCAGGCTCCCCGATACATCCACAACCAGCTATCCTTAATCCATGATTCATCCTTCAGCTTAGCCAGTGCTGACAAGAGGATGTCAAAACAAACTTTGTGGGTACCATGGGGATCTGCAAAATCACCGGCTGCAAATATCTGATGCGGTTTGACCTTTTGGAGCAGATCAACCGTCATCTGAACATCTTCCTCGCTAACCGGGTTGCGTTGGGTTTTCCCCCGTTCATAAAAGGGTAGTGCCATGAAATGAATGTGATCATCAGCGAGTCCAGCATAACGGGCGCCGCTGATCGCTTCACCTTTACGAATAAGACCTTTTACGGTCTGGATCTCTTTTGTATCAATCTGGTTTGGCTGTTTTTTTTCAATGAACGAACGCATATTAACATAGAGGTCCTCCAGCTTTGAGGTATCGAGTCCCAGCGTTTCACTGAAGTCAGCTACGAATTCGGTAAACCGTAGGACGTCGTCATCCCAAACGGCTGTGTTCCCCGATGTTTGGTAAGCAACATGTACGTCATGTCCCTGATCTACGAGCCGGATGAACGTTCCGCCCATTGAAATTACATCGTCGTCTGGATGAGGCGAAAATATCAGTACACGCTTACGATCAGGAACGGCGCGCTCGGGACGCTGGGAGTCATCCGCATGGGCTTTACCACCCGGCCAGCCTGTGATCGTATGCTGGATTTTATTAAAAATGTGGATGTTAATATTATATACAGGTCCTTTCTCAGTGGCCAGTTCAGCCATTCCATGATTGTTATAGTCTTCTTCTGTAAGCTTTAAGATAGGCTTATCCAGATAGTTGGCTAACCATATTACAGCCTTTTTAATCATCGGTTCAGTCCAGGTGCAATCCTTAACTAGCCATGGCGTGTCAAATCGGGTAAGTTCAGATGCTGCATCCTTATCCAGTACAAACTCCACGTTTTCAGATAGCTGCAGATAGGTAGCAGGAACATCTGAGGATATCTCGCCTTCAACTGCTTTTTTAATGATTGTTGCTTTCTTCGCATTCCACGCCATTAAAATGATTTCCCGGGCTTTGAAGATGGTGCCAATGCCCATGGTGATCGCTTTCGTCGGAACGTTTGCTTTTCCGCCAAAGTCCCGTGAAGCATCCCGGCGGGTAAGGTCGTCGAGTGTAACTAAACGGGTTCCCGAATTCGGTGCAGAACCTGGCTCGTTAAAGCCGATATGGCCTGTACGGCCGATACCGAGGATCTGCAGGTCTAATCCCCCGTATGAGGTTATTTTTCTTTCGTAATCCAGGCAGTATGCGGGAATCGCTTCGAGAGGCAATGTGCCATCCGGGATATGGACGTTTGTCATATCAATATCGATATGATTGAACAAATTTTCTTTCATGAACGTCACATAGCTCTGCGGCGAATTTGGCCTCATCGGGAAATATTCATCCAGATTGAAAGTAACCACATTTCTGAAACTCAAACCTTCTTCACGGTGGAGGCGAACTAATTCCTCGTACATACCGATAGGAGTTACACCGGTTGCGAGTCCCAGAACAGCGTTTTCACCATTTTGTTGCTTTCGGATAATCAGGTCAGCAATTCGTCTCGCCACCCGCTGGGCTGCGATATGCTGATCAGGATAAACGGTAACATGTAATTTTTCAAAGCGGGTTTCTTCCAGTAGATTTAAACGGGCCATTTTAGTTACGGGATGTTGAGGTGAATGGCAAATATAAATACAAAATTGACAATGGGGCATTAAGCTTATTTTTTGATAGCTAATTGCGAATTGTGTATACTGAATTGCTTGTTTTTTTGAATTTCGGCTTAGTTTTACCTTATGAACCCACAAATACAAAAGCTATATACCATTGCATCGAAAGCTGAACGGTTAATCATCGGCCTGATGTCGGGCACCTCAATGGATGGACTTGACATAGCCTTGTGCTCCTGCAAAGGTTCCGGCCCTTCTACAAGGATCAGTATTGCGGAGTTTGAAACCATACCCTATGACGATACCTTTAGAAGTGAGATAAAAAGTATTTTTTCAAAGCGGGATGCAGACCTGCAGCAGGTTTGTATCCTGAATGAAATGATCGCGACCCGTCATGCTGAAATGATACTTCAGGCTTTGGATAAGTGGAACCTTTCTGCTGCTGAAGTAGACCTGGTTGCCAGCCACGGGCAGACCATCTTTCATGCGCCGCGGATTTTGCATGCTCAGGACCAATATCCCAACGCGACCCTGCAGATCGGTGATGGTGACCATATCGCTGTGAAAACCGGTATAATAACAATTGCAGACTTTCGTCAAAAGCATGTTGCCGCTGGTGGCGAGGGTGCCCCGCTGGCGGTATATGGTGACTTCCTCATGTTTTCGGATCCTGATGAGAACCGCGTGATGCTGAATATCGGCGGGATAGCCAACTTCACTTTTTTACCCGCCGACGGGGATGCCGGTCGTGTCTTTTCAACTGACGTCGGTCCGGGAAATACCCTCATGGACCAGTATGTTCAACGCTATTTTTCCGGCTCTTATTACGACAAGGATTCCCGGCTATCGTCTGCAGGAGTGGTCAGCCATGAACTTCTGGCAGAATTATATTCCGACCCCTTCTTTACCTCCGCCTTTCCGAAAACTACCGGCCCGGAACTTTTCAACCTGGATTATCTCACATCCGCGCAGGAGCGATCAGGTACTACTGCGTTACGGCATGAAGATGTACTTGCCACATTATGCATGTTGAGTGCCAGGGGTATCATCAATGCTGTTAAAGACTGTTTTTCAGCACAAGATAAAGTCATCATCTATATGAGCGGAGGTGGGATGCACAACCCGTTGTTAGTTGATTTTATGAAAACGGGTTTACCTGATGCGAGCTTCAAAACTACCGCCGACCTGGGCATAGATCCTGATGCAAAGGAAGCAGTTCTGTTTGCGGTGCTGGCTAATGAGACGATCGCAGGAGGTGCCATTGATTTCGGTAGTCGCCAGGGAGTACCCTCAATATGTATGGGAAAGATCTGTCTCCCGGATTAGGGTCGGCGATATCAAATAATTTTAACATATTCTTTGTAAGAAGAAATCGCCGGGTTGTTTTCCTTCAGGTCAGTTATCAGGTATTCGAGCATGTCCAGATCGCACACTTTCATCTTTTGAACCGAACCAAGTTTTTCACCGAGGCTCATGATCGCTAAGCGCCGTGACGAGCGAATCATTGCCTTTTTAATTTGAACTACTTCCCAGTCAGAATCAGTTATTCCTTCCCTGAGGTCTATCCCATTAGCTCCCAGGAAACATAGGTCTACTTTTATCTCGGCAAGGTCACTAACAGTTTTAGCTCCCATATTGATATGCGCATTTTTGCTTAGTTCGCCCCCTATCAGGATCACTGTCAGCATGCGTCGTTCGGATAACTCAAGTGCCACGAGCGGACTAATCGTGAAAAATGTTGCCTCCAGCGTATCAGGGATCATGCGGGCAATTTCAATCATGGTGGTGCCGCCGCCTGTGAGGATAACCATTCCTTCGCCTAGCAGGCCAACCGCTTTACGGGCGATTTCCTTTTTCTTATCCTGGGCGTAGACTTCGTTAAGCTGGTAGGGAAAGTGAAACGATTTAGATAGGGCACCTCCGTGTACTTTTTCAATTTTGCCGGTTTCCGCCAAATTATTGAGATCTCGACGGATAGTATCTTCAGAAACCTGAAGCTGGACACTCAAGTCGGCCGACAGAACTTTATTATGAAGATTGATCTGTTTGATAATAAATGCATGCCGTTCCTTTTTAAGCATGTTACCACTGGAATTTTCCATATCTCTAAATTATCTCAGATTTTAATTTTTTGTTAAGGTGCCCCCGGAATAAATATAAAATTTTTTGAATGACGATTTGCAGGTTTTTGCAGTTTTCTCATGCATTTCACCGTGGTTGTGGCAAATCAATGTTTTCAGGGCAAAAACTTCGATATATGAAAATAGCGAATAATCCCGTTGTAGGGCCCGCAGGTTACCAAATTGATGTAACGTAAAATTTTTGATAATAATTAACTCCTTCATTATTAACTAACTATTAAAGTATTTTTTTACTAGATTTATGTGAACCTCGCATATATCGGCATTTATTCACCATTAAGATGTACCGAAACGTTAGTCCCAGCTTTATCAAATGAAATCATTAAAACCTTTAGGTATGAAAAAAGACTACTCATCCGCCTGGACCAAACACAGAGCAATTATCTGGCTCTCATTTTTTCTAATTTGTTTTATCACGAACCTGAACGCCCAGGTCAGGCGTGTTACGATAACCGGTAAGGTTACTGACGACAAGAACCAGCCGGTGGCAGGGGCGCTGATCAAGGTTCAAAACACGAACCTGGCCACATCGGCGAATGCGGAAGGTAACTACAGTTTAGCAGTAGAGCTGGCGCCCGGCAGCTACCCAATTGTATTTTCATTTTTAGGTTATCGATCGCAAACAAAAAGTGTTCAATTAGGATCATCGGAAACCGTGACCGTGAACGGTCAGCTTGTAGAGGATATGGTAGGACTTGATGAAGTCATCGTTACCGGAACTTCCGCAGGGACCACCCGAAAGCAACTCGGTAACTACATTGGTACGGTAAAAGGTGAGGATCTTACCAGGTCCGCCAGCAGCAATGTACTTTCTGCCCTGCAGGGAAAGGCGGTCGGCGTACAGATCACCCAAAATAACGGTGATCCTGCCGGAGGCTTATCTGTTCGTTTACGGGGAATCAGTTCTGTCAACTCATCCTCTGAACCCCTTTATATTGTTGACGGTGTTATTGTCAACAACTCAACAACGCGTGTTACCAACACATCGGCCAACTATGATGGCGGTAATTTTGTCGGGAGCATCGGGCAGAACCGATTGGTTGACATTAACCCGGCGGATATCGACCGGGTCGAGGTATTAAACGGTGCGGCAGCTGCCGCTTTGTATGGCTCACGTGCCAACTCGGGCGTGGTCCAGATATTCACCAAGCGTGGCAGTACCGGGGCACCGGTAGTCAGCTTTTCTACCAAGCTTACAATGGGTGAGTTGCGTAAGCAGGTTGACGTTAGCCAGGCTCCCCTCAAATTTGGTGGTTCTGTGGATTTGCAAACCCAGGACATCTTAAATCCGGCGTTAATTACTACAACACCGGTGACACGCTATAACTATCAGGATTACATATTCCAGTCTTCAACAGGTACCGACAATAACTTATCACTCTCCGGCGGGAAGGATGATACCAAGTATTATACTTCCGCATCCTATTTTTCAAATGAGGGGATCATCAAGAACACTGATTTCCGGAGGTACAGCTTCAGGGCCAACCTGGATCAGCAAATTTCTAAAATGGTATCCCTCAGTGCGGGGCTTAATTATACAAACAGTGCAGCCAACGAAAAGCCGGACGGCAACTCGTTCTTTTCGCCGATGAACTCCGTTACTATCCTGGGCAATTTCCATGATCTGTTTACCCGGGATGCACTCGGAAATATCAAGGCCATCGGAAATCTGGGAAGGGTGAACCCCGTATCGGTAATAGAAGATATCGAACAGCGGCAGGAGGTCAACCGGGTCATTGGTAACGCAACCCTGAAGGTTTTCCCGGTTAAAAATCTGACCGTTGATTATACCCTGGGTATAGATAACACAGGCCAGGCCGGAACCACTTTCATCCCTCCCTATGCATACAATGTAAGCACCGGATTCTTTGGTGGGGGACCAACTTTAGATCCTGCACTGAATGGCTATTCAAGTTCAGCAACTAATAATGCGTTTTTATTCAATAACGAGCTAAATGCTACTTACCAGGCTCCCATTAATGATCAGATCTCATCTACCACCCAGTTGGGTTACTCGTACCAGTATGAAAAAGGCAGTTATACATTATTAAGCGGACGAGGACTGGCACCCTTTGTTGAGACTGTTAACGGCGCCAGTACAGTTCTGCCTGCCGTAGATGGCCGGAGTGAATATTCGATAAACGGGCTTTATCTCCAGCAGAACTTTAAGTACAGGGATCATTTATTCGTTACGGGTGCGATACGCGTAGACGAGTCATCGGTGTTTGGAGAAGATCAGCGTACGCAGACATATCTCAAAGCTAGTGGTAGCTATGTTTTGTCTTCTGCCGAATTTTGGAAGAATTCAGACATCTCATCCTGGTGGGATGTACTCAAGGTCAGAATGGCTTATGGTGAATCTGGAAACCTGACCGGCATCGGTGCATATGACCGTTTCAATGCGTTTTCTACAACTTCGTATCTCGGCCGGACCTCTTTATTTTCAAGTGCCACTTTGGCAAATGAAGATGTTAAACCAGAACGACAGGCGGAACTGGAGATCGGTACCGATCTTTCATTTCTGGGCAATCGTCTGGGGCTTACATTCAATTGGTACAAAAAACGCGTAACCGACCTGCTGATATCGAGGGTGGTCGCACCTTCAACCGGCTACTCCAGCTTGCTGGATAATGTGGGATCACTGGAAAACCAGGGAATTGAACTGGTTCTCAATGGCACGCCCGTACGCACCGAGAATTTCAGCTGGAATGCGTCTGTTCTCTATAGCCGCAATAGAAATGAGGCGATCAGCGTGGGAGGATTAAGGCTGTTCACCACCAATCCGGGGGCACCGGTTGCCATAATCGATGGAGCTCCGGTCGGAGTGTTCTATGGTACCTTTTTCGCCAGAGATGAAAGTGGCCAGCTGCTGACCAATGCTGCGGGAATCCCGCAGATTGAAAGAGGAACACAAAACGGAACCAGCTATACCGTCCAGCGAGGACCTGACGGTTTACCGATAGGTACGCCCCTGAGAAGAATTGTAGGAGATCCTAATCCTGACTATACCTTTTCGGTTGTGAATGATTTCAACTATAAGAGTTTTGGTCTGCACGTCCAGCTTGACGGAGTGCAGGGTGTAGATGTCTGGAATGCAGATTGGAGAACACGTCAGGGAGTTGGAAATGGTAAAGTGGCTGAACAGGAACATAACGGCGAATTGCCAAGGGGATATATTTCCGGAATTTATGCGATTGAAGAATGGCGAATCGACAACGGGTCTTTCGTTAAGCTGCGTGAGATATCGCTGAGCTACAATGTGGGGAAAGTGAAGTTCTTCAAGGACCTGACTTTAAATTTCAGCGGCCGTAATCTGATTTCCTGGGATGATTATAAAGGGTACGATCCAGAGGTTAATTCTGGTGGACAAAGCACCATTCTTAGAGGAATTGATTTCGGTTCGGTGCCGATTCCAAGAACCTTCAGCTTCGGCCTGCAGGTTAAACTCTAATAATGAAGCTAGAATTTGAAGATTCATCTGTTAATTAAATCTCATGAAAAAGACTAATCAAATCACCTCATATTTCCTGGCAGTGATACTGCTTTTCAGTTCTTCCTGCACAAAAGAATACAGCGATCCATCGCGTGCAACTGAAGATGAAGTACTGACTTCTGCAAAAGGCCTGACCGGTGTAGCCGTTGGCCTGCAGCGTCTTTATACTAACCAGCGCACGGGCCTGGTTTATAATACGATAACCGCACATGGCTTTGTATCCAATGAACTCGCTTTACAGAATGCCGGTAATATACCTGAATTGCAGTTAAGCACGGGCGGGGCGAACGTTGACGGGACGAATTCTATATTAACCCAGCTTTGGACGAACGGCAATAAGATAATTTACGACGCAAACCAGGTTATAACCAATGCAGTAAACTTGCCTGACCCGGGTTATGTAAGCGGACTGGTTGGCTACTCGACAATCTTTAAAGCGCTTGCGCTCGGAAGTATGGCCACAGCCTGGGAGCAGGTTCCGGGAGAGGTAGGAATTGAGAATGCTACATTTGTTACACGTGTAGAAGGATACAATATGGCAATTGCCGCTATCGACAATGCCTTAGCTACTATTACAGCAACTCCTGTTAGCCCCACATTTCTGGCAAACATTCCAGCGGGGGTTGATATAACGAATACGCTGTATGCTCTAAAAGCCAGGTATGCGCTGTTTGCAGGTAATTATCCCCTGGCGCTTTCTTCGGCAAATATGGTCGACCTGACTAAACGTTCTGTGTTTAATTTTGATGCCGTGTCATTGAACCCGATCTTTGAAATTGCCACCTCCACAAACAACGTATTTCAGCCATTAGACCTGAACCTGGGCCTGCCCGCCAGTGTGGCGCCCAATCCGGCAGATAAACGTATTCCGTTTTACACCACCCAAAATCCCACCATTCCACCCCTGGTTCGGATAAACGGCTTCGGGGCTGCTGCCGCGACACCATTCCCGATATACCTTCCGTCTGAGATGATACTCATTAAAGCGGAAGTATTAGCGAGACAGCCCGACCCGGGAAATGCACTGGTCGAATTAAACAAAATAGTAACCAAGACCCCGGCGAGCGATCCGTTTGGTGTGGGCGCAGATCTTCCAGCATTGACAGGCCCATTCAGCCAGGATCAATTACTTGAACAGATCTATAAACACCGCTCAATCGAACTGTTCATGTCCGGCATGAGATTGGAAGATATGCGCCGCCTTAATCGTCCTGTTGCAGAAAGAAAGCGTAATTTCTTCCCTTATCCATTTACGGAGAGTGATAATAACCCGAACACACCGCCAAGCCCGATATTTTAATACTTAAGGATATTTATTTCGGCGAAGACTGCTCTTTAGGGGGCAGTCTTTTTCTTTTTCCCTAATCCTCACGCACCTGCTCGGGGTTCTTCCACAAGCTGATAAATTCCGGTATAAAACAAAACTGGTATTCTGTTTAAGATTCAGGTCGAGACAGTCAGCTTATCCAAATAGTTTTACATAGGTCATGTAGCACTCTTGTTAAGGTTAGTCCGCTAATTTAGTGGACTAACCACTAGCAGACCCCTAGCAATTAGATTCAAAGGCGAAGTTTTGTAGGAATACTTTCTCCTTTAGCTCACATGTGAAAAAGATTTGCGGAATTTAACTTTCTAGCAAAAAGACCTATCGTACTATTGAACGTATGCAGTCAATTCATTTCGGCTATTCTATTCAAATAGCTTAGAAAAGGCGAGTCGGAAATTCTGACAGAAAGTTTTTTGCTTTCATTTAAGAGGAATTAATTTGATAAGCGGATATAACCTGCACTTTTTTGCAGGATTTTTTGGAATGATTTTATCCGAAAAGACGGCTAAGCATGGTAGGTCTCCAATAAAGAACGAAACCTATTCTCAGCCTTCTCAATGCATTATATTAGCCCTATTCCTGTCATCAAAGTGTATATTATACACCGTAACTGCCTTGCGTTAAGCTGCCTGTAAAATTCATATCATCGAATAATTTCCCAAAATTTTCTTGCGTATATCTGCAATTAACTTCAAATTAGTCCGTGAATGATGAAAATTCCCGCAAGGGTTTTCTGAGTATCAGAAGCATTATTTAACTCAAAAAAAAACCAACTAAAAAAGTTAACGTATGAAAAAAAGACTACTCGTGTTGTTATTGGGTATCTTCTTTGTAACTGTACAGGCTTTCGCACAAGTTCAGCAAAAGCTGGTAAGCGGTAAGGTTACAGACGAGGAAGCATTAGCCTTACCCGGGGTATCTGTAAAGATCAAAGGAACAACAACCGGCACGCAAACCGGCGCCGATGGCACGTACTCGATCCGGGTGGATCAAGGCCAGACCCTGGTGTTCAGTTTTATTGGAACAATCACCCAGGAAAAGACCGTGGGTGCAGCAAATGAAATTAATGTTTCACTAAAACCGGATGCAAAATCTCTGGATGAGGTGGTTGTAGTCGGTTACGGGAGCCAGAAAAAAACCAATGTGACTGGCGCTGTTTCTACCATTGATGTTAAAAAGACCCTGGAAGGAAGGCCGATTGCTGACGCAGGAAGAGCGCTTCAAGGTTCGGCAGCTGGTTTAAGTGTTACAATTCCAAGTGGTGAGGTTGGATCTGATCCAATCATTAAAATAAGGGGGCAAATTGGATCCATATATGGTGGTTCTTCGCCTCTTATCTTATTGGACAACGTTGAGATCCCAAGTATTACACTCGTAAATCCTGGTGACGTGGCTTCAATTACTGTATTGAAAGATGCTGCGGCCTCTTCAATTTATGGAGCTAAAGCTGCTTTTGGGGTAGTTTTGATTACAACAAAACAAGGTTCTGACAAAGGAAAGCCGCAAGTCAATTATTCTAGTAACGTATCTTTTCAAAATCCATGGAAAGATCTTAAAATGGCGGATATAAACGCCCTCAAGTATTCTCTTGAAGCATCGGAACGAGTTGGTACACCCGCTGTAGGTGCATTTTATAAGATCGACCGTCAGAGCTATGATAAAGCAGTTGCCTGGAAAGAGAAATATGGAAGCACTATAGGCATGGATGATCCAACAGTTTATGGAAGGGACTGGTACTATGATCCGGCAAAATCCTGGAAAATGGGAGTTAGAACCTATGATCCATTCGAATCTATGGTTAGAGAATGGGCTCCTACTCAACAGCATAATCTATCTGTCGGTGGTACTACCGGGAAAACCTCCTATAATCTGGGCCTGGCAGCATTGGATCAAAGCGGTATGATGAAGCAAGCACAATCGGATAAGTTTACCCGTTACAATGCTTCAATGAAAGTTACCAGTGAAATCAACAAATTAATTGCAGTACGGGCTGGAGCCATCTATTCAAGACGGAATAAAGAATATCCTTACATCACCAACTCTACTACCGCAGATCCATGGTTGTATTTATTCAGATGGAGTCCACTCTATCCGCTCGGAAACGATGAAAATGGTGATGCCATCCGTAGCCCGGCGAGTGAAGCCGCTGCAGCTAACACGGCAAATATTCTCAGAAACTATATGAATTTTAATCTGGGAAGTACACTAAAAATTAAAAGCAACTGGAAAGTTGATTTCGACTATTCTTTTTCAAATCAGGAAGAATTGTGGAATAGACCAGGTACTCGTTATACCGCTCGAAATTCGTGGGTAGCGGCTCTACCAAGAGTAGATGCAAGTGGAGCTCCTGTCTATGTAAATGCAGAAGGTCAGGTTGTTTCCAGCACAGACCCTGCAGCGATTAGAGCTTTTGATCTGGGATTAGAAACGTATACTGCATCAGGTACAAATCCGGATCATATTCGCAAGCAGTCGGAAAATTTCTATCGTCATACAATCAATGCTGTTACAACTTATGATTTCAATTTAAAAAAGGATCATGACTTTAAATTTATAGCCGGATTAAACCGGGTTACCGATAATAGTGAATATCAATTCACACAGGTAACGAACCTTTCAGATATCAACAACCCCCAGTTTAACTATGGAACAGGCGTCTGGACCGGTGGCGGTGAGGAATTCTGGGAATCACAATTAGGGTACTTCAGCCGTGTGAATTATGCTTTTAAAAACAAATATCTTTTAGAGGGAAATTTACGGTATGACGGTTCTTCAAAATTTCCAACTGATTTGAAATGGCGATGGTTCCCTTCATTTTCTGCAGGATGGCTAGCCAGTGAAGAGAACTTCATGAAGTGGGCAACTCCAACTCTAAGTATGCTGAAGTTCAGAGGGTCATGGGGATCCATCGGTGATCAGACCGTGCCCAATGATTTATACGTTGCTACTATGGGTACCGGACAATCTACCTGGATTGGTGGTGGCGGAGCAAGGGAAAACTTTGTCGGTACTCCCAATGCGGTTTCTTCATCTATAACCTGGCAGGATATTGTTACTTCGAATTTTGGTGTTGATGCGGGCTTTTTTAATCATCGGTTGGGCGTCACTTTTGAATTGTTCAAAAGAAATACCAACAACATGATTGTTCCCGGAGAAGGCGTAGTTGCAACATTTGGTGCTGGTGCCCCCAGAGGTAACTTTGGTGCGCTGGAAACAAACGGCTGGGAGCTTGCAATCAATTTCAACCATCATTTCGATAATGGACTGGGCATTAATTTGACCGGAAACGTTTCTGATGCGAAATCACTTATCAAAGCTTACGGATCTACTCAAAGTGTAAATGGGAATTATGTAGGAAGAGAGATTGGTGAGATTTGGGGCTATAAAACTGACAGGTTGTACCAGATGGATGATTTTGAACTGGATGCAGCCGGAAAATTGCAATTGATCACACTTACCACGGCGGAAAGTAAGTTGTATGCTGGTAAAAAAGCATACAAATTGAAGCCGGGAGCAAATGGTCAAAACCCTGTTTACCAGACTTTTTTACAAAATAGTTCTGACTTTTTCTTTGGCCCGGGTGATGTAAAATTTGTGGATTCTAACGGTGATGGAGAATTAAACAACGGAAGTTCCTTGTTGAATGATTATGGTGACCTTGAGAAATTAGGAAGTTCAAGTCCTAGATTCGAATATGGCCTAAGACTGGGAGCTGATTTCAAAGGATTTGATTTCGGATTATTCTTCCAGGGGGTAGGCAAACGTGAGATCTGGGGTAATGGATCTTTAGCTATTCCAGGCTACCAGTCAAGTGATGGTGCAATGCCTGCTGCGATTGCAGATAACTATTGGACACCGCAGAACACAGGAGCATTTTATCCTGCCGCCTATAATATGGCTGGTGCTGCATCAGGTAACAACATGCAGATACAGTCCCGGTATTTATTGGACATGTCATATTTAAGGGTTAAGAATTTAACCTTAGGCTATTCCTTACCAAAGTCCCTGCTGAAAAGGGTAAATGTAAGTTCACTTCGGGTTTACACTTCTATGGAGAATATGTTTACATGGGATAATTTGAACGGATTACCAATCGATCCTGAGGTAATAAATGGCTATTCGATGTGGAACAGCACTAACTATAACTCTGGCCGTACAGGTGTAGGTATGCCGGCATTTAAGAGTGTTTCTTTCGGTGCTCAATTGAATTTTTAAACGATACGACGATGAAATATTATATTAAATTTTTCTATGGTGTGGTTGCGGCATCGATCCTATTCACTGCGTGTAATAAGGACGTGCTTGAACGGCCACAATTAAATTCTCCTGTTGATGCAAATTTTTGGAAAAGTGAAACGGATATTCGTTTATTCGCCAACGGATTCTATTCTAATTATTTTGTAGGTTATAACACCGGGTTTACTGTCGACTACGCGCCTGTAAGGGGATATACATTCTCAGATGACTTGACCAGTACCAATGTTCAAAGCAATTTTGAAAGTGTTGTTCCATCCAGCCGTGTCGCGACCTCAGAAGCTGCTACCTGGCTGCAACAATATTCAGGACCTACATGGAATTTCTCGTGGGTTAGAAAGTCGAATATTTTTATTGATAGACTAGAAAATGTCGCGAAGCCTAACTTGACTCCAGAAGCAAGCAATCACTGGATGGCTGTGGCTCGCTTCTTCAGAGGTTATGAATACAGTCGATTAGTAAGTGTCTTTGGAGATGTTCCTTACTTTGATAAGGTGATATCAGACTCTGACTTTGAGTTAATGTATAAGGATCGCGACAACAGGGGCGTGGTAATGGACAAGGTGTATGATGATTTCAAGTTTGTGTTGGCTAATATTCGTGCAAACGATGGCAACCAGGTTTTGAATAAGTATATCGCCGCAGCCTTTATTTCAAAGTTTATGTTGTTTGAAGGTACCTATCAGCATTATCATAGTCTGGATGCCGCACGTGCTAAAAAGTACCTGGAGTTTGCTGTTGAGGCTGCTCAGATAGTGATGGATAGTGGAAAGTATAATTTCACCAGTGATTTCAAAAGGCTGTTTACTTCCGAAAGTTTAGCAGGAAACCCGGAAGTTATTATG
The DNA here is from genome assembly GCF_010692725.1 of Flavihumibacter soli. Classification (GTDB taxonomy): domain Bacteria; phylum Bacteroidota; class Bacteroidia; order Sphingobacteriales; family Sphingobacteriaceae; genus Daejeonella; species Daejeonella soli. The sequence continues at coordinate 166,198 of NZ_JAAFZB010000095.1, read as the reverse complement.
TACCGGGCATATGATGGCGCATTGGGCATTACTCACAGTATCGGCTCGTATAACAATGGCACTGAATCTTTGGGTGCTAATGCCAATTTAGTATTGATTAAATCATTTATCTGCAATGACGGCCAAGTTTGGCAAAATTCAAATGTTAGTGGTGCTTCCAGCTTTTCAGTTGCCGATCTGGCACGTACGCGGGACCCCCGGTTTGAAGCGTCGTTTATAGATAAGGCTCACTCTGTTTCTGGTACACTGCTTTACGCAAATAAATTTGCCTCGAGAGACGCTATGACCTTTATTGGAAAATCGTATCCTGCTGCATGGGGGAGTAATACAAATTCGAGTGATGCTCCTGTTATCCGACTAGCAGAAGTGGTGCTTAACTGGATCGAAGCAAAGGCAGTATTAGCCGAGTCTCACGGCGGAGCAGCTGTTGGTCAGGGTGATTTGGACAGATCCATAAATGCTATTCGAAATAGACCGCTGGACGCCGCAGCTATTGCAAAAGGAGTGAAGAAAACATCTCCATTGAGTCTTGCCGCCCTTCCAAATGATCCATCTCGTGAAGCAGGCGTATCAGCCTTAATTTCAGAGATTCGTCGTGAAAGGCGGATGGAATTTGTAATGGAGGATGCCAGGCTATTGGATCTGAAACGTTGGAAAAAGATTCGGAATATGGATTTCAGTACGAACCAGGATTATTTTCTGGGCCCATGGGTTAATGTTAAAGCAGAAGTTCCAAGCTTCTTAACTGCAACCTATAAAAACAGAATAAAAGTTAAAAAACTGGATGGTACAGTAGTTGTCTATAATGGTACTAATGGTGACGATCTTGTTGGCTTCTGGGTTATCGAAAATGCGGTGAACCGGAATTCATTTGGGGACCAGGTATATTTGGCTCCAATAGGACAGAATCAAATTATTGAATATAAAGAAAAAGGATTCAAGCTTTCGCAAACCGTAAACTGGTAATTCTTTGAGCATATAAATTGATTAAGATTGAAAAGGCCGTCTCAAAACAATTGATGACGGCCTTTTTATTGCTGGTTACTGTGTTACGTGACCTAAGAATTGAACATACAAGTGTGTTAAAACAGGTTTTAATTTACTATACCGATAGGATCAAATGAAAGGATTTAAAAAAACAGCATTCTTATTAGCATTTTTAGTGTCAGCGGTCTTTTGTCAGGCCCAACCTTTTAAGTTCGCGTTTGTTTCTGATACGCATATTGGCGGGGCAACGGCCTCGGAAGACCTGAGGCGCACGGTGCAGGATATTAATTCGAATAGCTCCCTGGAATTTACGGTTATCACAGGCGATATCACCGAATTTGGCTCGGATCAGGAATTAAAGCTTGCCAAACAGATACTGGACAGTTTAAGTAATCCCTGGTACCTGGTGCCCGGGAATCACGACTCAAACTGGTCCGAAAGCGGCAGCAACAGTTTTAGGAAGATCTTTGGTGCCGAAACTTTTTCCTTTACTCATAAAGGATATCTGTTTGCCGGTACCAGTTCAGGCCCGAACATGCGCATGGGTCCCGGACAAGTGCCCCGGGAAAATATCGTGTGGCTTGACTCGGTTTTAAATAATATGCCGGATCCGAAGATGCCGTTGATCTACCTCAATCACTATCCACAGGATTCTGCTCAAAACAATTGGTTTGATGCCATTGATCGTTTAAAAATGAAGAATGTCCAGATGATCCTGTGCGGTCATGGTCATAATAACCGGCGGCTCGACTTTGATGGTATCCCCGCAGTGATGGGCCGGTCTAATTTAAGGGCGAAGGATAGTATCGGCGGATATAATATTGTGAGTTTCAATAGCGATTCCGCGGTTTTTGAGCTCAGAAGACCCGTTGCTCAAACGCAAAAACGCTGGTTGGCAGTTCGCCTCAAAGACCATCATTTCAGTGACGACACTAGCAGGTATTTCCGGCCGGACTTTACGGTCAATAATAAATACACGAATGTTAAGGAGGTTTGGAGGTTTCAGGATAAAAGTGATGTAGGCGCCGGAACGGCAATAGCCGGCAAGCTGATCTTTGCTACAAACACAAGCGGCCATGTGTATGCCATGGACAAAGAAACAGGGAAGCAGAAATGGTTGTTTGCTACGGGCGGCAAGATCTATTCTACTCCGGCTGTAGCAAAGGGCCGGCTGGTTGTCGGGTCATCAGATAACTTTATATACTGCCTGTCGGCGGTCACCGGTAAATTAGTATGGAAGGTGCCTGCTCAAAAGCCTGTTCTGGGCTCCCCCTCTATTGAAGGAAACAGGGTACTGATCGGCGCTTCTGATGGTCATTTCAGGGCTTTAGATCTGAAAACCGGGAAACTGCTTTGGGATTTCGACAAGGTCAGTGGCTTCGTTGTAACAAAACCCCTCGTATACCAGGGAAAAGTGTTCTTCGGCTCATGGAACAACGAGTTTTACGCTTTAGATATTGCAAGCGGCAAACTAATTTGGGAATGGAGTAATGGTTCCACCAACCGCATGTTTTCAGCGGCAGCCTGTTATCCTGTAGGCGCAAACGGAAAGATCTTTATCGTGGCCCCGGATCGTTACATGACAGCCTTAGATGCTTCCTCGGGGAAATTAGCCTGGCGCAAGCAAATGCAGGGCTTCAGGGTACGCGAATCAATGGGCCTGTCCAAAGACGGATCGCTGGTTTTCGTCAAGACAATGGACGGGCAGGTTCAGGGTGTTTCTACTACTGCCGATACAATGCAAATGGCCTGGAGATCCGAACTTCAACTTCCTTATGAATTAAGTCCATCAGCACTGGTGGAAAATGATGGTGTTGTGTATGTCCCTTCACATTCAGGACTTGCTTCGGCCATTGACCGGAAGACCGGTAAAGTGCTTTGGAAATATAAAATTTCGAACTCACTGCTAAACCCACTTATGCCTGCCGGTAAAAATCGGGTAATTGTCAGCTCTATGGACGGAACGATCACCTGTCTCAGCTACGAATAGATGTTTGGCGACAATATAAAGAACCCAAAGGTCTCAAAGATTAAGACGCAGAGGTCGCAAAGTTTAGTATCAAACTCATTGATTTTAGACCGAGGTAGAGGATTAAGCTTTGCGGGCTTTGCGTTTTCTTATTTTGCTTTGCGTGCCCAAAAGGCTTTTGGAATGCCATTAATGGTTTATTGGATGGAGTTTGAATGGATGCCCGTTTCTTATTCAGGATCTCCGCGATGTACACGATAGGCATTTAATACCATCCGCCTCTTTAATCCCGCCGTTCGTCGGTAATCTATTTATAACGCGCCGCTATTGATACATTTTTGTGATGTATTAATAGCGGCCTGTTATGAAATTCCTTTCCGTACTTATCATCCTGATGGCTTCGTTCGGAGCAGATGCGCAAACCATCGTGTCGGGTACCGTCAAAACCTCGAAGGGAAAAGCGGTTCGGGGTGCCAATATAAGTATCAGCAATTCTTATGACGGAGGATCTTCGGATAGCCTTGGATTCTTCCGGTTTCCTACAAACGAACAAGGCAAGGTAGTTTTGCAATTTTCCTCCGTGGGATTTAATACTGATAGTTTAATAGTAGAATTGGTTGATGGTGCCCTCAGTTTAAATCTGGTTTTAAGAGAAGAGATCAGTGAATTAAACGCGGTGGTCATTACCGCCGGCACTTTTGAAGCCGGCGATGCAAAGAAAGGGTTAGTGTTGAATTCGCTTGATGTGGCGACAACAGCAGGAGCCGAGGCCGATGTTTTTGCGGCGTTGCAAACGCTTCCCGGCACACAAACCGCATTCAGCGAAAATGGTTTATTTGTCAGGGGTGGCTCTGCTGCTGAAACGAAGACTTACTTCGATGGATTGCTGGTTAAAAACCCTTTTAATACACAGTTACCAGACCTGGCTTCCCGGGGACGATTTTCACCTTTCTTATTCAAAGGTACGACCTTCTCTTCGGGTGGATATTCGGCACAGTATGGTCAGGCTTTGTCATCTGCTCTTATACTTGAAAGTAAGGATCTTCCTGAAAAAACAACGACCGGAATTTCACTTATGACTGTTGGGGGTGGCCTGGATCATGCTCAGCGATTTAAAAACAGTTCACTATCCCTGGGCGGTAGCTATATTAATTTGAAACCGGCTTTCTCTCTCTTTAAGCAGCGTACAAACTGGGACAAAGAGCCCGAGCAATACGGCGGGATCATTCAATACAAATTGAAAACTTCTGAAACCGGTATCATTAAGATTTACAGTGAGTACGGTCGCTCAACGGTTAGCTTGTTTACTGAGAACCTAGATAGCCTCAATAAGCAAGACTATTTCAGTAACAGGAACAAAAATTTCTATGTCAACAGCACTTATCAGGATTTTGTCGGAAATAAATGGAAGGTGCAGAGCGGAATTTCTTACAGTAATACCAGTGATGACGGACTGTTTGATACCGATGAGTATGAACGGGCTGACAGATTGTTGCAAGGCAGGGTAACGGTGACAAATTTTACCGGGTCCCTGTCTTCGGTAAAATTCGGCGCTGAGGCTGCAGCCTTCACCCGGGAGGAAAGTTTGAATTCTTTGAAACGTCACTATACCGATGAGAGTGTTGCCGCCTTTGCTGAGGGTGATGTGTATTTTACAACAAGGCTAGTGGCCCGCTTCGGACTGCGGCTTGAACGTTCATCTTACCTGGGGATGTTTAATCTTGCTCCACGCACTTCACTGGCTTATAAGACCGGAAGATACAGTCAGATCTCGTTAGCATACGGACGCTTTTTTCAAAATCCTGAAGATGGTTATCTGATACAGTCAAAGGACCTGGGATTTGAACAGGCAGAGCATTATATACTGAATTACCAGTTCATTGGTGAAGGCCAGGTTTTTCGTGTGGAAGGCTTTTATAAGGATTATCGGAACCTGGTTAAGGCAGCAGGCAGCACTTTCAATAATTCCGGGGATGGCTATGCCGGCGGATTTGATCTGTTCTGGCGCGATAAAAAAACGTTCAAGGGTTTGGATTATTGGATCTCCTACTCCTACCTGGATACCAAACGAAATTTCAGGGATTATCCGGCTTTATCAGTTCCTCCCTTTGCTGCGAAGCACACACTTAATATTGTTTACAAACAATACGTTGCAAAGATCAGATCGCAGGTTGGAGCCACGTACACCTATTCGACCGGCCGTACATATTTTAATCCGGGGAGCAGCGAGTTTCTGGGCGACAGGACCAAAAGCTTTCAAAACTTTAGTATCAACTTAAGCTACCTGACAAATGTATTCAGGCAGTTTACCGTGGTCTATCTTTCGGTGAATAATGTGCCGGGATTTAAAAATGTATACGGGTATCATTTTTCGGATAATGGATCCATACGCCGCCCAATAGGGTCAACCGCCCGGCGTAATTTTTTTGTGGGAATGTTCGTAACCATCGGAGATGACAAATTTGTCCGCTAATTCAGACAACAATTTATTAATAAAAAACAATCATCATGAAAACTATCAGAGTTATTATCGTCTTAATTTTGTTAAGTCCGGCTCTTGTCTGGGCTCAGGCAAACAAATACACTGCAGCAATGCAGAAATCGCTGGAGACATTAAAGTCAGCTAAAACCGCAGATGAAATGCTGGCTGTCGCAAACCAGTTTGAACGAATAGCGAACGCCGAAAGAACGGAGTGGTTGCCCTTGTACTATGCTTCTTACGCTAATCTCCTCGGAGGAATTATTACTACAGATAATATGAAGAAAGATCCCTTGTTTGATAAGGCAATGAAAGGGGTGAAAGATGCGGCTGCGATTTCGGCGGATAATAGTGAAATTTATACTCTGCTGGGATATATTACCTTTATGAAGATGACGGTTGATCCCCAGAGCCGCGCCATGCAGATGATCGGCCCGGCAAACGAAGCACTTGCAAAGGCCAAAGCCCTGGATCCGTTAAATCCAAGGCCGGATCTGGTTTCGGGTCAAAATACATTTTATACTCCTGAAGCCTTCGGCGGAGGTAAGGAGAGAGCTAAACCCTTATTGGAAACAGCCATGGCAAAATATGAGAAATTTCAAGCGGGTGATCCTGTTTCACCGGATTGGGGGAAAGAGCGATGCCGGGCTTTACTGGAAATGTGTAAATAACGACAGCCCCTTTCGGCATTTACCGAAAGGGGCTGTTCTATATTGTTAATTGTTAGAGTAATTTGAAGCCCAGGCTTAAATGGAAAAGGTTTTGTTTTTGGTTGTATTTCTCACTCTGGCTGACGTTGCTCAGGCCGGCCTCGTACCTTAGGTCAACAGTCAGGCTTCCAAGATCAAAGCCCGCACCGACCTGGCCTCCTATTGTCTGATCTTTGTAATTATCAAAATCAGACACCTCGTTATAGGCATCATCAAAAGTGGTGTTCTCATCAACAATGAATGAAACCACGGGGCCTGCCATTAATCGGAAATTCGTTTTGCCCGGACCTAATTTTACGCCGAGTAAGACTGGCAGATCTAATGTGGTAAATTTTACTTTCCCTTTTGCTTCAACCTCATTACCCGCCGGATCTTCAAAGCTGGTAAATTCGGTTCCTTTAGTTCCCAGGTATAACTCTGGCTGTACGTATAAGCCGAGAGCTCCAAGTCGGGTGAATACACCGGCCTGATAGCCCAACATGCTGTTTTGGTTGGTGAGGTCATCGACTGTTTTCAGGGTTGAATAGTTAATGCCTCCCTTGATGCCTAATGCGAAATGTTGTGCCATCGCCGTGTAAGCACTGGTTAACAGGATAGCGGCAAGTAAAATTATCTTCTTCATTTTTTTAAGTTTTAATTAATAGGAGGACATGTTACAAAAATCAGGCTAAAGTAGATCAAAAGTGCGGTTCAGCAGAAAACATTTAAAATTGTCAGGATTAAGTATAATTTTGTGCAAACTTAAGTCATGGCAGAGATTAGTATAAGCAATACAGATTGGACACGATTAAAATTGAAGTTAAAGCGCAAGTACAATCATCTCAATGACGACGATCTGGCTTATGAAGCCGGTCAGGAAGAAGAACTTATCACCCGATTAATGGATCGCCTTAAACGGAACCGCGAGTACGTGGTATTCACTCTGAAAAAAGGTTTAATTAATATAGATACCAACCGCCTCTAGCAGGGATTAGCCCCTGTTGCCGCATTTTAGGGAATTTCACATTCCGTCATACCCGATACAATCGTACACCTTTTTTCGTACTTTTAAATGTATAACATCAGGGTATGAATAATTTTAAAAAACCTTTCGGAAAGCTCTTTAAGAAAGTCATCATAACCGGAACTATTCTGGTTGGTTTATTTTCTGTTGCTTTCGTTGAAGACCTGTTCCAGGTTTCCAAGAATCTCGACATTTTCGGTTCTTTATATAAAGACCTTAGCATTAATTATGTGGATGAGGTCAATTCTTCGGAGATAATGAAGACCGGCATCGATGCTATGCTGGAAGAACTTGATCCTTACACAGAATATATTCCGGAATCTGAAATTGAGAATTACAAGCTTAAATACGTCAGTACGCAATATGGTGGGGTAGGCTCCTCTATCATATTACGGAATGAGAAGGTCATTATCTCGGAAACTTTCCAGGGTTTTCCGGCTCAAAAAGCAGACGTTCGTCCCGGGGATGAGATACTGGAGATAAACGGGGTTTCCATGAAGGGCCGCAGCAGTGAACAGGTAAGCCAGATGCTGAAAGGCCCGAAGGGAACGCCAGTCACCCTGCTTATCCGGAGGCCTGCGTCCAGTCAGCCAATGGAGAAGAAACTTATCCGGGAAGAGATCAAACAAGATAACGTTACATATTACGGTATGCTTCCCAATCACGTTGGATATATTAAGCTGGATAAATTTCTTGAAAATTCCGGACAGGAAGTAAAGGATGCCCTGCTCGATCTGAAAAAAAACAATCTCACGGGACTGGTTCTCGACTTAAGATATAACGGCGGTGGAATTCTCCAGGAAGCGGTTAAAATTGTCAACCTTTTCGTAGAGAAGGATGTTAATGTGGTTCTTCAAAAAGGCAGAAATAGGGAAAAGACGGTAAGCTATAAAACATTTAACACTCCGATAGAGCCAAACTTGCCTTTAGTTGTTCTTGTCAATAACCGCTCGGCCTCCGCCTCGGAAATTGTGGCGGGATCCTTACAGGATCTTGACAGGGCCGTGGTTATTGGTCAGCGCAGCTTTGGTAAGGGATTGGTTCAGCAGACGTTTAATTTACCCTATAATACTCTTGTAAAAATCACTGTAGCGAAATACTATACACCTTCGGGCCGATGTATTCAAGCCCTTGATTATACTCATCGGGATGCCGACGGAAGTGTCGTGAAGGTAGCTGATTCTCTGATTTCCCAATACAAAACTAAAAATGGCCGGTTTGTATACGATGGCAGCGGAATCTATCCTGATCTTTTCGTTAAGCCGGTTAAATATAATTTGATCACGCAAACTTTGGCAAGCAAGTTTTTCATTTTTGACTATGCAACGAAATTTAGGAATGAAAATGAAAGTATTGGCGAGGCATCGAAGTTCAACCTCTCAGACAGCGAGTATTCAAAGTTTGTTAATTACCTTTCGGGGAAGGATTACAGCTATAGGACTAAAACGGAAAAACTTCTTAATGATTTAAAGGAAGAGGCTGACAAGGAAAATAAGCTGGCTGAGATTAAGTCGGAATTTGACGCGTTGAATGTAAAGGTAAGTCATAGTAAAAAGAATGATCTTCTTCAGTTTAAGGATGAGATTCGTAAGGTTCTGGAAAACGAGATCATAGCCCGCTATTATTTTGAGCGGGGACGTGTTGAACAGGCGTTCCAGTATGATAAAGATATCAGCGAGGCTTTAAAAGTAATAGGAAACCGGCCGGTTCTTGCATCTATATTAAAAGGAGAGGGAACTTTTAAGACTATCGGTAAGCCTGGCGAAGACTTTTCAGCAAATGCCGGTAAATAAGCCGGATCATACGTCATAATCAACATTTTATTGGAATTTTATGAGATATGGGTTTTTATTTGTCTGTTGTTTCGCAGGCTTACATGCTTTCTCGCAAAATCTACGGCCATCTGAGCTCGCTCATACCTTTTCGATAGTCGCACGGGATGCCCGAACTGGGGAGATGGCGGTAGGAGTTCAGAGCCATTGGTTTTCTGTGGGCACAGCAGTTTCCTGGGCTGAAGCAGGCGTGGGTGCGGTTGCGACGCAATCGTTTACGAACAAATCTTTTGGCATCAGAGGTCTTGCCCTGTTAAAGGAAGGAAAAACCGCACAGGAAGTTCTAACAGAATTATTATCGCGCGATGAAGGAAGGGATGTCAGGCAGGTAGCAATAGTAGATAGCAAAGGTAATGTTGCGGCTCACACAGGCACTAAATGTATACAGTTCGCTGACCATATTACGGGGGAGCAGTTTTCAGTTCAAAGCAACATGATGCTCACAGATAAGGTGTCTGAAGCAATGGAAAGCGCTTACGAAACAAGTATGCAACTCCCGCTTGCTGAACGGGTTATGGCTGCCTTAAACGCTGCCCAGCAGGCAGGCGGTGACATTCGCGGCAAGCAGTCGGCTGCTCTTATTGTGGTCCCCGGGAAATCAAAGGCTGAGCCATGGAATGAACGAAGCGTGGATCTCAGGGTCGACGATCACGAAAATCCTCTCATTGAATTGGGGCGTTTATACAAGGTTCAGCAAGCCTATGAGCATATGAACAGGGGGGACCTGGCTGTAGAAGTGAATGATATGCCCGGTGCAATGCGGGAATATGGGGCCGCAATGAAGATGCTTCCTGAGAACCTCGAAATGCAATATTGGACGGCCGTCACATTAGCTAACAACAAAGAGGTAGAAAAATCCCTGACTTTGTTTAAGAGTGTATTTTCGGCTGAAAAAAATTGGAAGGAACTGACCCGTCGACTCCCGGCAGTTGGGTTGCTTACCGTCAGTGACGCTGATCTTAAAAGGATCATGGCTCAATAAAAACGGCAGGTAAAATTCTTTACCCGCCGTCGACAGTGGAAATTAATGAATAGCCTATTTGAAGGTTAGGCCCATATTGTAAAGCATAAAGGCCCATTTATCTGCCTGTTCTTCAATGATTTTACCAGTAGGCTTACCCGCTCCATGTCCCGCATTAGTTTCAATGCGAATGATTGCCGGACTTACTCCCTTATGATAATCCTGGAGTCGTGCCGCAAATTTAAATGAATGGGCGGGAACGACCCGGTCATCATGGTCAGCCGTAGTGATCATGGTTGCTGGATAGGATACTCCGGGTTTGAGTGCATGGTAAGGTGAATATTTAAGCAGGTAGTCAAACATCTCTTTCGACTCCTCTGCAGTTCCATAATCGTAGGCCCAACCGGCACCAGCGGTAAATTTATTATAACGAAGCATATCTAACACTCCCACAGCAGGAAAAGCGACCTTAAAGAGGTCCGGCCGCTGACTCATTGTTGCTCCGACCAGAAGTCCTCCGTTAGAGCCGCCGGCAATTGCCAGGTAATTACTGGATGTATACTTATTATCGATCAGGTATTCGGCCGCCGCAATGAAATCATCAAACACATTTTGCTTCTTCATTTTGGTGCCGGCCAGATGCCAGTTTTCGCCATATTCGCCGCCCCCCCGGAGGTTCGGGACCGCGTAGATTCCCCCTTGTTCAAGCAGGATTATATTTGAAGTGCTGAACGCCGGAGTTAAGTTTACACCGAAACCGCCATATGCATATAAGAGTGTCGGGTTGTTGCCATTCATCACAAGCCCTTTTTTATAAGTAATGATCATCGGGATACTTGTCCCGTCTTTGGACTTATAAAAGACCTGTTTCGATTCAAACTTTGAGGGGTCGAAATCTACTCCGGATTTTTTAAATTCAGACGACTGACCCGAAGCAATATTGTATTTGAAAATTGTAGGTGGGAACACATAGGAGGTGAAAGTGTAGTAAAGCTCTTTGTCGGCCTTTTTTGCACTGAATCCAGTCGCTGATCCTACGCCGGGCAGCGTGACTGTTCGTTCCATATTTCCTTCCACGTCATACTGAATAACCAGCGAGGTAGCATCTTTCAAATAATTTGCAAATATTTTTCCGCCGCCCGTGCTGACACTCAATACATTTTTCGTTTCAGGGATCAGGTCTTTCCAGTTCGCCGGGGCAGGATTCGAAGCATCCACCGTGACGACCTTATAGTTTGGTGCAGCGAGGTTGGTGTGAATGTATAGCTTGCTCCCAACGTTGTCTACCACAGAGTGATTGGAATCGAAGTTATCGACCACTTTTAGTATTTCACTTCCCTGTTTTGACAGGTCTTGAATATAGAGTTCATTTCCAGTAGTTGATTTAGATGCATAGATAACGAGAAAGCGATTGTCATCTGTAACACTTGCACCGATGTATCGACGTGGTGTAGCGTCACCTCCGAAAATCAGCTGATCGTCCTTTTGGGAAGTACCCAGTTTATGAAAATAAAGTTTATGATATTGTGTTAAACCCGAAAGTTGGCTGCCTTTAGCAGGCTTATCATAACTGCTGTAATAAAAGCCTTCATTGCCCCGCCATGCCAGGCCTGAAAACTTTACGTCCTTTAGGGTATCTCCGACCATACTTTTGTTATCGGTCTTCAGGACAATTACTTTTCTCCAATCTGAGCCACCTTCAGATATCTGGTATGCGGCCATGGTACCGTCTTTAGTGAATTCTATTCCGGCGAGTGATGTAGTCGCATCCTTTGAAAATTTGTTCGGATCAAGGAATATTTCAGGTTCACCACCTTTTTTTTGCCGGTAAAGCACTGACTGGTTCTGCAAACCATCGTTCTTATAAAAATATGTATAACTACCTTCCTTAAAAGGGGCGGAATACTTTTCATAATTCCATAGGTGTTCCAGTCTGGTTTTAATCTCATTGCGGAACGGAATCTTAGACAGATAGTCATGGGTTAGTTTATTCTGCGACTCTACCCAGGCTTTGGTATCAGCGGCGCGATCGTCTTCAAGCCATCGGTATGGGTCTTTGACGGGTGTTCCAAAATAGGTGTCGGTTACTTCTGTCTTCTTGGTGGTCGGGTAGGTCATAGTTGTAGAGGGAGGACTGGTGTGCTGTGCATACGTGCTATAGGGATAAACGAAAGCCGCCAAAGCCAGGGTTAGAGATGCAAAATGCTTCATAAATCATTTGGTTAGGGATTAAAAATAGTAAAAGCAATTTAGAAACGTCAATTCACATTGCTAATTGTGCGAGGGGGCGCCTGTAGTTTTTTATGTACTTTTGCGGCCTATGATCGCAGGAAAGTATATTTATTTCGCTTCCGATTTTCATTTGGGGGTTCCTGACCATGCCTCAAGCCGGGAGCGGGAAGATCGTATCATCCGCTGGCTTGATTCTATCAAGGTAAATGCAGGTGAACTGTATTTACTAGGGGACGTTTTTGATTTCTGGTTTGAATATAAAACGGTAGTGCCGAAAGGTTATGTCCGGCTACTGGGAAAGTTAGCCGAGCTTTCTGATGCAGGTGTGCGCATTGTGATGTTTAAAGGAAACCATGACATGTGGATGTTTGATTATTTTCAGAAAGAGCTTGATATCGAAATAATCTCTGATGAGCTGGTGATAGAACGGCAAGGGAAGGTATTCTACTTACATCACGGAGATGGCCTGGGTCCTGGCGATCCCGGATACAAGATCCTTAAAACAGTTTTCAGAAGTAAATTCTGCCAATGGTTATTTGCGAGGCTGCATCCGAATCTGGGTATGGGGATTGCTCAGAAATGGTCTGCCAGGAGCCGGTTGGCAAGCACAGTGGAAGAGAAGTTTGTGAATGCGGATCGGGAGTGGCTTATCACCTACTCAAAGGAACTTCTCAATCATTCGCACTTTGATTATCTCATCTTCGGGCACAGACACCTTCCGCTTGATATCAGATTAGATGAAAAAAGCCGGTATATCAACCTGGGAGAGTGGATAAATCACAATTCGTACGCTGTATTCGACGGAAACGATCTTTCGCTGCAATATTTCGAATCGGGTGATCGTGCAGATAAGATGACCATAAGTTAACCGAAAAAAGCGCTACTTTTGTTCAATTTTTTGGGCTAGTCTGTTCGCGCCCTATGAAAGCGGATAGAAAAAGATACGCCGAGAGGCGGATTCAGATTAAGGAGATATGTTACAGAAGTTGCAATTAATAAAAGAGCGCTGGGAAGAAGTTGAACGGGAATTAAGTAGTCCGGAAGCCATGAGCGACATGAAACGTTTTGCCCAGCTTAATAAAGAGTACAAGGATCTGGGAAAGATTGTTGAAGAGTACCGCATTTACAGTAACATAATGAGCAATATAGACACCAATAAAGGTCTGCTTGCGACAGAGAAGGATGATGAGATGCGTGAAATGGTGAAGATGGACCTGGACGAGCTGCTGGAACAGCAGGACGAGATGGAGGAGAAGATCAGGCTAATGCTGATTCCCCAGGATCCGGAGGATGCCAAGCATGCTATTGTAGAGATCAGAGGAGGTACAGGAGGGGATGAAGCAGCGCTTTTTGCCGGAGATCTTTATCGTATGTATACCCGTTATTGCGAGCGCCGCGGATGGAAGATGGAAGTGATGGATGTTACCGAAGGTTCCGCGGGCGGATATAAGGAAGTTGTCTTTAATGTTCTTGCTGATGACTCCTATGGGCAATTAAAGTATGAATCGGGTGTTCACCGGGTTCAGCGTGTACCGGATACAGAGACACAGGGAAGGGTACATACGTCTGCTGCGTCTGTTGTGGTTCTGCCTGAAGCTGATGAGTTCGATGTTGAAGTCAATATGGGCGATATTCGTAAGGATTTATTTTGCTCCTCAGGACCGGGCGGGCAGTCCGTGAATACCACCTACTCGGCTGTTCGTTTGACTCATATTCCAACAGGGATCGTGGCCCAATGCCAGGATCAGAAATCGCAATTAAAGAATTTTGACAAGGCTTTCGCTGTATTAAGAAGTCGTATCTATGAACTTGAACTGGCTAAAAAAATAGAAGCAGACTCTAAAAAGCGTAAGACCATGGTCGCCACAGGAGACCGGTCTGCAAAAGTGCGTACGTATAACTATCCGCAAGGCAGGGTTACGGAGCACCGTATAGGGTTAACGATATATAATTTACCAAACGTAATGAATGGTGACATACAGGAAATCATAGATCAGCTGCAGTTGGCGGAGAACGCAGAAAAGATGAAGGAAGGGACAGTAGCATAGGGTTGCCTTACACTATTTCCGCCCGTTGAATATTTTAGGTTGAGAATGAAGTGGTTAGCGTTTAAGTTCGATTAATAATTATTTATTGTTGCACTGTATTAATTATAACCCTATATTTGCCTCACTTTTAAGGAAAACCACTTAAAAGAAGTTCTAAAAAAAGATGATTCCGTAGCTCAGCTGGTAGAGCATAACACTTTTAATGTTGGGGTCCTGGGTTCGAGTCCCAGCGGGATCACAAAAAAAATTGTATCTTTATCCCATTGTTGGATTGTACCAGCAGATACAAATGGTAAAACGGTTCGGTAGTTCAGCTGGTTAGAATACATGCCTGTCACGCATGGGGTCGCGGGTTCGAGTCCCGTCCGGACCGCTGGTAAAGCCTCTCAGAGTAATCTGAGAGGCTTTTTTTATTTCGCATAAATATTTCCTTTGCATTATTACTGTTAACTATGCGAATAGCTTCAGGTAATACAGCGGTGACTTCTTAACGATACGATTAATAAGCAGGATCTTTAGTCAGCAAAATTTCCGTTAAATTATTGCTTTTAGCCATTGAATTAATTAACTTAATATAATCTGGCTGGATATTTGTTTTTCGATCGTCAATTAAAGACGCTTGTCTCAAATATTTATTGATTTAATTTTATAAATAAAAAATAACTCTAAATACCATGCTATGAAGAATTTTATACTTTTCGCTTTTATGTTCGTTTTTACAATTACCTCTTGTAAAAAAGATAAAGGGCCGGTTAACGGCGGGTCTACACCTGTTGACTTTGTCACTACAAAGTATAGCTATTTGGGTGAGTATGACGAACAGGGACGTCCAAAAAATTTGGCAGAAAAAGATATAGTATCATCCGAACTTTCAAATTTCGTTACGGACAAGCTTCCTGAAAAGACAGATGTAAGGAAAACAAATCCTGATTTTTTAAAGAACGCGGATTTGACAATAACAGCGAAGTCCGAAGTTTATATCACATTTGTAGCCGAAGGAACAGGCTTCGCCAATTCGGTTGGTTATTATGCTTATAAAACCGGCCAGTCACCTAAAAAGCCCGAAGATATTGAGAACATTGTGTATGTGTTCCCCCACGCACAATCGAATAATGGCGGAACATTAAAACCCGGAGATAAAATTAAACTTGGCGTTTTCGAATCGGGTATGTCCATTGGATTTGTCCTGGTTCAAAAGGGATGGGATTTTACTACCAGGAAAGTGAATGATAAGGCTCCGCATTTTTGTTCCAATAAGGAACTCAATCCGGAAAACTATGATGAACTCAAAGCCCATACCGTATTATTTGAGTATCCGGCGGAGAACAAGGTGATCATTGGCTTTGAAGACATTAATAGGACTTTGCCAGAATGTGACCATGATTTCAATGATGTTGTATTATATGCGACAGTGACCCCTGTTCATTAAAAAATAGATCGATCTAAACGGCCCTGCTATTAAATAGACAGGGCTTTTTTATGTTTGATTACTGGCAAAATACAAGAGAAGTTGAATTTTCCCTTGAGCAACCAATAATTAAATTAAATTTACTATATATAAGCTTGAATGTCTATGTTATTAGCCCCGTTTCTGGTCGCTTTTTTTCTCATTCGGTATCTTCAAAAATCATTAGTTTCCGATCACGGTATTTCATTATCTGTAAAGCCATTAAGAGGGTTTCTGCTGATTGGAATTGGTTTGCTTGGCGCCGAGGTGGCTTTTAACGCAGAGTATATTACCAAGTGGATTTGGCATTTGATATTAATAGCCATTGCCCTGTTCATGTATAAAACGGACGATCTTAAGCATAGCCGGACATTGTTAATTGGAGTACTTCCCTTTATTGCCATATCTCTTGTAAATGACATCTTGCAGGCGGTTGACAGGAATCTTTACAATACCTGGAAAGGTTATATGGAGGCTGGTATTCTCTTCTCATTGATTTTGCTTGTCATTATGTGGGTCAATAATAATAAACAGCAAAAGGCATTAGAGAAGGAGAGACTCAAGAGGCAGTTTGAAGAGCAGCAAAATAAGATTATAGCAGCTCGAAAAAATGAACTCGAAATGATGGTCTCGGAGCGGACAGCGGAACTCATCAGTCAGAAGGAAGATCTTGAAAAGGCATTAGCTGAATTAAGTGCCACGCAGCATCAGCTTATTCAGCAGGAGAAGCTTGCATCACTTGGTGAATTAACAGCCGGAATAGCTCATGAAATTCAAAACCCGTTGAATTTTGTCAATAACTTCTCGGAGGTAAGTGCCGAGTTAATTGACGAGTTGCAGGAAGAGCAACGAAAGGACTTCAGAAATCTGGGAAATGAAACAGAAATTCTGGAGATGTTAAAAGAAAACCTGGCAAAGATAAAACATCACGGTAAGCGGGCGGATGCTATAGTAAAGGGAATGCTTCAACATTCCCGAAGCAGTAATGGTAAAATAGAGCCAGTTGATATAAATGCCTTGGCCGACGAATATCTCCGCTTAAGCTACCACGGATTAAGAGCCAAAGACAAAAGTTTCAATGCCATAATGCAGACTGACTTCGATAGTTCAGTAGGGAAAGTAAATGTTTTGCCGCAAGATCTGGGTCGGGTTATTCTCAATTTATTGACCAATGCGTTCTATTCTGTCAACCAGAAAAGGAAACATTCCGAAAACCTATATGAACCGACAGTGTCTGTTCAAACAAAAAAATATAAAAATAAAATCCTTATAAAGATCCGCGATAACGGGCTTGGTATTCCGCCAAAGGCGCTCGATAAAATTTATCAGCCTTTTTTTACAACAAAGCCCGCAGGTGAGGGAACCGGACTAGGGTTGTCATTAAGCTATGATATTATTACTAAAGGCCACCAGGGGGAAATGAAAGTTTCCACAAGAGAGGGTGAATATGCCGAGTTCAATATTTTTATTCCGCTTAATTTATCATAATGGGAACAACGATGAAAATTCTTGCTGTTGATGATGAAAAGGACATGCAATCTCTTTTTGAGCAGCGATTTAGAAAGGAGATTAAGAATGGAATGGTCGAATTTGCATTCGCATCATCAGGCGAAGATGCACTTTCTTATATGGAGGCAAATGACCATGAGGCTGTATTGATATTATCAGATATTAATATGCCAGGTATGAGCGGCCTGGAATTGCTGCAACGCATCAAGCAAAGGTTTCGCACCCCGCCGCCGATTGTTATGATGATAACGGCCTATGGAGATGCGGAGAACTATACCAATGCCATCAATCTGGGTGCCGATGATTTTCTCACAAAGCCGATTGACTTTCTGCTGCTTAAACAAAAACTTAAACTGAGCTGAGTATGCCAAAAATATTAGTTGCTGATGATGAGGTAGATCTGGAGATACTAATCAAACAAAAATTCAGACGGCAGATCCGGGAAAACAAATATGAATTTGTATTCGCCCTTGATGGAAATCAGGCACTCGATAAGCTGCATGAACATCCTGATATAGCTATTGTATTGAGTGATATCAACATGCCGGGTTTGGACGGCTTATCTTTACTTACCCGGCTAAATGAGGAAAATCCGTTGGTAAAAGCTGTTATGGTTTCTGCTTATGGTGATATGGATAATATCAGAACAGCAATGAATCGCGGTGCTTTTGACTTTGTTTGCAAACCCGTAAACTTTGATGATCTGGAATTGACCATTGAGAAGACAATCTCCCATGTCTTTCAGCTCAGAGAGACCTTAAAAGCCGTTAAGGAAAACAATATTTTACGGATGTATGTGGATGAGACGGTTTTGAATTTTATGAGCCGAAAGGAGTTCGAGACCTCCCTGTTAGTAAATGAGACCCTTGAAGCAACCGTTATGTTTGTTGATATTTGCGGCTTTACATCTATCTCGGAAAAGGAACCCGCTGATGTTGTAGTAAAACTTCTGAACAGGTATTTTGATGTAATGGTGGAAGCCATAATCGAATCCGGAGGATATGTAGACAAGTTTATGGGGGACGCGGTGATGGCTGTCTTCAAAGGCGACTTCCACCTGGACAGGGCGGTGGAAGCTTCTTTATCAGTGAGAAAGCAGATAGAAAACTTGCCTGATTTAGATGACCTTCATTTCAAACCACGAGTTTCGATCGGTCTGGATAGCGGGGAAGTGATATCAGGAAATATAGGCTCGGGCAGTTTAAGGCGACTTGATTACACGGTAATTGGAGATGTTGTAAATACCGCCCAAAGGTTACAATCTGCCGCACAGGAAGGTCAAATATTTATAAACGAAGATTCATATCGAAAAATCCAGGAGTCATTTACCTGCAATCTGGTTGGTGAAATTAAGCTGAAGAATAAAAAGGAGCCCGGAATACTTTATGAAGTCTTAAATTAGGTGGAGTCATATGCAATATTCCAAAATAACAGCCTTTATACACCATAAACTGCAGAATGAGCTTCCGCAGCATCTTACTTACCATAACGATGCGCATACAGCCAGGGTGACTGAAGTGGTCATGCAGCTGGCCGATGACGAAGGGCTAAGTGAAGAAGAAAAAACCATCCTTGGTACAGCCGCTTTGTTTCATGACACCGGCTTTCTTTCCGGTGCTGCCGAAAACCATGAGGAGCGCTCATGCGATCTCGCGAGGGAGTATTTACCCGCTTTTGAGTATTCCCCTCAACAGATTGAGACAGTCTGCAGTTTGATCCAGGCAACTAAAAATCCGCAACAACCAAATAGTAAGCTGGAACGTATTATCTGTGATGCTGACCTTTCGTACCTGGGTACGGATTCATATACCACGATTTCAGGTAATCTTTATAAGGAATTAAAATCACTGCAGGATGTACCTGTTATCGAAATGTGGGAACAGAAACAGATTCAGTTTTTGAAATCCCATAGTTATTTTACACAAGCGGCAAACAGGCGATTTGCGCAAAAAAAAGCGCATAATCTGAAAATTCTTCTCAGGAATTATAATTCGGTCCACGTCGGCCAGGCTGATGCAGGATTTGTTATTCAGGATTTTCTTCTCATCATAACTGGTGTGGTTATCGCTGGCTTTGCGCTAAAGGGCTTTCTGGTACCAAATCATTTTTTTGATGGCGGTATAACCGGAATTTCACTGCTTCTTCATGAGCAATATCATTTCAATCTTGGATACATCATAGTTCTTGCCAACATTCCTTTTATTCTGGCAAGTTACTTCGCCATCAACTTCAAATTTGCAGTCAAGACTTTTATCTGTGTTTTGTTATTAGGTATTTGTTTGTTGTACTTCCCTTATCCGATCATTACTTCGGATAAACTACTAATATCAATATTTGGAGGGTTTTTTCTAGGTATTGGCATTGGTTTAACGATGAGAGCGGGATGCGCATTGGACGGAGTTGAAATTTTAGCATTATTCACCATTAAGAAAACAAGCTTCACTATCACGGAAATTATTCTTGCTATCAATGTGCTGATCTTTTTAAGTGCCGCCTTTCAATTTGGCGTGGAAACTGCGCTGTATTCGATCTTAACTTATTTTACGGCTTCTAAAACCGTAGACTATGTAGTCGAAGGTGTTGAAGCTTACACAGGTGTTACGATTATATCGGGCCAAAGTGATATTATGAAGGAACGCCTTGTAAATCAATTAGGACGGGGCATAACAATCTACAAAGGCGAAAGAGGGTTTTTGCCAGGTAACTTTCATCAAAGCAGTGAGTGCGATATTATTTTTACTGTTGTAACCAGACTTGAGATGAGGAAATTAAAGAACCTGGTAGCGGAAACTGACTCCAAGGCTTTTGTATTTGCCAGTACGATAAAGGAAGCCAGTGGTGGAATCTTAAGAAGACGTTCAACTCATTAGACTAAACAGGATACGATTCTGAATTATGTTCTTTGTTCTTTCTAAGCTTCTAATCCATTTGCTTAATCCAATGCTCTGGCTCCTGGCTGGCCTTTGTTTAGGCATATTTTCCAGAAGTTACCGGGTTCGTAACCGGGCCTTACTGTATACCCTCATTTTACTTATACTTTTCAGTAACCCTTTTTTACTAAATAGATTTTCGCGGCTCTGGGACGTTGACACAGGGAATATTAACAGTCAAAAGGTTTATAGCTGCACGATTGTGCTCGGAGGATTTTCCTCGTCGGACGGTGATGGGCGGGGTTATTTCAACGCTCATGCCGACAGGTTTATCCAGGGGCTTAAATTGAAGATGACCGGGAAGGTGTCGCATTTGTTGATCACCGGAGGAAATAGTGACATTATTCCCGGGAAGTTTCGGGAAAGCGTATGGGTAAAAGAAGAGCTGAAGTTAATGCAGGTTCCTGACAGCAGTATACTAATCGAGAGCGAGTCCAGGAATACGCTCGAAAATGCACTTTTTGTTACCCAGGAGTTAAAAAGGAGAGGGTTGGCCCCGCCATATCTTTTAGTTACCTCTGCATTTCATATGCGTAGAGCATTGTACACATTCAGGCGCGCCGGTGTACAGGTGATCCCTTATTCTTCAACTTATATCGCCGGAAGGAAGAAGGTTTCGGTAGATGAATTTATTCCCCAGGTGGAAATTTTGAGTAAATGGGGAATTTATATAAAAGAGTTAATCGGGTTTGGCATATATTATGTTAAAGGATGATGCCGTGTAAGCCTGGTTGCTTGTTTGGAAATAAATATCTTAAGCTCATATTTCCAGTCGCCAATTAGTATATTAACCAAGTAACTTTCAGCTGCAACCAGATTAATAAACAATAAATAAAGTCCAATTATGAAACAGAGCCTTATCATATTAATTTCCTGCTTGTTTTTATTTGCCGCATGTGCGCCCCAGCGAAATCTTGTTTATTTCAGTGAAGGCAATCAAAATTCTAAAGGCGCTATTGTTCTTCCAGCGTCGATGGAAGTAAAGATTCAGCCTGATGACATTCTAAAGATTTCGGTTAATACCCTAAGCCTGGAGTCAAATGCATTGTTCAATCCACTGGTTGCGGAAACGGGTTATAAAGTAGATAAGTCAGGAAATATTCATTTCCCTGTTTTAGGCTCTGTCAAACTCGAAGGTTTGACACTTGATGAGGCTCAGGTGAAGATTGCCCGGGAAGTTGAAAAATACGCAAAAGGTCCGAATGTCGCGGTGCAATATCTGAACTTTAAAATTACCGTTATAGGAGAGGTTACAAGGCCAAACAGCTTTTCGATAACCAATGATAAGATCAATGTGCTTGAGGCCTTAGGACTGGCGGGAGATATGACTGCTTTTGGTAAGCGTGAAAATGTTCTGGTAATACGGCAAAACGGAAATGAACGGACAATGGGACGCATTAATATGAATAACAGGAATGTTCTGAATTCACCTTATTTTAATCTAAAGCAAAATGATATTGTTTATGTAGAGCCTGACCGCGCGAAAGCCGCTAGTATTAGTCCAGGTAACAGATGGATTCCGGTGATCATCGCGACTGTGCTAACAATTACATCAATATTTGTTAATGCTTATTATTAATTAACTTTAATCGGTTAAATAAACCTCTCTCATATAATGACTTACAACAATTCATCTCTTCAAAGTCAGCCTGTTAAAGGTGATATAATGCAAGTGATTTTTAACTACTTGAGGTATTGGTACATCTTCATTGCGAGTGTTGTGATTTTTCTCGGCTTGGCCTGGCTTTATTTACAAACTAAAACTCCCGCATATAATGTCAAGAGTACTCTTATTATTCAGGAGGACAAGAAAGGTGAAGGAGCAATGCAGGCAACCGCATTTAGTGATCTTGATATGTTTAAGCAGGTTGTGACTGTAGATAATGAAATTGCAGCACTTCGGTCAAGGAGTTTATGGGAAAAAGTCCTTTCACAGCTTCCGATAAATGTTAGTTATTACGTTGACGGCACATTTAAGACGGAAGAACTTTATGGCGAAGACCTGCCTGTTGTAGTTGTTGTAGAGAAGTTGACTCAAGGAGTATACAGCCAAACGCTAACCCTGGAAATTCTTGATGAAGGAAGTTACAAACTTAGTAGTGAGACTCATGCTGGTACCTATAAGTTTGGCCAAAAAGTCAGGACCGGTGACTTTGCCATCAAAGTATTGAAAGGTCCCTCCTTCAGCAAGCGTTCGGGTCCAATATTTGTAAATTTTAATAACGTTAAAAAATTAGCTGAGCGCTATAGTGGCACTTTGTTAGGGGCAGCACCTATATCACAAGAATCGAATACTATCGTCTTAACTCTGGTAGATGTAATTCCTGAAAGATCGATCGATATTTTGAATAAACTGATTGAAACCTATAATCGGGAAAATATTGATCATAAAAATCAACTGGCCCTAAATACTATTAAATTTATCGATAACCGGCTCATGTACCTGGGTTCCGATTTGTCGACCACTGGTAAGGAAGTAGAGGATTTTAAGCAAGCCAATAGGGTAACAAACGTTTCTTCTGATGCGGAACAAAGTCTAGCAAACGCAGGCGAGTATAACAGGCAGCTAAGCGAGGTGGATATTCAACGCAATGTTGTCGCATCAATGGAGAGATATATAAATAGGCCTCCGGGTCAGTACGAATTGGTTCCAAGCACTTTGGGCTTGGAGGATCCAACATTGGCTGGCTTAACAAAGAGGTACAATGAGCTCCAGCTCGACAGACAACGCCTTTTAAGAACAGCTGAACCAGGAAACCCTTTGGTCGTTAACATTAATGAACAGCTCGCCAGCCTTAAAGAAAATATAAGCGAAAATCTCCGTAACGTTAAGCGCGGCCTGGATATTACCAGAAATAATCTTCAGGCAAATTCTTCAAAATTTGAATCTCAAATAAGGACTGCCCCAACGATTGAGAGAGGCTTAGCTGAGCGCGGTCGTGAGCAAGGAGTTAAGGAGGGCTTATATCAGTACTTACTACAAAAGCGTGAAGAAACTACTTTGTCGTTGTCTGCAACTACGCCGACATCAAGAGTTGTTGATGCTCCCAATTTCGATTCCAATCCTGTCAGCCCAAAAATCTCCTTTATTTATTTATGTGCATTCTTATTGGGCCTCTCATTGCCTGCCGGCGGTATTTTTATTAAAGATCTTTTTAATACGAAGGTTCAGGATGTCAGTGAAATAGAAAAGATTAGTGGTGCGATGATCCTGGGCGAGCTTAGTCACAAAGAAAATAAGGATGCTTTAGTTATAAATAAATCAAGCAGAACTACTATCTCGGAACTTTTTAGATACATCAGGACCAATCTCAATTACATGACGGAGGAAAGCGGAAATAAGGTCATGTTGATTACTTCAAGTATGAAGGGTGAAGGCAAGACCTTTTTCAGTATTAACCTTGGTGCTACCCTGTCATTAGTTGACAAAAAAGTTGTTTTACTTGAATTTGATGTGCGGAAACCTGATTTGTTAAGAAATCTTAATATCCAGGCATCGAAAGGACTTGTTGACTTTTTAAATGACGAGAGTTCTTTAGATGAGATAATTCTTCAGTCCCCAACGCAAGCTAATCTTTTCGTTATCGGATGCGGAGATATTCCGGATAATCCGGCAGAGTTGCTGATGAGTCCCAGGATTCCAGAATTATTCGAACAGCTTAAAGAACGATTTGATTACATTATAATCGATACCTCTCCGGTTGGCCAGGTTGCTGATGCATTTAGCTTAGCCCCATATGCAGATGCAAGTATTTATCTGGTTCGATATAATTATACAAATAAGGTTCAACTCAATATTCTCAAGGACATATTTGAAAACAACAAACTGAATAATCCTATGATTGTTTTGAATGACGCCAAGGCCGAGGGCTTCAAGGGATATGGATATGGCGGTTATGGGTATGGCTTCGCGGAACAAAAAGCGTATACCTAACTGGAAGCCCATAACACTTAATCGCATTTACTTATATACTAAACTTTTCAAAAAATATGAATAATGATTTTTTGCCTGACACTACTATTGCCGTTATTGGATTGGGTTATGTCGGTCTTCCATTAGCAGTAGAATTTGCTAAAAAATATAAAGTTATAGGATTCGATATTCACGCTACCCGAATTGAAGAACTGAACAATGGAATTGACCGAACTTTGGAAGTCGATTCGGAATCTCTTAAGGCCGTTTTAAGCAATAAGAGTGACCAGGAAACCGGGTTGCTATGTACCAATGAAGTTTCTGAACTAAAAAAGTGTAACTTTTACATAATAACAGTCCCTACCCCGGTAGACAAAAATAATAGACCTGATTTAACCCCACTATATAAAGCGAGTGCAACAGTTGGCAAGGTTCTAAAAAAAGGTGATACCGTCGTTTATGAATCTACTGTATATCCGGGGGTAACCGAAGATGAATGTGTTCCAGTTTTGGAAGAGCATTCAGGACTTCGATTTAATGAAGATTTTTTTGCAGGCTACTCTCCTGAGCGGATTAATCCGGGCGATAAACTGCATACTGTTTCCAAAATTTTAAAAATTACTTCAGGGTCAACGCCTGAAACCGCTGAGCGGGTTGATCGGTTATACCGGTCTGTCATCGAAGCAGGAACTCACAAAGCAAGTTGCATTAAGGTCGCAGAGGCGGCTAAAGTAATTGAGAATGCTCAACGGGATATCAATATAGCTTTCGTGAACGAGCTGGCAAAAATCTTCAATCTTTTAGATATAGACACACATGCTGTTCTGGAAGCAGCGGGAACAAAATGGAACTTTTTGAAATTTCAGCCGGGCCTCGTAGGAGGACATTGTATCGGAGTTGACCCTTATTATCTTGCTCAGAAAGCGCAGGAGGCGGGCTATCATCCTGAAATAATCCTAGCGGGCCGGCGGGTTAATGATGGCATGGGTAATTATGTGGCTGATGAACTAGTTAAAAATATGCTTTGGAAGACCATTCCGGTTGCGGGAAGTGAAGTTTTAGTGCTGGGATTCACCTTCAAAGAGAACTGTCCTGATGTGCGAAACACCAAGGTTATTGATATTGTTAGACGGCTCGAGACCTATAAAATCAAAGTAACTATACATGACCCATGGGCAGATCCAAAACAAGTAGATCATGAGTATGGCGTAGTATGCATGAACGGCGAAGCTAAAGATCATAAATATGATGCGGTATTACTTGCGGTAGCACATGATGAGTTTAGAGATATAGATATATCCAGCTTATGCAAAGATCATTCGGTTATTTATGATATTAAGTCTTTGTTACCTCTGAACTCGGTCGATGCACGCCTTTAAATCTTAAATATGACAATGTATTCAACACCTTATCATGGCGATAAGGATTTATCACAACTTTCATTTTTAATTACCGGAGGAGCAGGTTTTATAGGTTCAAATCTTGTAGAATATCTCTTAAAGTATAAGGCCGGCAAAGTAAGAGTGCTGGATAACTTCGCTACCGGACATCGTTCCAATATCGAGCAGTTCTTTGAAAACCCAAACTTCGAACTTATCGAAGGAGATATCAGAGATCTGGACACCTGTAATTTGGCGGCTAAGGATGTTGATTATATCCTTCATCAGGCGGCTTTGGGTTCAGTGCCCCGGTCCATCAATGACCCAATAACGAGTAATGAAGTCAATGTAAGCGGATTTCTGAACATGCTCCAGGCTTGCCGGTCTCAAAATGTTAAGAGAATGATTTACGCTGCTTCTTCATCAACCTATGGGGACAGTAAGGAACTTCCTAAAGTTGAAGACAGGATCGGTAAACCTCTCTCCCCATACGCAGTGACCAAGTATGTAAATGAACTGTACGCAGATGTTTTTTCAAACCTATATAATCTTGAGTTAATAGGATTACGATATTTTAATGTATTTGGACAGCGGCAGGATCCAAATGGGGCTTATGCTGCTGTGATACCAAAATTTGCATCCCAATTGCTTAGGCATGAGAGCCCATTGATAAACGGAACGGGTGATTACTCACGTGATTTTACTTATATCGACAATGTCGTGCAAATGAACATTAAATCGGCGTTAACCGAAAATCCTGAAGCATTAAATAAAGTCTATAACGTAGCATTCGGGCAGAAAACGACTTTAAATGAGCTAGTTCAGATCCTAAAGTCAAATCTGGCTACTTACGATCCGGCAATCGCAGATATTGAAATTACTTATGGACCCTTAAGAAATGGAGATATTCCACATTCTCTAGCTTCAATTGACAGAGCCGTTAATTTCCTCGGTTATAATCCCTACTATTCTATAGAGATGGGATTGAGAGAGGCACTTAAGTGGTATGCGCTTGAAACTATATGATAACTCAGACTATTTTTTAAGTCAGAGTAAAGAATATTTCCAATATACATCCTGTTTTTGGAGGTTAAATCCCTTAATGAATAATATTATTTTTCTCTGCCGGGTATGAGTTTAAGAAAAAAAACAATATCCGGAATGATCTGGACGTTCGGGCAGCAGTTTAGCGTACAGTTTATTGGATTTTTTGTATCAATAATTTTGGCCCGACTACTAAGTCCGGCCGAGTTTGGGTTAATTGGAATGCTTTCGATAGTTATTACCGTTGGTCGAAATTTAATGGATAGTGGCTTGACCTCATCTATTGTTCGAACAGAGAAAGCTGATAATAGAGATTTCTCTACCGTTTTTATTATCAATTTAATTGGAAGTGTTATTATCTATATTATTATTTTTTTAATAGCACCATTTATTGGAGCTTTCTATAAACAAGAGATATTAATCAGTATTATAAGAGTATACTCTCTTACAATAATATTTCAAGCGTTTATGAGTGTCCAGAATGCGGTGCTCACTCGGGAATTGAATTTCAAAGCTATGATGGTTATTCAGATTCCGTCAGTTCTGATTGGTGGAATTATTGGAATAGTTCTAGCATATTATGGGTTTGGTGTTTGGAGCCTGGTTTACATGTACGTTTGCCAGTCTCTAATTTCTTCAATGCAACATTGGATTTATTCTAGTTGGAGGCCGACTTGGATTTTTGATAAATCGCGATTTAAATCCCATTTTAATTTTGGCTATAAAATCACCCTTGCGGGGCTCTTAGAATCTATCTATCAGAATCTATATGTCATTATTATCGGCAAGTATTTTTCTGCTACACAACTAGGTTATTATAATAGAGCATTTTCATTAAGGCAGTTGCCGATCTCGAATATTTCCGCAGCAATAGGTAAAGTAACTTATCCTATCCTTTCTTCTATAAGCGGGGACGATGCAAAATTAAGGGGCTACTATCAAAAGTTAATACAGCAGATTACATTTTGGATAGCCCCGATGATGATTATTTCTATAATATTAGCCGAGCCATTATTTCGGTTTCTATTGACTGAAAAATGGTTGCCTGCTGTTCCATATTTTCAAATTTTATGTATTACAGGTATTATTTATCCGCTTCAAGCCTATAACTATAACATAATTAAGGTTAAAGGTCGTACGGATTTGACATTGAAAATACAGATTGTAAAAAAGGTGTATGCTATTATTGGAATATTTTGTGCGCTCTCGTTTGGGATTTATGGCTTACTGATTTTTCAGTTACTAGCTGCCGTAATTGATTATAGCATTGATTGTTTTTTTAGCAAGAAATTAATCGATTATTCTATAAGTAATCAATTGCGAGATATTGCACCATCAATATTCATAGCATCAGTTGTGGGTTTGATGATATGGTTTCTTGATCAGTCAGTATTTTTAGCTTATAAATTTTCGGACTTGAATCGATTAGCAATTGGTATGCTTTTGTATTTCGTAAGCTATTTGACAATAAGTCATTTTCTCCAACTATCGGCGGCAAAAGATATCAAGGAATTAATTTTTAGAAGATAATTTACATTTAGTACTCTAAGCATTTAGTTTTAGATTAGTTATTAAGGCCATCTATATCGTTATGTCTAAAATTGTATTCATTTGTCCCAGGCATCAGGAAACATTGAGTTTTTCCAAAGACGATATCGAATCGATCGCTCAAAGGATTACCCCAGATAATATATTACCACAGGCAACAGAGATAGTAGAGTCAGATGGGATGTTATATGGATTAACAAATCCGATGCAAACGGTAAAACGTCATGGGATCAGCGTATTGATGGGACAGGATTTTAATAATTCTGAAGATTGGTGGGAAATTGGCGGAGAGCCTCCGGAAGGAACGTATGCAATTTTTCGGGCTGATAGTGTAACTGTTGAATTAATCACAGATGCTGTCGCCTCCAGGACGATTTGGTATTACTTTGACGAGGAAGTATTGATTGCTTCCACTTCTCAGCGGGCTTTAGTGATGTTAGCAAAAACTTTTGTTTTTAATGAGGATGTAATTGCTTGGATGCTATCTACGGGCTCTTTAGGACCTTCACAGTCATGGGATAAGCGTATTAGGATGGTTCCACCTGATAGCGTAATTAACCTAAATCGTACAACATGGCATTTGGAAATCCACTCCAGACCAGTTAAGTTTTGTTCAGAAGATATTCCAGATACAAAGCACAAGATTGAGTTACGTAATAGTTTAGCGGATACGTTTAAAGGCCTGAAAATAGATTTTAATAAATGGGTGCTACCCTTATCTGGTGGGTTTGACAGCAGAAGTATACTATGTTTTCTGGCGTCGACTGGTGAGGATCTTAGGCAATTAAAATCAATCACCTGGGGAATGAAGGAGTCGCCGAAACAAAAAGGGAACGATGCATACGTTGCTCAAAAGATTGCTTCATATTATAAAACAAAACATAAATTTTATTTGACAAATGCTTCCGACGAGCCTATAGTTAAAATATTTGAACGATTCTTGGTATGTGGTGAAGGGAGGATTGATCATATAAGTGGTTATATGGATGGTTTCAAAATTTGGAAAACTTTATTTGAGGATAAGGTGCAAGGGATCATTCGGGGAGATGAAGGTTTTGGTTGGGTGACTGTAAAATCTCCAACCGATGTGCGGCATAGAATCGGAATATCTTTATGCTCCGATTTTTCTAATTTGAAAGAATTCGTTCGCCCGGATCATAATTTGCCGGACATTTTACAAAAGACGGAAGACGAGACTTTAGAAACCTGGAGAGACCGGCTCTATCACCAATTCAGAATTCCGATTATTTTAGCTGCTTTAAATGATTTGAAGCTTCCTTATGTTGAAGTAATTAATCCTCTACTATCTCATCGAATTATAGATACAAGTAGAAAAGGGCCTGACCATTTGCGAACGAATAAAGCTTTATTTAAAAAGATTGTACGAACAATTAGCCCCGATATCGCCTATGCAACAAGCGGTGCAAATGCAGAGACAGTGTTTCTTCTAAGAACCAAGCAAGCGGTGGAATTGTTCAAATATGAACTGACTACTGACTATTGCAAGTCACTTTTTTCAGAAAAGCTAATTATGCATATACTTGAAAACCTGACTGTAAATGAAGGGCTTGTAAACAGGAAGCAAGGTTTCAAATCACTTTTAAAACGATATTTGCCTCAAGAATTATTAAGGCGTTTTTCCAGGTTTAGGGTCGGGAGTGCCATTGATGTTAATATTTTGGCGTTCCGGGTTTTCATGATTTCTAAAATGAAGAAAGTCATGGAAGAAGATTCAAATTTATTAAGGGAGATACGAAGTTTATAACATGCATAAAAGAACAATTGCCTTTATTATTCAAACTTTATCATCTGGGGGCGCGGAGAGGGTAGTTTCCACATTAGCTAATGAATTGTGTGAAGAATATAATGTCATCATTATCACCTTGATTAAGTTTCAACCGTTTTATGAACTTTCTCCTAAAATTAAACTTCTGCATTGTGTTGAATCCGTGCCACCAAGCAAAAATATTTTTCAAGCTTTACAGAGCAACTATAAGCTATTTTCTAAAATTTCAGAATTTATAAAGACACATAGGATCGACCTAACAATCGGTTTTTTAACTAGTGCCAATGTGTTGGCAGTGTTAGCGTCGAAATTTAACAGCATCCCTGTGATGATAAGTGAGCGTAATAATCCCTTTCTTTCTAAAGCGCCGTTTTTCTGGGAATTTCTAAGAAAAAAAACTTATCCTAAAGCCGAGTATTTGATAGTGCAGACAGAGAAAATCTATAACTATTTCGCACCATTCGTTGATTCTGAAAAACTTAAGATACTCCCAAATCCAATTTCCTCAGGGCTAACTTTATCACGGAATCCTAATGAAATTCGGAATAAGATCATTTTAAATGTGGGGAGTTTGACTAAGCAAAAAGCACAGGATCAACTTATAAAGGCCTTTGCAGGAATAAATTATGGCGAATGGGAACTACATATTGTTGGTAGAGGACCGAAAGAAGATGAGTATAGAGAGTTAATTGAATCATTAAAATTGAAAGACAAGGTGATGCTGTTATCTCCAACGGCAGAGGTTGAAAAACATTATAACAGCGCTGCCATATTTGCATTTACCTCTATTTATGAAGGATTTCCAAATGCTCTAATTGAGGCTATGCATTTTGGCTTGGCTTGCGTCTCGACGGATTGCCCTACAGGGCCATCGGAGTTAATAAATAATGGAGAGAATGGATTCCTAATTCCTATGAATGATCAGGCGGCATTACAGGGTCATCTGCAGTCACTCATCGATAATGAGACTTTAAGAGCCAAAATTGCAACTCAGGCAATTGAAAGTGTAAGACGATTTGAAGCAAAAACTATTGTAAGGCAATGGAAGGATCTGATTGAAAGGGCGATGGCTGGTAAGAGCAAACTAATATTTGGAAGGAATAATTAGAGAATTGCCTTTAAAGGTTAGTATACTTATTTTTGTATATTTTCTATTCTTCTTATGGTATCTCTGAAGGTGACAATCTTTTACCAATTTTAACAGGCCTTAATTGAGTTATCACTAAAAACCTCATTGAATAATGAATATTTTGAAATATGGCATTTTAGCCACTATAATGTGGGTGTTGCCAACCTTTGTTCTTTCATATTTCAATTCGAGTTTAGGCTCTCCCCTAAGTTATTTGAGCTTTGCTCTCTTAATATGCTATGGAATATTGAGCAAAAAAAGGGGGCCGTTGCTTTATATATTCATTATTTTGGGTTTGTCATATTATATACTTGCAGGCTTTAACTATAGTGACTATGCGGATAAAATCTATCTAACGATGATCGTAAAATATTTAATAGTCGTTGTTTGTGGAGCTCAGGTGCTGAGGGATACTTCCGTTAAAGAATTATATGTGTTTTTACTTGTGGGTGCCTTAAGCGTTATCATTCATGCTCTATTTTTTCCTTTATATAATGCTGCCTTCACTCCTGATTACGGAAGATTTAGCGGATTTTATATGAATCCTAATTACGCTGGAGCTATCTGTTTAATGGGGCTATCCTTTAGTTTTGGTCAGAATGACAAAAGACTGAAGTATGGTGGATATCTACTATTTACTATTGCTGGATTTTTCACTTTTTCAAGGTATTTTTTGGGGATGTGGATTGTCATGAATTTTTTATCAGTTTTCATTAGCAAGGAAAATTTAAAAATTCTTACAATTGGAGTTATAGGTCTAGTTATAATTTTCGTGTTCAGTGCCAGCCTGCAGCTAAATGCAGAAAGGTTTGATGCTATTAAAAGTATTTTTAGTGGTGAAAAAATGGATACTAAAACTTTGCAAGAAGATTCCAGAACTGACACTTGGGCAAGTTATAAAGATATAATTTTGGATAAGCCTGTAATTGGTAACGGCTTTGGCAAGCTGCAAGGTGGCCATTTTGGGCTCTATGCAGGTGTTCACAATTCTTACCTTCTGGTCCTGGGCGAGTCTGGTATTCTGCCTTTTTTGATTTTAATAAGTATTTATATTTATTTCTTAATAATGGGATATAAAAAGTTTAGAACCGAGCCCCATTATTTCATGTTAGCTCTTGCGTTATTTACAGCATTACTTGTTACTCATAATTACTTTGATCGTTTGTCCATATTATTCATAAGTATGCACTTTTATTTGCACTTGACTGAGCAAACAGCCAACAATGAAACATTGGCTGTAGTTAGTTAATCAAAATGACTACTTGTTTTCTTATTTTAATTTAGAATCGGGTAAATATTGAGTTTATGGCTTAAGGTTTGCATTTGGTGTGAGTTACCGAGGAAGTAAAGAGCATTTAACATGAATGTTTTTAATAAAAGGAAGTTCTCTTCGGTAAGTTAGATTAGATGAAACATAAAATTTTCTTCGTTGTAAGTTCTTTTAAAGCGGGTGGATCCGAGAGAGTATTTTGGCTTCTTTGCCAGGCCTTCGATAAGTCGAAATTTGACATTACTGTTGTGCTATTAAATTCACAGAACAACGCATTTTCCTTGAATGTTCTGGGAGTAAGAATTATCGATTTGAAAACCATTAAAGCCTCCCGATCATTTATTCCCTTGTTAAAGCTGTTTAAGGCAGAGAAGCCATATGCAGTATACTCTACTGGCGGCCAAATAAATATGTTAGTGGCAACCGTCTCTGTGTTTTGTTCAATTCCTCATTTGATAGGCCGGAGTACAAATATTCCGCATGAGAGGAAGAAATATGCAGGATTTAAGTCAAGGGCGCTTTCGCTTTTGGAAATCTTTGTATATAGGAACTTTGATTATTTAGTTTGCCAGTCGAAAGAGATGTTAGCTTCCTGGGCAAGCAAGTCTTTCATTAATTCGAAAAAACTAGTAATGATTGGTAATCCCGTCTTACAGCCTGATATAATAAGATCCACTGAGTTACGGGAGGTTATGATAAAACTAATTATTGTGGGAAAAATGTCTTCCGTGAAGGGTCATGATAGGCTTATTGAGATTTTCAGGGAGTTACCGGACAATTATCATTTGACTATTGCGGGTGGTGATGGGGGAACAGAAAATTTGGTTAAACAGAGGATCCGTGAATTGAATTTATGTTCTCGGGTGACAATGATCGGCCAGATCAGCAATGTTTGCGAGCAGATAGCGCGGCATAGGATTTTTTTATTGACATCTTATAGCGAAGGATTTCCAAATGTAATATTAGAGGCACTGTCTGTAGGAACCCCTGTCGTTACATTTCGGGTAGGTGGTGTGTCAGACTTTATAATTGATGATTTCAACGGATATATCGTCGAGCAAGGCGATATAGCCAAGTTTAGGGACAGCATTGTAAAAGCATCAGAGAAGCTATGGGATCATAAGGCGATTTCAGCAGATATTCAAAAGCGTTTCTCTGTATCCCAGATCGTAAAGCAATACGAACAGCTTATAGTTGACTAGAATAATTTAAATTAGTTTTATGAAAATACTTGTTACAGGCACCGCGGGGTTTATCGGATATCATACTTGCAAAGCACTTTTACATCGCGGGGATGAAGTGGTAGGGCTTGATAATATTAATGAGTATTACGATGTAAATCTAAAATATGGCCGACTGGCCGATACCGGCGTAAGGAAGGATGATATTTTATACGGTAAGCTTGTTGAGAGCCAAACATATGCGAATTATCGTTTTATTAAACTTGACTTAACAGATAGTAGAGCCTTAAGTCAGCTTTTTAAGGACGAAAATTTTGATGCAGTATGTCATCTGGCTGCGCAGGCAGGAGTTAGGTATAGCTTAACTAATCCGCAGGCGTATATGGATTCTAATTTTCAGGGGTTTTTGAATATTCTTGAGAGTTGCCGGCACAACCATATAAAGCATTTTATTTATGCGAGCTCCTCCAGTGTTTATGGGCTGAATAAGAAGATGCCCTTTTCTGCACATAACAATGTTGACCACCCTATATCATTATATGCTGCTTCCAAAAAAAGCAATGAATTGATGGCCCATACTTATAGTTATCTATTCGGGCTACCAACAACCGGCTTGCGATTTTTTACTGTATATGGACCTTGGGGAAGACCCGATATGGCGATCTATTTATTTACGAAAGCTATTATTGATGGTAATCCCATTCAAGTATTTAATAATGGTAATATGCGCAGGGACTTCACTTACGTTGATGATATTGTTGGTGGCCTGTTAGCCGTCATTGATGAAAAGGCAAAAGCTAATCCTGCCTGGGATCCTAAAAACCCGGATCCCTCGAGTTCATGCGCTTCTTACCGTGTGTTGAACATAGGCCGGGGAAAGCCCATTGGTCTTATGGAATTCGTGAATGAAATTGAAAAATGCCTTGGGAAAAAAGCGGAAAAGACTTACTTCCCACTACAAGATGGCGATGTGGAAGAGACCTGGGCAGATATAGATGAGTTAGTAAATAAATTTGGCTACACGCCTAAGGTAGAGATATCTCAAGGAATTCCGGAATTCGTGAAATGGTATAAAGAATTTTACAAGATGACAGAAACGTCGGGTGACCTTATTGATGAAGTTCGAAATTTTAAACCGATTGATCCATCTAAATGAAGACTTTAAATAATAAGATACTTTATATTTCTCTCACTAATGGTGCCGGGGGAGCCGAACAAATTTTGCTTATGGCTGCGAAGGTTACTAACAGCTCTTTACTTTTTCTAAGCAGGGCTTCTTCATCCGCCCTGAATATAAATGGTACTCATCAAAAGATTACGTTTTTAAGTAACAAGTCGATACTTTGGGGATTTATCCTTCTATTTAAAGAGCTGGGTCAGTACAGAAAGGGATATATTATTATAAGTTCTCATTCGTATTTAAACGCTTTCTTAGGATTTTTAAAGCGAATTGGGTACCTGGAGTCAACACTTATAGCCCGAGAATCTACCTCGGTATTTTTGAGATTTTCAGGCTTAAAACGATTAAGTTACAAACTGGCTTATTATCTGGGTTATCCTTCAATAAATTTGTCGATTTGTCAAACGCTTGAAATGAAAGAGCAGCTTTTATTTAATCTTCCATTCTTGACGGATAAAAGCGTAATAGTACAAGAGAACCCTGTGGATGTTCACTCGATATTAAAAAAGGCGGAGGTTGCTGTGGCAGATGATATTTTCGAGGGAAAATATATTTGTTCCGCCGGCAGGTTAATAGCCATAAAGGGCTTTGATTTGTTAATAAAGTCGTTCTCAGAACTTTCAGGAAAATATCCTGATCTTAAGTTATTGATTTTAGGAGAGGGCGAAGAAAAGGAAAGACTACAGAAGCTAATTAATGATCTGGATTTGAAGCAGAAAGTAATTTTAAAGGGATTTGTTGATAACCCCTTTCCTTACTTTAAGCGGGCGGAAGTTTGCGTTGTCTCTTCGATCCGCGAAGGATTTCCAAATGTCCTGTTACAGATGATGGCGCTTAATAGTTCCGTTGTCAGTTCATTGTGCGCCGGTGGAA
The DNA here is from genome assembly GCF_010692725.1 of Flavihumibacter soli. Classification (GTDB taxonomy): domain Bacteria; phylum Bacteroidota; class Bacteroidia; order Sphingobacteriales; family Sphingobacteriaceae; genus Daejeonella; species Daejeonella soli. The sequence goes on along the minus strand of NZ_JAAFZB010000095.1, from coordinate 130,788 downwards.
TAGAAGCATTTGATTCAGTCCGAAAAGTGAAAGTAAATGATATAAATGGATTAACGAATGCCATAGCATTAGAGCTGGAATTAAATAGGCACAAGAATAATAATCAAAATTTGGCTGCTCTTTATCACAGGACTCCTGAAAATTTCATCGGCTCAATATTAGACAGTATTCCAGCGTAGTGTAAAGCTACCCTTGACAAGCTTCATACATAATTAATATTGCCTGTAAGCTATGATAGCTATGATTGGCCGTTTTGATTTATCAGGTTTTTCACAGAGGATATAAATATATCCGGGCTGTTGATGAAATTTCTATATGCTTCCTGACCATTTTTCGCAATCTCTTTGTGCATATTATAATTGGCTATAACGAACTCAGCTTTTTCCTGAAGATCATGTAAATCCCATGAAACCGGAATATATGTCTCATTTGGAAGAAACAGATTTGGGAATGTAATCAGATGTTCCATTGATGGTTTGATTAATATAGAACCGGCAATAAAAGTTTCAAAATCGCGATAGCATACCTCTCCGTATCCAAATGGGCTGATGCTGATTTTTGATTGACTCAGCTCTCGCAGATATTGCTTCCTGGACACAACATTTCCATAGGTTACATTAAACTTCATGGATTCCAGTAGTCTAAAAACTTCATTTCTTTGAAAGGATATGGCATTATGCTGAGGGAATTTATTATCATAATTCGCTTTTCCTCGAAACGTAAGGTCAAGTGGACGCTCAGCATCAACGTTTGTAAATTTAAGTGGGTTAATTCTATAGCTTGTTATGTTGCTAAAATAGTAGTGTAATTTGAATGGAAAATAACGGCGGTCATTGAATGCGAGATTCCAACCCACCTTGATCTTGTGTAACTGGTCTGAAGGACAAGGGACGAATACTGTTTGCTCAATTTCAGGATCCAACCAAACCCGTAGATTGGGCCTGTTGTTGACAGATGTATAATAAGTTTTATCTTTTAATACCTGGTTTTTTATAAAAGTATCGACATACGGAATCACAGGAAAGCCTGTACTTCCTGAAGTGTCCTGAGCGTCCCACCAAAGGATTCGACAACCTTTTTTTCTTACTTCTTTTAAATAATGGATCACCGTTTTATCATTTTCCGACATGGGCTTGGAAAAATCTCGCCAGCCGCTTTCAAAATACCGGTGATGGAGAATTAAATGATCATGTTCGGAGATTTTTAATTTTTTATGGTCAAAGTAGATCGACACATGTATGTTTTGTTCGCTCAACTGCTTCTTCCATCTAAAAAAAGGGTGAAGATCTGAAAAGAGTGCTGTGCGTGGTGATGCTAATATTTTTATTGAAGTCATAAAATAGATCGAGAGTGGAGCCAGGTAATTATTCTATAAGGCTATATGTTAAATTACTTTTGATGTTGGTATTCAGGCTGCTACCAGCTGATGTTGAAGCTGCTGTAAAAATGCGACATAATGTTATTCCATAATGCCTTTCAAATGTTTAATAAACCCATCGGGATCACTAATCACGCGTTTGTATGCTTCCTGTCCGCTAACTGCGATATGTGTGTACGATTCATGGTTGCTAATAACCTCTACGATCTTCTCCTCTAAGTCACTTAAATCCCATTGTACAGGAATGTAGGTCTGGTTTTTAACAAAAATATTCGGAAAAGTATTCACATGTTCCATTGATGGTTTTATTAATATAGAGCCGCAGATAAAAGTTTCGAAGTCTCGATAACATATTTCTCCCCATCCAAAAGGGCTTATGCTGACTTTTGATTTAGTTAGCTCTTTTAAATATTCCTTTTGAGAGACTATGCTCCCATGTGCGATGTTCAGATGCAACTCATTTAGCATCCCTATCACCTTATTTCGTTGGAACGATATGAGGTTGTTGGATTTAAGCGTACCTCTGTATGTTAAATCCAGCGGCCGGGGTTGGGTTGCCTGGTAAAACTTGGTTGGGTAGAGTTTATAACTTAAGCTATTACTTACAATTTGCTTAATTCTGGCGTCATAGGGACGGTAGTCATAATACGATAAGTTCCATCCTGTCTTGATTTTATGCGTCATATCGATTGGACAGGGGATCAATTGCTTTTGTTCGGCCTTTGGGTCAAGCCAGATCCGAACTTGCGTATTTCCGTTTTCGCCTGTGTAGTATTCCAAATCTTTAAGTACCTGTTTTTTTAGAAAGACATCTACAAAAGGAATAACTTCGAAATCCATGCTGCCGGAAGAATCAGCTGAGTCGAACCAAATCAACTTTTTTACTTCTTTTTTTAGCTCGATCAGTGCGGTTATTAATTGCTTCGTGTCTGTGAACTGATTTTTGAAGTCACGATTGTAGATCAACAGCGTATCAGTATTTTTTAAGCCCTTATCTCTATGATCATAGTAGGTGTGGACTAGGATCCCGGAATCTTCCAGTTGCTTTTTCCACCTGTAAATAGGATGTAAGTCTGAACATAGTCTTCTCTTGAACGAAGTAAGGATTTTTAAAGTGGTCATTTGGGGTGTTAATGGGTCTAATTACTCTTTAAGGTTTAAATATATGAGTTAAACGGGTATAAGAAATAAGGAGGAAGTTTGTTTTAGCTAATTCCAATTAGGACAGTAATTTTATGATTTTTTCGATGATAATTAATGATGATCTGTTTATTACTTCACTTTGAGAACCTTACAATTTTCAATTCTGATGTGAACTTGGGATACTTAAATAACTAGAATGTAAATTTAAATTCCAGAGGGGATAAAATCTTTATATCAGTTGATAATGGCATCAACTGCTTTTGTGTGCAAAATAGTTAATGCACTTTTTTTAGTAGCAATATTTTTAACCTTTACTCACACCTGAAGCAACAATATTTAATTTTGATGACATAGGTGATCTCGGAACTGTAAGCTGCAGGCATCACTCATTTAGTTTTTGGTAACCAATTCTTAACCGCTCACGTAGGAAATGCCAAAAAACTTAAAGAATGAATATCAAAAACAGTTTCAAAAATCAAATTATCGCTCTCTCATTACTTACATCGGTCGCGTTGCTATTTAGCCAGTGTAAAAAAGATAATTTGGAGGAAACTCAGTTAGATACACTTCAATCTAGCGAATTGGTACCTGAAACTCTTTCCAGTGTGGCGGTAGCGGCAACCGGAATAACTTCCGACAGCTATTATCTTGTGAACTCGCTTCCAGCTGACTACGTCAAGGACGGTTCTAAGGACTATACTTCTTATGTTCAGGCTGCAATTACCAAGTATAGCAATATTGTTTTCCCGGCGTTCCCGATTTTAATTAACGATAATGGCCTGAGGATAGGTTCCAATAAAACTATTTCTTTCCCGGAAGGTTCTGAAGTTCGGTTAAAAGGAACTTCCAGCGCAGGATATGACATCCTCGATATCTCAGGTGCTACCAATGTTACCCTATATAATCCGGTAATTGTTGGAGACCGAAATTCCCATATTGGTACCAGCGGTGAGTATGGAATAGGTATCGGCATCCGAGGTTCTAGTAATATTACCATTTATAGCCCTAATGTAACTAATTGCTGGGGTGATGGAATTTATATCGGGCAATCAGTAGATAAAACTATTTGCAAAAATATTGTAATAAAGGATGCCTACCTGCGCAAAAACAGGAGAGACGGCATTTCAATTATCGCTGTCGATGGTTTGTTGCTGGATAATATCTATGCAGGTTATACGGACGGTACTAAACCAATGACCGGAATCAATTTTGAGCCTAACAATCCGGAATGTGAACTGAAGAACATTAGAATCAATAACCCGGTGACTGAATTCAATGGTGCGAACGGTATCCAGGTTACAGCTCATCATATGCTTGGAAGTATTAACAAAAACATGGATATCACTATCGTCAATCATAAAGATGTAGGTTCTCCAAGATTTGCAATAAAGTGGTCATGCCGGCCAACAGATGGACATACTGCAAAAATGTACGGAAAGCTTAAACTGGTAAATCCAACCTGGCATAAAACTGCAACGGAAACGAACCAGCCGTTATATTTAAGTAGCGATCAGTCTAACTTTATCGTAGAAGTTTCTTCTCCGGAGATAATGAACACAAGCGGCTCTATTCTGTCATCGTCCGAAACTTCCAGTCTTTTAATGAAAATGGCTAAATCTGGATTTTTGACAGTATCAGAATCGGTAGATCCTGCGTTTGCAACTGGGATTACACCTCCTGCAAGCGCTCAGGAACCAACAACAGCAGGCGGCGTAGTGTTTGCAGTAAACGCTGGAGGCTCTTCGTTCACAGCTTCCAACGGTATTACATATGCTGCTGATAAAAATTTCAGTAAGGGTTATGTGTATAAATCTACGAATGAAATAACGAACACTTCTGATGATGCTCTATACCAGAGTGAGCGTTATGGAAATTTCAGTTACGCGGTGCCTGTTGCTAATGGAACCTATGAGGTAACTTTCAAAATGTCGGAACTTTATCATAAAGCATCAGGAAAAAGACGCTTTGATATATTAGCAGAGAATAATGAAATTGTTTCTGATCTGGATATGTATGCCACTGCAGGAGTCAACAATGCTCTTGATATTGTTAAAACAGTATCAGTTACCGATGGCACTTTAAACCTGACCTTCCGTACGGATATTGATAACGCGAAAGTTTCCGCTTTTCATGTAATCAAAAAATAAGTACACCCATCTACATACTAAAAAACCTTATGGCTCAATTCAATTTGTGAATTGAGCTTTAAGGTTTTTTATGTTTGTTCAATATTTTTACCACCAAAGGGTTTGCCCTGCTTTTACTTCTTTTAAATTGATCACCATTCGATTTTCTCTTGTAAGTCAGGTGAGTTCTTTTCTTACATGTAATCCATGGTTTTGAGAGACTAGCAGGTCATTACGACTAACTTCAATCATTGGATGAGGAAATATGATAGCCTGATCGCGTTGGTAGAAATTTGTCGTCCTGAACCGGTAGATGAACGATATATCTTTTCTGAGGTATATAACAGCTTTGTGAACCTCACTTTGATTACCGTCGCTTAATCTTATCCAGATTATGGATAATCGGATACAGAATGACTTATCGGCCCAAGGGTGTTGCAGGCACTCGAGATGGCCTTACAAAAGAGGAGCACGCCGTCTTCAGCGCTGTCCCGCCAGTAACCATGTAATGAGTCTCCAATTTTGTGCTTCGTCCGTTTAACTCTAATAATCATTTGAGGAAGCTAGATAATGAGGGTCTCGATCTCCCGCCAGTATAGCCTCTATAATGGCAGTTCCAGACTTACCGGTGATATCTCACAACTTCAAGTCTTACATTCATAAGCCTTAATGATTTCTGCATTTTAAGCGTGGACCTGGCAATTTGTTCAATTAGGTGCTGATGATGATGGTAGTAAGTGGTTAGCTCTCCAGGGAGCTTCCGTGTAAGGGACTTGTCTAGGTCATGCAAGGGTCAAGTCCATGCAAACATGGACTTGACCTTAGCATGACCTAAACCAGAAGTGACTGAAGGAGAGAGTTTAGTTAAGTTATATCGCCTCAAGATTTTCCACATTTTTACTATATTCCTTCAGTAGTACCATGCTTTTCTTCCCGTACGAATGGGCTTGTTTTTGGAATACGGCACTCCAAGTGCGATACTCAGGTTCACTCATTTGCTTGCTGCCGGAAAAATCAGCTGGGTCGAACCAAATCAACTTTTGCACTCTATTTAGCTCATTAGCGCTGTTATCTATCGCATCGTGTCTATGAACTGAGTTTGAAGTCACGATTGTAAATCAACAGGATATCAGTATTCTATTCTTTACTCTTATCTCTCATCATAGTAGGTTGGACTAGAATCCCGCAACCTTTTACGGGCTTTTATGTGACGCGTGGAATTACTTAAATAACTAAAATGTATAAATATAAATTCCAGTTAGGTATAAAAATCTTTAGTAGCAGTTAATGCTAACAGCAACTGCCCTGGTATGCAGAATAGTTAATATACTTTTTATAGTGGCAATATTTTTAACTTTTACACGCACCTGGAGCAACAATATTTAATTGTGATGATATAGGTAATCTTGGAACGGTAGGCTCCAGGCATCACTCTTTTAGTTTTTGGTAACCAATTCTTAACCGCTCACGTAGGAAATGCCAAAAAACTCAAAAGAATGAATATCAAAAACAGTTTCAAAAATCAAATTATCGCTCTCTCCTTACTTACATCGGTCGCTTTACTATTTAGCCAGTGTAAAAAAGATAATTTGGAGGAAACTCAGTTAGATACACTTCAATCCAGCGAATTGGTAGCTGAAACTCTTTCGGATGCGGCAGTAGCGGCAACCGGGATAACTTCCGACAGCTATTATCTTGTGAACTCGCTTCCAGCTGGTTACGTCAAGGACGGTTCTAAAGACTATACCTCTTATGTTCAGGCAGCAATTACCAAGTATAGCAATATTGTTTTTCCGGCGTTCCCGATTTTAATTAACGATAACGGTCTGAGAATAGGTTCCAATAAAACTATTTCTTTTCCGGAAGGTTCTGAAGTTCGGTTAAAAGGAACATCCAGTTCAGGGTACTATATGCTGAATATCTATGATGCCACCAATGTTACTTTGTATAATCCCGTGGTTGTTGGAGACCGGAATTCCCATATTGGTACCAGCGGTGAGTTTGGAATTGGTATCGGCATCCGGGGTTCCAGTAATATTACCATTTATAGCCCTAAGGTTTCTAACTGCTGGGGTGATGGAATCTATATCGGCCAGGCAGTTGATAAATCCATTTGCAAAAATATTGTAATTAAGGATGCATACCTGCGCAAAAACAGGAGAGACGGGATTTCGATTATCGCTGTCGATGGTTTGTTGCTGGATAATATCTATGCAGGTTATACCGACGGTACCAAGCCAATGACCGGAATCAATTTTGAGCCTAACAATCCGGAATGTGAACTGAAAAATATTAGAATCAATAACCCGGTGACTGAATTTAACGGCTCAAACGGTATCCAGGTTACAGCTCATCATATGCTTGGAAGTATTAACAAAAACGTGGATATCACTATCGTCAATCATAAAGATGTAGGTTCTCCAAGATTTGCAACAAAGTGGTCATGCCGGCCAACAGATGGACATACTGCAAAAATGTATGGAAAGCTTAGACTGGTAAATCCAACCTGGCATAAAACTGCAACGGAAACTAACCAGCCGTTATATTTAAGTAGCGATCAGTCTAACTTTATCGTAGAAGTTTCTTCTCCGGAGATAATGAACACAAGCGGCTCTATTTTGTCATATTCCGCGACTTCCAGCCTTTTAATGAAAATGGCCAGCTCTGGATTTTTGAAAGTATCGGAGGTGGCGGATCCAGCGTTCTCCACTCCTATTGTAAGTGCACCTGCTCCGAGTGCTCCGTCAACCACAGGTAGCGTAGTGTTTGCAGTAAACGCTGGAGGCTCTTCGTTCAAAGCTTCCAATGGTATTACATATGCTGCTGATAAAAATTTCAGTAAGGGTTATGTGTATAAATCTACGAATGCAATAACGAACACTTCTGACGATGCTCTATACCAGAGTGAGCGTTATGGAAATTTCAGTTACGCGGTGCCTGTTGCTAATGGAACCTACGAGGTAACTTTCAAAATGTCGGAACTTTATCATAAAGCATCAGGAAAAAGACGCTTTGATATATTAGCAGAAAATAATGAAATTGTTTCTAATCTGGATATGTACGCCACTGCAGGAGTCAACAATGCACATGATATCGTAAAAACAGTATCAGTTACCGATGGTACTTTAAACCTGACCTTCCGTACTGATATTGATAACGCGAAAGTTTCCGCTTTTCATGTAATCAAAAAGTAAATACACCCTTCTACACACAAAAAAACCTTAAGGCTCAATTCACAAATTGAATTGAGCCTTAAGGTTTTTTTGTGCTTGTTCAATATTGTGTACTTAGCAATGGACAATTTTTAAGACCTATTCAAAAAAAAAAATATGCCAGAAAATTAATATGTTATTAAGTTATATTAAGTTTATTAGATTAACTTGTATATCTTTAAAGAAACTGCATAATCGTAGTTTCAACCCTAGATAATGATTTTACTCATGCTAAATTTAATTTTAGGTCATTTTAAGCGGTAAGAATTTTATTTCTAAGATAATTGTAAGATAACCGTTAGAACTGCGTTACATCTCCGAAAAAACGTGCTAGTTATGATAAAAAAAAGCAACTTAAAAATTTGGGTTTTAAATGGAATTTTGGTATTTTCTGTTCTGTTTCTTTCCAACTGCAAGAAAGAATCCTTACTAGAGCCGCCCTCTGAACTACAAAAATTAGGAGCCATGAAGGAAGGAATTAAACTGGCAGCTACAGGTGTTACCTCCAATAGTTACTATCTGGTAAACTCGTTACCTTCTGGCTTTGTGCGGGACGGTTCGCGGGATTATACATCGTATGTTCAGGATGCGATAAATAAATACAGCAATATCGTTTTCCCTGGCTTTCCAATTCTTATTAATGATAAAGGAATAAATGTGGGGTCCAACAAAACCATTACTTTCGAGGAGGGGTCAGAAGTAAGATTGAAAGCGACCTCTAAAGAGGGGTACAATATTTTTAACATCTATGGTGTCAGTAACGTCACTCTGTATAACCCGGTTATCGTTGGAGATAGGGATTCACATACTGGAACCACCGGAGAATGGGGAATGGGAATCGGAATTCGTGGTTCGACTAATATAACTATTTATAATCCCACGATTACCAAGTGCTGGGGTGACGGCATTTATATAGGACAGATAGGGGGGGAGGTTAACTGCAAAAATATCGTAATCAAAGACGCCTACTTGCGTAGAAACAGGCGAGATGGGATCTCAATTATAGCAGTAGATGGATTATTGATCGATAACATATATGCAGGATATAATGAGGGAACTGTGCCGGGCAGTGGAATAAACTTTGAGGCAAATAATGCTGCATGTGAACTTAAGAATGTTCGAATTAATAATCCTCACACGGAGTATAATGGTGAGCGTGGAATACAGCTAACCGGTCATCATATGCTTGATAATACTAACAAGACAATCGATATCACTATTGTTAATCATAAAGATATCGGTTCCCCATCTTCCGCTTTCAAGTTTTCAGTTCGTCCGCTGGAAGGAAATTCAGCTAAGATGTTTGGCGTGATCAATTTTGTTAATCCCACGTGGCAAAAAACAGTTAGCGGCAGACCTTTGCATATCCTTACAGACCAGTTAGGGCTTAAAATTGCTATTTCATCTCCTGAGATAATGAATTTAAGTGGGGCGATTCTTTCGTGGTCTGCCACTTACACCAGTTTGTCAACCGCAGGGCCGAATGTAGCTGTTACGAGTGTCATTGATCCAATTTTTGGTGGGTTGGACGAAGCTCCAGTTGATTCTGGCACTGATAATGCTGTAGTGTTTGCCGTCAATGCGGGCGGTTCGCTGTTCAAAGCGTCAAATGGTATAACTTACAGTGCAGATAAAAATTACTCTGGGGGAAATACCTTTCGGACAAGTGATGCAATCAGCAATACATCAGATGATATTTTATATCAAAGCGAACGGTTTGGTAATTTCTCCTATAGCATTCCTGTAAGTAATGGGACTTATGAGATAACATTTAGGATGGCGGAAATCTTTCATAATGGTTTAGGAGAAAGACGCTTTGATATATTAGTGGAAAATAACGCAATTGTTTCTAATCTTGATTTATTTGCAGTTGCGGGGCTTAACAGAGCATATGATATTGTCAAAACTGTGTCAGTTACGGATGGTTTGTTAAAAATTGATTTCCGGACAGATCTGGACAATGCGAAGATCGCCGCTTTCCACGTAAAAAAGAAGTAGTTGCGGGGATGCTTTAAATATCTTACACTTTATATTTGGATTTATTAGTTTCGAACATATATAATGGCTAAAAGCGAATGGATAAAGGGCATTATAGTAGGGGTAGTAATATTACAAGCACTTCATGTTGGTTGCACTTCGGCAGAGGACCAACAAAGAGGTTCTAGTTCTCATTTAACCTATCATAAAGTAAGCACGCCAAATTTGGGTGAAAGTTCATTGGATACTAGCCGTGAGATTACTAACGAAGATCGCGGCACTCAATCTAAAAATACATCTCAATATCCCCGTAAGGTCTCAAGCAAAAAAGTAGATTCAAATGCAACTCTGGGTTTGAACTCAAGTAGCAAAACCGTTATAGCGTCGCATTTGGTGGAGCCTGCAATTACAGCAACCAGTCACTACATTATTGATGACTTGCCTGTTGGCTATGTAAAAAACGGAACGGTTGACTATACATTGTATGTTCAACGCGCATTGAATAGATATGATAATGTTGTTTTCCCTCCTTTTCCCATCTTAATTAACGATACCGGGTTAAAGATTAGTTCAAATACGACTATTACTTTTTTAAAGGGGTCGTTGCTTAAGTTGAAGCCTAGTCAGGAAACCGGATATGCTATCCTGGACATAAAAAACGCAAATAATATTACGCTTGTAAATCCGGTTATTCAAGGTGATCGTTTTAATCATTTAGGAAAAGGTGGCGAGTGGGGTATGGGTATTAGTATCAAGGGTTCAAGTAATATTAATGTTATTGGTGCCCGAATTACTGATTGTTGGGGTGATGGCATTTATATTGGCCAGGTAGGAAAGGGTGATGTTCCGAAAAATATATTTATCAAAGACGCCTATTTAAGTAAAAATAGAAGAGATGGGATTTCGATAATTTCAGTGAACGGACTTGTATTGGAAAATGTTTATTCTGCACACCATGATGGAACGAAGCCCATGTGTGGGATCAATTTCGAAACCAATAATCCAGGCTGTGAAATCAAGAACGTTAAAGTTATTAATCCAAAAACAGAATATAATGGAGGAAGTGGAATACAAATAGGGATTAGTACTCTACTCGGCGGCAATCCCAAAAAAGTTGATGTGAAAATAATTAATCATGTAGATGTTGGATCTAAAAGTTTTGCAGTTAAGGTAGCCTGCAATAGAAAAAATGGGATCTATGGTGGCGAGGTATTGGGTAAAATTAGCATCATCAATCCTACATGGAATTCGACTATTGGAGATCGTCCCCTTGCATTTATAACAGATCAAAACGAATTTAAAGTCGAAGTCACCTCTGCACGGGTGAAGCAGTCTAATGGAAATGTATTAAATGATGGCGAGATTAAGGCAGTTTTAAAAAAGCATAGCAATGGTCAGTTAAGTATAGATCAATTGTAAGGCCTGGTTGGTGAGATGGTTTCATTATTTAGAGATCTATTTGGAACTTCGATAGCTTCAAAACTCCCCACTAGCATGATTTTCCATTATCATTACAACTCAGTTAAAATTGCTCATCTTTCATGCACAAACTTGTACGAATAACTACAGTTCCAATATCTTTATTGGTATTATTACGAAGTCAGTTAAAATTCATGTCAGCTCATTATGATGTGGTGGCTGTGTCCTCTGGAGGCGATGCATTAGAGGAGGTGGGCCAGCAAACGGGAGTGAGAACTGTCGCAATTGATATGACACGTCAGATAACACCGTTTAAAGACCTGGTGGCCCTTTGGAAATTATATTTTCTATTAAAGAAGGAAAAGCCGGAAATAGTACACACTCACACACCTAAAGCTGGCCTGCTGGGAATGATGGCTGCGTGGCTTGCCGGTGTTCCGTTACGCTTGCATACCGTGGCAGGAATGCCATTGTTGGAGAAAGAGGGATTCACAAGAGTCTTGCTTGAGTTTGTAGAGAAGGCGACTTATAAATTCGCAAGTCAAGTGTATCCTAACTCCCTCGCAATGAAGCAGATCATAATTCAGAATAGCTTCTGCCCCCCATGTAAGCTTAAGGTAATAGGAAATGGAAGTTCAAATGGCATTGACACAGAGTTCTTTAATCCCCGAAATCTTCCTCAGCCTCAAAACAGGAACGAATTGAGAAAATCGTTGAATATTAGTGACAATGATTTTGTATATTGTTTTATTGGCCGAATTGTTGCTGATAAGGGAATTCATGAATTAATCAAGGCTTTTGACGGGGTTTTAGCTAGCCGTTCTGATGTTAAACTGTTACTGTTGGGGCCATTTGAGCGTGATTTAGACCCTATTAATGAAATAACGGAAGATTCAATAATTAACAATGATTCTATCATCTGGGTTGACTTCAAAGCAGATGTACGTCCATACCTTGGCATGAGTGATGCTTTCGTTTTTCCCAGTTACCGGGAAGGATTTCCCAATGTAGTAATGCAGGCTGGGGCAATGGGTTTACCATGCATAGTAACTGATATTAACGGATGTAATGAAATTATCCAGGAAGGTCAGAATGGGTTGATAATTCCGGTTAAGAATGCTGATGCATTGAGATTAGCGATGGAAAAACTTCTCGCTGATCGGGAACTTAGGCAGCAGATGACTAACTGCAGCCGGAGTATGATAGTTGAAAAGTATGACCAAGCTTTTATCCAGAATGAAATTTTAAAGGAGTACAAATACTTGTGTAGTACAAGAGTTAGCAATTGAAAGCGCAATTTTTTAATGTTTAATTCCTCAGTTAATGAATAATAATATTCTAATTACATCTGCGGGTAGGAGGGTATCCCTTGTAAGGATATTTAAAAAGGAGTTAAAGCACTTCTTCCCAGATGCTAAATTGTTTACAGCTGATGCTGATCCATTGCTTTCAGCTGCCTGTTATGAATCCGACGGTGCTTTCAAGGTAATGAAAAATGATGCTGATGGATATATTAATCAGTTGTTAGATCTTGCAGTTGAGCAAGGGGTAAAAGTCATAATTCCAACAATTGATACAGGACTACAAATCCTTTCAGATCATAAAAATAGGTTTGAAGAGAAAGGTATTCATTTGCTGATATGTACCAGTCAGCTTATTGACATATGTCGGGACAAACGGAAGACCAGCTTATTTTTCAGTGAAAATGGGATTGACAGTCCTATAATTTATGATAAGGATAATTTACAATACCCCCTATTCATAAAACCTTACGACGGCAGCATGAGTGTCGATACGTATCTTATAAACACCCAGGATCAGATTACCCAGATACAGCTTGCAAACGAGAAGTTTATGTTCATGGAGTATATTAATAATAATACTTTCAACGAATTCACGATCGACATGTACTATGATAGGAACCACTACTTAAAGTGCCTCGTTCCTCGGAAACGTATCGAAGTTAGGGGTGGGGAAATTAACAAAGGTATAACTGTCAAAGGGTATGTGTTTGAGTTTTTAAAAGAAAGGCTAAAATATGTGGAAGGTGCCTGCGGATGCGTAACCATGCAGTTGTTCTATAATGCTCAATCAAACGAAATAAAAGCATTGGAAATTAATCCCCGGTTTGGGGGAGGATATCCTTTATCATACCTGGCAGGAGCTAATTATCCAAGGAATATTATATCTGAATATTTATTAAATCAAGACGTACCGTCATTTGATGATTGGGAAGATAACTTACTCATGTTGAGGTATGATGATGAAATTTTAGTTCATGACTCAAATTTATAATAATGAAGCAGTAATTTTTGATTTGGATGATCTTCTATATAAGGAGTTTGACTATATGAGATCAGCTTTTTGGGCAATAGCACAAATGATCGAGGGAGAACATCCGAAAAAATTATTCAGAATGATGATGGCCCAATATTTTTTGGGGAACAGGGTATTGAACTGGCTTTCTGACGAATACCTTACAAACAACGACAAGTACTCTTTAGAAATTTTGATAGCATTTTACAGAAACCACAAACCGGATATTTCGATCAGTTCGGAAGCTTTTAATCTATTGGAGGCCTTGAAAAGGAATGGCAATAGCATCGGCCTCCTTACGGATGGACGAAGTGTAACCCAACGAAATAAGATCGAAGCTCTCGGTTTAAATAAATGGATGAATTTAGTTAGTGTTTCGGAGGAATGCGGTTTCGAAAAGCCATGCGAAGAGCCTTTTCTGTTGTTTATGACCAGATTTGATAGTGAAAAATTCGTTTATCTGGCAGATAACTACAATAAGGACTTCGTCGCCCCCAATAAGTTAGGATGGAGGACGATAGCGCTTTTGGACAATGGCTTAAATATCCATATCAAAAATCAAAGCTTAAATCAAATAAATTATCCCACTGAAGTAGTTGCAACTTTATCTGAGATAAAAGTTAGTTCTTATAGTAATTAATTTGGGAGCTAAAAGTAAAAGTCTTGACTGAATGTATCGCTTATATATTAAAAGGATCTTGGATTTGCTTGTTGCTGGAACAGTCTTCATTATTTTATTTCCAGTTTTTATTACCATTGCTGCTATTTTATACGTCATAAATCAGGGCAATCCATTTTTTGTTCAGATTAGACCCGGATTAAATGAAGAGCTTTTTAAGCTATATAAGTTTAAAACCATGACCGAGGCAAAGGATGCTGAAGGATTGTTATTGCCGGATGCGGTAAGATTAACCCCAATGGGAAAAATTTTACGCAAAAGCTCGCTGGACGAATTACCTCAGCTTATCAATGTAATTGTAGGAGATATGAGTTTAATTGGGCCACGTCCTCTCTTGCCTCGATATTTACCACACTATAGTGTAAAAGAGAAATTACGCCATAAGATACGGCCCGGGATTACCGGTTGGGCTCAGGTAAATGGCCGAAATGTTTCATCCTGGGACGCCCGACTGGCTGCGGATGTATATTACTTTGAAAACCTGTCATTTATATTAGACATGGAAATATTATACAAAACGTTTCTTAGCGTGATCTCGGGTAAAGATGTAGTTATTGATCCGGATAGCCATATGCATCCCCTGGACGTCGAGAGGTCAACAAAAGAATCTTTGCCGGTAAGGTAAAATATGCTAATGATGATGACAAATATTTTCAAGTGCCTTTCGAACGTTTAATCTAGATTCAAGAACTTAATCAACTTCTACATCGTATGAATATCTTTTTACTATATGAATATACTAAAGGGTAGTAACCCAGGCACTTATGTTGTTAGCAAAAATCATGAATTAATTCCCAAGACCGACCAACTTGAAAATATGCCGTATCGATTAGTTACCGTTCAGGAAAGAGATCTTTGGAATGAGTATGTTCATTCTTGTAAAATGTATGATTTCTATCATACGTGGTACTATCATTCGTTAGAAAAAAGCGGCGAACCGGTACTGTTTGTATATGAGGAACAAAATTGTTTTATTGTGTTTCCGCTTTTGAAACGCAGTATTAACAAGACGGAATACAGTGACTTCACCTCAGTTTATGGATATGCGGGCCCAATTTCTAATCTCGATTTCAACCAAATGGAACAGAAAACAATGGAAGGTTTTAAGCAAGCCTTTTTGATGTTTTTAGGGCAGGAAAAGAATGTTTCTGTATTCTGCAGACTTCATCCCATAATTAACCACGATATTTTGGTGGAAAAGTTCGGAAGTCTTGTTGAGAATGGGAAAACAGTTGTGATAGACTTAACCAATTCGCTTGAGGAGCAACGATCAAAATATCGCCGTCAGTTCCGTTCTAAGATCAGACAGCTACGGGAGAAAGGTTTCTACCTGAAAAATGCAGAGTCTGATGAGGAGGTGAAGGCGTTTGTAAAAGTATATAACGAGAATATGGCACGTGTAAAAGCGGAATCTTATTACTATTTTAATGAGAGTTATTTTTTTAATATGCTGAATTCTGCCGATTTTGAAAGTTCGGTACTCCTTTTGTACTGCGGTGATGAAATAACCTCTGGAGCTTTTGTAACGTTTTCAAATAACATAATGCAGTTTCATTTAGCCGCTACGAATAACAAGTATTTACATGAGGGTCCAATGAAGCTTTTAATTGATGAAGCTACGGTAGTTGGACGCGAGAGAAGCATGGACTATTTGCATCTTGGTGGAGGTGTTGGAGGGAACGAAGACTCACTGTTTGAATTTAAGGCAGGATTTTCCGAGACTATTTTAAACTTTAAGACCTGGAGATTTGTATCCAACCCTGTGGTTTACAACCAACTGGTTAGGGCGAGATGGGGAAATAGAACCATAGAATCGGACTTTTTCCCCCTTTACAGAGAACTGAGTAATTTCTGATGAAATGGCAGAATAAAAAATAGCATAATCAAATTAACCTCTCTCGGTTCATTTGGATAAGCGCTGGGTATTTAGGCATCTAACATTATAGCAATGAATAAAAAAATCAGCTTATCATCTCCCCATATGGGAGGAAGTGAATTCTTATTTTTGAAGAATGCATTCGATAGTAACTGGATTGCCCCCTTAGGACCGCATGTAGATGGTTTTGAAAAAGATATAGCAACTTACCTGGGGAATGATGTTTATGTGGCTGCCTTAAGTTCAGGAACGGCTTCATTGCATCTTGCATTGATTATTTTGGGTGTTAAGGCAGGTGACGAAGTGCTGTGCCAATCTCTTACTTTCTCAGCTTCAGCTAATCCAATAATGTATCAAGGTGCTACGCCCATTTTTGTAGAAAGCGAGGAAAGCACATGGAATATGTCTCCTGAGTTTTTGGAGATCGCCATCAGGGATAGATTGGGGAAAGGGAAAAAGCCGAAAGCTATTATTGTAGTCCATCTTTATGGGATGCCAGCGAAAATGGATGAGATAATGGCAATTTCGCGAAAGTATCAGATCCCGGTTGTTGAGGATGCAGCAGAAGCGCTTGGATCGACTTATAAAGGACGGAAGCTAGGAACCTTTGGTGATTTGGCAATACTGTCTTTTAACGGAAATAAAATCATCACGACTTCCGGCGGAGGCGCTCTAGTTTCAAAAAATGAGGATTGGATAATAAAGGCCCGATTTTTAGCGACCCAGGCGCGCGATGCCGCCCCGCACTATCAGCACTCTCATGTGGGATATAATTACCGAATGAGTAATATCTGTGCAAGTATAGGACGGGGGCAAATGGAGGTTTTGCCATTGAGAATTTATCAACGGAGAAGAAACTTCTCTCATTACAAGCGGTTACTTAGTCACATCTCAAATATTAAGTTTCAGGAGGAACCTAATGATACCTTTTTCTCTAATCATTGGTTAAGTGCTATAACCCTTGATGAAAGCGTTGATCGGTTAACAAGTGATCAACTTCGCCTGAGTTTAGGCGAAGATAATATTGAGGCACGACCCGTATGGAAACCAATGCATATGCAACCAATTTTTAGTAATTATCCTTTTTACGGAGACGGAACCGCGGAAAAGTTATTTCGAATTGGATTATGCTTACCCTCAGGTTCAAACTTAACAGAATATGAGATCCGGTTGGTAATTAATAAAATCAAAAGTTGTTTTACCACTTCGTCGGTAGTATAAGTAATTAAGAGATGTTTTGTGTAGCAGTATGCTTATACAAAACATCTTGTCTATACTTACATATCGAGTCCGCATCCATCAGAGCAATTTTCACTGTAAGGATTTTTTCAAAATTTAATTTTCCGTTACTATAACTGGGTCATCAGCACTTCGAAGACGTAGCATTTTTAATCTTTTAATTTATTTTGAAAATAAATAGGAAAATTTTTATGTTTCCTCTTTTGTGACTATATTTAATAGAGAAGCATCCATCAAATCCCTAAACACCGGACTACTAAATTGTAAGGTATGGAACTAAATGCAGGTCAAATAGTTGAAAGGGTCGTCAGAAGAAATAAGGTAAGTATAAGCGAGCTCGCGCGTCGCTTGCAGGTAAACAGGCGATCTGTTTATAATTGGTTTGATCAAAAAACGCTCAAGATTGATATTATTTGTAAAATCGGCCACGTGCTTAACCATGACTTCTCTGTTGATTTTCCAGAAGCATTTGGTGAACGAGGCTTCGCGGCGATGGAAAACCTAATTGAGTCGGTGAATGATAATGAACATAAGCATCCGAATTCAGTGCACTATTGGATGGTGAAATATATTTGCCTCTTGGAAAAGTACAACGAGTTGCTCTCACACGATACGAGAAACGACTCTGGCTCCAATTCCGAAATTAAGCGTCTGCATACAAAGTCTTTCTCCCATAATGTTTATGAATCTGATTCAATTACAATGTGATACAATCATAAATTATAATTCTTCCTCACTGCGAGGTTCGTCCTGTTGATCCTTGTTATTTCGTTTCCTAAGATTAATGTCCTGCTTTCCAAAACGGTAGCTAAATGTGAGAGTTGCCATTCTTCCTTGCATACGCCTTTCTGACTCCTGGATGAAGAATGCTGTTTCTGTGGTCTGACCCCATTTACGGCTATTGAAGATATCGCGCATATTGAAAGAAATACTTCCCGCTTTATTTTTTAATACCTCTAACCGAAGAGCAGCATCCAGTCCGTACATTTCTTTGCTACGACCTTGGGCACCTATTCGTGGAGCCCTGTAACTTCCGTTAAACTGCGCTGTAATATTTTTGGGGAATACAATGTTACCGGTAAGGTTGGCGTTCCAGGTAAACCCGTCACTGCTTTTAATATCAAATTCCTCGTTGCCTTTGAATCGACTATAAAAAAGGTTAAGATTGGATGTGAGGCTGAATGATTTGCTGAAGTCAGCTTTGGAAATCAGTTCCAAACCACTGGACTGGTTGCTTGTAAGGTTAAAAAACTCGGTGATTGTCGCAGAATTATTATCAGGCAATGATTTTCGTATGCCCTCGACAACATCATTAACCTGCCTGAAATATGCTGAAGATGTGAACGTTAATCCCATCAGGTATTTTATATAGCTCAGCTCGAATGAATGGATGTCTTCCGGCTTTAAACCGGGATTACCTACGCGAATATTATTGGGATCTGACATATCAGCAAATGGATTTATCTGCCATCCACGCGGACGGTTTACTCGTCGTGAATAGCTTAACTGAAGTTGCTGGTCGTTAGTGAGTTTCTGTGTTAAAAATACGCTCGGATAAACCCTTAAATAATCAAGCTTTCCTTCGACAACATTATTGGATGCGGTACCAAGTCCCCTGTATTGCGTGTTTAGATAGGCTTGCTCTGTCCTAAGGCCTGCCTGGAACCCGAATGTCTTTGTGATTTGGTTCTGATAGGTAGAGTAAACCGCATATACCTGATCATCCAGATCAAAATCGTTGCTCTGACCATAATCTACATTGAATTCGTTATTGAGAGTACTAAAAACTTCTGAATACTGAGACTCGTCACTTTTGCGAAGGTTTGTACGAAAACCTGCCTCAAACTTTTGCTTTCCAGTAATTGGTAATGAATAATCAATCTGTATGTTATAGTTTGCATCAAATTCAGAATTTTCATTTATCCGTCTGTCCATAGAATCCCGCTGTCCAGTTGTCGCAAAGAACTCCTGATGAAATTGCTGCTGGTCGTCTTCGCTGCTCTGACCGAAGGAAAAGTTTGCGGTTAGGCCATGACCTTTCTTCTGGAAGTCGCGGCTTAAATCCAAACTTAGATCATACCCGGAACTGTTACCATCTCGATTAGAAGTTCTGAAGCTCGAACCATCTTTATTTATAAAATTAGAATAAAGGTAATCAAGATTCTCCAGGCCACTATTGTCCCGGACATTGAAGTTACCTGAGAGCCCTATGGTTGTTTTTGGATTGATAAAGTATTCAGCACCAAGCTTGAGCGTATTATTAACATCATTGCGGGCGCTTTCACTTACATTATTAACGATACCGCTTTCCAGATACTCGGTATTGTTAAATCCGTCTCCCAAGCGGTTGCCATTTCGAAAGCTATAATTTCCGTACAGGTTAACTTTTCCATCGCGATAACTAAGGTTAGTGCTCGCGTTATAGTTATCATAGGAGCCAGCCGATGCTGACACTGAGCCATTCAAACCGACCTTCCTATTTTTCTTTAATACTATATTGATAATTCCGGACTGTCCCTCAGGGTCATACTTCGAGGAAGGATTGGTTACCAGTTCGATACTTTCGATAGCACTTGCCGGCAAGGACTGTAAGACTTGAGTTATATTGCCCCCGCCAATAGAGGAAGGTTTCCCATCGATGAGAACCCGTACATTACTGGTTCCCCTTAGATTCACATTTCCATCAACATCGACTGAAACTGAAGGGACGTTCGCCAACAGATCTGTGGCTGATCCGCCTTCACTTACGAGACTCTGGTTGACGCTGAAAACTTTACGGTCAATTCCCAATTGAATATTGCTTCTTTCAGCTTCTACAACCACCTCATTTAATACAGTGGATTTAGCCGGCAGCAATTTAATGGTGCCAAAATCTTTGCTCGGATTTGCAGAAGTTAGTTTTAAGCTGTCACTAACATATGGCTGATATCCTAAAAAGCTTATTTTTAAGACATAAGTTCCTGAAACGATGTTGGAAATCTTGAAACCGCCGTCAAGACCCGACTGAACAACCTTAGCAGGTTGAGTTGCTGAACCTAAGAATAGTGATACTGTTGCGAAATCAACGGGCTGACTGCTCTTTGAGTCAATAATTGTTCCAGTAACCTGGAAGTTAGAAGATAGGGAAGGATCAATGCTTTGAGCCGACAAATAGGTTGTAAGGCTCATCAGGAGTATAAAAAATGGATTGGATCGTAAAAGAAACCTCATTATGCTTTGTTAAGTGATAGGGTGTTTGAGTAAGACAAAGCAAAGGAACTTGAGTTTAAGCAACCTATAGTAACTATTTTATTACACCTATGAAAAACGACAGATATTAACCGATTACTCAATGCTAACTGTCAATCCTTCCTGCTTAAGGATCTTCCGGTAAACTTCAATCTCGGTGAAGGAACCCTCCAAGATAGTACACTTCCCTTCGTTGTGAACTGTCCACGCTATAACCTCAGATTGGGGCTCGCTATAGTCAAGGTACTTCATCAGGCAATGAATGACATGTTCAAAGGTATTGAAATCATCATTCCATAAAATCAGGCGATTTGTTTCTTTTAATCCTGCTAAGATCTCATCCAGAGTAAATGTCTCTTCCTGTACTTCGGTTCCCATGCCCCAAAATTACTAAATGCGTAAGGATTGTTTAAATATCTAACTGAATTATCGCCGATACTTCAATTTCAATCAGCAGGTCTGGGCTTATCAGCCGGCTGACTTCTACCATCGTGGTTGCGGGCTTTATGTCTTTGAAAAACTCCAGATGCGCCTTAGCGACCAATTCCCATTGGCTGATATCGGTGACAAACATGCGGGTCCTGATCACATCCTTAAGATCTGCACCGCATTGATCTAACGTATTTTTGACTTTATGAAGTATAAACTGTGTTTGCAAGTATATATCGTTGACACCTATTACCTGTTCGCCATCGACAGCGGTTGTTCCTGATATTTCGACAACGTTCCCAATACGTACAGCCCGGCTATAGCCCACAACATTTTCCCAGGGTGATCCTGAGGAGATATTTTGCCGTCCGCTCATATCTGCGATGTATTTGTCTTGCGGATCATCTGTTCCAGCATATCCCACATTTCAGGTGTTACTGCCTCCAGCGCGTTGAACTGTCCGGCTCCTTGCAGCCATTCACCGCCATCGATAGTGATCACCTCCCCGTTTATATATCCTGAGAAATCAGAAATCAGAAACGCCGCAAGGTTGGCCAGCTCCTGATATTCACCAACACGCTTCAGTGGCACCCGGTTTTTAAAATTGAACTTTTCAGCCAATTCACCAGGTAGCAAACGGTCCCAGGCTCCTTTGGTAGGGAAGGGACCGGGAGCAATCGCATTACTGCGGATCCCATGTCTGCCCCATTCAGCAGCAAGCGAACGCGTTAGTGCAAGTACTCCGCCTTTGGCACAGGCAGAAGGAACCACATAAGCGGATCCTGTAAAAGCATATGTTGTTACGATATTAAGGATAGTGGCCGGCTGTTTCTGTTCGATCCAATGTTTCCCAAAGGCAAGGGAGCAATTGGATGTTCCTTTCAGGACAATGTCAATAACAGTTGAAAAGGCATTTGCGGAAAGGCGCTCCGTTGGGGAAATAAAATTACCTGCAGCATTATTCAAAAGACCGTTTACTGAGCCGAATGTTTTTATTGCATCTTCAAGCAGCGCGGTTACTTCATCATAATTGCGCACATCGCACTTCACCGCTAATACTTTTCGGCCTGTTTCAATCTGCATTTCCTCGGCGGTTTTTTGAAGAACTTCCAGCTTTCTGCTTGTAATCACTACATTGGCGCCCAGTTTCAAAAAATACGTGCTCATTGCCCTCCCAAGGCCTGTACCGCCACCGGTTACCACAATAGTTTTCCCTTCCAGGGCGTCATCCCTAAGCATTGGTTCGTTGTACATGGCTTACTTTTTTTGGAGGTTCTGGATAATGGTGTAAAGAATAGACCGGGTGCTTGGCGACCACCACTGCTTGAGCATTCTGTCAAGCGACTCAGACGGATCAGCATTAACCTTAATCAGCAGTTCTTTACGCAGGTTTACTTTGCTTTGCTGCCAGGTCGTTTGATCCATCTGCAGGTATTTCCGCATTTGGCGTTCAGCCGCCGACACCAACGCGCCGCCGTCCACCAGCTCGTCAACTAATCCGTTTTCTAATGCTTCCTGCGTATTTAACAACTTCCCCTCAAGCAGGAACCTGTAGGCTTTCGCCTGCCCCAGCCAGAAGGAATATAAATGAAAGATGCTGTCCGGAACAATTATTCCCACAGGCACTTCATTCAGGCCAATAATATATTTGCCCTCCGTCATTATCCTGTAATCACTGCAAAGCGCCACGACGCAACCACCCGCCGGACTGTGGCCACTAATCGCTGTAAGAAATGGCTTTCTGAACGAGGCAAGTACCCTTACCATCTGCAGGAAATCTTCCCAGAATTTACGGATCATAACCTCGTTATAATCATAAAGTTCTATAAGATCCAGTCCCGCAGAGAAAAATCCTTCTTTCCCGGTTATAATCAAACCGGCCGCGTTGTCATCATTCTCGATACTTTTCACCATCTGTGATAACTCAGCCACCATCTCAGCGTTTATCGCGTTCGACCGGCCCCGATCCAGACCTATAATGGCCGTTCTGTCTTTAATAGTAACTTTTATTGTACTCATATATCGTCAGGAAAAGATGTATTGAACTATGCCTAATATAGGGAATTAAGCACTATAAGGTGAATAACGATTTCTAACGAAGCAGTAAATCGGAAGGAAAATAATAATTAATTCACTGTATACCGGTATACGGACCGGCCTATTTCTCCCCTGGAGTTGATGCCTTCGACGATAACTGCATGGCTGCCAATATTGTCGCCATTAAAAAATTCGACCATTGCTTTTCCTGTAGTATCCGTGATAATGTTTGGATTCCAGTAAACCGTCGTCCGCAGGTCTGCGATCTTTGGATTTATCTTAGGATCATCATAATTAGGAGAATAGAACTCGCGACTCCTGTACAGGCCCTGCGGCTTAAAACTTACGATCCCAGCTGCGTAGCTCCCATAAGTCATGTCGCGTTCACCTCTTTTGGTATTGATCAAAATCACACCTCCACCACCTCTTATCCCATAGATAGCCGTGTTAGAAGCACTTTTCAATACTTCAATAGATTCGACGTCCCGGGGATTAATGACTCCCAGGAAATCCGGCGATACAAACGTACCATCCATGATCAGCTGCATGGGCACCAGTCCGGAAAAAGAGGAGGTCATACTGCGCATGGAGTAGGCAATTCCATTCCTGATGATTATACCTGCCAGGCGACCCTGAAGGTAGGTGGGCAGGTCAATGGCATATTCCAGATCTTTCTCGGTTATGATATAGTCCGCATTTCCGGCGCCGTTTAAATTGGAGGAGTTCTGTACGCGCGGTCTGGTTTCTACAATTTTAACTTCCTGCAGCATTATGCTCGGATTATTGATACCATAGCGTTTAAGCTCCTCATACTGCTTCCGGCTATTCAGAAGATAAACCAAGTATGAGTCGTTGGCATTGATCTGCTCATCAGCCATGTTTTTGTTCTTTGTAACCAGCTGCGGAGGGTTACCGTCAAGTTCTATCTGAACATTCTTCCGACCGTTTTGATTGCGTGCCTGAACCACAAATTCTGTGCTGTCATCAAAGTAAAGATCCTTGAAAGTAAATCGCCCTCGCTCATCGGTTATGGTATCCATCAAAAAAACGTCGCCGCTTGCCGAGAATAAAGTTACACGACCACCCACAACCGGCTTGCCATTATTATTGGCGGTCACGGTTCCGCTCAGCTTAATGGTTGTTTCAGGCGGATAGACGATCGAGGGAAAGGTGTTTGACAGGATGTTTTTCCAGATAAAACGTCGCCAGCCCTGGGTGAGCATTAGCAGGTCAAGCCGGCGGGCCTTCTCATCATCGGTATCAGCAAAGTAGTAATTAGGCTTTTCAATATAGCCTTTCAAATCTGATGTAAGGAGGAGATTGGAGAGAATTGTTATTTCATTAGCCTCCTCAAAAGGAACATTTGACTCGTCAATAACAGCCATTGAGAAACTACCGTTGGTTGGATTTCCATCTGCGCTTCGCGTGTTGAGTGTAAGCTTAACTTTTCCCCTGGTTTTAGATTCTTGCTTATCCGGGCTTATCTGGATAGAAAGCGGTGTCGAATGATTAATAAAGACGAGCCGCTCAGCCACTGGTGTATTTGTTGGTGAGAATAAAGTAAGCTGCAGGATTCCCGTTGGAAACCGCTTCTTCTCCAGCGTTGCGGTAAAAACCGATTTATCCAATGGCGATTTTGCGGCGTATTGGATAACGCCATTCGTTTGGGCGACTAGCTTCAATTCACCAGTTTCCTGAAGTGAAGGGCTGACCGCAACTTTGATTGTGAATTTGGCAGAATCAGTTGAGTTAACGGTAATTACATATCCGTTTGCCGAAGGTTTTGGAAGGTCAAAGCTTTTTTCGGATCCGTCCTGAAACTGGATCATCGCCTTATATGTCTTGCCCTCCTCCGGGCGCAGTGCAAAAACGCCCATGCCCGCATGCTCGGTTTTCAAATCAGCCAGTCGCTCATTATTCTGATCAACTACATAGCCGGATACGGGCGTTCCAAGGCCGTTGGCACCAACCGCCTTAAATGCCACTTTCGAACGGATCCCATACACAAGATTTCCGCTTTCGGGAAAAAATTGAATATCGACGGCGTCGGAAGTCGCATTTACAAGTACCGTCTTAGACACCGACCTCTTTTCATTCAGTTTAATCGATGTATGGATCTTTCCGGATTTAAGAAGGAAAGGTTGATTGTTAATAAAACTGATCCGTAAGTGCCCTTGATTATCAGTAATGCCCTTCCCTTTTGAAATACTGCGGAAGTTAAGCTGGACATTGTAGTCGACTGCCTTATTTGCTAAGGGCTCACCCTGCAGGTCTGTGTAAAGAATGTCAGCATCAACCTTCTGATTTGCACCGATAGTGGAATATTTATACTCTGTCTTCGTGAAGACAGTATTGGAGATAGAATTACCGATGTTTATCGTTTTGTCGAAAAAATAGTCTTCACCGAAATTTCGCATCCAGGTCGTATAAGCCCTGATACGGTAATTGCCTTCACGAAGATTGTCAGCAAGTGTGAAATCACCCCAGGCCACTCCTCCATTGAGCGGAAGCCGCAGCGATTGTTTGATAGAATCCTTGTCATTGATGAGGTCAACATACAAGATACGACTCAAATGCGATAGTTGGTGGTTTTCTGCCTCAACAACATAGGCTTTAAACCATATGTTGTCACCAATAGCATAGTATGGCTTGTCGAAATGAATATGAACCTTTTCCTGAATATAATCTTTCCGGAATTTCTCAAGCTGAGCGATAATTGGTTTTAAAGGGTCGTCATCCTGCACAATAAACCCAATCCCGACTGCGGCAAATAATAACAGGCCAATCAGAATCGGTTTTTTCATAACGGGAAATAATAATTTAATTTACGAAAATATTATCATTCCTGGAGCACTATGTTTGTAACAAAACCATTCTAGAAGGTATTTTTCCACATCATACTTTCTACCGGACGGGTAGTCTTGTTATTATATTTTGCATTATTTTTCGTGTTATACATTGTTTCTACCTCACCCTCAACAACAAAGTAGATCAGCTGCCCGATAGGCATTCCGGCATAAATTCTTACCGGCTGTGCAACAGAGATTTCAAGGGTCCAGGTATTACAAAAACCAACATCACCTTTTCCTGCGGTGGCATGAATATCAATACCCAGTCTGCCTGTACTGGATTTTCCCTCAAGAAAAGGAACATGTTTATGTGTTTCCGTATATTCAAGTGTTACACCAAGATAGAGCGTATTTGGCTGTAACACGAAGCCCTCTTTGGGGATCTCGAAATGGTCGATTTCATTATGAGCGCGTGCATCAAGTACTCTGTTTTTATAAGTTGCCAAATACTTGCCCAGGTGCACATCATATGAGTTTGTGCCCAGGCACTCCCGTTTAAACGGCTCGATAATGATAGTGCCTTGTTCTATTTCCTGCAGTATAAGCTTGTCAGAAAGGATCATAAGATGTTAGTATTAGTAGGGTATATGAACGGATATATTAAAAGTGGTCAGAGACTTCACACTTTTGCAGGAGCCCCAGGTTTTATAACCAACAATTGCCCTAAAATAATAACATATTTGAGATAAATTTGCACGTATTTTACTAAACGACATGGCCCTTATATATCACAAAGATATAGACCCGCAAACATCATTTGCACTATGGAGAATTGATGAGCAGGCCGACGAGCTGATATCCCAGCTTCAATTGAAGGATCATGAAAAGCTTTACCTCGATACCCTTAACAATGGCAAACGGAATCTACACTGGCTGAGCACCCGGGTCTTATTAAGGAATATGCTGAATACGAGCAGTTACATAGATTGTCAGGTAGATGAGCACGGCAAACCATACCTGGTCAACTTTCCTCATTTCATTTCTCTGAGCCATTCCTTCGACTATGCAGCTGTGATGATCAGTAAAACGAAGCCGGTTGGTATCGACATCGAGCAGATCAATGATAAAATTGGGCGTATCGCTCATAAGTTTATGAATGCGCAGGAACTGTCCTTTATGGATCCCGTGCACCATACAGAGCACCTTTATATCAGCTGGTGTGCTAAGGAAGCCGTTTATAAGCTGCAGGGTAAGAAGAATGTTTCCTTTTTAAATAATATCCGGATAGGTCAATTCGACTATAAGCCGGAAGGCAGTTTTAGTGCCAGTCTGGAACTGGAAGATAGCCGGAAAGATTTCGAGGTACACTATCAGCAAATGGACGATTATATGATTGGATATGTAGCGGATGATCAGTATGCAGAATAAGGAGGTGTTATTTGAAGACTGGGGTCTGTTGGATTATCAGCATGCATGGGACAGGCAGGAGGCGATCTTCACATCTATTGTCAATCACAAGATCAAAAACCGAAATCTTGAGGTTGTCGACCCAACTCAGAATTATCTCGTTTTCGTAGAACATCCGCACGTCTACACACTTGGTAAGAGCGGTAAGCCTGAAAATCTTTTGCTTGATGAAGAAGGGCTCAGGTCCAAAACGGCAAGCTACTACAAGATTAACCGCGGGGGCGATATTACCTACCATGGCCCCGGACAAATAGTATGTTACCCGATCCTCGACCTGGATAACTTTTTTACGGATATTCATCTGTACCTCCGAACACTTGAGGAGGCAGTGATCTTAACACTGGCTGACTACGGGATTGCTGCAGGACGGTATCCTGGTTTTACAGGTGTATGGCTGGATGCGGACAATGAAGACGCCCGAAAGATCTGTGCGATGGGAGTGAGGTGCAGCCGCTGGGTTACCATGCACGGCTTCGCATTCAACGTAAATACCGATCTCAATTATTTTAATAATATCGTGCCCTGTGGAATTGATGATAAGGATGTCACCTCAATGGAGAGGGAACTCGGCCAGAAGCTCAATATCAGCGAAGTCAAAGACATTCTTAAGGCCCATATAAGCACCTTATTTAACATGCACCTTATTCCGAACCATTAAGCTTTCCTTAAATAAGTATGCCACTTAAATATCTTGCTCTGGGAGATTCCTACACGATTGGTGAAGCGGTAGCGCCGGAACAATCCTTTCCTTTTCAGGCTGTGGAAAAGCTCCGGACCTTGGGAATAGTAATTGATGATCCGCAGATAGTAGCTCAAACAGGTTGGACCACTGATGAGTTGATGCAGGCTATTGAAAATGAAGACCTCCCGGGAAAATATGACCTGGTCAGTTTATTAATCGGCGTAAATAATCAGTATCGTGGTTATTCCAAAGGAAATTACCGGGTGGAGTTCGAAGAGCTGCTTCAAAGCGCCCTTTCCTTTGCGGATAACAGGTCAGAACGCTTGTATGTAGTTTCAATACCGGACTGGGGAGTTACCCCATTTGCCCAACAAAGTGGGCGAAACGTTTCTGAAATCAGTGCGGATATAGCCTCTTTCAATTCTATCAACAGGGAAGAAGCCCTCAAAGCGGGTGTGACTTATATAGACATTACGCCTGGATCCCGGAAGGCCGGCGAAGATCCTACACTGCTTGCCCAGGACGGGCTTCATCCCTCCGGAGAAATGTATTCGCAGTGGGCCGACCTGTTAATATCAGCTATCAAGTCTAAGAACTAAGCGATCCTGCGTATCCAGAGATGTCATTCTCTGAGAATGACATCTCATTGAATAGTTGAACCCAACAAAAAACCCTTCCCGGAAATCCGGAAAGGGTTCTATATTCTGGCTTTTATGCCGGGCGAAAGATATTACATCATTCCACCCATGCCACCGCCACCCATTGGAGGCATACCTCCAGCAGGAGCATCTTCAGGATCATCAGCCAATACACACTCTGTTGTTAACAACATCGCTGCGATAGAAGCTGCATTCTCCAATGCTACACGACCTACTTTAGTAGGATCGATTACACCGGCTCCAATCAGGTTTTCATACACGTCAGTACGTGCATTGTAACCGAAATCACCAGATCCTTCTTTAACTTTCTGAACTACGATAGAACCTTCAATACCAGCGTTCTCACAGATCTGACGTAACGGCTCTTCGATAGCACGTTTAACGATTGCGATACCGGTAGTTTCATCTTCGTTAGCTCCTTTTAAATTCTCAAGAGCTTCGATAGCGCGAATGAAAGCAACACCACCACCTGCAACGATACCTTCTTCAACCGCTGCGCGGGTCGCGTGTAATGCATCGTCAACACGGTCTTTTTTCTCTTTCATCTCAACTTCCGTAGCAGCACCAACATAAAGAACGGCAACACCACCAGCTAATTTTGCTAAGCGCTCCTGTAATTTTTCTTTATCGTAATCTGAAGTGGTAGTCTCAACCTGTGCTTTGATCTGGCTAACACGAGCTTTGATGTCATCAGATTTACCTGCTCCATTGATCACAATCGTATTGTCTTTATCAACAACCACTTTCTCTGCCTGACCTAAATAAGTAAGATCTGCGTTCTCTAATTTATAACCTCTTTCTTCGGAGATAACAGTACCACCGGTTAAGATAGCGATATCTTCGAGCATTGCTTTACGACGGTCACCAAAGCCAGGAGCTTTAACCGCAACTACTTTCAAAGAACCACGGATCTTGTTAACAACCAATGTTGCTAAGGCTTCACCATCAAGATCTTCAGAGATAATTAATAATGGCTTGCCAGTTTGAACTTGTTTTTCCAATACCGGAAGCAACTCTTTCATTGAAGAGATCTTCTTGTCATAGATCAGGATGTAAGGGTTTTCTAATTCCGCTTCCATCTTGTCAGCATTGGTAACAAAGTATGGAGACAAGTAACCGCGGTCGAATTGCATACCTTCAACTGTTTTCATTTCAGTTTCTGTACCTTTTGCTTCTTCAACAGTGATTACGCCATCTTTCCCAACTTTAGACATGGCATCAGCGATCAGCTGTCCTATCATTTCATCATTGTTAGCTGAAATGGCAGCTACTTGCTTGATCTTGTTATTGTCATCACCTACCGCCTGTGACTGAGACTTAAGGTTCGCAACAATCGCAGAAACTGCTTTGTCGATACCACGTTTCAGATCCATAGGATTTGCACCGGCAGCTACGTTCTTTATACCGGCAGTTACAATGGCCTGCGCCAGTACAGTGGCAGTTGTTGTTCCGTCACCTGCAATATCAGCAGTTTTTGAAGCCACTTCTTTGACCATCTGAGCTCCCATGTTTTCAAGAGCGTCTTTCAGTTCAATTTCCTTAGCCACGGTAACACCATCCTTGGTTATACTTGGTGATCCGAATTTCTTATCGATAATTACGTTACGCCCCTTTGGTCCTAACGTTACCTTAACCGCGTTGGCAAGGATGTCAACACCCCTTTTCAGGGCGTCGCGTGCTTCAACATTGTATTTTACTTGTTTTGACATTGTTTGTGAGATTTGAGATGTGAGATTTGAGATATAAGACTTGCGTCCTTCATCTGCACTCTAGTATTAATTAAAAATTTTTGGAATTCAACATTCTATTAAATGAAACTTCGAATATCTGATGTTTAATGTTCGACATCTATGTCTAACATCCACATCTAGAGTCTCATGTCTAGAGAATAGCGAAGATATCAGACTCACGCATAATAAGGTATTCTTTGCCTTCGTGGGTGATCTCTGTACCGGCGTATTTACCGTAAAGAACATCATCACCAACTTTAACGGTCATGGGCTCGTCTACTTTCCCATTTCCCACAGCTACGACGGTTCCTCTCTGCGGTTTTTCTTTTGCGGTATCTGGAATGTAAAGTCCTGATGCCGTTTTTTCTTCGGCCGCAGCAGCTTCGATTACTACTCGGTCTCCAATTGGTTTAATAGTTAATGCCATAGTATATTTGGTTTTTAAATTGAAAATTTTTTATCCGCCTTTGATTGTCAGTAACTATGCCAATCGGGCATAGCTACGTTTTCTTGTCAAAATTTCACTCCAAAAATGACAAGGATTTTTATTTCGATATTTCCGGTGTCATGCTGTCAGTAAAATGTCAGCGAAACAAAAACGGCTTCCCTGATGAGGAAGCCGTGTAAGAACGCGATTAACGTTTATTTTTTAGTGCTGTCGTTCTGCAATCCCGGTAATGTTGCCGGAGCCGGAGCAGAGACCGGTGCAGGCTTATTAATCTGGTCCTGGATACCACTGTTCGGATTGGTATCGCCTCCTTTTGGTATTGCCACGTTAATCAGTAAGGCAACCACCATCAGGGTTACTGCTAAAGCCCAGGTTCCTTTTTCGAGGAAGTCGCCTGTGCGCTGCACGCCCATAATATTGTTGGAACCCGAAAAGCCGGATGAAAGACCACCACCTTTAGGATTCTGGATCAAAATGATCAGAGCCAGTAACACACACACTACAATGGCCAGGATAACTAATGCGAAATACATATATTTTAATTTATTTTCTTTTGTAACTCAGAAATTTGGTCGGCAAAGTAAGCTCTTTTTTCCGGAAATTTCAAACTTAATTTTTGGTAAGTGTCAATGGCTTTGTGAAATAGCATCTGCTCTGTATAGATCGTGGCAAGAGTTTCTGATACCAGGTCATTCGGATCCTCAGCACTCTTGCGTGCTTTGTTTTCCATATCGAGTTTATCAGGTGAAGGCGGGTGTATCTGCGGTTCCTCCCGAATAAACCTTTCAATGATTTCCTCTTCCTTTCGCTTCAGCTCAAAATGGACAGTCTGCGGGGAGTTGGCTTCCATTTCCTCCAGTGGCGACTGCAGGTGAAAGATATTTTCAATGATTTGCTGGTTCAGTTCTTCACCAGGTGCTGTTCTGATTCTTCGGTTGGTGTCCAGCTTAAATTCTACATAGGGCTGGTAAGTATCCGCATGTTCTTTTCTGGTTTTGTGCAGCCACCATAAAAAGCTGTAAGGCATGCTGTCATCGTCGTAACGCGCCATCCCCTGCGTTTCTGTTTGGTTCCCGGTTTCGGCGACCTCTTCCGGATCTATCAGTGAACGGGTTTCAACATTTTCAGGCTCAGCGGCGTTAATTGTGGCATCTCTGCTTTGCTCACCCTGAATCTCGTCCAGCCTTTCTTCAAAAGCGAAGAAATCCGCTGATGCAATATTTTCGAGGATCATCTTTTCCTCTTCATTCCATATCGGATTTTCGGAAGCTTCTTCGGTGACGCTTTCCTGTGCAGCTTCAGGCATTATTTCCGCTTCCTCGTCTTCTGTGATAAAAGGTTCCGCGGTCTCCTCCGTGGTAACTATCACACCACGATCGTGAGTTACAACATCTGTTTCACTCAAATCAGGTTCCGCTACAGGATCGTGCTGCACCAGCTCCGCAGAATAATCATCTTCTTCCAGCACCTCATAGTACGTTTCATCCTGATGAGAAGCAGGCACAATAGCCGGTTGAAGATTCTGCAGACGATTTACCAGGTTGAATAAAACTCTGCGATCGGGGGAGTAAGCGGAAGCTTTTGCAAGGATGGGATTGTAAATTCTTTCCGGTTGCCTTTGCGCGGCCTTCGCACGAAATGATTGCAGGATCTGGCAATAGGGAAACTTGCTGATCATTGATTCAATCAGTTCTGAATCGCTGGAACTTATTTTTGCCGGATCAGTGACCCAGGAAGAAAACAAGGCTTTATTTGCTTCTGTATTTTGGTGCTCCAATTTGTCTCTTATTTGATGGTTTACCAGTTGGCAAAGGCCCGGTTAAAGATGTCTTCAGTCAGCTGTTCATTGATCCTGGGAATCAGATCGGCTTCCTGCGCCTGCAAAGGCGCCCGAGCCAGGTCAAGGTCGTGGAACCGGGTAAAGGACTGTTCATAGCTTTGCTCAGGCTTTAATACATTCGTGTATTTAACATTGACGGTGATTGACAAACGGCTTAGACCCGCACGATCATCACCTTGTACGGCAACGGGCCGAATACTGTAATCCGTGATCCGCCCTTCAAAATTACCATCACCCTCCGACCTGATTATACTTAAGCGGGATTGGTTGCGGATACGGTTCTTTAAAGCTTCCGTGAAGTTCTGGCTCAGGTAGGGAACCACAAGTGTGGAATTATTTTCGAAAAACTGAACGGAGACCGTCTTCATTTCCACCGGTATCGATGCCCCCGAAAGTTTATAACCGCATGATACATGGAGCAGTATCGGTAGCATCAATAAAAAAAGTGTTGCCTTAAGGGTTCTGTGCATCATCTTAATTCAAATCTAATTCCTTTATTTTCCGGTATAAGGTCCGTTCAGAGATTCCAAGTTCCTGTGCAGCTAATTTACGTTTGCCCTTGTGTTTTCTAAGAGCTTTTTTTATTAGGTCAGATTCTTTGTCCAGCAATGATAACGATTCTTCCACTTCTTCTGCTTCATCCATCATCCGGTAATTATTGTCTTTCTGCGGCTGATGGATAGTTAGTGTCGGGTGTTCGGTGACCGTATTGCCGAGACCGTTCGGTGCGTCAATGTCGCGGTAAAGCTGGCTTATGGCATGCTGATGCGATGAATAATCTACCTGGCCGCCACCATTCCGAATAATATCAGCAACTAATTTTTTCAGTTCCACCATATCCTTTTTCATGTCAAAAAGCACCTTATAGAGGATATCACGCTCCGAAAAGTCCTCTTTCTGGTTCTTGTCAATCCGCATCGGAAGATTATGGCCTGACTCATCCGGTATATAGGTTAGCAGACTTTGAGGAGTAAGGTTACGATCCTTTTCAAGAACAGCTATTTGCTCCGCTATATTTTTTAGTTGACGCACGTTTCCCGGCCAGCTGTAGTTAATTAGCATCTGTTGCGCCTCATTATCCAGATTTACGGATGGGCTGCGGTACTTATCAGTAAAGTCGGCAATGAATTTGCGGAAAATTAGGTAGATGTCATCCTTACGTTCCCGCAACGCCGGGATCTTTAGGGGTACCGTGTTCAGCCGGTAGTAAAGGTCTTCCCGAAACTTCCCGTCTCGCACGGCATCAAATACGTCCTTATTGGTGGCAGCTATTACGCGCACATTCGTTTTCTGTACCTTAGAGGAACCCACCCTGATATATTCCCCTGTCTCCAGCACTCGTAACAGACGGGCTTGCGTGCCTACGGGTAGTTCTGCCACTTCGTCCAAAAAGATGGTACCGCCGTCGACCACTTCGAAGTATCCCTTTCGGGCTTCATGAGCACCTGTGAACGAGCCTTTTTCGTGTCCGAATAATTCTGAATCTATTGTCCCTTCTGGTATTGCTCCGCAGTTCACAGCGATAAAAGGACCATGCTTTCGGGAGCTTAACGAATGAATGATATGTGAAAAGACCTCCTTCCCGCTCCCGCTTTCACCTGTGATCAGAACAGAAATGTCTGTAGGAGCAACCTGGCGGGCAATGTCTATGGCACGGTTAAGTAATGGTGAGTTGCCGATAATGCCGAAACGGTTCTTTATATCCTGAACGTCCATGTCTAAATTAGAGATTTTGCTAATTAGCAAATTAGCACATTAACAAATTAGCAAATTGATCAATCTACGATTCTTCCTATCAGTGTTGCGGGAGTACACTTTTCTATGAGTACATTAACATAATCGCCCGGCTTATATCTGCTATCAGCATTGAAGACAACTGTCGTATTCTGATCGCTCTTGCCGGAAAAGTCCTGATCTGATTTTTTGGAGTATCGTTCAATCAGTACTTTACATGTCTGCCCAATCCTTTCCTCCATCCTGATCGCCGAGCATTCCTGCTGCTTGGAGAGAACTTCATTGAAGCGTCTTTTCTTTACGTCTTCAGGCACGTCGTCGCGGTAGCGTTTAGCAGCCAGCGTTCCCGGCCGTTCGGAATAAGTGAACATGTAGGCGAAATCATATTTTACATAATCCATTATACTCAACGTCTCCTTGTGCTCTTCCTCCGTTTCAGTGCAGAAACCGATAATGACATCTGTGGAAATTCCGCAACCCGGAATGATCCTTCGAATTGCTTCAACTCGGTCAATATACCATTCACGTGTATAGGTACGGTTCATCAGTTCCAGCACGCGGCTGTTACCTGATTGTACCGGCAGGTGTATATGTTTACAAATGTTTTCGTGTTTCGCCATTGTGTAAAGCACCTCATCAGTAATATCTTTTGGATGCGAGGTAGAAAAACGTACCCGAAGCTCAGGACTCACATTTGCTACAAGTTCCAGCAGGTTGGCAAAGTTGACCATTTGCTGATTTTCACTTTCGGTAGAAGTCCACTTATATGAATCCACATTCTGCCCGAGCAAGGTTACTTCGCGGTAACCCTGGCTGAATAATTCGGTTGCTTCCTGCACAATAGATAGCGGATCGCGACTGCGTTCCCTGCCACGGGTGAACGGAACTACACAGAACGAACACATGTTGTCGCAGCCCCGCATGATGGAGACAAAGGCAGAGATGCCGTTCGTATTGAGGCGTACAGGACTGATATCCGCATATGTTTCTTCTCGTGAGAGGAGTACATTCACTGCCCTGTTTCCGTCTTCCACCTGACCTATCAGATTCGGCAGATCCCGGTAGGCATCTGGCCCTATCACCAGGTCAACCAACTTTTCTTCTTCAAGGAATTTCGATTTTAATCTTTCAGCCATACAGCCCAAAACCCCGATCGTTAATCCCGGATTTCTTGTCTTAGCGGCACTGAATTCTTTCAAACGGTTACGTACCCTTTGCTCAGCGTTCTCGCGTATAGAACAAGTATTTATAAATATTACATCAGCTTCCTTATAATCAGGAGTGGTCGAAAAACCCATATCGCCCATGATCGAAGCAACGATCTCGCTATCCGAAAAATTCATGGCGCAGCCATAGCTCTCAATGAACAGCTTACGTCCGTCTGCGGGAGCTTTGGTATCAAGAACTAATGCTTCACCCTGACGGGCTTCATCGTGCTGGCTTACAGACTTAATGAAGTTGTTATCTATTTCTGAATTATCTTTTAAAGTAGCTTGCTCACCAATCATTGTTTCATTATTTTAAAGGTTACAAAAGTACAATAAAATTCAACATGATGACAGTTTGGCAGGTTAATTTGAATTTTAATTTACGTTACTTAGTATGTTAAACCTAAGCTAAACCTTGCACGACCCACGGCACGAAGCAATTACCAATAAAGGTGTTCATCTTCCTAAGGTCTGGAGGTGGATCATGTCAGGCTTCCTGATGACTTTCATCCTGCTCACCGGCTTTGGTGTTTATATCAATCTCCGTTGGAAGCCTTACCTCACCCGTCATATTAAAGAAGCCATCATTACCTCGACCGACAGCCTGTATAACATCAGCTTTGAAAGTGTCAATGTAGATGTTTTAACCGGCAAGGTATCCTTCAAAAAGATCGCCTTCATACCCAACGTTAAGATGTATCAGCGCATGATAAGAAGGGGGGCGGCTCCCCGGCATCTATTTATAGTGGAAGTAGCGGGGCTTGATATCGAAAGGGTTCATCCTTTCCAGGTTTATTTTCGGCGTGAACTTGAATTAACATCCCTGGTGATCAACCGGCCAAAAGTAAGAATGATCTACCATGAGTTGCCGGGCATTCAGTCCACCATGGTCGATAATCGGAACGCCTACCAGCGCTTATCAAAATATCTGCGATCCATTAAGGTGGATGTAATAAACTTTCATGATTCCGATTTTCAATATATTGATCAGAGCGTTAAACGAAACCAGGTGACCAGGCTGAAAAATCTGGATATCAACATCGAAGGCCTGCTCATTGATTCGGCCTCACAATACGATAGGTCTAAGTTTTATCACACGCAGAACATATCTGTACTGCTGCAGAATTATTCGTACCGGACTCCGGACGAAATGTATGATGTCGAGGTGGATGAGTTCATGGCTTCTACCCGAAGCCAAAATGCCAGGGTGAGAGGTTTTCGACTTATTCCCAGGTATGGCGAAATGGATTTTTCCCGCAAACTTAACGCCCGTGCAGGCCGTTATGGGGCGCGGGTGAATGAAGCTCTGTTAGAAGATATCAATTTTAAAGCGTTTAATAGAGATCGACGCCTGATCGCTTCCCGATTAACAATTAGCAACAGCAATCTCAATATATTTTTAAACAAAGCCATTCCTAAGAAAGCGGATAAGCGTCTGATGAGCTTTCCGCAGTTGGCATTGCGGCAGATGACCCTGAATACCTTGATTGATTCAGTGGTGATACAGAATGGTCGGATAGCTTATTCCGAATATTCGCCGCAAACAAAAATGAAAGGAATGATTTTCTTCGACCATATCGAAGGGAGCATCTATAACATCACCAACGATTCTGCGGCGCTGGCCAGCAACAGGATCACCCGGGCCGGGATCACCGGGCTGATCATGGGCCGCGGCAGGATGAATGCTGCACTCGAATTCGATCTGACAAATAAGGCGGCGGCATTTGACTTGAAAGGCTCTG
Organism: Flavihumibacter soli; assembly: GCF_010692725.1. Classification (GTDB taxonomy): domain Bacteria; phylum Bacteroidota; class Bacteroidia; order Sphingobacteriales; family Sphingobacteriaceae; genus Daejeonella; species Daejeonella soli. The sequence continues at coordinate 93,430 of NZ_JAAFZB010000095.1, read as the reverse complement.
TCGGAAATATGGATGGGGAGTTAGTCAATAAGGTATTAAAGCCCCTGACGCTGGTTGAAATTCGTGAGGGATTTATTGAACAAATGCAGTTTGCTATTACTGGCGATACCCTTGGTGTCAGGGGCCGGCTTGCGCTGAAATACAATGACCTGAAGATCTCGCTGCTGGCCCGCAATGAGAAGGCCCGTTTGAGGAAGATGAATCTCGCCTCAATAGCGGCTAACGTGTTAGTACTGAAGAACGAGAACCCCTCTCCGGGCGAAAAACTTCGCCATGCAAATGTTCTTTATTCCCGCCCGGACAGTGTCTCGTTCGTCACCATGATCTGGAAAGGAATGCTCGGTGGTCTCAAGGAAACCATCGGCCTGGATCCTCAAACGCAGCGAAAAATAGAAGTGAAGGTTCTTGAACTCAAAACTATTAAAGAAGAACGTGAAGAACGGCGCGAAGAAAGGCTGAGACGGAAAGAACAACGGAAGCAAAAGGAAAGGAAATGATCATCTGACAAAATTCGGGGGTGTAGATTTCGAATATCTCGCTGATTGAAAATCCACTTTTAATTCAATACGAATGAGAAGAGAATTAAACTGCTGATCAGGGAGAGAGAAATCATGTACAGTGGAGGGGACTGGTTCGTACCATGTTCGGGTCAAGTCCATATATTTATGGACTTGACCTTAACTTGAGTACTGCCTGACCTTTATCATTCAGCGAAAAACTACTTCTTTCAAAAAGGTATCTCTCTTGAAATGGAACGAAATATCGGTCGGGGTCGATTATTCAATGCAGGACAGTTCTCATCCTTGCCGAAGATCAGCTTAATTTGACGCTTTCCCGAAAATCTAAACGGTGTAATTCCAGCCGAATTCGTCTTCAACGTTCCCATAACGAATGTCGCTGAGGGCTTTCAGTGCTTTATTAGAAAACTCCCGGCTGGCTGGGTCCGGCAGCGTAAATAATTCGTTCTTGTATCCTATCTGTGCAATATGTGCGATTGTTGCTGCGGTACCGGCGCCAAATGCTTCCTGGAGACTTCCTTCGCGGGCGGCCTCAATTACTTCTGCTACACTAACACGGCGTTCTTCAACGGCCATTCCCCATGAACGGGCAAGTGCCAGAATACTCTTACGGGTGATCCCGTCTAAGATAGTGTCGCGAGTGGATGGAGTGATCAGCACGTTGTTGATCACGAACATGACGTTGGTTGTTCCTGATTCCTCGATATAGGCGTGCTCCTTGGCGTCGGTCCAGATCAGCTGATCAAAACCCTCTTTTTGCGCCTGCAGGGTCGGATACAGAGACCGCGCATAATTACCGGCGGTTTTCGCATAACCAACGCCGCCTTCGACCGCACGTGCATAATGCATTTCCATTTTAACCTTGATGGGCTTGGCATAATAAGCACCTGTTGGGCCAATAATGATAATAAATTTGTAGGCAGCAGAGGCATGCACACCAATAACGGGATCGGTAGCAAACATGAATGGCCGGATGTAAAGCGAATGGCCCTCAGCTGTCGGAACCCAATCGCGATCCAGGTTGATCAGCTGGGCCATGCCCTGCATGAATATCTCTTCAGGAACCACAGGCATCACCATGCGTTCTGCCGATATATTAAAACGCTCAAAATTGTCAACCGGACGGAAGATAACGATCTGCCCGTTCTTCTGCTTGTAAGCTTTGATACCTTCAAATATCGCCTGCCCATAATGCAGGGCAGAAGCAGCCGGGCTCATGCTGATATCACCATAGGGGACGATCTGAAGGTTCTTCCACTCTCCGTCTGCGTAATCAGCCACAAACATATGATCGGAAAAGATCTTTCCGAACGGAAGGTTGCTAAAATCGGTTTGCGCCAGGCGGGAAGCAGGCGTTCTGTTTACCGGGATATTTAAAGTATCAATCACTGTTTTGTGGGTTTAATAAAGAACAAAATTATGCAATTATGCCTCTTTGCAATTAAAAATTTTTAAATATCAAGTGTAGGAAGTACACTCATAACCCAGCTTTTACCCCATTCATCTATCTGACTATCAGTCCATAACTCGGGATAAAAAATGCGCTTCTGAAAGCGGGGCGGCAGGTATTTTTGCCAGTTTGTTCCTCCGGTTGCCTTGATTTCTTCGGGATGCCGGTTCAGATATCGTACCGCCGATTTGTAATGAACAAGCGGCCAGGTTACATTGATCTGTATGTCCAGGTCCCGAAGCTCATTCTCAAGCTCAGCAGTGTTTTCTCCAGCCTCCTTTAATCCTTTTAACAGCGATCTGAAGTTTGTGTTTTGGGTGTTCTTTGCCAGCGAAATAAATTCGGTAGCATATTTTTTCTCGAACTGTTTTAAAGTGAGGGTTTGCTTACCGGTTGAAAGCTCAGTGGCCCCGAATTTCCAGTAGATGTGATTAAACTGTTCTTCTACGGTCTCGTGCTCCATTTCCTTTCGCTTTTCCTGGATGACCAGCTGTCCGAAATCCGTAGCATAAATCTCGATCATGCGGTATTGTCCGGACTGGAAGCCACTTGCAGGAAGCAGGGACATTCTGAATTTGAGAAACTGTTCTTTTTCCATTCCTTCAACCATGATCTCGAAGGAACTGGTCAGGGCCTGGAAGTAAGAGTTGATTCGCTTTATGCGGGCAATAAAAAAAGCTGTCGTGAGGTTCGGGTGATTACTGATCTGCTTGCACTCATGGAGGGTAAGCTTAAAATATAATTCCGTGATCTGGTGATACATGATGAAGATCTCCTCATCAGGAAACGGGGTTTTTGGACTTTGCAGGCTAAGAAGGGTATCCAGGTGGATGTAGTCCCAGTAGGTTAAAAAATCAGCGTACAAAAGGCCGTCAAGATAGGAAACCATGTCCTGGCCCATAGACGCATATTTTTCCTGCAGTTGATCGAGCCGTTGTTTTATTTCGGGAGTGAATTCCATCAGGCAAAGTTATTAATCTTATCAGGAAAATTTAATCATCGATGCCGCTTAAACAGTTCCAGGGGAAGAATATACATATAGCCCTGGAAATTTTTAGTTTTATGGAAGCTAAACGATGGGTCTGTATGAAGATACTAACACGCACCATATGGATCTTGTCCATTGTCAGTTTGCTTACGGATGTATCGAGCGAGATGCTATACCCGGTCATGCCGGTTTATTTAAGGCATATCGGATTTTCAATTGCCCTGATCGGCGTTCTGGAGGGCTTCGCTGAAGCGCTGGCTGGTTTAAGTAAAGGCTATTTTGGCAAAATGTCTGACCGTACGGGTAAGCGGCTCCCTTTTGTGCAGGCGGGGTACTTTCTAAGTACCATATCAAAGCCCATGATGGTAGCCTTTATATATCCCTGGTGGATCTTCCTGGCTCGCAGTACAGACCGTCTGGGAAAAGGGCTGAGAACCGGTGCCCGCGACGCCCTGTTATCGGATGAGACAACGCCGACAACCAAGGCGCAGGTATTCGGTTTCCATCGATCGATGGATACGTTTGGTGCGGTTTTGGGGCCTTCCCTTGCGTTATTGTTTCTGTATTTGTATCCAGGCGATTATGTACTACTCTTTCTGCTGGCATCCATTCCCGGACTTTTGGGAATCTTTGCAACGTTCTTTCTAAAGGAAAAGGTCAGGGGATCCGCCCCGGGTACCGCATCCGATTCCTGGAAGTTCTTTTCTTTTTTGCAGTACTGGAAACAAAGTCCGGCATCTTACCGGCGCCTGGTCGGCGGATTGCTGGCTTTTGCCCTGATAAATAGTTCGGATGTTTTTCTACTGCTCATGATGAAAGAGCGGGGACTGACAGATACCGCGGTGATCGGCACATATATTTTTTACAACCTGGTGTTTGCCCTGACAGCCTACCCTGCGGGCATTGCTGCCGATCGGATCGGGCTGAAAAGGACCATGATTGCAGGCTTTTTTGTCTTCCTGCTGGTTTATCTCGGCATGGCCTTTAATGCCTCAAATGTGGGCTTCTTTGTCCTGTTTTTCATGTATGGGATTTATGCAGCCTGTACGGAGGGAATTTCCAGAGCTATGATCAGTAATATTGCGGATCCGAAGGATACGGCGACCGCGATCGGAACCTTCACTGCTCTCAGCAGTTTCTGCACGCTGGCGGCCAGTTCTTTGGCCGGGCTGCTGTGGTACCATTTTGGCGCAAAGGCTTTATTCCTTTTTTCCGCGGCGGGAGCCTTGCTGGTGATCTGTTATTTCCTGACGGGTAAATATTTACCCCAGTACCTTAACAGCAAGCATCCCGAGATACAATCCGGAAACGCTTAATGCGAAATTCAATACAATATTGCTGATTGCCAGTCCCTGTTGCCCGGTTTTGAAGAGTTCGACTGTTTCGAAGGTAAATGCCGAATAGGTGCTGAAGCCACCGCAAAATCCCGTGATCAGCAACAATTTCAGGGAATAACTAATGTTCATTTTATTGACGCCCAACATGATTACCACACCAAAGACAAGACAGCTTAAAAAGTTAGCCGCCAGTGTGGCCACCGGAAACAGCGGCTGCCAGTTCTTCAAAGCTTTGCCGACAAAAAAGCGGGCGACGCTTCCTATACCGCCACCGGCAAAGACGAGCAGGAGATCTTTCATTAGTTTTGAGTTGGGAGTTTTGAGTTGAGAGTTTTGAATTGGATAGCTTACTTGATTTAATACAGTACCCGGAACTTAATGGTGTGGTCGATGTGTTTCAGATCTTTAAGCACCTGCTTATCATACTCCGAATTGACATCGGTAATGGCATAGCCGATGCGGGCGTTAGTCATCAGGAACTGACCCACAATGTTGATGTTATGATGAGCAAAAACCCGGTTTATCTGTGCCATAATTCCCGGAACGTTCTCATGAATATGAATCAGCCTGTGGGCGCCGGCCATTCGCGGAAGCTGGAGCTGCGGGAAGTTGGAACTCAAGTGAGTGTCGCCTTTATTAATAAAATCCGCCATTCTTTTAGGAATGAATTCAGCATTTCTGGGATTGTTCCTCGGGTCATCAAAAATGACGATTCCCAGCCGGGTACAGATATCATGGGATAACTTTGTCTTACTGTTGCCCAGGTAGCCAATGGTTTTCAGTTTTATTGCCCGCTCCATCTTTTCATCATCAATCGCCTCCCCGTTTCCTAAAAGGAGCATACCCACATCTGCCACGTATTTCTCTTCGAAACTCTTTTTTTCCCTGATCGAAAAACCGTCTTTCTTTAAGATCTGGACGGCCTGTTCCGGCACTTCACCGATGATTAAGCAGAGAATGCGGTTCTTGGGGTACGATATCGCCCGGGGTAGTTTGTTTATGTAAAGAAATTCATCAAAGCTGGGCGTAATATGATCCGCTTTCTCTGCGACTGTTTTGCGCTCAATATTTTCGGTGAAAGCGTAGAACTTTTTAATCATACCGAACTCCTTCAGCTGAAAATCGGAATGCCCGTCGCCTATGCCGTATATACTGCCCGGAAGGTCCAGGTTTTTTAGAAGCTGCACTTTGCCGCCTTCGTCTGAAAGTGGGTTGCTGGCATCATAGCCGGTAATGTTACCCTGCTCATCGAAGAGGAAAGTATTCGCGTAAATATTTTCTGGCGGAATATGGTATGCTGTCACTACCGGTGTGATAAACTCCTTAAATCCCCCTGAAACGATCAGTACATCATCCGCATGCTTTTTAAAGAATGCTTTGTTTCTTAAAAAGGAAGCGGAGACTTTCTTTTTTAGCCGGGTGACCAGCTGCTTCAGATGATCGCGGTTAGCATTCAGTAAGGAGACCCTCTGGCTCAAGCTTTCGCGAAAAGACATCCGGCCTTCCATCGCCGCATTTGTCAGATCTTCTATCTGCTTGAAAATTTGCTCCCTTTCCGGGTGGTTCTTCAGGGAGATTCGGACAAGCTCGTCAAGCGCTTCCACCTGGGTAAAAGTGCTGTCAAAATCAATAATGTAGTAATTTTTCAAAGCGTCGTTTTTTAGTTTAAGCCCGGCAAATTTCCTGGATACTCTCATTCACTGGTTTGAAACGGGTCTTTAAAGCAATGGTTATCTTTTCGTTCGAATATCTCGAGACGTTCAAAGCACTGCGGGCAATTTCCTTCGTAATGCCAAGCTCTTTGCCGGTGGCCATCCTCGCGAGAGCGGATATTAAGAAGCCCGATCTTAACATCCACGACTTCAGGCGGTATTTCGGTGGGAGCAAGCCATAAGCCCGGGCAATTGAACCGAACAGGTCATGATAGCTGATGTTTTCGGAATTAAGGATAAAACGCTCGGTTTGGATGTCGCTATTCATGAGCCGTATCATAATATCAGCGACATCTTCTACATCCACAATACCGCATGTGCCGCCAGGGTAAAATTTTAAACCATTTTTTACAGCCTGGAATAATTGCCCGCTGCCCCGGACTCCCGCATTTCGCCCGATAATGATGGAGGGGTTAACGATAACCGCGTTGAGCCCCTCTGCAATACCCCGAAATACCTCCATTTCACTTTCGTATTTGGAAATTGCGTAGTTGCTTTGGTTCCTGTTGAATTGCCAGTGATCGGTTTCAGTTGTATGCTGGCCATTCTTGCCAACGCCAACCGCTGATGTGGAGCTGGCATGTACTAACTTGCGGATATTATTACGAAGGCAGATATTTACAAGGTTAGCGGTTCCTTCTACGTTTACCCGAAGCATGGGCTTCTTATCTTCTTTGCGAAATGAAACCATCGCTGCGCAATGATAGACTTCAGTAATACCTTCCATCGCCTGTTCAAGGGCAAAGTAATCCAGTATATCAGCATCCCGCCATTCGATCGAATCGTTTGATAACAGTATCGGAGGGATAACAGATGTTTGTCTTTTTATGGCACGCACCGTCCTGCCCTGCTGCAAAAGCTGCCTCACCAATTCAGAGCCTAAAAATCCGGTTGCGCCCGTGACTAAGATCATTTTATGGAATATTGTTAATTGCTTTCAAAAGTAAATGAATAAAATAGATATTTGCTCATAGTTGATTGTTGCCTGCGGGCGACATAACCACATTATCCCTTTTAAACCTGTCCATGTCTTTAGCTGACTTTTTATCGCCCCTGAATCTTGATAAATTAACTCCCAAAGAGGGCTTCTATACAAGCCAGATGGGGGAGAAGGTAGAGCTATATACCCACGATTTCCCGGACCTGGAAGACAAGCGGTTCGACATCGCTTTGATCGGTGTGCTTGAAGACCGTAACGCCCTGAATAACCAGGGAGCAGGACTTGCAGCGGACTATATCAGGGAAAAATTCTACTCGCTTTACCAGGGGGATTATAACACCAATATTGTCGACCTCGGAAACATAAAGCCGGGAGCAAAAGTTTCTGATACGTATGTCGCTCTAAAAATGGTGATTGCCGAACTGGTGAAAAAAGACATACTTCCCGTGATCCTTGGCGGCGGGCAGGATTTGACTTATGCCCAGTATATGGCATATGAAGAGCTTGAACAAAAAGTAGATCTGCTGGTTATCGATTCGCATTTCGATATCGATGAAAATAAGGAGGGCACAATAGAAACGACCTCCGTTTCCTATTTGAATAAGATCCTGCTGCATGAACCGAACTACCTGTTCAACTTCAGTAATATGGGTTTCCAAACCTATTTTGTAAGCCAGGATTCACTAAAGGTGATGGATAAATTGTATTTCGATGTACACCGCCTTGGCGATGTTTACGGAAACATAAGCCGTACCGAACCTATCATTCGTAATGCCAATATGGTCAGTTTTGATATCTCCGCCATTAGGTCATCGGATGCTGAGGCTAATGCAAATGCTACTCCCAATGGTTTTTATGGAGAAGAGGCCTGCCAGATCTGCCGGTATGCGGGTATGAATGATAAACTTACTTCAATTGGTTTCTATGAATTCAATCCCGCCTTTGACCGCAACGGTCAGACGGCCCTGCTGATGGCGCAGATGCTTTGGTACCTCATTGACGGTTTCTATCATCGTAAGAAAGATTTCCCATTACAACCAAAATCGCAGTACATGATCTACAGGGCGAACATGAAGGACGGTTCGCATGAATTAATCTTTGTGAAGAGCAAGAAAACCGATCGCTGGTGGATGCAGGTTCCATATCCCACCGGTATCTCCCGGAACGAACGCTATCACCTGGTTCCATGCAGCTACGAAGATTATCAGATGGCAGTAAGCGGGGAAATGCCAGACCTATGGTGGCGAACATTTCAAAAATTAAATTAGGCCATGTGTAATTAATACATTAAGGCTGATCGGTTTAGCAAATATTTTTCTACATTCATTTTTTAAACCTAACCGATCAAACCTTAACCCACTGCATGAGTACACTTCAACCTGCCGATTACATTGTATTTTTAGTTTATTTCCTGATCGTTGCTTCCTACGGCTGGTGGGTCTACCGGCAGAAGCACGCGAAAAAAGAGAACTCCAAGGATTTTTTCCTGGCCAAGGATAGCCTGACCTGGTGGGCCATCGGCGCCTCGCTGATCGCTTCCAATATATCGGCCGAGCAGTTCATTGGCATGAGCGGTTCCGGCTTTAAAATGGGCCTGGCTATCGCCACCTACGAGTGGATGGCCGCCTTTTCGCTGATCGTAGTGGCTGTTTTCTTTATCCCCGTTTACCTGAAGAACCGGATCTATACCATGCCGCAGTTCCTGAATCAACGGTATAATGCCACTGTATCGATGATCATGGCCGTATTCTGGCTGCTGCTCTACGTCGTAGTGAACCTGACCTCTATTCTCTATTTAGGGGCTTTAGCCATCAATAGCATTTCGGGGATCAACCTGACGGCCTGCATGTACCTTTTGGCTATTTTCGCTATCGTGATCACGCTGGGGGGGATGAAGGTGATCGGTTACACGGATGTGATCCAGGTGTTCTTCCTGATCCTGGGCGGACTGGCAACTACCTATTTGGCGCTCGACCTGGTAGCCACGCATTTCGGTTCTACCGGCGTATTGAACGGGTTCAGCCTGCTCACCGATAAGGCGGATGATCACTTCCACATGATCTTTAGGCAGGAGAACGTCAACTACGCAGATCTTCCGGGATTGAGTGTGCTGATCGGGGGAATGCTGATCGTCAACCTGAACTATTGGGGCTGTAACCAGTATATCACCCAGCGCGCTTTGGGTGCCGATTTGAAAACCGCTCGTAGCGGCATCTTATTTGCCGCCTTCCTGAAACTTTTAATGCCCCTGATCGTGGTGATCCCGGGAATTGCCGCTTATGTGCTCTACCAGGAAGGGAACTTCCAGACGGATATGCTTCAGGGTGGCGAAGTAAATCCGGACCGGGCTTACCCGGTCTTACTAAACCTGTTACCGGTGGGTCTGAAAGGTCTTTCGTTCGCGGCGCTTACTGCGGCGATTGTGGCTTCGCTGGCCGGCAAGGCGAACAGTATTGCCACCATTTTCACTCTGGATATTTATAAGAAGATTATTAATAAGAATGCGGATGAACCACGTCAGGTGAATATCGGCCGGATCACGGTGGTGGTTTCTATGCTGATGGCCATCCTGATCGCCCCGTATATGGGGATAGATAAGAAGGGCGGCTTCCAGTATATCCAGGAATATACCGGCTTTGTCTCGCCGGGCGTTTTTGCCATGTTCATCTTAGGATTCTTCTGGAAAAGGACAACTTCCAATGCGGCGCTTTTTGCCACTATCGGCGGTTTCGTGCTCTCGGTGATCTTCAAGGCAATGCCGAATTACGTAGACCTTTCCTTCCTGGAACCGATGGGTTTTGCCGTAGCTAATGCCGCCGGGGTTTACGAAATACCTTTTATTGATCGAATGGGCTTTGTGTTTGCCATCTGTGTGATCGTGATGTACTTTATTAGTATCTACGAAACCCGCAATGGTGTCAATCCCAAAGGCCTGGAAATCGATAAAGGCATGTTCAAGACTGCACCCGGATTTACTGTGGGGGCAATCATCGTACTGGGACTTATCGTGGCGCTGTATTCGATCTACTGGTAGTTAAAGGAGTTATAAGTATTAAGTTGTAAGTGATAAGTAAGGGGAGGAGTCCTTTGTGGCAGATGCTCAAGGCCACCCCTTACTTACCACCTATTTCTTACCACTTACCACTTATTACGTACTACTTATAACTTACTCGTTCCATCCTCAATACGGGCCAGGTATACCTCAACATCCTTACCTGTTAGTGCTTTATATCCTGCCGTAATTTCTTCAATAAGATCCTGAACGCCCTCTCTTTTTACCAGGTTGATCGTACAGCCTCCGAAACCGCCGCCCATCATCCTCGCACCCAAAACCGATGGATTTCCTGTTACTAAATCAACCAGGTGATCCAGTTCAGGGCAGCTGACTTCATATTGGTCGCGTAAACCGGCATGAGTTTCAAACATTCGCTTTCCGAATGATTCGAGATCATCTTTTTTCAGATCCTCGCATCCATCAAGGAGGCGCTGGATCTCAGAAACCACATAATGACAGCGACGATAGATTTCTTCATCCACAGGCTTCACATGATTCAATAACATTTCTTCTGTTGCATCCCGAAGGCTTTTAACATGGGGATGGTGCTGACTGATCAGGTTAACGCCTTTTTCACACTGTGCCCGACGATCATTATACGCCGAAGAAGCGAGGGAGTGCTTTACCCGTGTATCAAAAAGTACAATTTCGATACCTTCATCATTAAAAGGGATGTAGGTGTATTCGAGGCTTCTGCAATCCAATTGCATTAAGTTTTGTTTTTTTCCGAATACACTGGCAAATTGATCCATAATGCCACAATTAACCCCGACGAACTGATTTTCTGCTGCCTGGCCCATCAGGGCAATCTGCCATTTATCAAAGCCAAAATCGAAGAGTTCATTAAAGGCAAAGCCTGAAGCACATTCCAGTGCAGCAGAAGAGGAGAGACCGGCGCCAAAAGGGATATCTCCACCAAATACAATATTGAAACCTGTAAACTGGGCGCCAGCCTTCTGGAATTGCTCCACGACACCCAGTATGTAATCCGGCCATAGTTTCCCGGAGTGTGTAATATTTTGCAGGTCTGTCTGGTAGAAATCATCCATATCGAAAGAGACGAAATGCATCTCATTGTCTTCCCGCTTCTGGATTCCAAGGTACACAGCTTTGTTGATGGCCGCAGGAAGAACGAAGCCCATGTTATAATCGGTATGCTCGCCAATCAAATTCACCCTGCCCGGTGAACGGACGATCAGGGGCGTTTGCTGGTAAACGGTTCTGAAGTGTTTTTTAATCTTTTCCGGGTATTCATTCGTGTTCTGGTCTGTCATGGTACTTTTGTAATAGGGTTTATGCTTAGGGAGCCTTCGTTTTTTTGGTCTAACCTTTTAAATATCCGTTTACGTATAGGATATCGAACCTTAAACATTTATTCCTGAGAGTAATAATCAGCATCTTTGCTTTATTATCATAATAAATTCAATGAAATCCATAAAACTTGCCGCTCTGGCGTTTTTCCTGATATTCACTTCTGAGGTTATTGCTCAAAAGAAAACATTCAATGTAGAAGGAACCGTTAAGACAGCGGGGTTCAGTAAATTGTACTTCGTCATCGGTAACTTTCAAAGTCTTCCGAACGGGAAGGCCAGGGAAATAGCTGTAAAAGATGGCAAGTTCAGCTTCAGCGGAGACTTCAGCGAACCGGTGCCGGCATATCTTTCTTTGAAGGAGAATGTTCAGCAGGGTTCAGATGAGTCGCTCCAGTTCATACTTGATGAAGGAAAGATATCTGTTTCAATCTCTGATAAACTCTCAACGGCACTTGTAAAAGGATCGAAGGCAAATGACGATTTTCAAAAGTTTCAGAAGGAACAGGCTAAGTATAGCGGGTCGTTTACTCAGCTTAATGCGGAGGCACAAGCAGAGCTGTCGAAGGGAGTGTCGCCGGATTCCTTACAAGTCAGGTTCGGTCCTCTGTTCACTAAGGCGCAGGCGGAACTGGTCAAATTCCAGCAGTCATTTGTGATCCGGAATCCCGACGCCTATATTTCCCTGCTTATCATTCCGCAGCTTGGACAGTTGACACAGAACTTTATTAAAGCAGATTCCCTTTTTAACTTACTCGATCCGAAGATACGTTCCGGTAAATCAGGGACTGAGATTCACAAATATCTTGCGGAACAAAAGAAGACTTCCCTGGGCGCCATCGCTCCTGACTTCAGTCTTTCGGACACGACAGGGAAAAAGATCTCGCTAAGCTCGCTGAAGGGTAAATACGTGCTCCTGGACTTTTGGGCATCCTGGTGCGGTCCCTGCCGGCAGGAGAATCCTAATGTTGTCCAGGCATACCAAACCTTTAAAGACAAGGGATTCACGGTATTTGGCGTTTCTCTCGACCGGGACCGAAAGAGCTGGCTGAACGCTATTAAAGCGGACCAACTGGTCTGGAGTCATGTTTCCGATCTTAAATATTGGTCCAGTGAAGCGGCTGTGCTATATGGGATCACGGCCATTCCCCGCAATTTTTTGCTTGACAGGCAGGGGAAAATCATTGCCCGTGACCTTAGGGGACCAGCGCTGATCGAGAAGTTAAATGAGATTTTAAGTCAATAATACGCTACACTTTGATCTTCGTAATTGGGGAATATGCCCAATTCGCCGATCGCCTTTTACTACCAGCCTACAGAGTGTTATTGCCAGGCTTTCAAAATCTGCGGCGGCTTCATGGAGTAGCAGCCATTCGCTACTTTTCGGTCGATGCCGGTGAGGCAGATCAGGGATAGAAGTCAGTGATGGGAAATCGTTCCTTAGTTCTTCAGGATGCTCGTTGCTGACTGCCAACCAGATCCCGTTGCTTTCCGGATGCTCATTCCTTTGCCGGAGGATGAACATGATTTTCTCACCAACGTAGATCGCAAACATTCCGAACATGGGTTTTACTTTCAAGTCCTGCGAAGTGAGATGATCCAGCACGAAATCAAAGGAAATTTTTTTAGGCATCCGTGGTTTGCGTAAGTTCAGCAGGTTCAGGTACAAAGCTGACCTGGGGCTTTAAACCTAAGAAATATCCAAATGTCCCGGCTGCCTTCTCAATCAAATTTTTTAATTGTTTACCATGCGGTCGGAAGAGTTCGGTTTCAATAAGCAGTCCGTCTCTTTTTACAATCCGCTTCCAAAGGCCTGTCACCTGGCCGTTGATCACAATCACGGGTCTGAAAAGCCCGTTGACAGATATTGAGCGCTTATGATTTTCCACGTTAAGCGTTGCGCTGCGGTCCGTATAACTGATGACAAATTCATCATATGCTGGTAACAGATGAACAGAGGCATGCTTACTCTTTTCCGGAAATGAAAAGGAGGCTGGCATCCAGAAAGTTTGGGAAGCTATCACCACTGAAACGAGCGTGGATTTAACCATTTCCAAACCCCTGCGGGCATCTGAAGCAGATAAACCTGACCACCAGGTAAAATCTTGTAGCGTGGCAGGGCCATGACTTGCGAAATACCTGGAAGCCAGTTTCTCAAGCGCTTCATCTTTCGTTATGGCCGTTTTCCCCGGAATTCGTTCCGCCAGCAAGGCATAGGTCTGCTTGTTGCCTTTGACGACTCCGCTGCATATCAGGCCATCCAATTCTGCCTGCATGAGAATATGTGAAGACCTGTTATTATCTGTAGCGATTTTATAGCGGGCAAGTTCAGCCATGATCTTTTCACGGGTCAGGTGCTTATTTCCTGTGAGCAACCTTTCCATGATCAAATTGCATTTTTGAAGGATGTCTCCTGACAGTTCAAGCTCCCTCAGTCTCGCTTTCGCAGCCGTCCTGATGCGGGCGGCACTTAATTCCAGCATCCAATAGATATCCTCCGCTGATACTAAATGCCATGTCGGTCTTAAAAGGTGTGTCCTGATGATCTCGCCTTTATCAATAGCTGCGTTGATCTGCATAAGTGTAGAACCAGGAAGTCGGATCCCAACAGCCCATTTGGCCATCGCATAATCCTGTGCCTGCATGACACCCATCCATTCAACGAGTTCTTTGACTGACTGGAAGCTGGTTCCGGTTAGCTGCTGGCTTGCCAGCCGGTGATAGGCTATATCCTTTAAGTTCATCGGTTAACGCAGACCGCTACTTTTTGACATCTTCCCAAAGTCCAAGAAGATTTCCTTCGGTGTCGTTCACGTAAGCGTAATAACCCATTCCTTCAATTAACTCCTTTGATTTAACAATGGAACCGCCTGCCGTTTTTACTTTTTCCTGGTATTCGTCTATTGAAGGTACATTGATGGTGACCGAGGGTGTAGACGAATACTTATCTCTAAGGACGATGCCGCCGTTGATGGCTCCGGGTTCTTTAGGCTGATACGTAGTTTCATCCGTTTCAACGGTGCGGGCTCCCACATATGTAGAGCCGTCAGGCATAGGCCAGTCCTGCAATTGCCACTCAAAAATGCTGTAAAACTTCTTAGCCCGCTCGAGGTCATTAGCGGGAATTTCGAAATGAACGACTTTTTTCATGATTGTTCTCCTTTCTTGTCGATAAAGGTGTTACGGACTACCGGTAATCCTTCCTATAAATTTAGCAATGATTCAAGAATGAAAAAACACCCTGCAAGGCTTTCTGAAGGGATGAAGTAAATTCCAGGCTAATTAAAAAGTATTTCGCCGTGTCTGCTCAACTGACATGAAAGAATTCAGCTTAGCCGCGTTTTGGAGCAACCTTTTTTCGGATGTAAATATGTTTAATGTTTTGCTTGCCGCTGTCGCGCTCGTCGATCTCAAACCGATTCATGTTTCTTATCAAGGGTAACATCTTTGGGAAACCATAATTTCGCGGGTCAAAGTCCGGCCTTTTTTTCAGCATCAGATTGCCTAATTCACCCAGGAATGCCCAGCCATCTTCATCAGCAAGGTCGGTAATACTGTCAGACACCAGTCTGATGATCTGCGGGTCAATTTTATTGAGCGGAGCGGCAGCAGGGACCCTCTTACTGTTAGGTGCCTTCTTGTCTGCTTCTTCTTCAGCCTGTTCGCCTTTTTCCTGCTTTAGGATCTCGATATATATAAATTTATCGCAGGCCGTTATGAATGGGTTTAAGGTTTTCTTTTCTCCGATTCCGATAACCTTCATGCCGGCTTCCCTAAGCCTGGTTGCCAGCCTGGTGAAGTCGCTGTCGCTGGAAACAATACAAAAGCCGTCAACTTTACCGGTATATAGAATGTCCATGGCATCAATGATCAAGGCACTGTCCGAGGCATTTTTCCCGGTAGAATAGCTGTACTGCTGTATCGGGGTAATGGCATTTTCTAAAAGAACCTTTTTCCAGCCGGACACGGTGGGCTTAGTCCAGTCCGCATAGATCCGCTTAAAGGTAGGAGTGCCGTACTTTGCGATCTCCTCGAACATTTCTTTCACATTCGCATAGGGAACGTTGTCGGCATCAATTAGTACGGCGAGTTTAAGGTCTTTTGTCATGGTTTAAAGCTAAGAATTTTTGCCAGGGGTAAATATCAAATTATAAGGCTTCGCTGGAGTTGCGAAACACTTTCCTTATGTAAACGAAAATATTTTATACTTTATATTTCATTGCTTAATCTGTGGTAAAAAATGTGTCAATGGGGTAAAAAAGTATCAATCACACTTTATATGTGATAAACGTGAAATTAAAGGATTAAATTAAAATTTCTTTCCAGAACTTCTTCCTTAAAACATCTTAATTTCTATGCAAACATATACTATCGGCTATAATTTTAGGGCTGAAACAACCGGCGATAACAGGATATTTCTTATCCGGGCGGGACCAGCTTAGCTGATCATTTCACCTACAAAAAACAGATTATAATCAAATTAATGCCTCAACTAATACTTATCACAATTAAATGAAACAATTAAAAACCAACCTATGGTCATTCTTATTGATTTTTGTTCTGACATGCCTGGTTCAAGCCTGTAAACAGGATAATGCTGCCGCACCTGAACCCTTAAGCGCTCAGGCAGATGGAAAAATTTCCGGGATTACAGATCCCTGCGCGACTTGCGTTGACCAGCCCCTTTATAAATCAACCGGGAATGATAATGAAGTTATTGGTTCTGTTGCCATTTGCCAGACCGCCACTCAATTGACACTTACTTTTACAGTATCCGGAGCTCGGGAAAATGCCTGGTTCAGTCAAACTGGTATTAGAATTGATGCAGATGGCACTGGTTTCATAACTTTAAACCCTGGTTCTCTTTCACGGGAAATGAACCACGGTGATAAAATCAGATCTTATACCTGGACAATCCCATTTGCTGATATTGTCAAAGCTGATTTGACACCAGTTACTTCAGGTAATACTGTTTGTATAGCTGCGTATGCTGTGGTTCCCGGTCCGGATGGGGCAGGTGGAATGGTTTGGGCAGGTTCGGTCGCTACTCAGGCAGGTAACCCGCACCCGCGCTCGTTTTGCTATGAAATAAAAAGCTGTGCAACGCCACCTTGCCCTACTTCTACCTGCTACTTTAGCCAGGGTTATTGGTTCGCAAAGCCAAATGGTTCGCAGTGGCCTGCAGCAACAATATCGTTTGGAGGTTTTGATTACACTTATGCTGAGGCCAGAGCAATATTCTTCAGCTCAAATGCTAAAGGGAAGACAGACGCAAAGCAAGCATTCCTGCAGGGATTGGCAATGAAATTGAACCTCGCCGGAGGTTCTGATCCGGGTGCTTGTACAGGAGGAACCGCTGCATTGCAATCCATTGAAACCTATTTTAGTACAAAACCTAAACAAACTTCCAGCACTATTAATAGCTATGGTGCGAATTCTTCATTGAAATCAGCAGCCAGTTTACTGTCAAACTGTATTAAAGCGAATCATTGTGATAACATTCCCTTACCAACCTATTAATTGGTAATCTTAAAATTCATTTGTTAAAAATAAAAAGCCGGCTAAGTGCTTAGCCGGCTTTTACAGTAATTTATAATAGATAGATATTTATTTTAATAAATCGGCACCGATATCATGCCTGTAATAACGGCCATCATAATAGATGCGACCCGCATCAGCGGTAGCTTTTTGAACGGCATCAAATAAATTGTCCTGTAACGAGGTGATAGCTATTACTCGTCCTCCTATCGACTTCACAACACCATTATCCAGTTCCGTGCCTGCATGAAACACCAGGGAGTCCCGAACATTATCAATACCCGCAATGCCACGACCGGTTAAGTATTTTCCCGGATATCCGCCTGCAACAAGCATGATTGTAGCGGCTACTTTATCCGATATAATAAGTTTCTTCTCAATGAGGTTTTCTTCGGCAACCCCGATCAGCAAGTCGAGAAAATCGCTTTCAATGCGGGGGATAACACTCTCAGTTTCCGGGTCGCCCATACGTACATTATATTCGATGACATATGGGTTTCCTTCGACATTCATCAGGCCAATAAAGATGAAGCCCTTATAGGGAATATTATCTTCCTTCAGGCCTTCGATGGTCGGTATTATGACGCGTTCCTGTACCTTTGTCATAAAATCTTCATTCGCGAAGGGAACGGGTGATACAGAGCCCATTCCGCCGGTATTTAAGCCGGTATCGCCCTCACCAACCCGTTTATAATCTTTCGCTTCGGGCAAGACTTTATAAGAATGGCCATCTGTGAGTACAAAGACCGAAAGTTCTATGCCTTCCAAAAACTGTTCTATAACGACTGTGCTGCTGGCTTCACCAAATTTGGAGTCACCAAGCATCGCGGTTAGTTCTGATTGCGCTTCTTGCAGCGTGGTGCAGATCAGAACGCCTTTCCCACCAGCCAAACCGTCAGCTTTTAATACAACAGGAAGACTATGAGTTGTCAGGTAGCTTAAGCCCTCCTCCAGGCTAGCCTTTGTAAAAGAGCGGTATTGAGCGGTGGGTATAGAATGCCTTTGCATAAACCGCTTAGAATAATCCTTACTTCCCTCCAGTTGGGCGCCTTCTTTTTGCGGACCAATAACAGGGATGGTCTCCAGCTGCGGATCGGCCAGGAAGTAGTCATGAATCCCCTTAACAAGCGGTTCTTCGGGGCCTACCACTACCATTTTAACATTATTCTTCAAAACAAAAGAACGGATAGCTTCGAAGTCAGTTATTTTCAAATGGACGTTCTTCCCGAAACTGCCGGTACCGGCATTACCGGGTGCAATAAAAAGCTGTGAACAGTGCTGACTTTGGGAAATTTTCCATGCAAAGGCGCTTTCACGGCCTCCGGAACCTAGTAAGAGAATATTCATGAAGCAAAGATATTTTTTAGTTTGGGAAGAGTGAATATAACCCGGATTTATTTGGGAGGCGAGGGATGACAATTTAGCATTCCCGCGTAATAGATAAGTGTTTAAATCTCAGCCCGGACAGGCTTTAATCTTATTTTAAAATAGTAATTTTGCCCTCTTGAGTGTCAGCTTGGCGGTTAACTGCATATGGCTTAGTTGTTGTATAACAGGTTAACCCTTATTCAGGACAGATATTTTAATTACTAAAACAGAACATGTTAGGATTTTTAAGTAAGCTTTTTGGAAGTAAATCAGAACGCGATATAAAACTAATTCAACCACTGGTTGAAAAGACGAAAGAAGAATATGCCAAACTCGTCGGATTAAGTAACGATGAGCTTCGTCAAAGGACCTTCGATTTCAAGGCACGGATTCAATCGGGTCTGGCTGATATTGATAAAGAGATTGCTGAGTTAAAAACTCAGGCGGAAGCGGAAGATCTGCCTATGAGTGAAAAGACCGGCCTGTATGACCAGGTAGATAAGTTGCAAAAGGATCGGGATAAGGAATTAGAAAAGATTTTGAAGGAAATCCTCCCGGAAGCGTTTGCAGTGATGAAAGATACCGCCCGCCGGTTTACTGAAAATAAAACGATTGAAGTGTCGGCCACCCCGTTTGACAGGGAGCTGGCAGCTAAAAAGCCCAATGTTGTTATCCAGGGTGATAAGGCAATCCATCATAATACCTGGATGGCCGCCGGAAGCGAGGTTACCTGGAATATGATTCACTATGATGTCCAGCTGATTGGTGGTATTGTGTTGCATGAAGGGAAAATATCGGAGATGGCAACAGGGGAGGGTAAGACACTTGTCGGTACCCTGCCAGCGTACCTGAATGCATTAGCGGGCCAGGGAGTCCATATCGTAACGGTGAATGATTACCTCGCCCGTCGTGACTCGGAATGGAATGGTCCCTTATTCGAATTCCATGGGTTAAGTGTTGACTGTATTGATAAACATCAACCTAATTCAGACGAACGCCGGAAAGCTTATCTTGCTGATATCACCTTTGGTACCAACAACGAGTTTGGCTTTGACTACCTGCGTGACAATATGACGCAAACACCGGAAAGCCTGGTTCAGCGTAAACTTCACTTTGCAATGGTTGATGAGGTGGATTCAGTGTTAATTGATGATGCCCGTACTCCGCTGATCATTTCGGGGCCGATACCCCGTGGTGATGAGCATGAGTTCTATGACCTGAAGCCAAGAATTGAGCGTCTTGTGAATCATCAGCGGAGCTTTGTTACCGGCGTTTTGAATGAGGCAAAAAAGGCTATCACAAACGGTAAGACCGGACCAGATGATGGCGGTCTTGCCTTATTAAGAGCGCATCGCGGATTACCAAAGACCAAAGCCCTTATCAAGTTTCTGAGTGAGTCGGGCGTTAAGCAGATCTTAACGAAAACTGAAAATTATTATATGCAGGATCAGGGCAAGGAAATGCCAAAGGTTGATTCTGAGCTGTTCTTTGTTATTGATGAAAAAAACAACCAGGTTGAACTTACTGAGAAGGGAATTGAACTGATCACTACCTCCGGTGAAGATGCCCACTTCTTTGTGATGCCGGATGTTGGTACTGAGATAGCTGAGCTTGAAAAATCCGATCTTCCGAATGAAGAGAAGATTGCCCGTAAGGATGAGTTGATGCGTGACTTTTCCATTAAGTCGGAGCGTATTCACTCCGTTAACCAATTACTGAAAGCTTATACCTTATTTGAGAAAGACGTTGAATATATCATTGACGAAGGAAAGATCAAGATCGTTGATGAGCAGACAGGCCGTATCATGGATGGTCGCCGTTATTCTGACGGCCTTCACCAGGCTATTGAAGCTAAAGAGAACGTGAAGGTAGAGGATGCTACACAAACATATGCCACTATCACGCTTCAAAACTACTTCCGGATGTATCATAAGCTTTGCGGTATGACAGGTACAGCTACCACGGAAGCAGGGGAACTTTGGCAGATCTACAAGCTCGACGTGGTAGAGATTCCGACGAATGTTTCAACAAGACGGACTGACCATGAGGATATGGTTTATCGCACCGTTCGCGAGAAGTATAATGCAGTAGCGGATGAGATAACGAAGCTGACTGAGGCAGGAAGGCCCGTACTTGTAGGTACAACCTCTGTCGAGATCTCCGAATTATTAAGCCGTATGCTCCAGCTTCGTGGAATCAAACACAATGTACTGAATGCTAAACTTCACCAGAAGGAAGCGGATATTGTTGCTGAAGCAGGTAAAGCAGGAACTGTAACTATCGCCACTAACATGGCAGGTCGTGGTACGGATATTAAGTTGGGCCCTGGTGTTAAGGATGCGGGTGGTCTAGCTATAGTTGGTACGGAAAGACATGAGTCACGACGTGTTGACCGTCAGCTGCGTGGTCGTTCAGGCCGCCAGGGAGATCCGGGTTCTACACAGTTCTTTGTGTCCCTGGAAGATAATCTGATGCGTCTTTTCGGTTCGGAACGTATTTCCAATATTATGGTGAGAATGGGTATTGAGGAAGGTGAAGTGATACAGCATTCCATGATCACTAAGTCTATTGAGCGGGCTCAGCGCAAGGTGGAGGAAAATAACTTCGGTATTCGTAAGCGTTTGCTTGAGTACGATGACGTAATGAACTCGCAGCGTTCTGTTATTTACGCAAAACGCCGTAATGCTTTATTTGGCGAGCGCTTAGACGTTGATCTG
The DNA here is from genome assembly GCF_010692725.1 of Flavihumibacter soli. Classification (GTDB taxonomy): domain Bacteria; phylum Bacteroidota; class Bacteroidia; order Sphingobacteriales; family Sphingobacteriaceae; genus Daejeonella; species Daejeonella soli. Next base: position 72,497 of record NZ_JAAFZB010000095.1, on the reverse strand, counting down.
AATAATACCATTTTTGATGTAGTTGAGGACATCGTTTCTGAGTACAAGGAAGAGAATAACTATGAAGGATTCCAACTGGAGATCATCCGTATCTTCTCAGTTGATCCTGAGATCGATCATAAGCAGTTTTCAGATACCTCAATCAGCAATCTGACTGACAAGGTTTTCGAAGCCATTAATGACTTCTACCACAGGAAATCAGAAGGCGTCGCCCAGCAGACTCTTCCGGTTTTGAAAGATGTGCTGCGCGAACGAGGTGATTATATTGAAAATATTGTAGTGCCATTCTCAGACGGTATCCGTGCTGTTCAGGTTGCGACCAATCTGAAAAAGGCGGTTGAAACCAACGGTCATGAGGTATTCAAGTCATTTGAAAAATCAGTGGTTCTAGCCCTCATTGATGAGTCCTGGAAAGAGCATCTGCGTGAGATGGATGAGTTAAAGCAATCCGTTCAGAACGCTGTTTACGAACAGAAGGACCCGCTTATCGTTTATAAGATGGAAGCCTTTGAGTTGTTTAAGCAAATGCTGGCTACCGTAAATAAAGACATAGTGAGCTTCCTGTTTAAGGGGAATATTCCTCAGCAGCAGCCGGACGAAGTTCGTGAAGCGCGCCCGCAGCCAAAGCAGGACCTTAGTAAGCTAAAGGTCTCTAAACCTGAACTGGCACAAGCCGCTAACGGTGTTCCTGTTGACGACACTCGTGAGCTGCAGAAAACCCAGCCTATCCGGGTTGAAAACAAAATAGGGCGTAATGATCCTTGTCCATGTGGCAGTGGCAAAAAATATAAGAACTGTCATGGTGTGGGCGTAGCTTAAAAAGATGAAGAATGTTTGTCTGCTCATAGGATCTTTGATTTTATTTCTCTTTAGCGGCGGAGCCTTTGCTCAGCAACGTGGAAAGGTGGAAGTGATCAAAGATCCGCAGATTGACAGTCTTATTGCCCGCCGTGCAGCATTAAGCAAATCTTCTAAAAAGTCAGTTGCCTATGGGTTTCGTGTACAGGTCTTCTCAAGTACTGACCGGAAGAGAGCTTATGCTGAACAGACGAAGTTCAAAACATCTTATCCTACTATCCGCAGTTATATCAGTTATGCAGAGCCCTATTATAAACTTCGTGTAGGCGACTTTCGCACCAGGCTTGAAGCTGAAAAGCTGATCAGTAAGCTAAAGAGCAGTTACGAAGGGCTCTTCATTTTTGCCGAACCAATTAATCCCCGATAGAATGCTAAAGCAGAAGATCTCTGAACTTGCAAGCCAGATCCATCAGGAAGTGACAAATACCCGCCGGCATCTGCATCAGCATCCCGAATTGTCATTTGAAGAATACCGGACATCCGCATTCGTTGCCGCGGAATTGGATAAGCTGGGGATACCCTATAAAAAAATGGCTGACACAGGTATTGTTGCCCTTCTGAGCGGAGCAAAGCCGTCGGAGGCCGTGGTCGCTCTGCGGGCTGATATGGATGCCTTGCCGATCACCGAGGCTAATGATGTACCTTATTGTTCACAGAATCACGGAGTAATGCATGCCTGCGGGCATGACGTACATACTTCCTCTCTGTTAGGTACAGCCAGGATTCTGACGGAGTTAAGGAATGACTTCGCCGGTACTGTAAAGTTTATATTTCAGCCTGCTGAGGAGAAACTACCGGGCGGGGCAAGCCTGATGATCAAGGAAGGAGTGCTGGATAATCCGAAACCGGCTGCGGTCATAGGTCAGCATGTCATGCCGCTTATCGAGACCGGGAAGGTAGGTTTCCGTGCGGGCAAATACATGGCATCTACAGACGAGATCTATGTAACCGTGCATGGCAAGGGCGGTCATGGGGCACAGCCTCAGCAGAATATTGATCCGGTAGTGATCACATCTCACATTATTATTGCCCTGCAGCAAATCGTGAGCAGGATAGCCGATCCTAAACTGCCTTCAGTTTTATCATTTGGGAAGGTGATCGCCAACGGTGCAACCAACGTTATTCCCAATGAAGTTAAGCTGGAAGGAACATTCCGGACGATGGATGAAGCATGGCGCGCACAGGCGCATCAGAAGATGAAGAAGATGGCTGAAGGAATTGCTGAAGCCATGGGCGGAAGCTGTGACTTCAATATCATAAACGGATATCCTTTTTTAGTGAATGAAGAAAAGCTTACTGCAAATGTCCGTGCGTATGCAGAAGAATATCTCGGAAAAGAAAACGTTGAAGACCTTGATATTTGGATGGCTGCCGAGGACTTTGCTTATTATTCACAGGTTGCTGACGCTTGTTTTTACAGGTTGGGAACCCGTAACGAAGAACGGGGGATAACGTCATCTGTACATACGCCTACTTTTGATATTGATGAAAGGGCGCTGAATGTTAGCACTGGCCTGATGGCCTATATTGCTATAAAACAACTCGGTAATTAATTTTTTAATATTTACTAAGCCTTTTAAGTATCGGATCTGCCCGCGGCTCTCCATACTTAAAAGGTTTTTTTTAATGTATACATGAAAAAAACACTTCTATCATTAAGTCTTGTTTTGATCTCTTTATCGGGGTTCAGCCAGGAGATACCGCGTTTCAACCCGGATACGATCCGTACCATCGTTATTGATTCAGCTGTTAATATTACTTCATCACGCCTGACAGTTCAATCATTTATAGATGAGATATTGCGTGATACAAGTTTTTATGACGCGTTCCGCAATATGAAGAAGTACAGCTTCAATGCAGAGAACCGGGTATTCACATATGATAAGAAGGACAAGGTATCCGGCAAAATTTACCGCAGGATACGGCATAATAACACGGGTTCTCGTAAAATGCAGTTCCTGGCGAAGCAGGACAGCGGGAAGGTGTTTAAGAAAAATGGTAAATACCAGCTGTACACTGTCGAAATGTTTGATTATATTTTCATGAACGCCTATAATTCAGACTTTAGTCCCTCGGCCCCGGTTAGCGATGTGAAAGGAGAAAGTAGCGAGTCTTATAAGGGTAAATTAAAGACGCTTATCTTCAGCCCTGGCAGGCCCGTGAAAGGGGTACCGTTCATCAGTAAGAAAACCGAGCTCTTCACAGCCAATATGCGCCAGTATTATGATTACTCGTTTCACAAAGGCACCTACCTCGACTCAATCCCGGTCTACCGTTTTAAGGTAAAGGTGAAACCCGGGTTATCCGATTATACACAGGATAATATCATGATCAAGGAGCTTACCACCATTTTCGATATGCGTAACTTCCAGATTCTGGGCCGGTATGTCGACATGAAATATGATAACATGGCGTTTGACTTTGACGTGCAAATGAATATTGAGCTTAGCTACTTCGGGAACGAACAAACCCTTCTTCCAACTAAGGTCACTTACCAGGGAAACTGGGACATTCCCTTCAAGCAAGAAGAGAAGGCAAGCTTTCTGGTCTTGCATAAGGGATATAAACTGGCCGACTAAAACGTTTACCAGGTATTCATATATTGGAGATTGATGTCTCCGCAATTATAGACAAAGCTGTACTTTAGCACTTTATAAACTATACTTTTGATCCCTCAGGAAACCGTCGATAAGATCTTAGAAGCTGCCCGAATAGAGGAGGTTGTAGGTGATTTTGTGAACCTGAAAAGGCGTGGCACCAGCCTTATCGGTCTATGCCCTTTCCATAACGAAAAGACACCTTCATTCAATGTTTCTGTGAGCAAAGGCATATACAAATGCTTTGGCTGCGGAATGGGAGGCGATTCCGTCCGCTTCATTATGGATCATGAGAAGGCGGCTTATCCTGATGCGCTTCGTTTCCTTGCCAATAAATACGGGATTGAAATTGCAGAAGTAGAGAATACACCTGAAGAACAGGCAGTAAACAATCGCCGGGAGAGTCTTTATATCGTATCCGCCTATGCGGCAAAATTCTTCCACCAGCAGATGCTGGAAACAGAGGAAGGCAACAGTGTAGGTTTGAGCTATTTCCGCGAACGTGGCTTCCGCGAAGATATTATTAAGAAGTTCGAACTGGGTTACTCACCCGACTCATGGGCTGCATTATCTGAAAAGGCCGTTGCTGAGGGCTTTAACATTCAATTTCTCGAGGAGACCGGTTTAACTATCCGAAAGGATAAGGACAAGATCTATGACCGCTTTCGCGGCAGGGTCATGTTTCCTATTCATAGCTTTACCGGCAGGGTTATCGGCTTTGGCGGCCGGACTTTAAAAACCGATAAGGCAGTACCTAAGTATGTCAACTCTCCTGAGAGTGATATATACCATAAATCGAATGTCCTGTATGGCTTATACTTTGCGAAGAAGGCCATGCGCGATGAGGATAACTGCTACCTGGTAGAAGGTTACGCTGACGTACTTTCGGTTAACCAGGCGGGAGTTGAGAACGTGGTAGCTTCGTCAGGTACTTCGCTCACAGTTGAGCAGATCAGGCTGATAGGCAGGTTTACCAAGAATATCACGATTCTTTACGACGGGGATGAAGCCGGGATAAAAGCCTCCCTGCGGGGACTCGATATGATCCTGGAAGAAGGTCTTAACGTTAAAGTTGTCCTGTTTGCCGACGGTCACGACCCTGATTCATATGTCCAGAAATTCGGGAGTGCGGCGTTCAAGAATTATATCAACCAGAATCAAAAGGATTTCATACTGTTTAAGACCAGTGTCCTGCTAAAGGATGCGGGTACTGATCCTATCAAGAAGGCAGGAATGATCCGCGAAGTGGTTGAGAGCATCGCCAAAATTCCTGACAGCATTAAGGCCTCTGTATTTATACGGGAATGCAGCTCCTTGCTGCAGATCGAAGAGCGTTCGCTGATCTCCGAATTGAATAAAATGCGAATGGGCAAGGTGAAGAAGGAAAACTTTGCACCAAGGCAGGAGGAGATGCCGCCCGACGACCTTTTCGGTGATGAACCTCCGCAGCAGGGAATCGACAGCGACGAGCACCAGGAGAAAGAGATAGCGCGCCTGCTTCTTAATTATGGGCATGAACTTGTTCATTGGGACGGTATTACAGATACCTATATCGCACCTTATGTAATATCTAACCTGTCGGACGTTACGTTTGACAATGCAGAGTGCAGCCTGATCGTTGCGGAATATAAATCAAAGCTGGAGGAAGGAGAACTTCCTTCTGTCCAGGACTTCATCAAGCATTCTAACAGGAAGCTTGCCGATCTGGCTATTTCCCTCGTATCTTCCCCATACCAGCTTAGTGAGAATTGGTTTGCCAAACGCAAGATCTACGTAAAGGATGAAAAGGAAAATTTGCGTTCAACCATATTAGGTGGTATATTCCATTTAAAGAAACGCAAAGTGGATCATATCCTTAAAAATATCCGGGATGAGATCCAGACTGAACAGAATGAAGAGAATCAGGCAATACTCATGCGCAGGTATCTCCAGGTCAAAGAAGTCGAAAAGGGTATTTCCCAGTTTCTTGGGTCAGTGATCGTTAAATAGTACCGGCTATCCAACCGGTCCCTCTATCTTAATACCACTTTTTAATTCGTTTAGTATGGCAGAGCACAACAACTTTGGACGTAAAGGCGAAGCGCTGGCTAAAAATTTTCTCGAAGCTGCCGGCTATGAGATCCTGGAGGAGAACTGGACATTCCTCAAGTCAGAGGTTGACCTGATCGCTTATAAGGATGCAAAGATCATCTTTGTGGAGGTTAAATCCCGGAACAGCAACAGGTTCGGCGATCCTGAAGACTTCGTGCTTAATCCCAAACAGCAGCAGATGACCCTGGCAGCGGATGAATATATCTTCCTGATGAACCACCAGGGAGAAGTAAGATTTGATATCATTTCTATTCTATTTAATAAAAAAGGGGAACATGTATTAAATCATATTGAAGACGCATTCTGGCCCTGAGCCTTTTGCTATGAATCTGTATCTTAGACCTCCAAATTTTATTAAATGCGTCTTCATTATTTAAGTACTCTGGCCCTGTTATGGCTTATCTCCTGCAGTCCGGATAAAAAGACTGATTCTTCTGATAGTGGCAGCTCATGGGTTCGGCCGGAATCAGGTGCCTCCGTTAACCTTGGTGATAGTTTGGAACTGAAACTTCAGCTTAATGACAGTGCTTCTGTCGATTCTATTGTTTACCTGGTTGACGGTGTCAGGCAGGCAAAGAGTTCTGAAGACCTCTCCGGAAGTATGGAAACCAGGGAACTACCATTGGGTAATCGCCTGATCACTGCAAGAATCTTCAGGAAGGGCCAGCAGGAAGAAATAAATACGAATATTATCGTGCGATCAAATCTCGTCCCAAAAAAGTTCGGTTATAAGGTCCGGCAGGTCTTCGATCATGATACTTCCTCCTACACACAAGGGTTGGAGTATCATAATGCCTATTTTTACGAGAGCGATGGAGGCAACACGCCGGAGACGGGATATTCCAGCTTGAGAAGAGTAGAGCCCGCTAGCGGGAAAGTGTTGCAGCGTGTCGATTTTCCCAATACTTTCTTTGCAGAAGGCCTGACCTTGGTTGATGATAAGATCGTACTGCTGAGCTGGCAGAATAATGTGGGCCTGGTCTTCGATAAAGCTTCTATGAAGCAGTTGTCTGAGTTCCCATATCAGAACTCAACTCAGGGCTGGGGCTTATGTTCCGATGCTAAACGACTTTATAAATCCGACGGAAGTAATCTCATTTATTTCCTAAACCGTGAAAACTACCGTGAGGAAGGGTATATAGAGGTCTTCGACAATAACGGCCCTGTCGACCAGTTAAATGAATTGGAACTGATCGACGGGAAACTGTATGCCAACGTCTATAACACGGACAGGGTAGTTATTATTGATCCGAAAAACGGGCAGGTAACAGGTGACATTGACATGAGTGATCTCCTTCCTGCAATTTACAACTACCCTGGCACAGATGTTCTGAACGGCATAGCCTGGGACAGTAAGGGAAAACGCCTGTTTATGACCGGTAAGCGATGGGCGAAATTATTCCAGGTGGAGTTGATTGAAAAGGAATTATGAGGTAAGAATTAAGAATTAATGTTATCCAGGAAATAAGACCTATGGTTTAGAATTAAGAATTAGCGACTTCCTTATGGAGCCGATGATTTTCAACAGTTCCTCAACATCATACAACAAACTGGTTTTCATGACTGAGTTAATGTAATCAGTGTCCGCTAACAGCCGTATCCAATAATGAGTTTCTCGGGCTTCTTTGTAAGCAATTGATAATTTTGCGTAAAAGTCTTTTTTACTCTGAGCTCCCACCGCTTCTTCAATGTTAGCCCCTATCGAAGTTCCGCAGCGTAAAAGTTGTTTCGATAATACATATTCCCTACGATCGTCCACAAGGAATTGATATAATCTGATAATCCTGATTGAAAATGCATATGATTTATTTTGAATCACATTATCAGGTTTCATATCGAGTTATTTTCCGAAATAAGTGTTGATCTTGATTACAGGATTAATCGTGATTGTTGTCTCCGCTCTACGCCAATTTATAATTCTTAATTCTTAACTCATAATTCTTAATTATTCACCCTCCATTCTTTATACTGATTGATCAATCCGTTTGTTGATGAATCGTGGGAATCGATAGCCGCCTCAGTTCTTAGTTCCGGCAATATTTGTCCTGCGAGCTGCTTGCCTAATTCCACTCCCCACTGATCAAAAGAAAAGACGTTCCAGATCACTCCCTGCACAAAGATCTTGTGTTCGTACATGGCGATCAGTGAACCTAATACCCGTGGGGTAATCTTCTTGACAAGAATAGAGTTAGTAGGCCGGTTACCTTCAAACACTTTAAAGGCTGCCAGCTTTTCAATCTCCCCGGCCGACTTGCCGGAAGCTTTTAATTCAGCAATTACCTCCTCTTCGGTCTTGCCGTTCATGAGAGCTTCAGTCTGTGCAAAGAAGTTTGAAAGCAGCAGGGTATGATGTTCACCTAAGGGATTATGTGATTGTGCGGGGGCAATAAAATCGCAGGGGATAAGTTTAGTGCCCTGGTGAATCAGCTGATAGAACGCATGCTGACCATTCGTTCCCGGCTCGCCCCAAATAATGGGACCGGTCTGATAGTCGACTTTATTTCCGTTCCTGTCTGTTGACTTGCCATTACTTTCCATGTCTCCCTGCTGGAAATAGGCTGCAAAACGGTGCATGTACTGATCGTAAGGCAAAATGGCCTGGCTTTCGGCACCGAAAAAGTTATTGTACCAGATACCGAGAAGGGCCAGAATCACCGGAATGTTTTGGTCAAACTCATTATCCCGAAAATGTTCGTCCATTGCATTTGCGCCGGCAAGTAATTCTTTGAAATTATTAAAGCCGATACTGCAGGCTATGCTTAGCCCGATAGCGCTCCAAAGGGAGTAGCGTCCGCCAACCCAATCCCAGAAGCCAAACATGTTTTCCGGATCAATCCCAAACTCCCGCACTCCTTTTTCATTAGTAGAAAGAGCTACGAAATGCCGCGCCACCGATGCTTCCGTCCCCCCGTTATCAAGGAACCATTTCCGTGCAGAAAAAGCATTGGCCATCGTCTCCTGTGTCGTAAATGTTTTAGATGCGATCATAAAGAGCGTGGTCTCCGGATCGATCTTTTTGAGTGTCTCAGCGATATGTGTTCCGTCGACATTCGATACAAAGTGAAGCTGCAGATGATTCGCATAGGGCTTCAGTGCTTCGGTCACCATTACCGGGCCCAAATCCGAGCCGCCAATGCCAATATTGACGATGTGTTGTATTGTCTTGCCTGTGCCGCCTTTCCACTCACCGCTGATAACCTGGTTTGAAAATCTTTCCACCTGGTCCAGCACCTTGTGTATATCGTGTAGGATATCGTGGCCATCGACGATGAGGCCGCTGCGCTCAGGATTTCTCAATGCCGTGTGAAGGACAGCGCGGCCTTCCGTTTCATTAATCTTTCCGCCATTGAACATTGCCGCGATTGCTTGCTTCAAGCCAGACTCCTTTGCCAGCTCAATCAGCAGATTTCGCGTATCCTCTGTGATACGATTTTTCGAGTAGTCTAATAGTATATCCTCAAAGCGGATGGAAAACTGCTCAAAGCGGTTTGGCTCGTCCGAGAACAGATCCCGAAGCTTCAGCTCCCTGACTGACTGGAAATGATCCGATAAATATTTGAAGCTTTCAGTCTGACTGAATGGAATTTTAGGAAACATCTGTTTTAAATTAGAGTGGAGAACAACCCTTATCAGGGACAACAAGTAGCGAAATTAACTAAAGCCTGTTTACTTTTCTAAATATGCCTTTCGAAATATCGCCTAGGTTGAAGTTTACTAACAGTCCCAAGCGCAGATCAGAGAGTTTTAAAAGGTTAGAACCTGAGGAAATCCGCGGTTTATCCGCGATTACATAATCTATAAATCATCAATAGCATTTTAAAAGCCTTTTGGGCACGAAAGCAAAATAAGAAAACGCAAAGCCCCCAAAGCCTAACCTCTACCCTCGGTCTAAACTAGTCTGCTACTAACTTTGCGACCTCTGCGTGAAATAAATAGTCTCCTAACTTAGCATCCTTATTTTATCATTTTGCCAATGTTCTTAGAATCCGCGGGAACAGTTCACTTATTTGCAAGATTTTAAGGACTGCGGAAAGCAAGGTGTAAAGATTTTATCATCAAACCAGATATCTGATTTTAATCGCTTAATTTGGATGTGTTTTCAAATTAATTTAAGCCATTTATAAGTATGAGGAAATTAATATGTCTCTTATTTCTGGGCTTCAGCATTCCGCTGTTTGCACAGGTCAAAGCCGATGCGGTAAAAACTTTCACCCTTAAGAATGGGATGAAGTTTTTGGTAATGGAGGATAGTTCCATTCCCAATGCGAATATGTACCTTTTTTATAAGGTCGGCTCCCGCAACGAGTATCCCGGTATTACGGGACTTTCGCACTTTTTTGAACACATGATGTTCAATGGTTCCAAAAAGTTCGGCCCGAAGATGTTCGACCGCGTAATGGAATTCAACGGGGGAGCAAATAACGCTTATACCACGCAGAACGTCACGGTTTATACCGACTGGTTTCCGGTAACGGCTATGGAAACCGTGTTCGAACTCGAATCAGACCGCATCGCTCACCTAAGCATCGATACAGGTATGATAGAAAGCGAACGCGGCGTCGTTCTTTCGGAACGAAGTACGGGGCTTGAAAACTCGCCATGGAATGCTTTAAGCGATGCAGTGAATGCAGCGGCTTTCCAGGAACATCCTTATCACTGGACAGTGATCGGCTATGAAACGGACATTAAGAACTGGACTAAGGAAGATCTTGAAAAATATTTCAAAACCTATTACGCGCCCAATAACGCAGTGGTGGTTATTTCGGGGAATGTGAAGTTGGACGAAGTAAAGCGTCTTGCTCAAAAATATATGGAACCGATCCCTTCCAATGCTGCTCCCAAGCCGGTGCATCTTGTTGAGCCTCCACAGACCGGCGAAAGGCGGGTGATGGTTCAGAAAGAGGTGGCCACACCTTATATGCTGATCGGCTACCATACACCCGAGACAAAGCATAAAGATTATTATGCCTTGGATATCCTCAGTTCGATATTGTCAACCGGTAATACCTCGCGGCTCTACTCTGCCCTCGTCGATAAGAAGCAGCTGGCAACCCAGATCGGAACCAGCAATGATGAAACCTTTGATCCTAACCTGTTCCAGATCTACGCCGTTACAGCCACAGGTGTAAAGGAGGCTGATCTCGAGAAAGCAATTTATGAAGAGATCGAGAAAGTGAAGAAAGACGGGATCACCGATCAGGAACTGCAAAAAATAAAGAATCAAAAGCTGATGCAGTTTTATAGCCAGATCGAGACGATCAATGGTAAGTCGAATAACATCGGAACCTATGAACTCTTCTTCGGTGACTACCGGAAGATGTTCAATGCGCCTGCCGAATATGAAAAGGTTAGTGCTGCCGATGTTAAACGGGTTGCGAACGAATACTTTAAAAAATCGAACCGTACGGTTGGGATATTAAAAACTAACGTGGAGGAATAAACAGATGAACAATAAGATCAAAAATATATTTATTGCATTTCTTGCTGTTTCGGCACTGGCTAACCCAGGTAAAGCGCAGACAAAAACGGCGGCCTTTAAGTTGCCGGCTTATGAAAAATTTTCATTGCCAAACGGATTGACAGTCTACCTCATGGAACAGCATGAAGTTCCGACCATCAGTGTTTCGGCCATTGTGCCAGCTGGGGCAATATACGACGGTGCTAAATCAGGACTCGCTTCTCTAACAGCCGCGGCTTTACAGCACGGCACTAAAAGCTACTCGAAGGAAAAGATCGAGGCAGAGCTGGACTTCATCGGTGCCCGCCTGAACACTTATGCCAGCAAGGAATCCGCCGGCCTGTCGTCTAAATTCGCAAGTAAGGACCAGGACAAGGTTTTCCCGATTCTGAAGGAAGTGCTGGCTGACCCGGTTTTCAACGCAGCGGAGTTTGAAAAGGAACGGAAGCGTATGCTGTCTGACCTGGATAGGGCCAAGGAAAGTCCCCGATCAGTTATCGGCTCTTACTGGGATAAATTCATGTATGGCGATCACGTCTATGGAAATGCGGTTAGCGGCAGCCCCGCTACCGTAGGCAAGTTCAACGTGGATGATCTGAAGTCATTTTATAAAGCCAATTATTCGCCCGCAGGTTCTTCAATTGCTGTAGTCGGTGATTTTGAAACGAAGGCAATGAAAGCCAGGCTTACCAGCCTGTTTGGCAACTGGAGCAAGTCTGCAAGTCTGCAAAAGAGCTTAGCTGCCCAAGCTGTCAGTCCGGCGAAATCGAAACGCGTCTTGCTTGTTAATAAGGAGGATGCTCGTGAAACAACCTTCCTGATCGGAGGCCAGGGCATACGTCGCGATAACCCTGATTTCGTTGCACTTGAAGTGATCAATACCGCATTCGGCGGCAGGTTTACTTCCTGGTTGAACGATGAACTTCGCGTTAATTCAGGCCTGACTTACGGGGCAGGCAGCAGCTTCTCTCCACTCAAGAATGCCGGAACTTTCTATATCTCCACTTTCACCGCTTCCAAAACGACGGAGCCGGCAATTGATATGGCATTGAAAGTGCTTACAAAATTGCACGAGAAAGGTATTGATGAAGAGACCTTAAAGTCAGCGAAGAACTATGTCAAAGGTCAGTTTCCGCCTGATTATGAAACATCCGGTCAGTTAGCTGGTTTGCTGACACAGATGTTCTGGTATGGCTTTGACGAGTCATTCATAAATAATTTCGAAAGCAACGTCGACGGATTGACCGTAGCTAAAGCCAGGGAGATCGCCGACAAATATTACCCGAAAGATAACCTGCAGTTTGTGTTGATCGGTAAAGCTGAGGAAATAAAAAAAATAGCGGAGAAATACGGACCGGTAACGGTTAAGGAGATCAAGGCGGACGGTTTTTAAGCAATACTGACTTCCCTTCTGGTAAACCCTGAGAACTTATTAGGCTTCTCAGGGTTTATTGTTTATAGACCTGGCCTTTTACTCAAAAAGCATTTCAATCATGTTAGAAAATCTCAACAACCTCGTAAGAGAGGAAGCCGAAGAAACGATCGTAAAAAATCCGGCGATCCCGAATGAAAAGAATGAAGAGGCAATACAAGCTGCCTCCGGCTCAATAGAGGAAGTTCTCAAAGAGAAAGCCTCTTCAGGCAACTTTGGCGATCTGTCGCAACTTTTCCAGGGCGGCGATTTTGCCAATAATCCGATAGTCAATAAGATCAAGGAAGTTTTTGCAGGAAAGCTGGGAAATATGGGCGTTGACGGCAGTTCGGCCGGCAGTGTAGCCGGAGGCATAATACCTGCGCTTATTGAAAAGTTTGTAAGGCGGACAAATGATCCCAATGATAAAGGTTTCGACCTGCAAAGTATGCTGAAGCAGTTTGCCGGCGATGACGGCAAGTTTGATCTGAACGATGTTATGGGCATGTTCAATAAGAAGGGCGATCAGCAGCAGCGCGACACGGGCGAAGGCACCGGCGGTCTCGGTGACACCATCGGCGGCTTTTTTAAATAAAATTGCTTTCATGGGTTCTACGGGGCCTTTTGAAAAAGGAAGTGTAAATGAGGCTGCAGTTAATGCGGCCTTTTTTATTTCGCTTCCATGTTCATATGAAAAGGACCTCACCCAACCTTTGAAAAAGCAGCGGCAGAAGTTCGCACGGGAAGCGCGAATATTAAGTCGGCTACCTGCCTGATAGTACTCTTGCTTAGGTCTGGTAAAGGTCAAGTCCATTAATTAATGGACTTGACCCTAACATGAGGTGAACGAGACCTATTGAACTTCAGGTGATTTCTCGCGAGAGTATTGATGAACTTATGGTCTCGGCTGCCCGGGTGGAACATCCCCTTTTTTGACAGCGCAGCCTTTCAATGTCTGCCCGTTGATCACGACTTCTGCAGAATACTTATATTTATTATCTGACATGCCGTCGCTGCATGTTTCTTCCCGGATCACGATGACCAGCTTATCTTTTGCGCCGTTGCTCGTTTCGAAGCGGTATACGCCCCCGCCGATGTTCGCCGGCTGATAGGGGAACTGGTAGACCTTGTTTTCGCCAATATGCTTCAAGACGATCTGTTGTTCCGTGGGAACAATGTCTACCGCCCAGAAGGGTTCGTTGCCCAGCGCGATGAACTCATAATCATAACATTCGGTACCGAGGTTTTTGGCTTCCAGTTTAATGACTTCGGTTACTACCAGTACATTTTCATACTCGGAAGCGTAACCTAAATCCGACCGGCCGCCGAGGTAGCCCTTCACCTCTGCATAGACACTTTCATAAGGATAGGTAAGCGGCTGGACTGTCTCCTGATACGGCTTTCGAAGATTTGCCAGGCTGTCATTCACCCAATAGGTTAATTGGGTATTGCAGTCGAGAAATGTGCGGACCTCGTGACCAAATGTATACATACCTTTGAAAGTCTGCGGTGTCTTATTCACCGGTGGCGGTATCATTAATTGAAGCTTGGGCTGAATCCACAGATTCAACCTTACCCTTTTTAGAATTGCAGGAAATTAAGAAAACCAATAAAGTAAGTATCAGAATGGAATTTCTCATAAGGGTAAAATTATCTGCTTTCAAAGATGCTTATTTTATACTTTTGCTGAATGACTAAAGAACAAATTCAGGATTTAAGGGACAGAGTAACGTCCCTGAGGAGGCATCTTTGACGTCGACCAGAAACTCGAAGAACTAAAAGAGGAGCAGGAGGTTACTCTCGGGGCTCACTTCTGGGATTCGCCCAAGGAGGCTGAAAAGGTACTTCACTCTATAAAATCAAAGAAAATATGGACTGATGCTTTCCAGCAGGTTGATGCTGCTGTGGAAGATGCTGCAGTCATGCTGGATTTCTTTTCCGGTGGCGATGCTACTGAAAAAGAAATGAAGGAACAGTTTGAGGCAGCCGTTGAGAAGGTCGAAGAACTGGAGTTCAAGAATATGCTCAGTTCGGAAGAAGACCAGCTTAATGCTGTATTGCAGATCACGGCCGGGGCCGGCGGTACCGAAAGCTGCGACTGGGCCTTCATGCTGATGCGGATGTATATTATGTGGGGCGAGAAGAACGGCTACAAGGTGACCGAGCAGGATATGCAGGAAGGTGATGTGACCGGCGTTAAAACGGTTACACTTCAGTTTGAAGGCGAATTTGCTTATGGCTACCTGCAGGGCGAGAACGGGGTGCACCGTCTGGTGCGGGTTTCGCCTTTTGATTCGAACGCTAAACGTCATACTTCTTTTGCATCGGTATATGTTTACCCGCTGGTAGACGATACGATCGAGATCGAGATCAACCCTGCAGAAATTGAATTTGAGACCTTTCGTTCGGGAGGTGCCGGTGGTCAGAATGTGAACAAGGTGGAAACTGCGGTCCGCCTATACCACAAGCCTTCCGGAATCATCATTAAGAACCAGGAATCGCGTTCGCAGCTGCAGAATAAGGATAACGCTATCCGCCTGCTGAAATCGCAGTTATATGAGATTGAGCTTCGCAAGCGCCAGGAAACGACGGCCGCTATCGAGGGAAGCAAGAAGAAGATCGAATGGGGATCACAGATCAGGAACTACGTACTGCATCCCTATAAACTGGTTAAGGACCTTCGTACCGGTCATGAAACTTCAAACGCTCAGGCGGTTCTCGACGGGGATCTGAATGAATTTCTGAAGGCCTATATGATGGAATTTTAAAAGTAAACGCTGACAGGGTTCCGGAACGCTGACAAGGTTTGAAACCCTGTCAGCGTTTCTTTTTCAGGGGATATGAAATATCTCGAGTAATTCTTCAAGTTCACTTACCTTGTGAGGCGCCTGGTTCTTTTCATAGGAGCTGATGAGATTACGAAGTACCCGCTGGATGATCTCATCATTTGAACAGGGCTCATAAAACTGCTTGTCGGGCTGTATATTCAATTGTTTCAGGAACGAATCAACATCTCTTCTTCCAAATATGAAACCCTTATTGAAAGCGTTGACATAAAACAGGATGCCGTTGTGAAATTCAGTTTCCAGCGTGTCGTCAACGTAGGCTAAAATAAAGTGCTGAGGCAGGTTCACGCCATAAATGGGGATATCCAGTTTTTGGGCGATAATGGAGTATATAACGGCCAGGCTGATCTGGTTCCCTTTTTTGGTTTCCAGTACATGGCTCAGGTAGGAATTGTTCGGATCCTGGTGATGCGTGGTGTTTCCTGAAAAACCATGGGTGCTGTAAAGGCTGTGATTTATGAGCTTTACCTTTTCAATGGCGCTCATTTCGTAGATCATCTGCATCCAGATCTCCCGTTTTATGGACTCAAGCTGATTGATAACCTTTTGCTCATCGAGGTCAGGATATTGGTATTTATTGATGATCAGCATCCCCTGCAGAAGATCGAAGGAGCCGCCAATATGCCACAGCTGCAGTTCCCTCTTTACGGTCTGAAACTGGATCTTATGAACGAGGTTCTCAATTTTTTCCTGTAGAATGCTGTCGAACGACTGTTCCCAGGCATTTTCAAGATACCCGACTACCTCCGTGCCATAAGAAAGCAGCTTTTCCTCCACATGATGTGATACCTCGCTATCAGGGTCGTCGAGCAGCTTGATCAACGATTCTATTTCCTTAACATCCATCCTGAGGCTTAATTAATTTTTGTTGTCAATCCTTTACCTATTTTTGCCGCATGATAAACATGCAGTTGGTTTTTGACTATTTAAAACACCGGTTTACAGCAAAAACACGACATGGGGTTCACTCGCCCTTTGTCTACAAACTGATTGACGAAATAATTTACGATTTTCATGCCAAAAATGAATATCGGGAAATAGAAGAATTGCGCGCAGCATTATTGCAGGATGAGCGTGTCATCAACATAACCGACCTGGGTGCCGGGTCGCATCTTAATAACAATAAAAAGAAGGGTGTTAGCACTATCGCGAAGAATGCCCTGAAGCCTGCACGACTGGCTCAGCTGATCTACCGGCTGGCTGAATACTTTTCGCCGAAAAATGTCATTGAACTCGGTACCTGCCTTGGGATCACAACCGCTTACCTCGCCAAAGCGGTTCCTGCGTCCCCGGTTATCAGCATTGAGGGTTGTCCTGAAACTGCTGCTATTGCTGCGGAGAATTTAAGCCGGTTGAAGATCAGCAATGTGGAATTGAACACCGGAAACTTCGATACAGTCTTGCCGGACATTCTGGATCGGCAGGAGAACCTTGATTTTGTATTCATTGATGGGAATCACCGCAAGGATGCGACCCTGAATTACTTCGAGTGGTGCCTGCCTAAGTTAAGTGAAAACGGCATCATGATATTCGACGATATCTACTGGAGCAAAGGCATGAAAGAAGCCTGGCAGCAGATCAAGGCTGATCCGAGGGTAACAGTAACGGTTGACCTGTTCTGGATAGGACTGGTGTTTGTGAGGAAAGGGCAGGTGAAGGAGGATTTTAAGGTTAAGTACTAGGAAAAGTCGAATTCATTTCACGCAGGGCCGACTCATTTCACGCAGAGGCCGCAGAGTATTTTTGCGCAAAGGCCGCAGAGATATTGACGTAAATCTATAAGAAATTCGTTCGCTTAAGCAACGTAAGTTTTGTCATGGCATTAGATAACCCGAATTTTGCTGAGCGGCACAGGCAAACTCTCTTTGTTAAAATTTCTGTTTTTCTTAATTTAAAGAATGACAGAAAATGATCTTTCATATCAAATTATCGGAGCAGCACTCGAATTGCACAAAAATATTGGGCCTGGTTTGCTCGAATCTTCTTATGAGAATGCACTTGCATATGATCTCAGACAGATGGGCCTGGAGGTCAGACAGCAGGTACCAATGCCATTTGTGTATAAAGAGATTAGAATGGATGTTGGTTACAGATTAGATATGGTCGTAGAAGACAAAATTATTGTCGAAGTAAAAGCTATTGAATCTCTGGCTTCTGTTCATTACGCACAATTACTTACTTACCTGAAAATCTCACAGCTAAAACTGGGACTATTGATAAACTTCAATTGCAAGATTTTAAAAGATGGCCTTCATCGCATTGTGAATAACTTAGAGACAGCAGGTTAGGGCGCAGATATTTCGTCTTTTTCGTTACTTCTTATTTATTCGGGTGAAGATTAAAGCGGAGACTGTGATAATTCTTTGCGCTCTTTGCGCCTTCTTATTTTGCTCTGCGTGAAACCACCTTCATTACACATAATCCAATGAATCTATCAACCAGGTACTTCCTGACCTGCTAAGCGTTAAAGCCATAATTACGGTAGGGAACCTCACGTACACCTTAGTAGAGTCGGCGTTGACTGGCTTAATAACAAATTTCAGTTTATTGAGGTGGTCCAGTATCTCGCCGTAGTCGTGTGCCTTAAGAACAAGGTCGAAGCCGAATCCTACAGCCGGACCATCGTACTGCGGATATTTTGCCAGGTTGGCATCAGCCGTTTCGAAGTACTTCCGGAATGAAATGATGTACTGATCGGATACAAAACCGCTTTTCTTTAGTTCGCTTAAATATTTTTCGGTTTCCCTGAAGTCAACCCTGTAAGATTTTGTCGTATCCCCCGGTTTGACGGGGACCAGGCGGAAGGTGCCCAGGCGCTCCCGGTTTTCTTTGTACCATTTCAGGAAATCGCGCACTACCTTTTTCGGGGCCTCTAAGGGCTTTGTTGTATGGTCTGGATTCAGGTGGGCACCCTTGCTGTCAATAAATGTGAAAAGCAGCACTGCCAATAGTATCGAAGCAATTGTTTTCATAAGCATTGATGTGTTTTACCATTAATCCATTAGCCTATGGAAAGGTCGGTGTATCTCAATTCATATTCTCCTTAAACACCCGTATAAAATTCCCGCCCATTATTTTAGCGATATCCTTCCTGCTATATCCCCTTGCAATAAGTTCTTTCGTGATGAGCGGATAACCTGTGATATCGTCGAGGCCCTGCGGGGTGGAGTTAATGCCATCAAAGTCTGAGCCGAAGCCAACATGGTCTGCACCGATCAGTTTCACTATATGGTCCAGGTGATCAACAATAGCCGTGTAGTTCGGCCGCAGTTGCTGCACTTCAGTAGCATACTTTTTGAACAGGAATTCATTGGCAAAGTAAGGCTCGGAATTGATTTTTAAGAGGGAATCCCGCTCCGCTTTATGCTTGCGGTCAAACTCACTGCCAAGCTTTTCGTACTCGGGAGACAGGAAGCCGGAATAGAAATTCAGGCAGATGATGCCTCCGTTCTTACCTATTGCGAGGATCTGGTCATCCTTGAGATTCCGTGATACCGGGCAGAGTTGAAAGCAATTACTGTGCGACACGATGACCGGCTTGCTGGCCGTTTTAATCGCGTCCCAGAATGTCTGTTCGCCCACATGCGATAGGTCGACCATCATTCCGAGCTTATTCATTCTTTGTACTATCTGTTTGCCAAAGTCGGTCAGGCCTTTTCTTGGCGCGCTTTCACCGGATAGCGGTGATTTTGCCGGCATATTTTCATCCATTGCCGAGCTGGACCACGGTGTTGAATTATTCCAGGTTAAGGTCATGTAGCGGGCACCGCGCTCGAATAATTTATCCAGGTTTTCCAGGCTATTTTCTATCATGTGGCCGCCTTCCACGCCGATCATCGCGCCGAGTTTCTGTTCCTTTACCGCCCTGTTCAGGTCGGCCGGCGTTTTCACAAGCATCATGTCTTTCGGATTGCGCGCAGCCCAGGCGTAAAGTGTATCAATCTGACGATTGGCATAGGCAAAAGGGTTGGCCCGCTTGCCGTCGCACCAGACAGAGAAGACCTGGACATCCATCCCGGCCTGCTTCATTCGCTTCAGGTCTGAATGTGTCCGGCCTTTCAGGTCCTGATCAAAGCTTACACCATCCGAAAAGGCAGTGGTCAGAATATCATTATGGGTATCGATCAGGATGTTCTTTTGATGAACTTCTTTGTAGTCCTGGCTCTGGGCTGTTTGAATGGTAAAAAAGAGCAGGAAAATAGCGGCTGCGGATCTCTTTAGAATATGGATTGAATTCATGCCGTAAGGTAAGAATTTCTGCAATTCCAGAAATATTTGTCTAATTAGCTTATTGACGGATCTTTAGGGCAATAATCATCACTCTTTTTGCCCCGGTAGGGGCTACAGGTTGGTAGAAAAGATTTACCAAAATTTACAATGCCCCGTAGGCGGCATAACCATTTCTACGGATCAAATATGTTTGCCCTAGAAGACAATGGGATATATGCTATGCCTTATCACATTAACATATTATCACATTAACATATTATCACATTAACATATTATCATATTAACCCATTACCCCATTACCACATTAGCATATTATCCCATTAGCACATTAAAAAGACTCTCCCAACGATACATAAAACCCCGTCTGTCTTTCTTCTCCCGGTCTTTTTTCGCCCACGCCATAGTCAAGGCGAATACTAAGGCCCCTTTCAACATCAAAGAAATACCTCATTCCACCGCCGTAGGATGGTTTCAGTGATTTCAGGTTCAGGTTTCCGTTGGCGTAAACCGTACCTCCTCCAAGGAAGCCTACCACGCCAAAGCGGGGATGAAAACGGTAGCGGAGTTCGGCCTGTGCGGCCAATAGGCTCTGATCGCGGTAGCGACCGGTATAATAGCCACGCATCATTTGGTCATTGCCTAGCTGCGGCAGCAGATAAAAAGGCGTATTATCACCCTGAAGGGTCTGGTAATTTGCATTAAAACCGATCACTGTTTCCCGGTTCAGGGATTTAAAGGTGCGCAGGTCAAATTTGGTCAGGGTTCCTGAAAAGTTCTCGCCACCGAACAGATCGGGTGCGTAGGAATAATTCAGGCCAATAAACGTTCCGGCTGTTGGATAAGTATTGTTGTTGCGGCTATCGATATTCTGGGATAGACCAAGGAATAATACCTTTCCACCGTCTGTTCCACTGAATAGAATCTGGTCTGATACCTCAGCGAAATCAATAGGGTATTCAAAACGATAATTTTCGAAACGGCCGGTGATACCTGTATAGGATGAGCGACCCATCTTTTTTTCAGCCTCAACGGCAAAGCGAAAAAGTTTCTGGGTGACGGTTTGTTTATCTGACTCCCTTGTCTGATCACCTATGCCGTAAAAGCTGAACGGAAAGTCCTTATAGCGGATCTCGTTAAAATAGTGGTAGCGGTTTTGCGGGGTCCAGTAATCTGTTTGCAGTTTCAAGTTGACCTGCTTTTGAGTGGTATAGGTTGCAAGGCCCTGAACAGATGAATTTCTAGTCAGGGTATCCTCCCGGTCGGTATAGAATGAGTAGAGAGTCAGCAGACCGAATTCCAGGCTCGTTTCCTGTGAATAGGCAATAGCAGGCAGGGGTACAAAACTGCTGGAACGTGTGCTGTCGCTGCCGCCGCCGAACAGCTTTTTAATCAGTTTTTTCTGAGCATAGACTTCGGAGGATAGTAAAAATATACCAGCTAAGAAAAGGAGGAGACAAGTAGAATTTTTTTTCATCGCGGCGAAGATAAACTTTTGTTTGAGAGTCGATTTGATATCATTTGGCGGGATTGATTCGAATGTTATTTCTTATCCCTGATCGCCTTAAATTCAGAGCCGTCTTTCCAGGCGGGAACTTTGTCCCCGTATGCAAGTCTCTTTCCTACCTGGAATAGTAGTTTTAAGTCTTCGATCCCGCCTTCAAAGGTCCAGGTATCTTCGTGATACTCATCAGAAGGGCGATGGTAATTCTTTTCGGTATAATCTGCATCAAGTTTTTCTCCATATGCCTTGTCTTTTCCGATCACCTGTACCCCATTTGATGTATAGAGTGCGGGGATGCCGACTTTAGCGAAGTTGAAATGATCTGAACGGTAATAATGCCCGGCCTCGGGGTGTGTTTCAAAAGCTAACTCACGACCTGCTTTTTCAGCTTCCTCCTTCAGGTAGTCTTCCAGGTCTGACTGGCCTTTGCCGACGATAATAATATCCTTTGTTTTTTCAAAGGGGTTAACCCCGTCAATATTGATGTTCGCAACGGTTTTGTCAACCGGGTAAACGGGGTTTTGCGCATAATAGGCCGAGCCCCACAGTCCCTGCTCTTCGGCAGTGACCGCCAGGAACACTATCGTTCTTTCCGGTTTGGGTTGCAGGCTGTTGAAAGCGCGTGCGAGTTCCAGCAAGGCGGCGGTGCCGCTTGCATTGTCCAGTGCGCCGTTGTTGATGGTGTCACCAGTTGCATCCGGTTTTCCGATGCCAAGATGATCCCAGTGTGCGGTATAAATAATCACTTCTTCCGGACGGGTAGATCCCGTTATTTTGCCGATCACGTTATGGGATTTATTAAATGTCAGTTCTGTTTTCAGGCTGGTCGTCAGTTTCAGGTCCAGAGTAATGGGCTTGAACCCGGGCTTGTCAGCCATTGCGAAAAAGTTTGTCGTGTCCTTCCCGGCTGCGGCAATCAGCTTCTTTGCAGCTGGCAAGGAAAGCCAGCCGTTAATATCCGTGTATTTCTTGTTCTTCCCGCGGTCATCTAAACGAAGGCGGGATGTGTTCCAGCTATTCTGAACGACGGCGAAGGGATAACTTGCTGCTTTCGTCTCGTGTACAATCAGGCAGCCCTTAGCGCCCTGCCGCGCTGCTTCTTCAAATTTATAAGTCCAGCGGCCATAGTAGGTCATGTTTTGACCTTTAAAGAGGGAAGAATCCCCGCTCCAGTACCCCGGATCATTCACCATGACCATCACGATCTTTCCTTTCACATCGATGCCATCATAGTCGTTCCAGTTAGCTTCGGGCGCAACCACACCGTAACCGGCAAATACTACTTCTGTGTTGCTGAGGTCTACCTTATCCTTTATCTGATCTGTCCAGATCACATAATCCTCCAATCCTTTCAGGCTGAAGCTGCCCTTCGAAGTCGTAACTTTCATAACAGGCTCAGCTGTGGTTTTAATATTGACCATGGGTACTTCCTGCAGATAACTGCTGCCATTACCCGGTTCCACACCGAGAGCCTTGAACTCCTTTTGGAGATACGCGATGGTTTTCGTCTCGCCTTCGGTGAATGGTTTACGGCCCTGCATTGAATCATGGGAAAGCGCGGCGACATGCAATCGCATACTGTCGGCACTGAATGCCTGCAAGCCGTCCTGGTTATTGGTGACGGATGCGTTCTGTTTGCAGGAACTTAAGGTGGCGATAGTGGCGAAGACGAGGTATTTTAAGTTTGGGTTCATGTTAAGTATGGGGGGTGCATTATGCACAAGCAAGATAGAATATTCTGTCAATCACAGGAAATAGTTATTCTATTCTATGTTTGAGAAATTCTACCGGGTATTCAATAGCAAACAGGAATGTAATATAATAATGAAGAAGGCGGTCTTAATCTCGTCGTAATAGTGCCTTAAAGGGCCCAAACTTTCCTCTAATCCGAATTATCATTCGGGCATCAAAACCAAATAGCTATTTTTGGCCTTTTAACAAAAAGATTATGAGCATTCAAAGAGGACCTATATCCCAATTTATTGAGAGAAATTACCTGCACTTCAACGCTGCGGCGCTGGTGGACGCGGCTAAAGGATACGAAACCCACCTGGATGAGGGTGGTAAAATGATGATCACCCTGGCCGGTGCGATGAGTACCGCTGAACTCGGCATTTCACTTGCTGAGATGATCCGCCAGGATAAGGTGTCTATCATTTCCTGTACGGGTGCCAACCTGGAAGAGGATATTATGAACCTTGTTGCCCATTCCTACTATAAGCGCGTACCGAACTATCGTGATCTGAGTCCTCAGGATGAATGGGATCTTTTAGAGAATCACTATAACCGGGTTACTGATACCTGTATTCCTGAAGAGGAAGCATTCCGGAGGCTTCAGAAACATATTCACAAGATATGGAAGGATGCCAATGATTCAGGTGAGCGTTATTTCCCGCATGAATTTATGTATAAAATGCTGTTGAGCGGCGACCTTGAACAATATTACGAGATCGATCCGAAGAATTCATGGATGCTGGCTGCAGCCGAAAAGAACCTGCCGATCGTTGTTCCGGGCTGGGAAGATTCTACAATGGGGAATATCTTTGCTTCTTATGTGATGAAAGGCGAGTTACAAGCCTCTACTATGAAGAGCGGTATCGAATATATGGGCTGGCTGGCTGACTGGTATATCAATAACTCATCCGGTAAAGGAATAGGCTTCTTCCAGATAGGAGGGGGTATTGCCGGCGATTTCCCCATCTGCGTGGTACCCATGCTCTACCAGGATATGGAAATGGAAAACATACCATTCTGGAGTTATTTCTGCCAGATATCAGATTCAACAACTTCTTTCGGTTCATATTCCGGTGCTGTTCCTAATGAAAAGATCACCTGGGGAAAACTGGATATACATACGCCAAAATTTATCGTGGAGTCGGATGCGACCATTGTAGCTCCCCTGATCTTTGCCTGGGTGCTGAAGCAGTAGTGGTGCTGGCTTATTTTCTGCAAGGTTCAGTAAGCAAGGCATAAACAAAAAATAATAGAGTAAGGAATAAGAATTTATGTTCATATATTAAAACAGAGACTGACCTTTGTTTTGCTATTTGTTTGAGTCCTTGTTCTTTACTCTTTGTTTATTATAATATTATCCTGGTATACTTTAACGGTTTGTCGACAGGTCACTGTTCAATTATTCTTTTCCTTTCGACGGTTTATTGGTCATTGCTCATCATTATTCGCTGGTTGCTATTGTCATTCGTACACTATTGAAAAAACCACTTTCATGAGCTAGTAAGTGACGTTTTCGTGATTATTTAGAACGATTATAAATTAGTAATATAGGTCATCAAAATGTCACCGTTACTTGAATAAAGCATACTTTTGTCAACCGAAAAATGTTGGTAAATACTCGTAATTATCAACTTTTCTATTTATCACTTTCAAATTTTAGCATAAAATACTCAATATGAGAAGCATCTCATTGTTTTTTAGAAGTGTTACCAAGTCACTGATCTTAATTTCCTCCCTCAGTATTGCCTCAGTTACCATGTCCTTTGCACAGGATGCGGGAGCGGGAGCGGCTATTTTCAAGCAGAAATGTACTGCTTGTCATGGTATTGATAAAAAGGTGATCGGTCCGGCTTTAAAAGGTGTACATGAGCGTCATGATGAAGCATGGCTGCTTAAGTGGACAAAAAACGCCCCTTCAATGATCGCCAGTGGAGATCCTGCAGCTAAGGCCTTGTTTGACCAGTACAAGCCGGCCATGATGACTGCCTTTCCTGAGCTTTCTGACGACGACGTTAAAAACATCTACGCTTATATAAAGGCGGAAGGTGAGAAACCTGCGGGAGCACCTGTTCCTCCGGGAGGTCCTGAGGGTAAGGATGCGGCTGCTGACGGAGAAGTGAGCAACTTTATGCTTTTCGGACTACTCGCGGTAATTGTTATTGCATTCCTTGTTATCCTGGTTTTAAACCGGGTTATACATACCCTTGAGCGCGTGATGCTTCAAAAGCAGGGCCTCATCACGGAAGAGGAGGAAGAAATTCAGAAAGATCGTTTTGCAGGTTTGAAAAAGCTGAGCAAAAACAAGAAGTTCATCTTCTTCGTGGTTCTGCTGGCTATTATTTTCCTGGGAACTGCCGGATGGAAAACCATGTGGAATACTGGAGTTAATACCGGCTACCAGCCTGTTCAGCCGATTAAATTTTCACACCAGCTGCATGCAGGTGTGAACAAGATTGATTGCCAGTACTGTCATACAGGTGCTTTCAAATCGAAGAACGCTTCGATACCATCGGCAAACGTTTGTATGAACTGCCATAACTATGTTCAGGCAACGGATAAATATGATGGTGAGATCTCTCCTGAGATTATGAAGATCTACAAGGCGCTGGACTATAATCCTGAGACCCGTGTTTATGGTAACAATCAGAAACCGATTGAATGGGTTCGTATCCACAATCTTCCTGACTTTGCTTATTTCAATCACTCACAGCACGTGAAGGTGGCTGGAATTGAATGTCAGAAATGTCATGGTCCGATCCAGACCATGGAAGAAGTTTACCAGTACTCTCCTTTAACGATGAAATGGTGTATCAATTGCCATAAAGAAACTGAGGTTAATCATAAAGACAATGCTCATTATGACAAATTAATGGCGGCACACGATCAGTTGAAGAAGGGTCAAAAAGTTACTGCAGCCGTTTTAGGCGGTTTGGAATGCGGTAAATGTCATTACTAATATTTTAATAAAACTTACGTATACAGTTTATATAGCTTAAATGGAAAGCAATAAAAAATACTGGAAAGGTTTAGAAGAGCTGCAAAACAGCACACAATTTGTTGAAAACAACAAAGGCGAATTTTCTGAAAAACTTCCAATTGAGGAGGTGCTTAATGAAGCTGGTTTAAGTACCGTAGCACCGCGCCGCGACTTTTTGAAGGCACTAGGTTTCGGCCTGGGCGCAGTGACTCTGGCAGCCTGTAATCCTGCTCCGGTAACTAAATCTATTCCTTACCTGGTAAAACCTGAAGAGATTGTACCGGGGATCCCCAATTTTTATTCTTCAACTTTCAAAGGTCAAAGCGTACTTGTTAAAACGCGCGAAGGCCGTCCAATCAAGATTGAAGGAAACCCTAATTGTATCATCACCAAAGGCCGGCTTTCTGCACAGGGACAGGCATCTGTTCTGGATCTTTATGATGTATCCAAATTGAAGGGGCCGGCATACAATGGTAACACAACCACCTGGCCTCAATTAGACCAGTATGTAAAAGGCGAACTGAATAAGGTTCAGGCGGGTGGCAAAAAGATCCGGATCGTTTCTTCTACGATCAATAGCCCTTCAACCAAACGAGTTATTGCCGACTTTGTTGCGAAATATCCAAATTCAAAACATGTTCAGGTAGACGCAGTATCCTATACAGGTATTATAAAGGCTAATGAGAATAGCTTCGGTGTGGCAGCTCTTCCGAGATACCGCTTTGACAAAGCAGACCTGATTGTCAGCTTTGATGCAGATTTCCTGGGAACCTGGATCTCGCCGGTTGAATATAACCGCCAGTACGTTTCGAACCGGAATAATACGTCCCTGAAGAACAAAAAAATGTCCCGTCATATTCAGTTCGAATCCGGAATGAGCATGACAGGAACTAATGCAGATACGCGTATTCAATTGAAGCCTTCTGAACAGGGAATCGCTTTAATGAATTTATACAATGCTCTTGGCGGTACACTGGCGGGCAGCAAAAAGCTGACAAACGCGAACGCTGAGAAGTCGATCATGCTTGTTGCAAAAGAGCTTGCCGCAGCGAAAGGAAAAGGACTTGTTGTTTGCGGTAGCAATGATGTTTCTGTTCAAATACTCGTTAACGCTATTAACTCGCTTATCGGCAGCTACGGCAGCACCATCGATGTGGCGAATGCTTCATACCAGTATGCAGGTAACGACGCGGAATTTGTGGAGTTCATTAATGAAATGAAACGTGGTGAAGTCGACGCGGTATTCTTCCTGAATTCTAATCCGGCTTACGACTACGTAAATGCCAAAGAGTTTTCAGATGCGTTGGCTAAAGTGAAACTTCGCGTTTCCTTCGCTGATCGCCAGGATGAAACTGCTTCATTATGCCAGGTGGTAGCGCCGGCTCATCATTATCTTGAGTCATGGTCTGACGCCAACCCGCTCGAAGGTTACTATACAATTGGTCAGCCTACCATTAATCCCGTTAACGATACCCGTTACGCTGAAGAAGGATTGCTGATCTGGTCGGACAATGCCGTTAAAGATTATTATCAATACATCCAGAATAACTGGAGCGCCAATATTTTATCCCAGTCCGGTTCAACCTGGAAGGAACTTCTACAAAAAGGATCTGTTTACCTTGGCGAAAAGCCGGCAGCAGCTTCCGCTTTTTCGCGGGATCTGAATGCGGTAGCCCAGACAATCGTTAACCAGAGCAACGCCCTGGTTAAAGGTGGCGATAATGCTGTGGAACTGAGCGTCTATGAAAATGTGGCGGTCGGTGATGGTAAATTCGCTAATAACCCATGGTTACAGGAGTTGCCGGATCCGGTTTCAAAGGTAACCTGGGACAACTACGCTGCTATAGCTCCGAAATTCGCAGAGAAGCTCGGTATTGCTGAGCTTGACATGGTAGAAGTAAAGACTGACAAATACAGCGTTACGCTTCCTGTATTGTTACAACCTGGTCAGGCGATCGGAACCGTTTCTATCGCCCTGGGTTATGGCCGTACCAAAGCCGGAAAAGCGGCGGCGGAGGTTGGTAAAAATGCCTACCCGTTCCTGAATTTTGTAAACGGTACCTTCCAGACACATACTGCTGCTTCGATCAGCAAGGTTGCCGGTACCTACGAGCTTGCTCAAACACAGACCCATCATACAATTGAAGGCCGTAACATCATTCGCGAGACTACGCTGAAGGATTATCTGAAAGATCCGCATGCTGGAACCGGAAAAGGTCATGGTGCAAACAAGTATGATCTTTGGGATAAATATGAGCAGCCCGGACACAACTGGGTAATGGCAATCGACCTGAATGCCTGTACCGGATGTGGCGCCTGTATTGTTGCCTGTAACGCTGAGAATAATATCCCGGTTGTTGGTCGTGATGAGGTTCGTCGTCGTCGTGAAATGCACTGGATCCGTATTGACCGTTACTATACGTTCAATGAGGGTGGTGAAAAGATAACGGAGGAGAATGAGATCAAGGATCTGGAGAATATGGATAATGTTTCCGTGATTCACCAGCCTATGATGTGCCAGCATTGTGAGCATGCACCATGCGAAACTGTTTGTCCGGTTATTGCCACTATGCACTCGTCAGACGGGTTAAATCATATGGCTTATAACCGCTGTATCGGTACCCGTTATTGCGCGAACAACTGTCCGTACAAAGTGCGCCGTTTCAACTGGTTTAACTACTGGAATGATTCCCGCTTTGATAACTACATGAACAACGAATTTACGCAGCTGGTACTGAACCCTGATGTATCTGTCCGTTCTCGTGGTGTTATGGAAAAATGCTCGATGTGTATCCAGCGTATCCAAAGCGGAAAACTGCAAGCTAAACTGGAGAAACGACCAATGAAAGACGGCGATGTAAAAACTGCCTGTCAGCAAACCTGTCCGACCAACGCGATCATCTTCGGAGATGGCAATGATCCGGAATCAGAAGTTTCGAAGGCGCTGCAAAGCGAGCGCACGTACTACGTACTAGAAGAGATCAATACAATGCCTGGTGTTGGATACCAGACAAAAGTTAGAAATACTGTAGAGGCTTAATACAATTTCATAACAACAGAAATTTAAAGGAATATGTCATCTCATCACGAATCGATACTTAGAGAACCATTAGTAACCGGCGCGAACATTACCTACGCCAAGGTTACGGAGGATATACTGGTTCCGGTAGAAAATAAACCTAACAGAGCCTGGTGGATCGGATTCACCATCGCTGCACTAGGTGCCCTATTATGGGTAGTTTCAGTTAGTTACACCTTTTGGTTTGGAATCGGAACCTGGGGATTGAATAAAACAGTTGGCTGGGCCTGGGATATCACCGGCTTCGTATGGTGGGTGGGTATTGGTCACGCCGGTACACTGATCTCAGCGGTTTTATTACTGTTCCGTCAGAACTGGCGTAACTCGATTAACCGGTCAGCTGAAGCGATGACCATCTTTGCGGTAATTTGCGCAGCGACATATATTGTAGCACACATGGGCCGCCCATGGATGGCTTACTGGGCATTGCCTCTGCCAAACCAGTTCGGTTCTTTATGGGTGAATTTTAACTCACCGCTTGTGTGGGACGTTTTCGCGATCTCCACTTACTTTTCAGTCTCCCTGGTATTTTGGTACACTGGTTTACTTCCTGATATTGCGACGATCCGTGACCGTGCGACCGGTTTCCGCCGTCGTATTTATTCTATCCTGTCTTTTGGGTGGAACGGATCCGTTAAAACCTGGCAGCGATTTGAGGTGGTCAGTTTGATCCTGGCGGGTGTATCTACACCGCTGGTACTTTCTGTGCATACCATCGTATCCATGGACTTTGCGACTTCCGTGATCCCGGGCTGGCATACAACAATCTTCCCTCCATATTTCGTTGCAGGGGCGATTTTCTCCGGTTTCGCAATGGTTCAGACATTATTGCTTATTGCCCGTAAGGTTTTAGGTTTTGAGAACTACATCACCATGTTTCACATTGAGTCGATGAACAAGATCATCATCTTAACCGGTTCTATCGTTGGTGTGGCTTACCTGACTGAGTTATTTATTGCCTGGTATTCAGGTGCCGAATACGAGCAATACGCGTTTCTTAACCGGGTTAGCGGACCGTACTGGTGGGCTTACTGGGCGATGATGACCTGTAACGTTATTTCTCCACAGTTATTCTGGTTTAAGAAGATTCGCACAAGCGTGGCCGCTTCATGGATACTATCCATTGTCGTAAACATAGGTATGTGGTTTGAGCGTTTCGTGATCATCGTAACTTCTTTGCACCGCGATTACCTGCCATCGAGCTGGGTGATGTTCTATCCAAGTGTTATTGACGTGTGTGTCTTTATTGGATCCATCGGAGTATTTTTTACCTTATTCTTATTATTCCTTCGGGTGTTGCCTGCAATTGCGATGGCTGAGGTTAAATTATTGCTGAAGAGCTCAAGCGATCAGTCTAAACAGAGACTTATCCGTGAGGATTCAGTGCCTAAAGAATACGCAGAGTTTTACAAGGAATCACTAACTAAATACGATAGTGTTTCAGAAGAGAAAGAATACGCAAAAATATAGCAATGAGCAACACTAAATATATATTAGGTCATTTTGAGGATCCTGATGATCTGATGCATGGGATAGATAAGCTGCAGGAAAACAACGTAAGTATTTACGATGTGTTCACTCCGATGCCTATCCACGGAATTGAAAATAAGTTAGGCGTTAAGCGCTCAAGATTGCCGATCGTAGCATTCTGCTTCGGATTAACCGGAACTCTTACTGGCTTTTCTATGATCTACTACATGCTGGTTCATGACTGGCCTATGAACATCGGTGGTAAGCCTGCCTTTGCATTCCCTGACTTTGTTCCGATCATGTTCGAATTAACCGTTTTATTCTGTTCGTTCGGAATGGTGGGTACTTACTTCTTTGTAAATCACCTTTTCCCGGGCAGAGCTCCGAGAGTAATGGATCTCCGTGCTACCAACGATCGCTTTGTCGTGGCCATTGATGCGAAAGCGAATCCATATCCTGATAAGATTGATAACATTTTAAAAGAAGCCGGTGCAGTTGAAATTAAGCACAATGAAAGGAAATATGTTAGTTATGAATAAGCTCCGACTAGTAGGTGTTGCTTTTTTAGCCGTAGCGGCCGCTTCGGTTGTTTCTTCCTGCGGCGATAAGCGCAGCCCGGGTTGGCAATATGCTCCGAATATGTACGAGCATAAGGCTTATGATCCGGATCAGCCGAATAAGAATTTTAAAAGCGGTCAGACTGCGCAGCTTCCGCCCGCGAATACTACACCTGTGGGTTTTGACAGGGTGGATGATTTTCCGAACACACCTGAAGGCTACCAGGCTGCCAGCCAGTCCTTGAAAAATCCGCTTCCGGTGACTATTCCTACACTGGAAGAGGGAAAGACTCTTTATGTGAATATGTGTTCACACTGCCATGGTTATGAAGGTAGAGGTGACGGGTCGATTGTGAAAATGGAAAAATTCCCTGCGCCGCCGGCGTACGGAACCGGAACATCTTCGAGAGGTGGTGCCATGAGAGATCTGACTGACGGGAAGATCTTTCATACGATTACACATGGTGTGAATTTAATGGGACCGCATAAGTATCAGTTAACTCCCACTGAGCGCTGGAAAATCGTTATGTACGTTCATGAATTACAAAAATTACAATAGTCAATTGCAAAAACCAGATGGGAAATCACAATCATAGTCATAATTTCACCGAACAATACGAATTCTCAGGGAAACCAAAAACCTGGAGTTTGATCGCCATCCTTGTTGGTATTCTCGCTATTGCCTTCGGTCTGTTAACCGATCATGCAGAGCGCACCTTTGCCAATTTATTATTGATGGCTTACTACTTTACCTGCGTATGTGCAGCCGGAGCCTTCTTCCTTGCGGTTCAGTTTGTTGCCCAGGCGGGATGGTCGGCTGGATTGCTTCGCATTCCTCAGGCCTTCGCCAGAATTTTACCTATAGCATCCATCATTTTGATCGTTGTTTGCGCAGCAGGCTTACTTACACATAACTTGTATCATCACTGGCATGCAGACGGTTTAACTGATCCGAATCATCCGGAATATGATGCACTGATCGCCGGTAAGTCTGGTTATTTGAACGTTCCATTCTTCCTTACGCGCCTGGTTTTCTTCCTGGCCAGTTACAGCATATTTGCGCTGATGCTGAGTCGTTTCTCATCTAATGAGGACATGGAAGGCGGACTTAACTCATACAAGAAAAGTATCAAGTGGTCGGCTATTTTCCTGATCGTATTTGGTTTTACGACTCCTATCTGGTCATTTGATGTGATCATGTCGCTGGAGGCACACTGGTTCTCAACCATGTTTGGCTGGTATAATTTTGCTGCTATGTGGGTTTCGGGCCTTTGCACCATAACATTAACCGTTATTCTTTTGAAAAAAAGCGGCTACATGACCTGGATAAACGAAAATCACTTACATGACCTGGGTAAATTCATATTTGCCTTCTCTATCTTCTGGACTTATGTGTGGTTCGCGCAGTTTTTACTGATCTGGTACGCAAACATGCCCGAGGAAACAGTCTATTTCTACAAACGCTTCGAACCGGAATATTTACCGTGGTTTTGGGTAAATATTGTAGTTAACTTTGTCGCGCCGATCCTGATACTGATGACGAGAGATTCAAAACGCCAGATGAATACGCTTATGTTTGTTTGTATCATGTTACTGGTTGGTCATTGGTTGGATTACTATATGATGATCATGCCGGGAACGGTTGCAGAACATCGTGGATTTGGTATTATTGAAATAGGTATTGCGATTGGTTTTGCCGGTTTGTTTACCTTCCTTATGTTGAAGTCCCTTAGTAAAAGATCGTTGGTAGCAATAAACCATCCTTTCCTGAACGAGAGTGTTCATCACCATATTTAATAGAGGCAGAAAAGTATAATATCACCATATTGTTATATAAAATGGGTTTAATTAAAAAGTATAATATCAAAGGGTTTTTGTCATTGGTGGTTTTATGTCTTCTCTTGGGAAGCAGCATATCATTAATTGCTCAAACGACTGACACGGCTGCTGCAACGAAGGCTGATACCGCAATTGCCGCACCGGCAGCAAAGCCAACTTCGGCTCCGCTGATCAGCACAGCGGTTGATACTGCAAAAAGTGCTGCTGCAACTGTTGTTGGAGCAGAGGCAGATCATAGTGCAGTGTATAAATCTGCGTGGTTTTATGTGCTGCTGTTTTTGCTGCTTTGCGTTTTCATCGGTATCGTTGGCAAGATCCTGAAAGTTTATGAACTCAGTCGCGAGATGCAGGGTAAGAAAGCTGGGTTCGACTGGCAAAAAGTTCAGGGAGTACTATTTGCGATTGCTCTTGTATTAGGTTTATACGGAGTTTACTGGTCGTACACGGTCCAGGGCGCAATGAGTGTAACTGAATCGGCGTCTGTGCACGGTGAAGGTTTAGATTTCATGTTCATGGTGACCACGATTATTACAACCATCGTTTTTGTCCTTACCCATATTTTCCTTTTCGGTTTCTCTTTCAAATACAGGGGTTCAGTTGAACGTAAGGCTTATTTCTATCCGCATAACAATGCGGTCGAAAGGATCTGGACGATTGTGCCGGCGATTGCGCTAACTGTACTGGTACTATTAGGTTTCTTTACCTGGAGGGGGATTACCAGCCCTTCTGAAGCTGAGCAGAAAAAGGCGGTGCTTATTGAAGTAAGAGGCGAGCAGTTTAAATGGAACATCAGGTATTCAGGTTCTGATAACCAGGTTGGAGTAAGTAATTATAAACTGATCACACCGACGAACGGTTTGGGCATTGATTTTAAGGATCGCAAGAGCTGGGACGATAAACTTGCCGGTGAAATTGTAATCCCGGTTAACAGACCTACCCGTGTGATGATCGGTTCGAAAGATGTTTTACACAGTTTCTATATTCCGGACTTCAGAGTCCAGATGAATGCTGTTCCCGGTATGCCAACCTTCTTCCAGTTCACTCCAAAGTATACTACGGCACAAATGCGTGAGAAGCTGAACGATCCGAAGTTTGACTTTGTTTTATTATGTGCTAAGATCTGTGGTAGCGGTCATTATAACATGCAAAGCAAGGTTACCGTAGTAAGTGAAGCTGAATATGCAGCATGGGAAGCTAAGCTGCCGGTAATGTATAATGACGATGTCAAAAAGGAGCTGCAGATGGCAGAGGCTAAAGCATCTGGGCTAAATAATAAAGTGGCTTTAAATACAAATAACAATAGATAAGAGAGATTATGGCAAGCACAGCATTACACGATACAGCCGTACTACATAACCATGATCATGATCATGGGCATCATAAGGAAACCTTTATAACGAAGTACATATTCAGCCAGGATCATAAAATGATCGCGAAGCAATTCCTGATCACTGGTATCATCATGGCTGTTATCGCTATGATACTTTCTGTCCTGTTCCGTCTTCAATTAGGCTGGCCTGATAAAAATTTCCCATTATTGGAAACCTTCTTAGGGCAATGGGCTGAGGGAGGAAGAATAAAACCAGAGTTTTTCCTTGCTTTGGTTACGATACATGGCACCATGATGGTATTCTTTGTACTGACAGCAGGACTCAGCGGTACCTTCAGTAACTTATTAATTCCCTTGCAGTTAGGTGCGAGGGATATGGCGTCGCCATTCCTGAACATGCTTTCCTACTGGCTGTTCTTCTCGGCATGTATGGTGATGATGGCATCGTTCTTTACAGTGACCGGGCCTGCCAGTGCAGGATGGACAGTATACCCGCCTTTGTCGGCCTTGCCGAAGGCTATTCCTGGTTCCGGAATAGGTATGACGCTTTGGCTGGTTAGTATGACCCTTTTCATTGCCTCTTCTTTGATCGGTGCATTGAACTATATCAGTACGGTATTGAATATGCGTACAAAAGGTATGGATATGTGGAAAATGCCATTGACGATCTGGGCATTCTTCCTGACCGCTATCGTAGGAGTTCTTTCATTCCCGGTATTAGTTTCAGCGGTGGTACTGCTAATCTTCGACAGAAGCTTCGGTACCAGTTTCTATCTTTCCGATATAGTGGTTGCTGGTCAGGTTTTACCAAACCAGGGTGGTAGCCCAATCTTATGGCAGCATCTGTTCTGGTTCCTTGGACACCCGGAAGTATATATTGTATTGATGCCTGCACTGGGTATTACGTCTGAAGTAATTGCGACCAATTCACGTAAACCGATCTTTGGGTATCATGCAATGGTTTATTCCCTTATTGGTATTACGGTGCTATCGTTCGTTGTTTGGGGACACCACATGTTTGTGACTGGAATGAATCCGTTCCTTGGCGGGGTATTCATGATCACGACGCTGATCATTGCAGTTCCGTCTGCGGTGAAAACATTTAACTATCTGGCGACGCTTTGGCGCGGAAATATTCGTTTTACTCCGGCGATGTTATTTGCCATCGGCCTTGTTTCTTTCTTTATCTCCGGAGGTTTAACCGGTATATTTTTAGGAAACGCCGCTTTGGATATCAATCTTCACGATACGTACTTTGTTGTTGCCCACTTCCACCTGGTGATGGGTTCGGCATCCATCTTTGGTATGCTTTGCGGCGTTTACCACTGGTTCCCTAAAATGTTTGGTCGCCTGATGGATGAGAAACTGGGATATATTCATTTCTGGTTCACTTTTATCGGTGCTTACCTGGTATTCTTCCCGATGCACTTCATGGGATTAGACGGAGTTCCACGCCGGTATTATGCTTTCACTGAATTTGAATTCATGAAGGAGTGGTTAACCGTAAATACATTCATTACCTGGGCCGCTATTGTCTCGGCACTTGCGCAGGTTGCTTTCTTATGGAACTTCTTTTATTCGATCTTCTATGGTAAAAAAGCTTCGCAGAATCCGTGGCAGTCAAATACCCTTGAGTGGACTACACCGGTTGAGCGGATACACGGTAACTGGCCGGGAGAGATTCCAAGCGTTTATCGCTGGCCGTATGATTACAGCAAGCCTGGACATCACGAAGACTTTATACCTCAGACAACTCCTTTCTCAGAAACGATGAGTTCTAACCTCCCTCATGATTTTGAAGGTAACGCGGTTGCTGAAAAGATCCAGGAGGACTGGGTAAGGAACAACCCTAAAGTTACAACGACCGAAAACGTTTAAATTCTGGTCTTAATATTATCAGTTGGCAATGGAAATTGCCAACTGATTTTTTATAATAGCTATTCTAACTCCTGACAAAATTAAAATGTATCCCTCAAGTGAGAAGAGATTCATCAGGATAAATCTGATTTCCATTGTAACTCTTTTTGCCTTAATTCTCGCAGGCGGAATTGTTCGCAGTTCAGGTTCAGGTATGGGCTGTCCTGACTGGCCGAAATGTTTCGATCAGTATGTTCCACCGACGGATGTTTCGCAGCTGCCACCTGACTATCATGAAAGATATGTTGAAAAAAGGGTGGCAAAGAATCTTCGGTTTGCCAAAACTTTAGATGTGCTTGGATTTGGGGAAATGGCTGACCGCGTAAGGCACGATAAGAGCATTTTAGAGCCTGAGGAGTTTAATCCTGTCAATACCTGGATCGAGTATATTAACCGGCTTCTCGGAGCGGTGTATGGAGTTCTGCTGATCGCCTGTTTAGTTTTTTCAGTTACCTATATCCGGGCTCGCCGAAAGATCTTTCTGTGGAGTCTGTTTAACCTTGTGCTGGTGGGTTTCCAGGGCTGGCTCGGTTCTATTGTTGTCAGTACTAATTTGATGGCCTGGGTGGTCACCCTTCACATGCTTTTGGCTATCGCCATACTGGCGATCAGCATTTACACGTATTTTCTTGCCCGCGTATGGCGCGACCGTAACTTACTGGCTAACCGTCAGGTGGGATCTTTACGAATTCTTATGATTGTTGTTGTATTGTTGTCATTGTTCCAGATTGCCCTTGGCACGACTGTGAGAGAGCAGATAGATGCAATCGCTACGACTATGAACAATCTCAACCGGTCGGAATGGGTATCAAAAGTTGGATTTAACTTTATCCTGCACCGTGACCTCGCTATTCTGGTTGTGATATTGAATGTGATTGTCTTTTTAATGATCCGTGCCGGGTATACATTATCTGGTCATCAGTTTAAATATGTTTCATTTGTAATGATTCTGCTAATTGTTCAAATAATTACCGGAATTGTTTTATCATACCTAGCTTTGCCGCCGGTTGCGCAGGCCGTTCATATTTTGCTGGCAACCATGTTATTTGGGGCCCAGTTCTACTTAATGCTATTGTTGGGAAGGAATAAATTGTATAGCAGGAAATTAGCGTGAGAAATTTTATATCCGATTTTAATAAATTAATAAAGCTCAGACTTACACTTACCGTTGTTTTTTCGGCCTCTGTTTCCTTTTTAATTGGAAGTAAAATTCAGGGGGACATTATCTGGATCAATTGGTTTATTCTTACCCTTGGGGGATTTTTAGTAACATCAGCGGCAAACGGGTTCAACGAGATCATCGAGAAGGATCTGGATAAACTGATGTCGCGGACGATGGACCGGCCAATTCCATCCGGCAGGATGAATACAGGACAGGCTCTGGTATTAAGTTTATTTATGGGTATTGCAGGCACCCTTATATTAGTCAAACTCAATTTCCTTACAGGAGTCTTGTCGGTCTTTTCGATATTTCTTTACGCTTTCCTGTACACACCGATGAAGAGAGTTTCGCCCATAGCAGTCTTTGTAGGTGCTATTCCGGGAGCCTTGCCACCTCTGATCGGTTACTTTGCGGCCTTTGATAATCCGAGCATCTCCTGGATTCCGGTGATTCTGTTCATAATACAGTTTGTCTGGCAGTTCCCTCATTTTTGGGCAATCGCCTGGGTCCTTGATGATGATTACAAAAAGGCGGGATTCCGGTTATTGCCAACGACCCAAAGGGATAAGACATCGGCAACAATCACACTTATAACCACTCTCTTACTTATTCCGGTGGGCTTGATGCCATTGTTTTATGATTTTGGCGGATACGCTTACGGGGTGATTTCGGTTATTGGCGGAATATATTTTTCCTGGCAGGCGATCAGGTTGTTCATCAATCTCGATGTTTTATCGGCAAAAAAGTTAATGTATGCCTCCTTCTTTTACCTGCCCTTGCTGCAGCTAGCCCTGTTATTCGACCTGGTAATCCCACGTTAAAATCGAATTGTTATATCAATATTTATCAATGAAAAAAAATACAAACCTTACAGAGGTAGAAGACAAACAGAATCTGAAAGCCAAGAAATTTCTGGTCTGGTTATTCATCATATCCTCATTTATGATATTCGCGGGCTTAACCAGCGGGTATATTGTTTACACCGCCGGCAGTCCGGATCGTGGTTTGAAAACGATTTTACCGCAAGCTTTTAAATACAGTACTGTTATTATCATTTTAAGCAGTATCACAATGCACCTTGCTTATAAGGCGGCAAAAAGGCTTCGATTCAACCAGCAGATGATGTATCTGGCTGCTACAATCGTTCTGGGAATATTGTTTATGGTGGTACAATTCTACGCATGGCAAGTGCTTACCCGTCAAGGCGTTTATTTTGTAAACTATAATGCATCTCAGTCGTTTATCTATGTATTTACCGGGTTTCATATGCTGCATATTTTCGCAGGGATTCTGATGCTGGTAAATTCGCTCACCGGGGCACTCAAAAGAATACCTCAGGTTCGCAACTTATTCCGTTTAGAGGTAACTTCCATATTTTGGCATTTTATTGATATACTATGGATTTATCTTTATGTTTTCTTACTTTTGAACCAATAACAAACCCTTTTACATCACTTAAATGAGTTCTACTGTATCACAAATTGATGAAATAAAAACCGACGCCTGGAGTGGTGGAAGATCACCGTTTGCTGTTGAATACGGCAAATTGATGATGTGGTTTTTCTTACTTTCAGATGCTTTCACTTTTTCTGCATTCCTTATCTATTATGGTGCCCAACGATTTAGTAAAATAACCTGGCCTGATCCCGATGTTGTATTCCAGTCAATACCAGGTATTGCCGATCATGGATACCCATTGGTATTTGTAGGGATTATGACCTTTATCCTGATCATGAGTTCTGTTACGATGGTATTAGCGGTTGAGGCTGGTCACCGGAATTCAAAGAAAGAAGTGGTATGGTGGATGATCGGTACGATCATAGGAGGTTTAATGTTCCTTGGATGCCAGGCCATAGAATGGACTCATTTACATCATGAAGGATACTGGTGGGGAGCTTTTCCTGCTTCTTACACTGGAATTGAAAGTATCGGGGCCATGCAGTTTTCTAACCTCTTCTTTACGATCACCGGCTTTCACGGTTTCCACGTGTTCACCGGGGTTCTGATTAACATCATTATTTTAATAATGACCTTGACCAATGTATTTGCCAAGCGAGGCAGCTATCTTATGATAGAGAAAGTTGGTCTCTACTGGCACTTTGTAGACCTTGTCTGGGTATTCGTATTTACATTTTTCTATTTAGTTTAATTCTGATAAAGCAACACAGCATGTCTGCAGAAAATACACATGAACATTTAGAGCATGCCGGAGAGCATGAGGGGATGACCAAAAAGAAGATCTGGCAGGTATTTTTTTACCTGTTGGCTATCACAACGCTTGAGTTTATTATAGCGCTTTATTTACTTCCGAAGGATTATATCGGTCAGGGTATGGCTAACTTTGCCTATATTATTCTGACCCTTGTAAAAGCATTTTATATAGTAGCATACTTTATGCACCTGAAGTTTGAGAGAACTGCTTTAAAAACAGGGATAGTTGTATCACTCATATTCATCGTTTACTTTATTATTTTGTTGCTCACTGAAGGTTCATACCTGGGTGTTCACATGAATTAATGAATCCCTTTCCCTTAAAAAAAATCTTAATCCTGGTTACCATGCTTGCGGTGCCAGGATTATTATATTATCTGCTTCAGGAAAAAGGAAAAAACCGCTACAGGCCGCTTTCAATTTACGGTCCTAAGGAGGTTTCAAAAACGTTTCATACGAAGCGGGGCAAGAAGATCGCTGATACGGTGTACCATACCGTCAGGCCATTTAAGCTTATAAATCAAGACCAAGAGCCTGTTGTATTTCCGGCAGATAGCCACCAAATCACCGTAGTTAATTTCTTCTTCAGTCGCTGTCCTTCGTTTTGTTCTGATATGAATAAGGAGGTGGAACGGGTAAGCAGCAGGTTCTCGAAAAATAGGCTCCTGCAATTCTTCTCAATAACAGTTGATCCGGAACACGACAATTCCTCTATTTTAAAGAGTTATTCCGCACAATTCAAAAACCGGCCAGCCAAGTGGAATTTTTTAACAGGCGACAAGTCTGAAATATACAAACTTGCCCATGAAAGTTTCCTTGTCGATGCGCTGAAAGACACTACAACGACGTCTAACTTCATCCACAGCCCTATGCTTATCTTGCTGGATCCACAACAGCGTATCCGGGGCTATTATGATTCTGCCAACAAGGAAGAAGTAGATAAGCTAACCGACGAGATCAAGGTTCTGATAACTGAAGAGCTCAGGGGCGTTAAAGACCGTTAAATAAATCATCCGGCTATGACCGAAAAAACTACATTCAGGCTGATACTTACACTATCAATAGTCGTCTTTGCTGTTGTTGCATTGCTTCAAAGTAATGTGATTAATATCTTCCCTGATAAATCGCTAATTCCCGCGTGGGTGTTGAGATTACCCGCTTTAAATGCACTGATTAACGGCACATGCAGTATATTGCTGTTGTTATCTTTGTATTTTATCAAGCGAAAACAAATAGCGATTCATAAAAAGCTGAATATCACCACGTTCGTCTTGTCGTCATTCTTCCTAGTTTCTTATATTATTTTCCATTCGACTGGCATCAAAACAACTTACGGAGGCTCCGGTTTTATTAGATATATCTATTATTTCATTTTGATTACTCATATTATACTGGCTGCGATAGTTTTGCCGTTGGTATTGTTCAGTTTTCAACGCGGCTTGCAGATGCAAGTGGAGAAGCATAAAAAACTTGTAAGATGGAGTTATCCAATCTGGTTATATGTGACAGTTACCGGGGTACTTGTTTACCTGATGATTTCGCCATATTACCAGTTTTAAGGGGTAACTGGGACAGTCCTCCTGCTCAAAAAATTAATATCATGAAAGCACTAAGAACGTTATCGATCATATTCTTTTTTGGATTGTTTAGCCTAACTTGTTTTGATGCAAGTGCCCAATGCTCTATGTGTACCTTAAGTGCTGAAAACTCTGTACAGAACGGAAATACGCAGGGCAAGGGATTAAACACGGGTATACTCCTGTTACTGGCTGCCCCGTATGTGGCGGGTGCAGCTGTAGGATATGTATGGTATACCAAATACCGACGCAAAAACATTTCAGTCGATATTAAGGATGAAAAGATCAATCTCAATTAAAAGATGTATTCTTATAAATACCACATCCAATAAATCGTTAGATTGAGCCGGTACAACAAGCCAGGTCTTTTATGATAAAAGTCGATACGTTCAATTTTCTGAAAGAACTAGCAGCAAATAACAATCGTGAATGGTTCGCAAAAAATAAGGCTTCCCATGACGGAAGCAGGGAGAACATTCTAGGTTTTGCTGGGACTGTGATCAAAGGACTGGCAGAGACTGATCGATCAATTCCTGCTGACCTTGACCCAAAGGATTGCGTTATGCGCATTTATCGGGACATTCGCTTTAGTCTTGATAAAACTCCCTATAAAACTAATTTCGGAGTCGGCATTTCCCCGAATGGCAAAAACTTCAACGGACCCGGCTACTACCTTCATATTAGTCCGGAAGAGTGTTTCGTTGCGGGAGGTTGCTGGATGCCCGAAACGGACCAGTTAAAGCTTATTCGCCAGGAAATTGATTATAACAGTTCTGATTTCAAACATAGCCTTGATGAGTTTTTTCGTGCCTCCGGGAACGGGCGTCTTGATACGGACCATAAACTGAAAACCACTCCCAAGGGTTATGACGCGAATCATCAGGATATAGAATATCTCCGCCTAAAAAGCTATACGGTGACAGTTCCTTTGCAACGCTCTGATCTTACCAAGCCCAATGCAACCGATACAGTCGTGAAAGCGTTCACTGCTATTCATCCCTTTATCGTTTTTCTAAGAAATGCTATCTCCTAATATATTATTTATGAATAAATCAGCCCTACTTGCGTTTGCAGCGTTTTTTATTATTTGTTTAAGCTCATGCGTTGTTCTGTCTCCGAAGAAGTACAATGCGCTCCTGGCTCAGAAAGACTCATTAAGTCAGGGCTGGGAAACTTCCAGGGTAAAAATTGAGAGCCTGGAAGAGGAGATGGACCGGTTACGCGCGGATACCAGCCGTCTTAACGGTCGGCTGGCGGACCTGGAGGATCGGTTGAAAGGCCTGGATGCTAATTATGCTTCTCTTCGTTCCAACAGCTCCACGGAAATCAATAAACTTTCGGAAGATCTGAAAAGGAGAGAAGCGCGGCTTAGAGAGGTCGAAGATATTTTGCGCAAACGCGATGAGGCAGCAAATGCATTGAAGGATAAACTACAGAAAGCTTTACTCGGATTTCAGCAGAGCGGACTCTCTGTCGACATCCGGGACGGCAAAGTCTATGTTTCTTTAACGGATAAACTACTGTTTGCCTCGGGGAGCATTGTAATAGACGATAAAGGCAAGCAGGCACTGCTCGAGCTGGCTAAGGTGCTGAAAACACAGCCGGAGATTAATATTTCCGTGGAAGGTCATACAGACAATCAGCGGGTGGTCAATCTGGGCCAAATAAAAGATAACTGGGATCTAAGCGTTCTGCGGGCTACCTCAGTTGTACGATATCTGACAGATGTTCAAAAAATTGAGAACAGCCGGATAACTGCGACAGGAAAGGGTGAATTTCAGCCTATTGACCCTGCAACGACTCCTGAAGCACGGAGCCGTAACCGAAGGATTGAAATTGTTCTTTCGCCAAAACTGGATGAGCTATATAATCTGATAAAATAAGGGAGGGTATCTTCCGGGCAGGAGTGCCAAATAAAAAAATAGCGATGG
The DNA here is from genome assembly GCF_010692725.1 of Flavihumibacter soli. Lineage (GTDB taxonomy): Bacteria > Bacteroidota > Bacteroidia > Sphingobacteriales > Sphingobacteriaceae > Daejeonella > Daejeonella soli. The sequence goes on along the minus strand of NZ_JAAFZB010000095.1, from coordinate 29,721 downwards.
AGAATTCCATCGCTATTTTTTTAGCCTCTTACCGTTGCCGGACTCAGTCAATGAATTCCATAAGAGTTCGGTAGATCACAAATTTATTTGAAAACCTCTCGGGAAAGGAATTTCTGAGAGCGGGAGCGAAGTTTAGCAGATACCGGTTATAGTCCTCGATGTTGTCAGCTATATATTGAATACAATAGGTCACGCCCTCATTCGGCGAGTCCAGGACCTTCAACATCCTGTGTGATACAAAACATGCGGTGTCCATTACTTCTGGTATGTGCCGCTGCTTCATCCAGTGGAGCCAGTCGGTTTGAATATCCTCGTCCAGGATAACTGTTACATTATATAAGACCATGGGCCAAAGATAGTTCTTTGCTATATATGTATGAAAACGAGTCTAACCAATTTTATCTCCCCTCAAACTCCTGAAGCGTTTTCTGGCTTCAATCACGTACAAGCTACCCGGAAAGTCTGTAATTATCTTTTGATATAAGCCTTTCGCTTTCTCTGTATCGTTTAAACGGGTTTCATAAACTTCAGCAAGGATGAACATTGCATCGTCTGCCCAGAGGTCAAAAGAATAGTCTTTTACTATTTTTTGAAGCTGAGAGATTGCAGCGTTCAAATCATTTTGCTTTACAAATATTTTTGCTTTCGCCATCAGGATGTCATCAGCAAGTGAGTTGGACAGGAATTGCTTATCTATGCTATCTAAGGTTCGTAATGCATTCTCAGGCTGGTTTTTAAAGATCAGCATATCAGCCCGGGAATAGATTCTTAAGGCGGCCGTATCCGTTTCATTTTGCAGATTATCAGATATGAGCAGTCGCAGATTCAAAGCATCGTTAGCATAAAGCTGAGATGTTGAAGCTTTCAGTACGTCGAGCTGGGCTTTCGCCCACATAAAGTCTCCCTGGAAATAAGACAGGCGCGCATTCTTGAATTTTGCTTCTTGTCCGGCAGGCTCGTTGGCGAACTGCTTTTCAACCTGACCGTATATGAGAGCTGCTTCCCAGACTTCGCCGGTCAGGATGTAAATGTCGCCCAGTTCAAGTTTTGCCGGACCTACTGTTGACGGAGGCAAGCCGGGCACTTGGAGCAAATTTTCTAAAATACCAGCGGCATCAGCAGGTTGTCGAAGATAGAAGGCTTGCAAGCTAGCCAGCTGCCGCACGGCAAAGGCGGTTCCGGAATTACGCCCGAATTCGTCAAGCAGGAATAAGTAGTCTTTTTCCAGCTGCAAAAGTTCTTCATGGTTGAAATTTCCGCTGGTAAGCATCTGGCTCTTGACATTTAGAAGATCAATTTTAGCGGGGATATAATAACGACTATCCCCACCTTTAGCTATTAAATAATTCAGCGCTTCAATGGCTTGGGCAAAAGCCTTGTTTGTGGTGAAAATGCGGGATAAAGCGAGAACTCTTTCGCCCTCTTCCTTCAAGCGTCTGTCTAGAGCAAGTGTTTGCCTCAAAGCCATGTCAAAATCTTTTTGCTGGATAAACTGCCATGTTAGCAGCTCAGAGTAAGCTATATTTTGTGGATCCTTCTGAAGCCGCCGAATTAATGCAGACTCGAGCAGCTCATAATCTGCGGCGTCCTCAAATACATTCGCGAGTACATTTTGTGCCTGCGTCAATGCTTCAGGTGTAGTTTCCAATAGTAATAAGTATTCCTGGATAAGCATCACCTTATCTTTCCGGAACCTGTATAAACCAATCAGGTCAAACCCAAAGGCATTTTCGTTCCCCAGATGCTTTCTTCCCTGAACGAATGTTTTAATAGAGTAGTCATATGCATCCGCACGGTAGAATGCTGTTGCAAGGTCACGAATTGCTGCTTCGGTATTTGGAAGGTTACTAAGGAGCTGATTGTACAGAGTGGTAGCCTGGGTTTTTTCTCCGCGGTCCTGTAATACTCGGCCCATGTCAATGGAATAAATATAATTTTGAGGAGATGATTTCATCTGTCGCCGGACGAGTTGCTCTGCCTCCTCATAACGTTTTAAATTTAAAAGGCTTGTAAACAGGGGATCATAATAAGCCGGATTCTTAGTCTGAGAAAATAACTTCTGATAAATGACTGCAGCCTTTTCGTACTCGCCGGATTGAAAAAACTGGGCTGCCAAAGCATCGTCATTTTGCTGAGCAAATGCGGATACTACAGGCAGGAACAGGAGCAAGAAGAGGACAATTTTCCGCATGAGTTAAAGGTAGCTAATATGAAAGATTTTCTTATGCCGCATTTTGGCTACAGCTGTAGTATTATAAGGCATTGCAGGCTGTTAAGGGTATGTACTCTAAATGTTACCTTTAATTAGTTGTTTACCCTTATGCTTTTAGTATTTTACGTTTATTTTGGCTGATTGCGGTTACCGAACTGGTAATAATTCGGTTGCAATTTGGCTGGCCGATGCGAATTATAATTTTTTTAGCTTACTTGCACTTTTAGCCGGTTAAAATCAGAATGAACTTTTTTAATATAAGATTATGTTTTCTGGCAATAGTCTTTTGTGTTTCGTGCAGTGCGGAAAAAGAAACCCGAAGCATTCCGGTCGAAGATTTTTTCAAGAACCCGGAGAAAACTGCTTTTTCTATATCTCCTGACGGAGAGTATATCTCTTATTTACAACCCTATCATGACCGGTTAAACATCTTTGTGCAAACTACGGACGGTAAGAACGTCGTGCGCTTAACCAGTGATACAAGCCAGAATATTGCGTATTATTTTTGGGCAAACAATAAAGAGATATTATACCTTAGAAATGCAGGTAACGATTCCGACTTGGGATTATTTGCCGTAAAGAAGGACGGAACAGATAATCGTAAGCTTATTGAATATCAGAATTCAAAGATCGGATTGATCACTCCCAAGGCTTATAATAATAATATACTTGTGTCATTGAATATGCGTGATTCAACGGTGTTCGATGCTTACCGGATGAATATTACCACGGGCAAACTATCGCTGCTAGTACGGAATCCCGGTAATATCACTGAATTTTATGCGGACTCATCCGGTGAACTAAGGCTTGCCTTAACCAGCGACGGGGTTGATGAGACTCTTATTTATCGCGAGACTGAAAAAGATGACTTCAGACCGGTGGTGAAAAATAATTTCAAAACTTCTATCAATTTTTTGGGGTTCAGCAAGGATTCTTGTATATACATCCTAACCAATAAAAACCGCGACAAGAAAGCGCTGGTAGAGCTGAATTGCAATACGGGCAAGGAACATCAGGAATTATATAGTAATCCACAAGTGGATGTTTCAGAAGGGTCCTATTCCAGGTCAAAAAATAAAATGGTTTTTGCCGGATACGAATCCTGGAAGAAAGAGCGTCATTATCTGGATAACGACACAAGAGATATGTACGAGCGTCTTGAAGAGCTGTTACCGGATACGGAGATAAAAATTACAGACCAGGATTCTTCGGAAAGCAAATTCATTATCCGGACGTTTACAGATCGCAATCCAGGAACGTATTATCTGTATAATATTGAAGATAATCAATTGAAAAAGTTGGGAGATATTAATTCTTCGATTAAACAAAATGAGATGGCGCCGATGAAGCCGGTAAGCTATAAAAGCCGCGACGGCTTGACTATCAACGGGTATCTCACATTGCCTCTGAATATGCCTGAGAAAAATCTTCCGGTGGTAGTTCTCCCTCATGGCGGGCCCTCGTTCCGTAATTCATGGGGATATAACTCCGAAGTACAGTTCTTAGCTAACAGGGGGTATGCAGTTTTCCAGATGAACTTCCGGGGCTCCACGGGATATGGTAAATCGTTTTGGATAGCGGGTTTCAAGGAATGGGGCGGTAAGATTCAGAACGATATCACAGATGGAGTCAAATGGTTAATTAGTAAGGAGATCGCCGACCCTAAGCGTATTGCCATCTATGGTGCCAGCTTTGGTGGTTTCTCTGCACTTCACGGCCTGTGTTTTAATTCTGAACTCTATGCATGCGGAGCTTCCTATTCTGGCCTTACCAATCTTTTTACTTATTTAAAAGGCATCCCTCCATACTATAAGCCTTATCAGCAAATGTATTTTGAAATGGTAGGGGACCCCGAGAAGGATGCGGATTATTTTCGTGATACATCCCCGATCTTCCATACTGACAAAATAAAGGTTCCGGTATTAATTGCTCAGGGAACTAAAGATCCCAGGGTGAATGTGAATGAAACTAATCAGTTTGTAAAGGAACTGAAGAAGCGGAAAATGCCGGTAACTTATATTTTAAAGGAGAATGAAAGACATTTTTTCAAAAAGCCGGAAAACAGAATTGAGTTTTACCAGCAACTTGAAAAGTTCCTTGACGGCAACCTGAACAAAAATTAGGAATGAAGGTGCAGAAACAGCTTTATCGTAAAAACTTTTCGCTGATAATTACTTTCCTGGTTTTAATTTCAGTATCCCTGATCGTAGGCCTTATGCTAGCCTATAACCTCACGGTCAAAAATGTTGAAAATGAGTTTGCGTCCAAAAAGATCGATGTACTTGATCAAACTATAGGTCCTTATAATAATTTTTTTCAGAACAAGATTCCACAGATATCCTTTTACCAGGGCTTTCTGGATTCAGGTTCGGTATCTAAATATGCCGATACGCTTCTATCCGATTTTCCGTTCATCGAACGGATCGTATTTTATGACACAGGAATCAGCAATCATCCCATTATGGACGGGATCCGGGTTAACAATTTTTCGATGGGGCCAAAGGCAGTCTATCAGTTTGCTTTAGGGATACCCAAAGATTCAATTGTCTTATTCAAGAACAGCAATCCAAATACTCTATCACTTAATGCAGGTGATGAGTTCAACAAAATGGCAGTTAAATTCGCAGGATTTATCGAATCTGCAGATACTTCAAGTGCGCTGTCCGGTGAAGATGTTTTCAATATATCCTACAGCATAAATTCTAAACGGATAACCTACATGAATATCCCACGGACCGAGGACCTCCGTATATTCAAGGATCTGATGTTCAATGACCAGGCGCTATCACCGGTTTACGAACAGGATCTTATCACTTTTTACCTTGATCCTAATAAGCTGAAGATTCGTAATCCCCATCCGGAGCTCTATAAAAATATCGAGATTAAACCCTTGGTTTATGAGTCGCTGGAGAACACTCCGGAGGAGATTAGTACTGAAACCCCTCTGCCAGGTGCATTCGCTGATTATAAGCTATATTTAAGTTCACCACGCGGCTTTCTAACCCGTGAGATAAATACACGTTTCCTGCCGGTTGCAATAAGCTTATTAAGTATCTATGTTGTCTTGATAGTCATCGCATATCTTATTTTCAGAAATCTGAACATCAATAGCAAGATGTTCAAGCTGCAGTACGACTTCATCAATAACCTGACTCACGAGTTTAAAACACCTGTAAGTGTTATTAAAATTGCCGGCAACAATATCAGGAGTGCCTCTCAACTTACTGACAAGGAGCGCTCGCATTACGGTAAGATCCTCGACGAAGAGGCAGATAAACTGAATGATATGATGAATAAGCTGCTGTCGTTTACTCAGATCGAGAACCGCGCGATAGTTTTGAAAGAAGAGCAGATAGATCTTGAAGTATTTTGTCAGAATCTGGTTGACGCTTATCAGATCAGGCATCCTAACTTTAATATCCATTACAAGATCGACGGGGTTACAAAGTTTAAATCCGATCCGGTCCTTTTGGGAAGTATCTTTCAGAATCTGATAGATAATGCATTTAAATACTCCTCTTCTGAAGCAAAGGAATTAGAGATCGCTATCAGGAAATTAAGAAAAAACATCGTATTTCGTTTCACCGATAAAGGGATCGGTATTCCGGGTCACGAACTGGTTAATATATTTAAAAAGTTTTATCGTATTCAGAGTCAGTATAACCAGCAGGGCAGCGTCGGGCTTGGCTTGGCGTTCTGTAAGGAACTGGTTAATTTTATGAATGGAACCATTACTGTTAAAAGTAAAGAAGGGAAGGGCTCAGAATTCAGAATTGAGCTGCCATACGAAAGTTAATAGGTTAGGAAGAAGTTAAAGAAATCATTAATCATTATGCAAAAGGAAATTAAAATAGCAGTTGTTGAAGATGATGAGAACCTTCGGTTCCTGGTAGTTCATCGTTTGCAGACAGAAGGATATAAAGTCCTTGAGGCAGCCGATGGTCTCGCGGCTGAAGAAATGATCTTAGCAGAAAAGCCGGATATCGTTCTGCTTGACTGGATGCTGCCTTACAAGCAGGGTTCGGAAGTATGTCAGGCAGTCCGGGAAAAGGGCTTTGATAACCTGATCATTATGACCACCGCAAAAGCGCAGGATGTAGATAAAATCGATGCGTATAGCTTCGGAGTTTCCGATTATATAACCAAGCCCTTCAATATGGATGTGTTGGTTGCTCTGATAGAGAATAAGGTGAAATATGCGATCAACAACGAAAAGTCCGAGATACATAAGTTCGGTGACATGGAACATCACCCGAATACACACTCACTAATAAAAGACGGGCGGAAAATCGAATTAACCATATTGGAAAATCGGATATTGCTGTATTTTCTTAAAAATGAAAATAAGATCATCAACCGCGATGATTTGATGATGGTTGTATGGGGATATAACTCGGATGTAAATACCCGCACTCTGGATATGCACATTGTAAGGCTTCGTAAAAAGATAGAAGAAAACCCTGACCGTCCTCAATACTTGCAAACCGTGCGCGGTGTAGGGTATAAGTTTACTGCGGGATAGCCCATACCGGGTTGAGTATGTTTGTTCTGAGTGCTGTTAAAAGTAAATGTCAATGTAATCCAGCGTAGAAGCGCTCTCGCAATTACTCATATCCTGAAGGCGCCAGTATTCCCGTGAACCTGTAGCTTTAAAAAACTTCCTGCCTGTCTTCAGGCAGGGTTCACCATTATTCAGATGACTGACGCGGGTTTCAATCTCGCCTATAAATTCCAATTCCCGCTCATTCAATGGTTTTATGCGGCCCGTGATTTTAAGATAATCGTCATTTTTTGTCTGTTGACCGGCAATAGTGTACCATCCGTTTTCTGAGGGGATAATTGTTACACTTCCTGGTTGATCCCAACTTATCCATTGCAAAGTCAAAGCATGTTGCCCTGTAAAGCTGCCCTGGTCTTTGGTATTAGCATTCTCGGTAAGTTTCAGAACCGTATCACCTCCTGTGTGACGCGTTGATTTGCTGATCACGTCTTTCAGACTATCCACTTCCTGTCGAAGTTCCAGATTTTCTGTACGCAGCCTGTGCTCGTTCTCCGTATTGCTTGTACACGAGGAAATTGAAAATACAAACAGGGCGAGCAAAACGAGAAGTTTATTCATATTTTATTCATACAAACAAAGTACCAGTTTATTATAGAGTCAATCTGTGATGGTCCTATAACCCAATATGACTTGCTAAGTAAACCAGAAGGAACTGCAGTATCAGAGTGCCGTCGAGGTAGAGGAAATAGTAATATTCATTCCGCACGAAATTCGATTTGAAAATAAGCCAGCCGGAAAGAAGGATGGTAAGTGTCAAAGCGACAAAATTTTTGTCAAAGCTCTCGCTGAAGAGGAATAGCAAAACGAGATAGGCTACTAACAAAGCCTGGCAGAAAAGGTACGCTTTCTTCTCACCAAGCATCACTGGAATTGTTTTAAGTGCACTGCTACGATCCTGGAAAAGGTCGCGAATATCAAAGGGTATAGTAATGGCCGCTATAAAAAGGAATCGTTTGGCAATCAGCAAAATTGCATTCCGGTTTGTTATGTGCAATATGTCAGTACTTTCAAGCTCCAATATGGGAAGGAGCACAGTACTTAATGACCATACCAGCGAAATGAGAAAGAGTTTAATCCCGGGAATATTTCTTAAACCGAATTTTTTATCATGGAAGCTGAAAATCGGTAATCCATAAGCTACAGATAGGACGCCAAGGAAAAATAACAGGATTTGCGAAGGAACAGACAAAAAGAGGATCAGGGGAATTAACGATAAAACTGAAATGATCGTAATGGAAATCATCAGCCGGTAGTGTGAAAATATCCACCTAACCCTTCTGAACTTTGATCCCTGCGGGTTTTTTGGTTTCGTTAACAGGATACTGAAATTATATTGTGCCAGTGTTGCAAAGAACAGCAGGGCAAGAATATACTTTTCCGGTTTCACCCCAAGCAGCATGTAGGTCACCATCCCCTGGGCTACCGCACACAGCGCAATAAACAAGTTGCTGAATAGTAAGAAGTCGAGGGTATCCCGGAAATATCTAGTAATTCGGGATCTCATACAAGATAATTACATCCATCATTATTTTCAGCATGAAAGAGAGGAGGGAAATCGGATTTAAGACCTCCTTAACTCAAATATCGTAATTTCAGGCTGAATTCCAACCCGTCCCGGATAGCCTAAAAAGCCAAATCCGACGTTAACATATAATTGCTGATGTGCCTGCTGGTATAGTCCGGCCCACTCTGGATAAATGTATTGAACGGGACTCCATTGAAGTTCTTCCGTACGAACTCCAAACTGCATCCCGTGAGTATGACCACTGAACATTACATCGATCTGAGGGTAATCTTTCAGGACCTGCGCACGCCAGTGCGACGGATCGTGGGAGAGCAAAAGTTTTACTGGGATATCGTCCGTGTTTTGTACGGCTAAGTCCATACGACCGTGCCTCACAAAACGGCCTGCACCCCAATTCTCAATCCCGACAATCGCAATTTCCTCACCACCAATTTTGATACTGCGGTTTCCATTAAGCAACAAATCCCAACCCATGTTCTTATGGGTACTTTTCACATCCGCCAGATTCTTTGCTTTAGCAGCTGAAGGTTCCTTCCCAAAGTGGTAATCTCCATAATCGTGATTTCCCAAAACAGAGAATACCCCGAGCGGGGCTTTCAGCCTTGAAAAAATATCCTGGTAATCACGCATTTCTGAAGCCAGATTATTTACAAGGTCACCGGTGAAAAATATCAGATCAGGCTTTTGCGCTAACAGCAGATCGACGCCGCCCAACACGGCTTTACGATTGTAAAAGCTCCCGGAGTGAACGTCAGAGATCTGTGCTAAAGTCAGCCCTTCAAAACTCGCAGGCAAATTTGGTAATACCAGCGTTCGATTGACTACTTCATAATCATAAGCGCCGGAAATTATGCCGTAACTCAGCGAAGCCAGTGGAACAGCGGCGACCAACGTTCCGGCTTTAATAAGAAATTCCGACCGTGGTATTGCATTTTCAGATGAAACCGGCTCTTCTTCAGGCTTGCCGCCCTTGAATTTTCTGAAAAGCCAGGTAATTCCACGACGAGCATCATCGATCACCAAAAAAAGAAGGAAGCAGACCTTACTGACGAAAGTCAGGAAGAATGCTACAAGTATGATCGCCCGGGCAGTCAGCCGAAGATTCAGATAGATACTGGCCAAAACACTTCCCAGCAGGATAAAGGAATAAGCCCAGAAAAGATGTTTAAAAAGTTTTCTCTTTTTGAGATTCCACTTTAAAAATGCAGAATTGACAGCTTTATAGATATACAGGTCAATGATGATCAATAACACACTGATGATCATCAGGATCAGAATTCGGTTGGTCATTTGCTTAGTTAAGCCTTGAAAAATTAAGATTCAGGCATAAAGATAACATATGATTAGTATCTACCCTGTTCATCTCCGTAATCGTCATCTTCGTTCCCAAACTCGGCACTAAACAGGCTGTTAAACATATCAGTAAATGCAAAGCCGTTGTCCAGGAAGGATTTGCTGACCTGCGAATACTCAGCAAGCCCGTGCAGTAAGAATTCCATCAAAAGAAATTGCTGATTTTCACTAAGCCGAGGATGGAATTGTTTAACGACGGATTTCAAACCTGGTACCGAAAGCAGGATGTTTTTATACTCCCTTCCCTGTAGATTATCCGATATGTTAATCGTATTACCTGCTCCAAACCAGTTAATGATCTCGGAGTAAGGATTGGTATTTTTAGACTTCTTTAGTTTTTCCGGATCCGGAAAGAACTGGGTCATCAGATTCTTGATAGATTTACCAACCAGGATGTTCGCAACCTTAGCCGGACCTTCCAGCTCGCCTTCATATACTAGTTCGATCTTGCCGGTGATCGCCGGGATCACTCCCAGGAAATCGGAGATCCGGACGAACGTATCCTTTTCGTCATTGATCAGCATGCGTCTCTCAGCGTTACTTATCAGGTTTTCATAAGCAGAAATCGTAAGCCGCGCCGACACCCCCGATTTCTTGTCGATATACTCTGAATTACGGGCTTCAAAAGCGATTTGTTCAACAAGATCTTTAACCAGTCCGTCTGCTTCAATGTTCTCAAGCTGCTGCTTGGTAATGGATGCCTCCTGCTGAGTGATCTTACGTGAAATTTCTACGCTGCGTGGATAATGGGTCAATATCTGGCTTTCAATACGATCTTTAAGCGGAGTAACAATGGCGCCGCGGTTCGTATAGTCTTCCGGATTAGCAGTAAAGACGAATTGAATATCCAACGGCAGCCTTAATTTAAAACCACGTATCTGGATATCTTTTTCCTGAAGGATGTTGAATAAGGAAACCTGGATCCTGGCCTGTAAGTCAGGTAATTCATTTATAACGAAAATCCCTCTGTGTGCCCTTGGGATCAGACCGAAATGTATCACCCGTTCATCGGAGTAAGTAAGTTTCATTGTAGCAGCCTTGATCGGGTCAACATCACCGATCAGATCGGCAACTGTCACATCAGGAGTAGCCAGCTTTTCCGTATATCGTTCAGAGCGGTGCAGCCAGCTTATAGGTGTGCTGTCGCCTTTGGTCTCAAGCTCATGCCTGCCAAACCAGGATATCGGGTTGAGGGGATCTTCGAATAGTTCGGAACCTTCTATATAGGGAACGTATTCATCAAGCAAGCTGATCATTAATCTGGCAATTCGCGTCTTTGCCTGGCCCCTCAAACCAAGCAATAAAATATTATGCTTCGACAAAATGGCTGTCTGAAGGTCAGGGATAACAGAATCCTCATAGCCTATAATGCCTTCAAATCCTGCTTCCTTATTCTTTAACTGACTGATGAGGTTTTCTCTTAGTTCTTCTTTAACCGTACGGGAGCGGTAGCCTGACTGCTTCAGCTCAGCAAGAGTTTGTATATCCAGTTTGTTCATTCTTTATTTGATTTAATGGTCGGGTTGATGATATACCATAAAACCCGGTAGCTCCTTTAGATTATCTCACTGTTTTTCTCCGGTTTCGGATATAGTCTTCAAAGATATACTCTCCTAAACCTTTGAGTGAGCTGTAGAATGCCTTTCCGCCGTTTATCTCGGTGAACTGCCGGACAAACTGTTGCAGATAAGGATCCCGTGCAATCATAAAGGTTGTAATAGGAATACCTATTCTCTTACATTGTGCTGCCATATTCAGCGTTTTATTCACAACTTTCCGGTCCAGTCCAATACTGTTCTTGTAATATTTGTTTCCTTCTTTCAGGCAGGTTGGCTTCCCATCAGTGATCATAAAGATCTGCTTGTTATGCGTTTTCCGCCTGCGAAGCAGATCAACAGCCAGTTCGAGGCCTGCGTAGGTATTGGTGTGATAAGGCCCTACCTGCAGGTAAGGAAGGTCTTTTAACGATATCGGCCAGGCATCATTGCCGAAGACCACGATGTCCAGGGTGTCCTTAGGATACTTAGTGCTGATAAGCTCGGCAAGTGCCATTGCGACTTTTTTTGCCGGAGTGATCCTGTCTTCACCATAGAGTATCATAGAATGCGATATATCAATCATGAGAACCGTCGAAGAGATCGTTTTATAGTCTTTCTCTTCAACCTCCAGATCACGTTCGGTCATGCTGAAATCACCTATGCCATGATTGATCTGGGCATTATGAATAGAGGCGGTCATATCAATTTGATCCAGGCTGTCGCCGAATTGAAACTCACGCCTGTCGGCATTTTTCTCTTCACCTAAACCAGAAATATTCGAATTGTGGTTTCCCTTTCCGGATTTTTTTAGCTTCCCGAAGATCTCCTCCAGAGCAGACTGCCGGATGCTCTGTTCGGTTTTGGCGGTAATCCTAAATCCGCCGCTTTTTTGATCGTCGTCATCCAGGTAACCCTTTTTCTTGAGGTCCTCGATAAAATCACCCATACCATATTCATCAGTAGTAAGGTTGTACTGCTTATCAAGCTCATTCATCCAGGCCAGGGCTTCATTTGGATCCCCGGAAGTATAGTTCAGTAACTCAAGAAATAACTTTAACAGTTCATCGAACCCTCCCTTTGGGAGTTCATTCGGAATAAACTTAGAGAATTCATGACCCCGCATAATATACCTTTCACCTAAATAACGAGAACCCTAAGTTAAAAGTTTCCGGAGGACGTTTTTTAGATTGTAATTATTTTGACAGTCAGATGTGTCGAATCCGCTTAAATATCCTGCCCGGCGATCTGTGTAATTTTCTCAGGGTCGTGAACCGGATTTGCCCCCCGGCTGCCGGCAACAAATGCGCCAATGGCGCAGGCCCGTCTTAAGATCAGATCCGGGGCTTCACCGGTTAAGATACCACGTATGAATGTGGCCAGGAAGGCATCACCGGCACCAACGGTATCTACAACCTGCACTTTAAACCCGGGATGTTCATGGTAACTTTCGTTCAACAGCACGATTGCTCCGGAACCTCCCCGGGTAATGCAAACAGTATTGCAGCCAAAATAGTCGGATATGAAAGATATTTTTTCTTTCTGAGATAGGTGCGACAATTCACTGCCGGCAAGCATATCTAACTCTTCCTCATTCATTTTGATGATGTTAGACTGGCCACCCAGTTCCTTAAGGTGATCCAGGTGATAGTGCGGCGCCCTGAGATTCACATCAAAAACTTTAAGTGCGTCTGTCTTTAGGAGTTGCTCGAGTGTCGATCTGCTGGTCGTGTCCCTGCAAACAAGGCTCCCAAAGACAATTACATCTGCTTGACGAGCTGCATTAAGCAGTGAAGGTTCGGGTTGTATATTATCCCATGATACCGGGTAGGGTATGGTATACGTAGCCTGATGCTGATCGTCAAGCGTAACAGATACGACGCAGGTTGGCAGATTGGCATCGTGCTGAAGCAGTTCCGAATCGAGATTATGTGTGTTTAAAAATTCCCGCAATTTATTTCCGTCTTCATCCTCTCCGATACGGCTTGCCAGGCTAGCGCTAACACCCTGCTGTCTCAGGTGCATGGCCACGTTCATTGGCGCACCGCCAGCGATCTTACCTTCCTGGAATGTGTCCCATAAGACTTCTCCGAAGCATAATACCTGCTTATTCATATATTTAATCTTTTCAATGAAATTAAAATAATTAAGCTTATGAAAGCCCTAGTTTTTTGCGCTATTTTCTTTGCCCTAACGTTAACGGTCAATGCACAGGATAGAAAGGATATTCTGAATATACTGGAAACTCAGCGGGTCTCATGGAATAAAGGAGATCTGGAAGCATATATGGAGACTTACTGGAAGTCTGACTCCTTGTTATTTGTTGGCAAAAACGGCCCCAAGTTTGGCTGGCAGACAACGCTGGACAACTATCGCAAATCTTACCCCGATAAGGTTGCCATGGGAATTCTTAGCTTCGATGTTCAGCAAATACGATTTCTTAGCGAAACTGATGCTTTTGTCCTGGGTGCCTGGCATTTAAAAAGAGAAAAAGATTCTCCGGAGGGTTACTTTACCTTATTAATGAAGAAATTAAATGGTCAATGGAAGATTATTTCAGATCATTCAAGTTAAGTAATTTGACTACGACTTTTCGCTGATGAAAAGTCCTTTCATTATTTACTCCCCCGGACTGATGTACTCTCCTAATCTTCGTCAATTAAATTTGTGTAACTACAATGTTTTAGTGTAAAGGCTTGATTTTAAGTATATTTAGTATACTAAAATTAAGTAATATGAAACAGAAACTATTACTATCATTCATTGTGATGGCAATAAGTCTTTTGCCATTTACAAGTACGGCGCAGGTCACCGCCGCAGGTACGGTCACCGATGCCGGTACCAGGGAGCCGCTGCCCGGGGTCTCTGTTAAGGTAAAAGGATCTTTAACAGGGACAGCTACCGGGGCCAACGGAACATTCTCGCTGACGAATGTTCCGCAGAACGCTACCCTGGAGTTCAGCTTTCTTGGTTATGTAAGCCAGGAAGCCAGGGCCGCTTCGAATATGCAGATCAGTTTGCGCGAAGATTTCGCGAAACTAGATGAAGTTGTTATTACGGGGCTGGCTACCAGTGTTAAAAGGAGTAATCTTGCGAATTCTGTCGCGACGATATCCGCTGAGGAGTTAACGGGGACTACTGTAAACCAGACGCTTGAAGGAGCGCTCAATGGTAAGCTTGCCGGTGCGAATATTGTGGCTGCGAGCGGTGCTCCCGGTGGCGGTATCTCCGTTCGCCTGCGGGGACTGACCTCCGTTAACAGCAGCACCCAGCCCTTGTATGTGGTGGATGGCGTATTTATGGATAACTCTTCGATCTCTTCGGGACTAAACGCTGTAACAATCGCTTCGCGGAATAGCGGAAGTACATCTAACCAGGATAATCCCTCAAACCGGATAGCTGATATAAATCCGGAGGATATCGAGAGTATTGAAGTGCTGAAAGGCGCATCTGCTGCCGCAATCTATGGCTCCCTCGCTGCTTCAGGGGTTATCATTATTACAACCAAAAAGGGGACCACCGGCAAAACCAAGGTATCCTTTACTCAGGATCTGGGTATGGCTGAAGCCAGCAAACTACTTGGGGTACGCAGCTGGGATGAGAACAAAATTCAGCAGTTCTACCAAACCACAGACGCCGCGGGAAACGTAACGAACCAGGCTTCCGTGGATGCAGAGAAAGGTCGCTTCCGTGATGCCGTGAGCCAGGGACATATTTACAATTACGAGGAGGAGATGTATGGGAACAACGGATTCCTCAGCACCACCTCAGCAAGTGTATCGGGTGGTAGTGACAAAACGAAATTCTTCGTTTCCGGACTCCACCTGGATGAAGAAGGTATCATTAAAAACAGTGGCTATGTAAAAAGCTCCGTGAGGGCGAATATTGACCATACTATATCTAACCGGTTTAGTGTTTCAATGACCACAAATTATATTAACTCTTCTACGGATCGTGGTCTAACAAATAATGACAATGCCGGGGTATCCTACGGAGTCGCCCTGTCATCAACTCCGACCTACGTCGATCTTCACCCCAATGCAAATGGTGATTATCCCCGGAATCGCTACGGTGCGTCAAACCCGCTTGAAACGAGAGATGTATTCACGAATAATGAAGAGGTCAACCGGTTTATCGGCGGGCTATCCCTTACTTCATATCTGCAGCAAAGTACCCAATCAAGTACCCGGTTAATATTGCGGGGAGGTCTGGATTACTACACATTAAATACGCAAGCGATCTTCCCTAATACGCTTCAGTTCCAGTCGGATGGAAACGGTACGAACGGTGCTTCCATACAGGGTAACACCAATAACCTGAATACCAACGGATCTGCCTATGTGGTGAACAATTATACCACGGCAGATTCAAGGTTCAGCTTTACAACCTCTGCAGGCGCTACATTAGAAAATTTCGATCAAAACCAGGTGCTCAACATTGCAACCATCCTGATCACGGGCCAGGAAAACCTCGATCAGGCATCGGCCATCCGGGTTGATCAGTTTCGTGCGCCTCGCAAAAACCGGGGCTTATTCGCACAGGAAGAGATCAATTTTCAAGATAAAATAATCCTGACAGGTGGTATCCGCCTTGACAAATCTTCCGATAATGCGAACGTAAACGACTACGAGGCCTTTCCGAAAGTGTCCTTAGCAGTTAACCTTGGTAATTTTGATTTCTGGAAATCTGAATCGATTAATTTGTTTAAGGTCAGAGCTGCCTACGGTGAATCCGGTAACTTTCCACCTTTCGGTGCCAAGTATACCAGCTTTTCGCCCTCTAATATCGGGGGAGTAGGAGGCACCCTGATCGGGGTAACTAACCCGGCAGGATTCACCCAACTAGGAAATAGCAATATCAACCAGGAGCGGCAAAAGGAATTCGAAACCGGGTTTGACCTGGGTTTCCTGGATGGAAAAATTGCATTCGATGCGACCTACTACAATAGAAACGGAGAGGAGCTCATATTCGCTCAAAATATTCCAAGCTCATCGGGATTTGTACAGCGGATAGTTAACGGCGGAACCTTACGAAACAGGGGAGTTGAAATTGGCCTGGTAGCTTCGCCTTTCAATTCAACAAATTTCAAGTGGAATTCCAGAACCAATTTCTGGCTGAACAGGTCGAAAGTAACGCAGCTTGATATACCGCCTTTTAATATTGGCGGATTCGGTAACAGTATTGGGACCTTCCGCATCGAGGAGGGCTCATCTGCCACCCAGATTGTGGGTATAGACGATACGAATGGTGATGGTACCTCAGACGGCGTTTTTGTACTTGGAAATTCTGAACCTGATTTCCAGATAGGCTTTTCGAATGATTTTACCTTATTTAAAGATTTCAACCTGAGCTTCATGCTTCACTGGAAGAGCGGAGGTCAAAATGTTAACCTTACCGAATTTCTGACAGACCTGGGTGGAACAAGCCCTGATTATGATGACATCGATCCGGCTACCGGGCTTAATCAGGCAGCCATCAGACTGAATGCCGGCGGTGTTACAGCCCGGCAGTATGTGCAGGATTCTAATTATTTCCGTTTAAGGGAAGCAGGATTGTACTATAACATACCTGCGGCAACGCTGAAAAGGGCCTTTGGATCAGTTGTAGAGGGTATTAAACTCGGAGTTTCCGGCACAAACCTGTTCGTTATAACTCCCTATAAAAGCTACGATCCGGAAGTATCTAATTTTGGGGCCGCCGGCTTCTCTACAGCCGTTGAAGTTACGCCATATCCGGCAGCAAGGCGATTATTCTTTCATCTCACTGCAAACTTTTAACGATCAGAATCATGAAAATCCATATAAATTATTCGAAAATCATGCTCGGGGTCATGCTTGCTGCCTCGTTGCTTCTGCCTTCCGGCTGCGAATTGGATGACACGGGTGATCCAAATAATTCAAGCCTGGATGGTGTGCAGACGAACGCAACCGTTGCTGCGTTAAACACGATTGTTACCGGTACCGAATCGGGATTGAGGCCGAGCCTGGAATTTTACCTGGATGACGTCAGCCAGGTTGGCCGGGATATTTACCGGTTTTCTTCAGCCGACCCGCGATATACATCTGAACTACTAGGAAGGGGGACAGCCATTCTTGACAACAACACGTTTTATATAACCAATCCCTGGAATGCATTTTACCGGGTTGTCAAGAACTGCAATGTGCTGATAGGATCAGTAAACAATACAGGCCTTCCAACAGAGGAACAAAAGCAGGGCTACCTGGGATTTGCCAATACAATGAAAGCTTACGCATTGCTGTTAGCGCTAAATCTGACCAATGAGAACGGAATAAGGTTAGAAGTCGACGATCCTGACAACCTCGGGCCGATCGTGGATAAAACTGCTGCCTTAGCGAGTATAGCCGCATTGTTAGAAACGGGCGCCACAAATCTGGATGCTGCAGGAACCGCCTTTGCCTTCCGGTTGTCTTCCGGCTTTGCGGTTTTCAATGATCCCCCGGCCTTTAAAAGATTCAACCGGGGTCTTGCCGCACGTGTAGCCGCGTATCGTGGCAACTTTGCTGAGGCATTAACGCACCTCAGTGGATCTTTCATGGATATTAACGCCGATTATAACACCGTGAAGAACATTGGCGCTTATCACATTTATTCTACCGCAGGCGGTGATGAACTAAACAGGTTTTACCTGCCCGTGAATTCTACAGGAGAGGTTAGGGGAGCACATCCTGCCTTCCTGGCTGATGCGCAGGCAGCAGGAGAGGGAGCGGATCTACGACTGTCAAAAATTGCATTGCGATCTTCTCCGGCAACCTCTGATAATCTGACTGCCACTCATGGTGTGGCCTTATACCAGAGTAACACTTCCCCTATTCCGATCATGCGGAACGAGGAGCTGATGCTGCTCTATGCAGAGGCTAAGATCCAGACCGGCGCATTTGGTGATGCAGTGCCCGTATTGGATAAGATCAGGATAGGGAATGGATTACTGCCTTATGCGGGACCGGTTGATAATGCATCCCTGATTAATGAAATGCTAAAGCAAAGAAGATACTCTTTGTACGCCGAAGGACATCGCTGGGTGGACATGAGAAGGTACAACCGGCTGGTTCAATTGCCGGTGGATAGAACGGGAGATGATGTCTGGAACTGCTTCCCGATCCCCTTTGCAGAAGACGCACCAAGTCCATGTTTGTAGGATAGTAGTGCTAGTGTAAGATATTAAGGGAGTACTGGTTTATGGTACTCCCTTTTTAATCAGCATGCAGAATTATTCAACAAATAAGTCTGAAGCAATATGGTCCGCATACAGCTTGCCGTCTGTAGTTAATGTCACCCGGGCTCCATCCTGGGATATCCAGTTCTTGTCGCAAAACTGCTGGAGCTCATTTTCGATTAGTAACCGGTATTCATTGCCGAAACTTGTTGTGATTCTTTGCAAATCCATCCCGGCTTCCGTTCGCAGGGATGTCATGATATATTCATTTATCCGGTTGGCTTCCGAGAGTTCCTCTTTGTCGGCAGGAATCAGACCTGCTCCGATGGATTCAATATATTTCGTATTATTTGCAACGTTCCATTGGCGCACATTAGCCTTAAACGAATGGGCAGAGGGCCCGATTCCCAAATAGGGAATTCCATTCCAGTAATTGGAATTATGGCGGGAATGCCAGCCCGGTTTAGCAAAGTTGGATATCTCGTAGTGCTCGAAGCCTGCTTCCTTTAATGACTCCATCAGGATCAGGAACTGCTCAGCACTTTGAGCTTCATTCATAGCCTGCTGCTTTCCCTTGCGGATAAATGACGCCAGTGCGGTTGCCGGTTCGACGGTCATGCTGTAAGCAGAAATGTGAGGTACACCAAAGCTGGTAAGCTGCTCAATATTTAAATGCCATTTCTCATTTGTGAGGAGCGGATAGCCGTATATCAGGTCCGCAGTAATGTTTTCGAAGCCTGCATCCTGAACGCGTTTCACCGAAGCCTCCGCCTCCCTGGTGTTGTGAGCCCGATTCATCCAGACGAGATCTTCATCAAAAAAAGATTGAATGCCTATGCTGAAACGATTGATCAGTGTATTTTTTAATTCCCTTACCTTTTGCGGATTTAAATCGTCAGGATTCGCTTCCAGTGTAATTTCGGGGTTCGGAGATATTGGAAAAATTTCATGGATATCGCCCAATATCCATTTTATCTCATCCGCCGACAACAGGGATGGGGTTCCGCCGCCGAAATAAATGGTCTCCACAAGGGCATTATCAAAAAAATCTGATTGCAAGGTCAACTCCTTCCGGAGCGAGGCAATCATTTCATCCTTGCGAAGCGGTGAGGTAGTAAAATGAAAGTCGCAGTAATGACAAGCTTTTTTGCAAAATGGGATATGAAGGTAGATTCCGGCCATAGTCGCAAATTTAGGCTTAATTTAGTTGAACATTCGCACCAGCGCCCGGGCAGGCAGCTTTTTACATTTACAATATAATTACAACGCCGTACGGATCAGGTAATCCCCAAGCCGTTCGTAATAAATGAGATCCTCTACCCGTCCAATAGATGTTGTGTTTAATTGAATTGCCATTTTATAATGTTTGTTCCTTAAAGTTAAAGTCAAAAAAATTTCCAACGGACAAATGTATCTCAATTGAAACTAAGGGACAATTAGTGCAGAATGCTTAGGGTCAGGTAAAGGTTAGTCCGCTAATTTAGTGGACTAACCTTTACCTGAGTACTAGATGATGTATCTAATCCATAAGTGGTTGGTAAAAAAAACGCCAGCATATTTTGAATATTTAGAATTAGAGGTATGTTGGCCGACATAAGTGGAATATATTCGGGGATTAAGGTTTGGTTTAATACTGGCGACTTCATTTATACACGGCAGAGAAGAAGTATCCTGACTGAAATTGTGTTTGCAGCAAAATATTTAATGGCAGATTAATTCCAGAGTAAGAAAACATCCTGATAATGATGTAAATTTGCATCTGAACAAAATAAACTTTGGAGCTTAGGCGGAATTATATATATGATTAAGAGGTTTGTTCGGTGTTTATTTGTTTTAATGCTTTTATGGATAGCGGCGAGGGCTCAGTCCGATACCCTCAGCCGTGATCAGGCACCTGATCCCGCTTACCGGCAGGCTGCGGTAGACTCCGCTGAACTCAGATTAAACCAGCTTAAACTTGACTCACTGAGATTGTCCGATTCCCTTGCAACAGCCTGGATAAAGGCACCTGATCCCGCACGTCCTAACCGTTTTGTGGATAGTTTGATCAACCTTTATAGTGTTAAGAATTTCAATTTCGAGGCATGGGCTAAACAATTCCCTCAAAAAAGCTCCCGTTTTAACCAGGGGATTCAAAGGACGATGGGTGAAACCTGGGTTATTTTAGTAATCCTGACCCTCCTATTGTTTTTTGCGGTGTTGAGAAATGCATTTTCGAAGGAACTTGGAGCCATTGTTCAATCATTCTATAGCAGCCGCAGCCTGAGCCAGATTAACAAGGAAGAAAACCTACTGAGCTCCTGGCCCTTCTTATTACTGTTCCTGCTGTTTGGTTTAACTATCGGAATGTTTTTATACCTCTCAGGTAAGTATTTTCAACTGGAGTATAATTATAAAGGCTTTGAATGGTTTCTGGTGTTGTCTGCGGTGATCATAGCGTTGTTTGCGTTGAAGATAGTTGTGCTACGGATACTCGGTTTTTTTTTCGGGGTGCAAAAACTGGTCAAAGAATATGTAACAATACTGTATTTAAGCTATTTCAACGCTGCCCTGATCTTTTTGCCTCTGGTCATTGCATTCAGCTTGACCCCTGAACGGTATGCAGGTATCTATACGTATCTGGCGATCCTACTGATTATCCTGGTATTTATCATACAGTTTTTACGTGCGGGAAACAATGTTCTGTCTAATTACCACTTTTCAAAATTCTATTTAATTATATACCTTTGTGCCCTCGAAATTTGCCCAGTATTAATTCTAATTAAAGCACTCAGGTTCTAAGCCGAAAAAACCATGCAAGCATCACCAGAAGCTAGAAACAAAAAAGTTAAAAGCATCCTTGTTACCCTTCCAAAGCCAGAAACTGAAAAGTCACCTTATTTCGATCTGGCGAAAAAACATAACCTGAAAATCGATTTTCGCTCGTTTATACATGTTGAAGGTGTTCCGGCTAAAGAATTTCGAAAAGAGAAGATCAATCTGGCGGAAATGACCGCGATTATTTTTACCAGCCGGAATGCAGTCGATCATTTTTTCCGGGTATGTGAAGAAATGCGCTATGAAGTGCCTGCAGAGATGAAATACTTTTGTATCTCAGAAACAATTGCGCTTTATCTTCAAAAGTATATTCAATACCGCAAGAGGAAGATCTTCTTCGGTAAGCAGACAGCCCTGGATCTTGCCGAGGTCTTGAAAAAACATGCCACCGAAAAATTTCTCTACCCTTGTTCAGATGTGGCAGCCGAAGAAACGCAAAAGTTCCTACAGGAGAGCGGCTATGACTATAAATCAGCGGTCCTGTTCCGTACGGTTTGCAGTGACCTTTCGGATCTTGCGGAGGTATATTACGATGTGATCGCTTTTTTCAGCCCTTCCAGTATCCAATCTCTCTTTATAAATTTCCCTGATTTTGTTCAGAACTCAACCCGGATCGCTGCCTTTGGAGCAAGTACGCATAAAGCTGTTCTGGAGCATAATCTGATTCTGGATATTCCGGCCCCAACGCCGAATGCTCCCAGCATGACCATGGCCATTGAGCAGTATATTAAACAGACCGAAAAATAGAGACTGTAAATATTACGTTACACACCCTAAGTAAGGGTTTTGTAAAGATTTTTCTTTTTTATAGGAAACATTTACAACCTACCTTACGTAAAGAAAAAATAATTTTAAGTTAACAGAATACTGTACTGACATTTACGTTTTATATTATCCGGTAAAATTGGTAATTGGCGCATGGTGTTAACAGATCGTCACGTGAAATTGAGCCTTCTCAGGGGTTTCTTTTTTATGTAGATAATGTGTAATTTGTATATATTCGGTACAATTTGAATTAGGTATACAACCCCGAACAACCAAATGAAGAAAATTTACTTTAGCGCTTTTATAGCTCTTGCCTTTTTGGCAAGTAGCTGTGGTAAAGGTGGATCTCAAGGAGAACTGATTGGAGTTTCATCCAAGAAGTTCAGAAATAACGAAGTTCCTTATGGAATGGTATACGTACCGGCAGGAACGTTTATCATGGGCCAGACCGATCAGGATATT
This sequence comes from Flavihumibacter soli, assembly GCF_010692725.1. Taxonomy (GTDB): domain Bacteria; phylum Bacteroidota; class Bacteroidia; order Sphingobacteriales; family Sphingobacteriaceae; genus Daejeonella; species Daejeonella soli. The sequence continues at coordinate 7,317 of NZ_JAAFZB010000095.1, read as the reverse complement.
ACATTCGCACAGGTTTCTCAAAACAAGCAGGTTACCGTGCAGGCGTTTTATATGGACGAAACCGAGATCACCAATAGCGAGTACCGCCAGTTCGTGAATTGGGTGCGTGACTCAATCGCGGTAACCAATTATCTTCAGGACGATCAATATTACATTCAGCCTAAGGGTAACGCAAGTACCACCGCGCAGGGCAAAAAATATATCAACTGGAAAAAAGTTGGCAATGGATCAAGTATCTGGGGAGGTAAAAAAGGAAAGTCAGCTAATGCGGCCAAGCTTGAAGGCATGTATTACCAGGGTGAAGACCGGGTATTTGATCGCAACGAACTTGATGTCCGTCTTTTAAAATACAATTTTGCGATCATGAAACTGCGTGAGGCTTCAAACTTCCGTAATGATAAAACCAAGAAACGTTCTGATTTTATTCTTCGTGATACAGTAGCGATCTACCCGGATACCTTAACGTGGTTATCTGATTTCGCATATGCTCAGAATGAGCCGATGACCCAGGGCTATTTCTCGCACCCTGCGTTTGCGAACTATCCTGTTGTAGGAGTGAGCTGGCGTCAGGCACGTGCCTTCACCGTATGGCGTACCCGTTTTAACGAGTCATACCGGGAGAGCCGGGGCATTCCCATCCGGTCAGAGTATAATTTACCTACCGAAGCTGAATTTGAGTATGCCGCCCGTGGAGGACGTGTGGGTACAAGCTATCCTTGGGGCGGACCTTATATCCGAAATGCAAAAGGCTGTTTGATGGCTAACTTTAAGCCCGGTCGCGGTAACTATATAGACGATGGTGGAACTTTCACAGTAAATGTAAGGTCGTATTATCCGAATGATTACGGTTTATATAATATGTCCGGTAATGTGGCGGAATGGACATCATCAGCTTATGATGAGTCAGCCTCTACGTTTGTGCATGACTTAAACCCAACTTTTAACTATGAGGCACGCGCCGAAGATCCTGAAGTGTTAAAACGGAAGGTTATTCGCGGCGGTTCCTGGAAAGATATCGGTTATTTCCTTCAAAATTCTGCTAATACGTTTGAATATCAGGATACCGCAAAGTCATATATCGGTTTCCGTTGTATCTCTAAATATCAGGGCCGCGATATTAAGGACAAACGTTAATCAAATCATCTTAAAAATCTCTAAATCTTTAAACTTTTATGGCTAAGAAAGCTAAGTTCAAATTGGGAATTAATTCCCTTATATCGTGGGGTGCAACGGTTGTTATTATCGGGTTGATGTTTAAAATTTTGCACTGGAAAGGTGGAGAGATGATGATTGCAGCCGGACTAATTACAGAAGCAATTTTATTCTTTGTTATGGGATTCCAGACCGAACCTAAAGATCCGGAATGGTCTCGTGTTTACCCTGAGCTGGATGAGGATTTTAATGGTGAATTACCCACTGCCAGCTCCCGTTCGGGACAGGCTTCAGTGTCCTCTACAGCAGCATTAGATAAAATGATGGAGAATGCCAAGATCGGACCTGATCTGATTGAAAGCCTCGGAACCGGCCTTCGTACATTCGGCGATAAAGTTGCCAATATCTCAAACATGGCTGATGCATCAGGAGCGACCAATGAATTTACAAGTAAAGTAAAAACAGCCTCCGAGAAGTTTGACGGCTTAAGTGTTGCTTTTGATAAAGCTACCGGAAGTCTTTCGGAGATGGCAGATACCAATATCGACTCACGGGCTTATCATGAGCAGGTGAATACTCTTGCCAAAAATCTTTCCGCTTTGAACGCGGTATACGAACTGGAATTACAGGATTCAAGTGCACACTTGAAGTCGATGAATAAATTCTATCAAAATCTTTCGGCCACAATGCAGAATTTCAATGAATCTATGGAAGATTCAAAAATGTTCAAGGATGAGGTGGGTCGCTTAGCCAAGAACCTGTCCTCATTGAATTCTATTTACGGAAATATGCTTTCCGCTATGAATCAGCCACGTGTTTAAGCGATATAGTTCACAAATTACGATTAACACTTTAACCCAAGTAACACATGGCTGGAGGTAAACAAACCCCAAGGCAACGGATGATTGGAATACTATACCTGGTGCTGCTGGGTTTAGTAGCGCTGAATGTAAGTGATACAATTTTAGATGCTTTTAAAAATTTAACAGACAGCTTAACAGCTTCTACCCAGAACGTTCAGAATGGTGTCGATAACACTTTCGCAGCATTCGAGGCTACCAAATTGAAGGATGAGCCTGAAAGGGCACGTCCGATCTACGAACGCGCCAAGAAGGCGAGCCAGTATACTCGTGAACTTGACGCTCACATAGAAGAGCTTAAGAAGCTTTTCGAAAAGGAAGGTGATGGGTATAATGAAGCTACCGGCGACTTAAATAAAAGGGATAACCTGGATATTGCGCCGAGGCTCATGATCAATCAGAAACGCGGCGAGGTATTAAAGAATAAGATCAATGATACCCGTGAGAAATTGCTGGCATTGCTTGATCCGAAGGAACGTGCCGGAGTGAATTTTTCTCTTCACGCAGTAGATCCTAAAAGCAGGGCTGGTGTACGCAAGACCTGGGAACAAACCAACTTTGGTGATGGTATACCGTTAACTGCGGCAATCACCGCTCTTACAAAGATCCAGGCTGATACAAAGAACGCAGAATCAGAAACGGTTAAGAAGATCTTGGGTAAAATGGATCAGGCGGTAGTTAACCTTGATCAATTTGCAGCTGTAGCCGTGGCACCGACATCCTATGTGATTGCAGGACAGCCATATACCGCCGAGGTATTTTTAACGGCTTATGATTCAAAATCTAACCCCTCTATTTCTGTAGGTGGTAGTAATCTGCAGGTAAAAGACGGAAAAGGAGTTTACTCGGTAAATACAGGAAGTGAAGGAGTTTTCTCATGGGTAGGTACTGTCCGGGTTAAACAAACAGATGGCAGTGTGAAAGAATATCGTACGGCGGAGCAGAAATACCAGGTATCACGTCCATCAGCGGTAGTATCCCCTGATAAAATGAACGTATTCTATATTGGCGTTCCAAACCCTGTATCTGTATCAGCTCCAGGGATACCTAAGGAGAATTTAAGGGTAAGTATGACAGGTGGTAGTATATCAGGTTCGAACGGTAAATACACAGTAAATGTGAGCTCTGCCGGTGCTGCCAAAGTCAATGTATCTGCAGAGATCAACGGCAAAGTTCAGAACATCGGATCGAGTGATTTCCGTGTAAAACGGATTCCTGATCCGAAAGCGAAGTTCGCGGGGAAAACGGGCGGAAATATGAGTTCGGTGGTCATCAAATCACAAAATGCCATTTTTGCAATATTGGAAGGCTTTGATTTTGACGCCAAATTCAGAGTAACCCGTTTCAATTTGGTAATAGCGAAGCCAAGAACTGATCCGGTGATACTACAGGCTAATGGAAATACGTTAAGTTCACAAATGCAGGCGGCGATGAATGGTGTTACTCCGGGAACGCGGGTGATCTTTGATAATATAGTGGCAGTTGGCCCTGACGGGACTCAACGTCAATTGGACGGTATTGTAATAACAGCTAATTAATCAGGTTATGAAGACGAAATTATTAACCTTAATCTTTCTGGTTGTCGGTGCTGCGGCATTCGCCCAGGCTCCGAATTTAACGAACAGTACCAAGCCAACGCCGGTTGATCGTCCGCTTGACGGGTACTACAAAAAGTCAAATATTTTAAATGCGAAGGTAACGCCTTATGCCAACCTGCGGGAACTGGATGTTATGTTCAGCAAAAGGGTTTGGCGTGAAATTGACCTGCGTGATAAGATGAACATGGTTTTTGCGTCTCCTAAGGGACGACTGATCGATGTGATTATGGATGCGGTCATGGCAGGTGAATTGACTGCTTATGACGCTACTGCCACTAAGGAAGACGTTAATGGCGATGAATTCTCAACGGTCTTAAAGCCTGAAGATGCCATGTCCAAATTTGCTGATAGTGTGCTCGTACCTATTTTTGATTCGGAAGGTAATCAAACCGGTACAACCGTTAAGCCGGGCGAATTTAATGCCGACAGCATTGTTAAGTTCCGGATTAAAGAGGACTGGATATTCGATAAACAACGTTCCGTGTTTGAACCCCGCATCATTGGTATTGCTCCGATGATGAAGGTAAAAGCTGCCGGTCAGGTATTCGATGATCAGCCGGCCTTCTGGATCTATTTCCCGGAAGTTCGCCAGATATTAGTTACTAAGGAGGTCGTTAACCGACGCAATGATGCTACCGGTTTAAGTTATGACGACGTATTCATGAAGCGTTTATTCGCCAGCTACATAGTCAAGGAATCAAATCCGGAAGACCTGCGTATTAAAGACTATGCACAGGGGATCGATAAGCTTCAGGAGTCTGAGAGGATTCGTAAAGAGCTGATGAACCGGGAGCATGATCTCTGGTCCTACTAGTCAGACATCAAAGAATTAGAAAGCTTTCCTAACGGAAGGCTTTTTTTTTGGGTTGCGGTTTCGGATGTCCGGGGTTGGAGTTGTTAACCTATCGTTGTAAGAAGTAGTCTCTTTGGATTTGTAATGGCGAATGACTTGTCCGGATCGATTTTTAGTGTGTTCGGAAGTATATTAATGAAGATCAATAGGGCGGGTGATATGATGAGTTTGAGAATCCCACGTATGACCTTTAAAGTTCTTACAGTGAATATGGCCGCCTTGATAGTGTGCCGAAGCCGGACACATCTGTTTCAGCGATTTATTACAGGCGAGTCAGGCTAATGAGGTAACCCATAAGTGATATCGGATAACCTCCCGGCATTCTCGAATAAAGGATCTGAACTTGTTCATTTTTTGGTTTCAATGCCCTGTTTTATGCCTGCTTTTGCATCGGCTGCATCAAAATGGATATCTTGCGGCTTGGGCATTCGGTAAAAGTCGAAGGAGAGTCACTTTAGTAACTGGAGCTTACGAAGGAACGCTACTGGTGGCAGTGAGTCCTGTTTCCGGAAAGTTCGGAGAATGATAGTCCTGGTGCCCAGGAATGGAATTAAAGAAGGGATAGAATTAAAAGAGGGATGAGAACAGAAGATCTTAGAAGTAACATCTAGGCTGGTCGCGACCCTTAACTCCCATTCGAAACTGAAGCATTACTTCATGGGAGCCTTTCTGGACCTTCGACAAGGCTGTATGAGCAACATCGTATGAATAGCCGAACTGAATATCTTTCGTGATATAGAGCGACGCCACGGCACTGAATGAGTCAAGCGAGCGGTAAGAAGCACCCACCCAAAGCGTCTCATTTATCAGCAAATTGGCATTTAAATCAAATTGAACAGGTGAGCCGTTTACATATTTGATGAGAAAGTTAGGTTTGAATTTAAGGTTCTCATTGACCTTTGCGAGGTAACCCGCCTGAAGCATATAATGGGGACGACTTTTAGTCTCTGATTCGGAAAATGAAAGATTTGCCTGATAAAAGTGTGGGGATGAGACACCCAGGTAATATTTATCTGAGAATAACATCACGCCCATTCCAAAGTTGCCGCGTATCGAGCTTTCATCCTGGAACAATGGATCGTTAACTGAACCAGGGCTATCTCCATATATGTCCGAATAATTTGCTTTAAAGGTGCTTAATCCGCCATTTACTCCCACGGCCAGGTATGTCTTTAATCCAATCGCAACACGCTGCGTTATTGTACCGTAAGCACCGGTTTCCGTGATTACCTCACCGATCTGATCTCGTAATATTTGTCCCCCGACGAAGGTATTTGATTGCTTTATAGGTGTATGAATAGAAAAGGTTTGTGTGTTTGGAGCACCAGCAAATCCAACCCACTGATGTCTGGATAACATGGTCACGGCCATTTGTTCATCTACCGCCACATATGCAGGATTAATGGCCATCGTATTAAACATATACTGCGTATACATTGCTTTTTGCTGACCAAAAGCGGCGAGTCCGAGACTCAAGAAAATCAAGAAAGCTGTTAAACCTTTAATTCGCATCGGTTAGATTCAGTCTAGCGTGGTAGTGGCGGTTTGCTGATTCTGTCTACGAAATCTATGGCTGAATGTTTCGGTTTTATAATCGCTTTAAATGTGCTTATCGTTTTAAAATCAGGTAGCCTTTATTCAGCCTTTTCTTATTGTCTGAGTCGGTGGTATGTATAAGATAATAATAGACACCTTCAGGTAGATCTTTATTGGTGTTGGTTAGAAGACCGGTATTTGCTACGCCCTGGAATGAATTTTCACTGTTATTATAACTATTAGTCCGAAAGACTTCATTCCCCCAGCGGTTGAATATTAAAACCTGGTTGTCTGGAAAGAGATCAATATTATCAATCAGGAACCGTTCGTTGCCTTGTCCATCGCCGTTTGGTGAAATAAGCGGATCCGGTTTTATATCCGTATTTGGAGTTTCTTCAGATACTTCTTTAGAAGGCGGATAGAGATCAAGTATACTCACCTCGGCTCCTGAACCAATCCTGACCCGGTCGGAATTGACATCTGAAATACTGATAAGGATTTGTTCTTCTTTCTCGTTCAGGTCATCAATTAAAGCAGTCAACACAAAGTATTCTGTAGCAATAGTCTGACCCGCTGGGATATTAATTGTAACAAAATTTTCAAACAGTTCATAGTCCTTCCCGTTCTGCGCGTCGCCGCTATAGTTTAAGGTAACCTGAACGTCTTCAGGGAAGGCCTGGCTTAGCACTGCTGTGATCGTTACCTTGCTGCCTTCCGCTATCTTACTGTAAGAAGGTGTTAGGCTCACAATGGCTGAGGGCCTGGAAGTTAAGAACACTTTTGCCTCTGCACATAGGCCCGCAGAATCACAGACCTTGTAGACGAGCGTGTCAACGCCTGAAAAGCCTGGATTCGGCGAGTATTGGAAAGTGCCATCCGGGTTAATCCGCACCTCTCCATGTTCAGGATTTGTGATAATCGAGTATACAAGGGAATCTCCGTCCGGATCGTAGTCGTTAAGGCTTATACTTCCTTCCAGGTCGGTATTGATCAATTCGAAATGATCGTCTGCCGCAATTGGCGACTGGTTAACGATAGTGACGGTTATAATCACGGTGGCAATGTTACTTTCCAGAGTGCCATCGTTCACCTTGTATGTGAAGGAGTCCGTTCCGTTGAAGTTGGCGTTCGGGGTATAGGTGAAGGAACCGTCGGCATTGAAGACCAGGGTGCCGTTTGCCGGATCGGTGACTTTAATGGCCGTGATGGCATCGCCGTCGATATCACTGTCGTTAGTCATAACACCCGGTAAAGGAACACTTACTGGTGTTTCTTCAGTGGTGTTGTAAGCATCGTTCAGGGCTACCGGCGCATCATT